>CAZWYT010000035.1:0-53474 GCA_964638325.1 uncultured Planctomycetales bacterium
AGGCCATCGCCACGACCGTCATCCGTGTAACAGCGCTGCAGGGTGTCGTCGAAGGCTGCATATTCGGATGCAAAATTCAGACGCAATTCAGGCCCGCCGCCGAGGACGGCGAGACGGTGGGCAAGCGACTTGAGGGCTGCGTCCGACAGCAGGCTGGGATATGAGTACAGAATGCTCCGTACCGCGTCACAAGTGAGGTTGCCGATCGCCAGGCCTACCAGGTCGCCGATCAGCAGTCGCAACTGAAACGCGTGATCCACCACACCGTGCAGCGCATCGATGTCTGCCGCGGTGCGCTGCGCATCGCCACCGACCGCCGCGATCCGCGCATCGAGTGCCAGGAGTCGCGCCACACGGCGCAGCGCAGCGCATTGGGGCGGCGTCTGCACCGCGCGGAAGTCTGGGTTGTCGGAGACGCTCGCGGGTGCGCTCGACCGACCGGCTTCGGCGAAACCGAGCGCTTGCAGAAGGTCGCTGTCCACTTTGGCATCCAGCACCGCGCCCAACTGGGGCATCGCGGCGGCACGCCGACACAGCTCCAAGGTCGAGTCGTTGTCCGCGACGTATGTGTTCAGCGCCGCCCAATTCGGGCTGGCCGGATCCAAATCCGCCATTTCATACGCGGGGACTTCTCCGTGCTGCCCCAACACGGCGGTGCGATAGATGGGCCAGGCTCGCTCTGCCTCCGGCACCGCCAACGATGGTGCGTTCCACTCCGCCACGTAGTTGCGCGTGACTTTTGGAGAGTGCCGATACAAGCGCACGGCCTGCACGCCGTAGGCCACGAGCAACAAGGCGAAAATCACCTGGACCGTGCGCTTCGTCAGGTGCACGAACTTCCAGAGCAGCGGTCGACCGCGGAGCTTGGCCCGGCGGATCAGACGGGCGGCCTGTCTCGCGTTGCCGAACGAGGCCAGCAGGTCATTCTCGCTGGTGCCCGCTTCGAGCCCATCTTGAAAGTGAGCGACAAGTTCCTGAGCGACCGCCAGCTTCTCGCCGGCCCATAAACGCGTCTTGCCGACCACCCGCAGGACTAATTCGGACAGCGCGGCGGGCAGCGCTGCTTGGTCCACGACCTGCCGGACCGTCGTGCGCGGCCCGATGCGGCCGTGGAGGAGTTCGCCGACCGGCGTGCACAGGACACGGTGGAAATGCGAGAGTGCCGGCTGCTCGCCGTGTGGTGCGGTGCTCATGCGCCGGCCTCCAGCGGGGATGCCCCGCCCGGCACGATTCCCAGGGCCTGCATGGCCCGCACCACAGCCTGCCAATGCTCGGTCGTGTGGGCCAGTTGGGTCCGGCCCTTTTTGGTGATGCGGTAGTAGCGGCGCTCACGACCGGATGGCGCAAGGCGCAGCGCGCTCTCGATCAGCCCCTTCGCTTCGAGGTTATAGAGCATCGGATACAGCGTCGATTGCCCCATCGCCAGCACGCCATCGCTGCGCCGGGACAAGGTCTCAACCAGCTCGTAGCCGTACATCTCCCGGCGTTCGAGCAGCTTGAGAACCGCCACCGGCCCGGCCCCCCGCATCAGCTCGCGTTCGATCCGCATTGCGCGACTCCGTTACTGCTTGCCGCATACTATGGCTACCATAGTATAAGACCAGAATCCCACGCGGGCAAGGGGCCGCGTATGTTTTTCGGCAACTTTGCGTGCGCGACACTTCCCACCGCCATTGCGCGACCCGGTCGGCGGTTGTCACGCCAACTCGCGTCCGCCAGGGCGGACTTGACCTGCCCTACCAGCCACGCAAAGGCCGCCTGAAGTGTCACGGATCGCGACCCCGCCGGCGTACGTGCCGCGTGTTGATCCGCCCCGCACCTGGCAGGTACAATCGCCGACTGAGGATGAGCTCAGTGCGGCCCTTTCGGAGTTCTCTTTTCGCACGATCGGTCGTGACGCGGCAGGGACCAATGGGGCGGTGACGCCGGGCGGCGGCATCCGGGCGCACACCCGCATGGCTGCGTAACCATGCTCCGCGGAGAGGATTCAAGGTCGGCGCGCCGCCCAACGGGCGTCCGGGAGCAACAAGGCATGCCATTCAGCAGACCGCACTTCGGCGGATCGCACAGGAGCCCAGTTTTCACCGCCTGCGTGTACGCCGCGCTGACCGCGGCGGTCGCGTTGTCGCTGGCCGGGTGTCCGACGAACGACCCGCTGATTCTGTTGCTGGGGGACGATCCGGGCGGGGCCCCACAGGTCGCCGGCACCTGGGCAATGGCACGGACCGAAGCGGGCGGCACCTTCGGCCTCTTCACGTTCGACGACGCCGGCCGCCTGCGACAAATGTGCTACCAGCAGGACTTTATGGAGTACGGGGTCAACTCCCTCCTGGTGGACGGACAGCCGCACGCGACCGACGCCGGCGCCGCGCTTACGGCGGCCGCGCGGGTTGCGGGAAGTGAAGAGCAAGTGATGATCACAATGGCCTGGGCGGCCCAGTCCGGTCCGGCCACCGTCGGACGCGCGTACGCCACCGCCGGTATGACGCTGGCGGACGGCGGCTCGGCCGAGGGGTTCCTCGCGGTCGATTCCACGTTGGCCGGAGAGAGCACGGCGCGCGTGGATCCGCTGGTGGCGCTGCGGCTGTCCGACGATACCGACGGGTGCCTTCGTGATGACGAGCTTGAAGAAAACGATACGCCGGACCAAGCCGCTGAGCTGGCGCCCGGCCGGTACACGCAACTCCGCTGCTTCGACGACGACTGGTACAAGCTGGTGGTGCCCGCGGGCCGGATTGCCACCGCGATGGCGATCTGGGACGACCGCTTCGGCAGCTTCGGCTTTTACGGCTACGCGGAGAACGGGACGGATGCCGCGGTGGCCCCGTTCATCGGCCCGGGCACGTTCCTGGTGAACGTGGAGCCGTTAGTGGGCGAGATTCAGCCGGACTACTCGCTGTTCATCCAGTCGTTCACGGAAGACGAGTACGAGGAGAATGACACCCAGGACACGGCGGCGCTCATCACGGCCGGCGAGTACGACTTGACGGTCGTCGATGACGACTGGTTTCACATCGACGGGGACACGGCGGACGTGATTCAGGTGACCATCGCATTCGCGAACGAGGACGGGGATCTGGAGCTCGAGCTCTACGACGGCGACGGTACGGCCCTGGCGACCTCGACCACGGCGACGGATACCGAGACCGTGAGCGGGTACTCGCTGACGGGCAAGTTCCTTCTCCACGTCTACGGGTACAACGGCCAGTCCAACACGTGCCACATGACGGTCGACCTCACCCCTGTCGTCGAGGACCAGTGGGAAGAGAACGACAGCATGGAGACGGCGGCGGCGATCACCCCGGGCCGCTACGCGATCGGCGTGCTCGACTCCGACTGGTTCCGCGTGGCGGTCGGCACGTCGGCCGTGCTGGAAGTCACGCTCGCGTTCAACAACGACCTCGGGGATGCGGACCTCGAGCTGTATGACGCGGCCGGCGGACTGCTCGCCATCTCGATGTCGACGTCGGATACTGAGGTCGCGAGCGGCTACGCGCCGGGTGGTGAGTTCCTGATTCACGTGTACAGTTACAGCGGCGTCAACTTGTGCGACATGACGATCAAGGCCACGCCCATCACGGATGATCCGTTCGAGGAGAACGACACCCTGGAGACGGCGGTCCTCATCGACCCGGGCACCTACGAAATCACCGTCATCGACGAGGACTGGTTCCGGGTGGACGCCGGCGGACCGGCCCAGATCGAGGTCACGCTCGCATTCGAGCAGGATCTGGGCGATATCGACCTGGCGCTGCGCGACGGCGCAGGCCACACGCTGGACGTCTCGGCAACGACTACCGGCGAGGAAGCCGTCAGCGGCTTCTCTGAGACGGGCGAGTTCCTGATCCACGTGTACCCATACAGCGGTGCCAACACGTGCACCCTGACGGTGATGGTGACGCCGCAGTAGCGCGTGGCGACTGTTGCGGCCGGGCTCCGTACCGGCCGTGTGGGTGTACGTGGGGCAACCCCCCGTGGCCGACCCGGAGATCGGCCGCTGTGTTCCACGCCGCACTGTCTGTAGCTGCGACAGGTCACTTCAGCCCCGCCGGATACCGCCGGGCCAGGTCAACGTACAGCCGCTTGAAGCCCGTCCACTGCGCCTTGAATTCCTCGCCGACCGGCTTGTCCAGCAGTCGCGCCGGCGTCCCGACCGCGATGCGGCCCGGGGCGATCTGCTGGCGCTGTCGGACGACGGCCCCCTCGCCGACCACCGCCCATTCGCCGATGTCGGCCCAATCCGAGACGATCGCACCCATGCCGATGATCGCCCAGTCGTGGATCGTCGCGTTGTGCACGATGCAGCCGTGGCCCAACGTGACCCACTGGCCGATCGTGGTTTGCTCGCCCGGCCGGGCATGGATGACGCAGTTATCCTCGACAGCGGTATGGTCGCCGATCTCGATCCGGCCATAGTCGCCGCGGATGCGGGCCCCCGGCCCGATCCAGCAGCCGGTGCCGATCCGGACGGCGCCGAAAACATCGGCGCTGGGGTGAACGTAGGAGCCGGAACCGATCTCGGGGGCGTGCCCTTCAAAGGTCTTGATCATGGTCGTTGTTGGGCTCCTCAACCCTTGGTCGAGCCACCGCGTATAACACGTTTAAGGCCCGCGTGGAAGACCAGCGGCGCGGTCGGCGGGCACGTAGCCGGCTCCATGGAAAGGCCGTTCGCAAGGAGACGAACCATGTTGACGCGCGGTATTCGCAATGGGGTCGCGGGAGTGCTCATGGCGGCGTTCGGTCTGGCAACCGGGCTGGTGGCCGACACGCCCGCGTACGCGGCGCCGCCCGGCGGCGCCAAAGTGGCCACACAGGCGCGGCGCGACAGGACGCCGGCCGGCAAGCATCACCAGGCCAAAGCGAAGAAGCACGCCGCGAAGCGGCATCAGAAGGCGGCTGCAAAGTCGGGCCACAAGCACCATCGGGCGCGCCACGCGCACCAGCATCATCGCAGCGCGCACAGCGGCGTAGCCCGGACGCTGCGTTAAGAGTGGCACCGGCGTCGCGCCGGCTGTCCAACGAATCATCCGGGGCCCGACGCTAGCGGCCCTGGAACAGCGAGATCACCGCGCCCGTCGGGTCCTCGATGACGCAGAAACGGCCGATGTTCGGGATGTCCGTCGGCGGGACTTTGATCTTGCCGCCGAGCTGCGTGCAGCGCTGGGCCCGCTCGTCGATGTCCTTGACCAGGACGTACGGCATCCAGTGCGGCGGCACGCCTTCAAACTGCGGGCCGCTCATCTGCATCATGCCGCCGACCGCGTCCTTTGCTCCCGGCGGGAACATCATCGTGTACGGCATTCCGCCGAAGTTCTCGTCGACCATCCGCCAGCCGATCAGGTCGGCGTAGAACTTCTTGGCCGCGGCGATGTCGCGCGTCATCAACTCCGTCCAGCAAAACGTGCCCACGTTCACGGGTTGCTCTTGTGCCATGTCTCTTCCTCGCTTTCTCAGTGTTGGGCTCGAACAGCCCCCAGCATACGTGCCGTCGCGGTCGGCGTCGAGCCAGCGAGCTGGTTAACAGGGCCGTCGGCCGTGGCGGGCCGCGCCTTACCGACTTCTATGTCCGACATGGGGGTCGGCCGCGCGAAGCGCCGGCCACTGCATACCCTATTGTCCGGTCATCAAAGCCACGAACGGATTGATGTCCCCGAAATCCACGACGCCGTCGCTGTTGATGTCGGCGTTCAGGATGTCGCACGCGGGGAACGTCGCTCCGTAGGCGGCCGGGTCGGTCAGCGCCAGCACGTACGGGTTGATGTCGCCGAAGTCAACGCTGCCGTCGCAATTCAGGTCGCCGCAGACGAAGGAGCCGTACTCATCGACGCCCATGTCCACGTAGCTCAGGCCGTCGCCGTTGCCGTCCCAGACCCGCCGCTGGCCATCCAGATCGACCTCGCCCGGTAGCGGCAGGAACGCTGGATCGCCCGTATCGATGCACGGCGAACCCGCCTGCAGGTGATAATCCCCGCCGGCCGGATCCACAAACAGCGGATCGGCGTTGATATTGCCTTCGCCCGGCCAGCCGTCTTGGACATTGCTGTAGCTCACAATAACGTACTGCGCTTGGTCGGGCTCATTCGCCCAGAGGATGCTGTTGTAGATGGGAGAGTAGTTTCCGCCCACACCTCCGCCCCCGCCGCCGGGTGCTTGGTTCTCGGTGATCGTACACCCATACACCAGCGCGCTGCCGAATATGCCGCCGCCGGCCCAGTGGGTGGCGACGTTCCTCGCAATCAGACAATTCACAATCACGGGAGTGTCGTACTCACAATCAATGCCGCCTCCGCTGCCGTCGGCGAGGTTGTCGGTGATCACGCAATTGATAATGGTCGCAGCGCTGTACCAGCACTCAATACCGCCACCCCCTCAGTAAACCGCCCTGTTCCCTCGGATGATGCAGTTCTGGATGGTCGGGTTCGCGTTGTCTTTGCACAGGATACCGCCGCCCGAAGCTTCGCACGGCGCGTTGTATGGGGCGAACCCGTTCTGGATCGTGAAGCCGTTCAGCACCGCTGCGGCGGTCTCGTTGGTGTGGAAGAAGAAGCCGCGATGGCGATTTCCCGACGACGCCTGGCAGTCGATGATGCAGCTCTCTGGGCCGCTTTCGGACCGGACCGTCAGCGCCTTGCCCAGGTAATCGATGTCCCGATTGCCGGTGCCCGTGTACACCCCGTCGGCGACGATCACGACGTCGCCGTCCACCGCCACGTTGATCGCCGCCTGGATGGTCGGGTACTGGCTGGGGACCAGCCGCTCCGTCGCCTGGGCCGCGCCAATGCCGGTCCCGCAGACGGCCGTCGCTGTGAACAGTATTCCGGCGGCGATCTGCGCTGCAAAGCGCGCGCCGCCCTTTTCCATCAAGGCACCGCTCTTCGGTTTCATCGTTTCACCCTCACGCCTTGATTCGAACGCTTCGGCGGAGAGGCGACCGTTTCGGCTCGCCGGAATATCCTCTGGCCAGCGCCGCGCCGGCGGGCGTGTGGCCCGCCCGGCGTCGATCGTGACGTCAACCGCCAGTCAGCAACGCCACAAAGGGGTTGATGTCGCCGAAATCCACGACGCCATCGCTGTTGATGTCGCCGTTGGCGTCCAGGCAACGGGGAAAGGCGTTCCAGTACCCCTGCGGATTGCTGAGCCGCAGCACGAACGGGTTGATGTCCAAGAAATCGACGGACCAGTCGCAGTTCAGGTCCCCGGTGTAGAGGCGCTGCGAGTCCACCGAGGCGATCACGTCCCGCAGGCTGATCTCGGCGGCCTGCGCGGCATTGGGCACGCTGATGAAGCCGCCCACGTGGATGTGCCCGGCCGCCAGCATCCACTGCGGATCGAACGGGTCCGGGTGAATGTCGTGGTACCACGTCCCGTGATACGCGATGTACTCGCACAGGAAGGCCCCGCAGTACCCGGTCGCATCCACGAAGGCCGTGATGCCCAGGTTCGCGGCGTTCACGTCCGCGGCGATCATGTCCGTCGGCAGGCTGGACCAGCGCGCGTAGCCGGGTGGGACCGAGTCATCGGGCGGCGCGGGGGTGGGCTTGACCGGCGCAAGGTAGTCGTCGAACCAGGCGTACTCAGCCAGATTCCGCTGGCGCAGCTCGACTTCCCAGAAGTAATCGTCGCCTGCCCGCCCGAAGGTGATGATCGCCATTGGCTGGACGATGCCGGTGAAGTACCAGAAGTCCACGGACGTGTCCTGGTAGTCGACCTCGAGGTCGCCCTCGCCCTTGCCTAGGCCGTCGGGGAACTCGGGGAAGAAGGCGTAGATGTTGTAGCCGCGGCCCTCCCAGTTCTCGCCGACCCAGCCGCCTGGGTTCTGCGCCGGATTCGGGCTGAACTGCCGCAGCATGTCGTTCGTCGGCGGCCAGTAGCCGGTCAGCATGATGTTGGGGAGGCTGTTGCGTACCTGTGCGACGCGCGCCGCGATCCCGACGTCGTCGTACGGGCTCATGACCTGCGCACCCCGCGGCAGGGGGGTGCCGGCGGGGAGCGGGTGCTCCTGAGCCCGCGCTGGGACCGAGAATGCATATCCCGACAACGTCAGAACAAGGGTGACTCTCGCAAGGTCGCCCCAACGCCGTGTGCGCATGGCTGTCCTCCTCACTCTGTGACCGCCCCCCCGGAGCATCCGAGCCCTTCCTCCACACTATAGCATCATACCGGCCGGCCGGGCAGCGCTGAATCGAAAACTGCCCATTCGGGTCCGCGAAAAAAGCCGCCGGGGGTATGGGCCGCCCGGCGTCGCCGGTCGGCGGATGGGGGGCTGTTTGTTCCTCGATGTTTAACGGGCCTCACTTGCGGTGGGCGCGACCGGCGGTAGGCTTTACGCAGGTTTTCGACCGGTCGCTCGCAGGACCCGTTTTCGGAGCGTGCGCATGCCTTTCTTCCTGATCTTCGTCGTGTACGAGCTGCTGAACCTGATCGGTGCCATTCTGATCATCCTCGCGGACCAGGCTCAGGCCGCCGCCGGCGGGTAGTGCGGCCAGCGGTCAGGGCTTCGCACACGTGTCCGCCGCGGCGGACGGCCAGTGCCCTGCTGGCCGGGCGGCGTGGACGCAGGTCGCGGTGCGCAGCGACCCGTTTCGCGAGTACCCGGTGGGCGCGCGCGGCGCTGGCGCGACCATCAGCGTGATCGTGCCCGGATGAGGATCAACCTTCCAAACCAGATTACGTTGGGTCGGCTGGGGCTGGCCGTGGTGTTCTTCGCCCTGCTCTCGTGCTTTGACGCCGGGCGCATCGCCGACCTCCGCTGGCTGCTGCACGTGTCGTTCTGGGTGTTCCTGGTCGCAGCGCTGACGGACATCATCGACGGGCTGCTGGCCCGCATGATGCGCTCGGTCACGTCGTTCGGACGCATCCTCGACCCGGTCGTGGACAAGATCATGGTGTGTGGGGCCTTCGTCCTGTTCGCCTGCCGGCAGTTTTGGGACAGCCGGACCAACGTCAACATCACCGACGTGCAGCCGTGGATGGCCATCGTGATCCTGACGCGCGAGCTGTTGGTCTCGGCGGTCCGGTCGCACGCTGAGGGCGCCGGGCAGGAATTCGGCGCCTCCTGGGTCGGCAAGCTCAAGATGTTCATTCAGTCCGCAACCGTCTGCGTCATTCTGGGACAACTGGCCTGGGACATCGGCTTCATGCAGCCCGTGCGGACCGCCTGCGTCTGGCTGACGGTGCTTGTGACCGCGCTGTCGGCGGTGTCGTACCTGCACCGGGCCCGGTCTTTCCTGCTCACTAACGCCGCCTTGGGCGGGGGAGCCCCGGCCCGCTCGACTTCTGAAACGGATGGCCCGGCGGGTCCATCTCCCGAGTCCTTAACCCCCGGAGAATCCAGGTGAAGGGCACGCAAGATCTGCTGAAAACGGCCTGAGTGACCGTCTTGGGTAGCGGCTTCCTGCCGCTGGCCCCCGGTACGTGGGGCTCCCTGGTCGCGGTCGCCTCGTTCGGGCTGCTGTGGCTCGTGGCCACCGCCGCGCATCTGCCGCGCGCTGTTGTCGAGGTCGTGCTCGTCGCGGGCGTGCTGCTGGCAAGCGTGCTGTCCGTGCGCTTCGGCGGCTGGGCCATTGCGCGCTTCGGCCGCGCCGACCCCAAGCCGTTCGTGCTCGACGAGTTCGCCGGCCAGTGGCTTACCCTATTGGCCTTGCCCGTCGCCTATACGGCCGGCGTCTGGGCGGTCGCGTGCGTGGCGGGAATGGGCTTCTTCTTGTTTCGCGTTTTCGACGTGATCAAGCCGCCGCCGGCACGCAGTGCCGAGCGGCTGCCCGCCGGCTGGGGGATTCTGACGGACGACCTCGTGGCCGGTCTGTACGCTAACCTGCTCGGTCAGGTCTTGTGGCACCTCACGCCCCTGGGCACCTGGCTGGGTATCTGATGCGGGCGGACCCGCGCTAGGACATCCCCGATGGAGCTGTTCAACGCCATCCTGCTCGGCATCATCGAAGGTCTGTCCGAGTTCCTGCCGATTTCCAGCACGGGGCATTTGATCCTGGCCGAGTGGGTTCTCAGGATTAGCGGCGACGTCTCGCCCTGGCGCGTACTGCTGTGGGTGAGCCAGTTCGGGGCGATTATCGCCGTCATTCTCTACTTCTGGCGCGACCTCTGGCGGCGGACGTTTCGGCCCCGCGCACGCGACTGGCGGCGGCACATCCTGACCAAGCTGGTCGTCGCGCTGGTGCCCACGGTCGTCGTCGGCCTGACGCTGAAGAACTTGCTGGACCCGTTGGAGAACATGCCGGTGGCGGTGGCCGCGGCGCTCATCGTCGGCGCGGGCGTCATGGAGTTCATCGATCGCCGCTACCGCCGCGACCGCCCGCAGGAGCTCGAAGACGTCACCCTCCGCCAGGCATTTCTGATTGGGCTACTCCAGTGCCTGAGCATGTGGCCGGGCGTGTCGCGGGCGGGGGCCTCGATCATGGCCGGTATGGCCCTCGGCCTGACGCCGCGCGTCGCCACCGAGTTCTCGTTCTACCTGGCGATTCCGACCATGCTTGGTGCGGCGTTAAAGACGCTCTGGAAGTACCGGCACGACCTGAGCCCCGACGTGGCGGTGATTGTCATCGCGGGTAGTGCGACGGCGTTCGTTGTGGCGCTCGTGGTTGTGGCGGCGTTCATGGGTTACGTGCGGCGGTATCGCTTCACGCCGTTCGCGATCTACCGCGTGGTGCTAGGAGCGGCGGTGCTGATCGGCTATGCGTTGACCCGGTAGCGAAAAACGGGGACTGGCTCGCAGCGGCGCCGCCGCGAAGTGCCTGTACCCGTTTTTCCTCCGTGCCTCCGTGCCTTCCGACGTTCAGGTGCCTGTACCCGCTTCTCCATGGTGATACACGCCCTAGCCGCTAGACGCCGCCGGGGTAGAATAAAGCCGCGATGGATGTGCTCGTTCGGATCAAACGCCTGGTGCTCCGCGGCTGGGTCCGTTTCACCGAAAAGGCGCGCCAGGAGATGGATGCCGACGACCTGACCGTCAATGACGTCGTCGAGTCCATCCTGAACGCCCAAGCGATCCGGAAGACGCTGCGCTCGCGCAGCGGGTCAAGACGCCATGCCGGCGAGAAACTGTATGTCATCAAGAGTTTCACCTACGACGGGACGCTCATCTACACGAAGGGCGCGATTGTCCGTGAAGCGGGACGTGAAATGTTCTACGTCTTCGTCTCCGCCAAACTCGCCACGCTCGGCGAGTAGTACCGCCAACCTGACGGTCTGCGTCATGTGCGGTTCGCGGTCGCTGTCTCGTCGCCGGATTTCTGTCCGCCTCGCCGGTGGCCGGACAGTCAGCGGCATAGAGGCCGAGGTCTGCGCCGCGTGCGGCGAGCGCTATTACGATCTGACCGCGATGCGCCGGCTCGATAGCGCACGCCGGCGCGCCAAGTAGCGGCCGGCGGCTCGCCGGCCGGGGAATGTACCATCCGGGCGGAGCCTGCCCGCCGTGGCGGGTGCCTGACGATCGTCCCGGTCCGCCGCGGCGGATACCGGACGTCTTCTGTGCGAAAAACGGGGACTGGCTCGCAGCGGCGCCGCCGCGCGGTGCCTGTACCCGCTTTTCGTGCAGCGTCCGGTCCGCCGCGGCGGATACCGCCCAATCCGAACCGCGACCGGGAGGGAGCGGCCCGACGGCTGGAGCACCGCATCCCTCCTCCGCCGATGCTCGCGTCCGCGGAAGCTTCACCTTGACAAAAAAGCTGGTGCCGAATTGAGTATGCTGTCCCCGGAATTCCGGCCGTTCGTCCCCTCCGTCCCGCCCCGCTGCCTCGTCGCCCTCGTCCCTCCGTGCCTCGTTGCCCCGTTGCCTGGTTGCCCTGTTGCCCCCTCGTCCCTTCGTCCCTAGCTCAATTCCGCCCGTCCCCGCCATTCTCTCCGTCACGCGACCCAAAGAACCGCGGGTTCGGAAGCCGGAATCACAACGCGAGATGAGTATGATGTCCCCGGATTCCGGATTCAAATGAGTATGGTGTGCCCGGATTCCCAACCGTGGCTACAGGTCGTCGGAGACCAGACGGTCGGCCGCCGGACGATACGCCGGTTGCCGAACCGTGGAGCGTGCAGGCTGCGCTCCGCGCTCCGTGGTTTGCGACCCACGCCAAGCCATAGCGGAAGTCCCACGCTGTCCGGCAAGCGGAGCCGAGCAAGGACTATTGATCCAGACAGTGCCCCAAGCTACCATGAAGGCACTAGTCGGGGAGATGGTCGTGCTGAAGGCCACGTCAGGCTGCGTCCGAAGTTTCGTAGCCGGGACTCCGCGAGGCGCGCCACCCTCTCTGACCCACCTACGGAGGAACACGGCATGACGCCGTCCAAGCGCTGGGCCTTCGGTTTTGGTGCGGGACGCAGCTTCCTTTGGGGCGTCGGGATCTTTTTGGGAGTGTTTGGCGCGCTGTGGCTGCTCGCCGAACCACTTGGCCTCCAACCGGGCCTGGTTCTTTTCGGCATTATGTTCGTGTGCGCTGTTCTCGCGACGTCCTTTTGGATTTTGGCGAGCAAACTATACTCTGCTGCTCAACAGGTCCATCAGGGGACGGAAGAAATAGCCCGTCTCGGGGCCCAGTTGCAGCAGGCCCGGTCCACGGCAAGTTACTGCTGCGTAACCAAGCACAAAGAGGCGGTGTGCCCGCTTGGGGTTACCGCGCTGATTCCGTCCATGGAAACCACGCTTCGGTCATCACTGACCAGCGCGAAGCACACCTTTCGCTGGCTGGGCATGAGTGCTTTCAACGTCGTGCACAACAGCAGAGACATATTTGAGGACCAAAAGCAGGTCGACTTCGAGTTTGTGACGGTAAACGCGGCGAATCGACTGCTGCTCGCCGAGATAGACAGCTACTACATGGACCGCCCTGGCACGCTTAGGAGCGCTGAGTTGGTCGGTAGGGGGCACACGCTCTTACAGGAGATCGCCCGAGACGTCCACCGGAAGCTCGTGGTGAAGAACCACAACCAAATGCCAAGCTTCCGGGTGATCCTGATCGACGACATGAGGGCGCTCGTAAGCTTCTACGAGCGCGGACGTGACGCGCTCAAGAGTCCCCAGATTGAACTCGTGGAGAATGGAGGCCCCTACTGTATCCTGAAGTGGTTCCAGATGTTCTACGACAAAGTGCAAATAACCGAACGTCTAGTAACCCCGCGAGCGCACCCCTGACCGTCGCTCGCAATCCGGGGCGTGAGATGCAGCGCGCGGAATCTTCGGAACTCGGGTCAGCAGAGTACGAGGTAACCCGGTGCTCATACAACCGTGCTGCTACTGCTTTCGCGGTGAAGCACGCTGACCCAACAGCGGCGGCGTTGCGCATGCGCGCCTTCGTCCACCGGGTTCCTGCGGCCGGCTGGATCCTGGACGCCGGCTGTGGCCCTGGGCGCGACGCCAAGGTTTTTGTCCAGCAGGGATTCCGTGTTGTCGGGGTCGACTATTCCGAGGAGATGGTCAAACTCGCACGATCCTGTAGCGCTGGCCAAGTTTTCCTCATGGACTTGCGCGATTTGCGTTTTCACGATGAGACGTTCGATGGCATTTGGGCCAATGCTTCGGTGCACCACCTATCCGAGCGGGACCTAACTTTGGTAATGGATGAGTTCTTCAGGATACTGAAGCCAGGCGGAGCGCTTTACGTGTCTGCGCGACGAGGATCGGGGCACGTTGTCAATGAGGAGTACCCCTCGTGCCCACGGTACTATGTTCTCCAGTGGTCTAACCAGTTGCGGGAATTGGTTAGCACGTCGGGTTTCCAGGTTTATGCGCCGGATCCGCCTGATGAGGAGTCTGGGCCCGAGGCCTGGGTGCACATCTACGCGGTGAAACCTCGCACGACACAACTGCTCTTGCCGCTGGGCTGCAGAATGTGCAGCGTCGCGTCTCAAGGCGGATCGCATGCATTCGCGCACCGGCTTTATGATAAGCCGCTTCTCCGACAGTCCGGGTTTGTGGTGGTGCCCGCGCTCGGCCACATCGTCGAGGGATACGTGCTCATCGTCTCGGAGCAGCACGTCCCCTGCATGGGTGCACTGCCGGCGCATATGTGGGCGGACTTTGGGGAGGTGAAACGGAGAATACGTTCCTTAATGGGAGCGGAGTGTGGTCCGATGATGTTCTTTGAGCATGGGAGCGTATCGGACCAGCGCCTTGCTGGGAATTCTGTGGTTCATGCGCACACCCACGCGTGCCCCGCCGTGGCAGGGTTCATTGACGTTGTTCGGGATAATCTCCCAATGGAACAAGTCGAGCCTGGCTTGTTCTCGCAGACATCCTACTTGGAGCAGCAGCCATACCTTTTGATTGAAGACGAGGTGGGGAGGTGCTACGGAAGCCACCCGCCACGCGGACTGCCATCTCAATATCTGCGCCGCCTCCTCTCCAGCCACGTTGGCCTTGTCGGGCAGTGGGACTGGCAAAGATTCCCGCACCAAGAACGAGCAGAGGCAACGCTCCGAAGACTCTCCGCCTGTCACACGCACCCATGTCAATGATTTTCTTCAGCTCACCAATGGACGGGATACACCCAAGCAGGGTTCTGCGCCGCTATCGACGCATGGGTAGGCAGATGGTTCGACGGGGCCATGTGCTGCTAAACACCGCGGAGTACTATGGGACGGACTGCGACCTCGGGACCGGGCGCGATCCTGGGAATCTTGTCGAGCGCGATTTGTCCATTCTGCGCGGCGCAGATGTCATGCTCGTCGACGTGTCGCTGCCAAACCACCAGTACGTTGGCGTCATTTGTGAGATGGTATACGCCAAGCAATGGGGTATACCAATCGTTGCCTACACCGGACGCAGCACGATCGGGAGCCGTTTGTTTTTTCGATACCACTGTTCCTTGATAGAGGCGCGGCTTCAGGATGCGTTGGCGTGCTTGTCGCAGTTCCCGTCGCGGCACGGTGAGGCGCGCCATCAGCGGCGCGGCCTCTCCGATCACTAGGACGCCGATAGTGCGGACGGCCCGGTGACAAGCGGTCTTGGTGGGGCTGTTGAATTCCGAACTCCCGGAACACCATACTGGGTGCGGGAGAGCTCGCGGGACGCACACGAAAACAAGCCCGCTTTGACAGCCACGCCGCGGGAATGCGGCCCGTGCTTGAGTGCTCACGCCCCTCCCCGCCCCGAATCGGTGCCCATCGGCGAAATCTGTGGATGATCCCCTCCAATTCCCACCCGTTCTCAGCGCTTTGGCGCCTTGGCGGTTGCCTGAATCCGCCAGCCCCCGCCAATTTCACACAAACTAAGAACCTCTCTGTGCCTCTGTGTCTTTGTGGTGAATACTCCCCTTGTGAGCGCGCCATGCCACGATTCTCCGCCGATCCATGTCGGCCACGGGGGAGGGCCGAACGCTACGGGGTCCGTCGCTCGCGCTTCGGGCTCTGTGTCTCTTGCCGGCCACGGCAGGGCCGCAGGCCGTGCCTGGGGCGCTCTCGGCGTCTCGGCGGTTCGCTTTGGCTGACGGCTGAAAGCTGATGGCTGATGGCTTCTTACGTCCCGATAACCAACATGATCAACCGGGGGGTGCAGAAATTTGATTACGTTGATCACCTTCGCGTGGCGGGCCAGAAACGAGGTTGTACCCGTCCGGCGAGGCGCCGGCCGCTACGCTGCGGCGACATGGAACATCCGCGTCCAGAACAGCCATGCGACCGGGGCCGCCAGCAGCGGCGAGTCGAGCACGTCGAGCACGCCGCCCAGCCCCGGCAGCGCCTGGCCCGAGTCCTTCACGGCGGCGTCGCGTTTCAGCAGCGAGGCGCACAGGTCGCCCGCGACCGAGAACAGCCCCAGCAACAGCCCCAGCACGACCAGCGCCCAGAAGTGCGACAGGTAGCGCTCTTCGATCCGCACGATGTGTGCCGCGTGCAGCCACTGCCCGACGGCCAGGGCGCAGCCGATCGTGGCCACCATGCCGCCGGCAAAGCCCTCCCAGGTCTTCTTCGGACTCAGCCACTCGACCATCTTGTGACGCCCGAAGGCCCGGCCGGCGAAATACGCGCCCGTGTCGGTCATCTTCACGAGGAAGATGGAAAACAGCAGGACCGCCACGCCCGTCGATCCGCCGATCTCCATCCGCAGCTTGGTCATGAAACCGGCCAGCCCGCCCGCGTAGAAGATGATGAAGATGGTGACGGCCAGGTTCTCCATCGCGTTCTGCGTCCCGCACTTGACCGCCTGGAGGAAAAACACGAACCCCAGTGCGAGCGCCAGCCACAGCATCGGCAGCGATTCATCATAGCCGCCGGTGAGCGGAGACAGGTTGTACGACACGTAGGGGCCAATGACCATTGCGGCGGCGAAGACCTGGGCGGTCAGGCCGAACGGCCGGTGCCCGCGTACGCGGGCCAGATGCACGAGCTCCCAGGTGGCGGCCACGGTCAGGATCAGCACGACGGCGGTGCAGATGGCCCCGTTGGCGAGCCAAGCACCGACGTTGGCGCGCAGGCCGGGAATCGTCAGGTCTGGGGCCGGTCGCGCGGACAGGTGGCCGTCCGCCAGCAGCAATGCGATGATCGCGACTGCCAAGGGAATCCCAACCAGCAAGCGCGTGCGCATGTTCGCTTTCTGACGCTCCGACCGGTTCTCAGACCAGCGTTCCCAGCCCGGGGGCCGCGGCCGGCTCCACGACCGCCCCGAAGCGCCGCACGCGCCCCGCGTATTCCCGGATCGCGGCGTACAGGTCCGGCGCGCGGAAGTCAGGCCACAGCGCCGGCGTGACGTACAGCTCGGCGTAGCTGATCTGCCACAGCAGGAAGTTGCTGACGCGCAGCTCGCCGGCCGTGCGGACCACCAAATCCGGGTCCGGCAGGCCGGCCGTGTACAGGGCGCCGGTCAGCGACCCCTCGTCAATGTCGGCCGGACGCAGCTCGCCGCTCGCGACGCGCTGGGCCAGCCGCCGGACGGCGTCGACGATCTCCGCCCGCGCGCCGTAGTTCAATGCCAGGCACAAGGTCATGCCCTGATTCGCCTGACTGGCCTGCACGGTGGCATCCAGTTCTCGCAGCACGCTCGCCGGCAGCCGCTCGCGCTGTCCAATCTGGACGATGCGAATGTTGTTGTCCATGATCTCCTGGCGCTCCGAAGCGAGGTACTCGGCATAGAGCGCCATGAGGGCGTTGACCTCGTCCGGCGGGCGCTTCCAGTTCTCCAGGCTGAAGCTGTAGAGCGTCAGGCATTGGAGGCCCAGCCGGGCACAGTGCGTCACCACCTCGCGCACGGAAGCCGCGGCATGACGATGGCCCTCGATCCGCGGCAAGCCGCGCTGTTGGGCCCAGCGGCCGTTGCCGTCCATGATGATGGCGATGTGGCGCGGCAGCGCCCCGCGCGGCAGGCCCAGCACGGCGACGGGATCGAGCGGCGGCTGCGTCGGCATGCCTACACCTCGTGCCCGACAAGCATCATCTGCTCGCGCGAAGGTCCCACACCGATCATACGTACCGGCGACGCCAGCCGTTCGCTCAGGAGTCGCACGTAGTCCCGCGCGGGCACCGGCAAGTCTCCCCAGTGGTGGCACCCGCGGATGTCCTCGGACCAGCCGGGCAGCGTGGCGTACACCGGCTCGACCTCGTCCAGCAGGCGTGCATCGGCGGGGAACTCCTCGAGCAGCGCGCCGCCGGCCTTGTAGCCCACGCACATCTTCAGCGGGTCTAGCCCCGTCAGCGTGTCCAGGTGCATCAAGGCCAGGCACGTCGGGCCGGTGAGCTGGGCCGCGTACGAGGCGGCGACGACGTCGAACCAGCCGCAGCGGCGGGGTCTGCCTGTCGTCGTCCCGAACTCGTGTCCGCGCTGCCGGATGGTTTCGCCGCAGGCGTCCTTCAGCTCGGTCGGGAATGGGCCGGCCCCGACGCGCGTGGCATAGGCCTTGATGACGCCCACGATCGACTTGCACGCCGCAAGCGGCACACCCGCGCCGCTGGTCACGCCGCCGCCCGCGCTCGAGCTCGTCACATAGGGATAGGTGCCGTGATCGACGTCGAGCAGGGTGCCCTGGGCGCCTTCGAACAGCAGGCGCTGGCCGGACTTCCACAGCTTGTGCAGCAGCCGGGTCGTGTTGCACACGAAGGGCTGCAGCTCCTCGGCGAAGGCCAGGTATTCGTCGGCGATCCGGGCCGCGTCAAACAGCTCCCGCAGCCCGAAGACGCCCGCCAGGTAGGCATTCTTGTGGGCCACCACGGCGGCCAGTCGCTCGTGGAAGCGGCCGGCGGGATGCAGGTCGCACACGCGTATCGCCCAGTGCCGTGCGTGCTTGTCGGCATAGCAAGGGCCGATCCCGCGGCCCGTCGTCCCCAGCTTCTGCGCCGCGGGCGCGGCGCCCTCCGCCAGGGCGTCCTCCCGGCGATGATACGGAAAGACCAGGTGGGCGCGGTCGCTGATCCGCAGGTTGTCGCCGATCTTGACCCCCCGTGCCCGCAGCGACGCGATTTCTCCCAGCAGTACCGCGGGGTCGATCACCGCCCCCGGAGTGATCACGCTGATGACCTCTTCCCGCAGGATGCCACTCGGCAACTGATGAAGCGCGAACTTCTCGCCTTCAATGACGACGGTGTGCCCGGCGTTGGCACCGCCCGAGTAGCGGACCACCACGTCGAACTCGGCCAGGAGCAGGTCGACGACCTTGCCCTTGCCCTCGTCGCCCCACTGCAGCCCGATCACGCATGTGTTGCCGAGATCGCGAAAACTCATGTCGCCTCGTTGGCTGTTGTGACATCCGTTGAAAACATCGTTTGTAACATCAACCGGCGTCGCTGGCAAACTGCGCTGCCGACCCTCCGCCGACCGCTCCCTGACCGGGCGGGGAGTCGGGCCGCGCGCGCCCCTCGATGACCCGGCAGAGGCGCCGGGTGAGCGTGTCCTGGAACACGAGCGACTGGTCGCCATGCAGGCCTTCGTCGTCGGTGAGTGCGATCCGCGGCGCGCGGGCCGGGCTCCGGTCATGCGCTGCGGCTGTGTCGATGCGGACCTGCATCACCTCGGGCTGCGGGATCGATGGGTCGGATGGCCGCGAGGCGGCTGCGTAGTTCGCGGCGTACTTGAGCCCGGCAGCCGTGTCAAACTGCCACGTGACCGCTTGTCCGGCCAAGTGTTGCCGCACCCAGCTCGTCCGCTCGCGCGCTTCGCGCGCCAGCCACTTCATGAAGATCATCATGGGCTCGGGCGGCAACCCGTCGTGGACGTCGAAGCTGTCCATGCGCCCCGTTGCGAAGAGGACATGGCGGGTCAAGGGCTCGCCGGGTGGGGCCAGGGTAATTCCCAGGTGTGCGACGGCGGGGTCCGGGGAGGCCCAGCGCACCGCTCGCAAGGGTGGGTAGCGCCGTGCCAGGTCGATGATGTCCCGGACGATGGTGTCCGGATCGTCCCAGCGCGTCCAATATTGCAGGTGTTCCTTGATCGGGGCCGCGAGGTGCATCCGCAACAGGTGGGCCGCCAGATGCGGCGCCAGCACCGGACCGTGCACGCCGGCCACCAGCCACGGCAGGTCCGTGGCGATCAGCTCCCCGCCGCTTACCGCGCGCATCGCCGACAGCACGTCGCCGTGCCGCTGTGCCCAGGGCGTTTCGCCGGAGAGCAACGTCGCCAGACCCACGTCGTCGGCGTAGCGCTGCCAGGCGCGGTTGGCCTTGATCCCGCGGACCTGGAAGCGGCCCTGTGGGTCCAGCGTCGAATAGGGCACGACGTCCTGCAACGCCAGCCCGCGCGTGGGCACATCCGCGTACTCGACCCGCGCGGACATCAGCCCGTGCAGCGCTGCGTGCGTGACCAATTGTGCATCGGCGGCACCGGCTGCGGCTGTCAATCGGGCCATCGTCTCCAGGTCGACCAGCAACCACGCGCCGGCCGCCAGACGCTCCAGGTCGGCCAAAGTGAGCGCGAGGTCGGCGACCCACCGGGGGTCCATGACACACGCATTGCCGCGGGCCGCGGTGCGCAGCTCGGCGAAGGACCGCGGCGCGTCCACGATCCTGATCGCTTGCCCGTCCAGCAGCGGGGCCAGCACCTCCAGGCGCGCTGGCAACACGACCTGGCGAATCGTGAACGGCGTCTGGTACGTGCTCCACCAGGGCACGTTGGCAAGCGGGTGGCATTTTGGGTCGCGCTCGGAAACGTGATGAAAGGTCACTTCGGTGACCGCTTCCGCCGCAGCGGACTCGGGCAGGCACCCCTGCATGTGCGTCGCGTTGGTCGGGGTCTCCAACCACCCCAGCAGCTCAGAGCGGCCAGCGGAGCCCTCGATGGCATGCAGCCAAAGGCAGTGTGTCGTCAGGGTCGTGCCGCCCTTCAGGAAGGTCGTCAGCAGCGGCATTCGCCGCGGCAGCCCGGCGTTTGCCAGTGATGCGCGAGCGACGTACCACTCGCCCGGTTGGCAGCGCATTGGCGGGGAGACGAATTGACCCTGAGCGCTATGTAGCCATCGCCGCCAAGCTGGTCCGTGCGGGCGTCGTCGATGGCGACTTTGTTCTGCCTGTGCACGTTTGCCGGGCATACACTCTCCGCCCCGCGCCGATTCCATTCGGACCGGGTATTATCGGTGAAGACAAGCGTGAGGGACACCGTGACTGAGCTGCCGCCCAACGCCGAATCAGCCGCATCGGAGGTGATCGCGGCGCGCCCGGTCCTGTACGCCAGCGCGCCCGCCGCGCCCGGGCCGCTCGACCTGTCGTGTCTGCTGCGTCGCAATGCCGCGCTCGATCTGGCACTGCTGCTTGTGGTGGCCCTGCTGATCCCGTTCGGTTTCGACCTCGCGGCCGCGCTGAGTTTCCCGGAGGCCGTGGACCTCTCCTTCAGCTTCCTCGTGATCGTCCGCAAGTGGTTCGATGCTCTGCTGCTGGTCGCGCTGACGGCCTATTTCGTCTACCGCCAGCGCGTGCCGGCGGCCGCCTTCGGATTGCAGCGCGACCGGCTGGGCGTGCAAGCGCTGTGGGCCTTGCCGACCCTGCTGGCCATCTACGTCGTGTTCATGGTGTTCATGGTCGTCATCGGCGTGGTCCTGATGTTCTACCCGGAGCTCCAGAAAGATCTGATTCGCCGCGTCGACTTTATGGAGATGCTGCCGCTCAACGACGTGACGACGGCCGTGCTGCTGCTCATCCCGGTGGCGATTCATGAGGAGCTGCTGTTTCGGGGCCTGTTGCTCCCGTACCTGCATCGCGTGGGTTGCAGTTGGGGCCTGGCGGTCTTCCTATCGTCGGCGGTTTTCGCCGCCCTGCATCTCACGCAGGGCTGGCTCGGGGTGCTGCAGGTCTTCGGGGTTGGGGCGGTGCTCGGTGCGTTTTTCGTGCTTACACGCAGTGCGCTGGCGGTGATGCTCGCGCACTTCCTGTTTAACTTCATTCAGCTCCAGCTTGCCCGCGTGCTCATGCCGTGGTTGGAGCGCTTCGTGCATGAGGTGGGCGTGGGCTGAGCCCGAGCGTGTGGATGGCCCCCGAGTTCCCGCCTAGCCGTTCACCCAGCGCACCAGGAACAGGAAGATCGCCGCCGCGAGCACCCCGGCGCCGGCCAGGCGAACCCACGCACGCGAGGCCGGTGCACGCACGGTCACCGGCGTCCGGACCGCAGTCGAGAACTCCCGCTCGCCGAACTGAGTCTGGGCGATGAGGAGCTGGGCCTGGAAGTCGCTGAGCCCCAGCTCGCGGGCGCGCTCCAGGATTCCCCGGCGGCGCGAGTACCGCAGCAATCCGTCCTCCAGCGATGCGGCGATCAGGTCCCGAAGTTCCTGGACGGGGCTCCGGTCCGCAGCCCGCCGCCGCAGGTGGCCGTCCTGCGGGCGCGGCCCGCGCAGGGCGGCGTAGGCCAGGTGCAGCTCATCGAGCGCGCGGCGTGCTTCGGCGTAGTGCGCGGAGTTATCCAGCTCGGCCAGAAGCTCGGCACGGCGAACCCGAAAGCGGCGTGTGATCTCGGCGGGGTCGTATCGTCCCGGAGACAGTCCGAGAACCGTGAAGTAATCCTGGGCCATCTTTCCGGCCTCCTACCAAACCATACGCCGGAATTGGCCAAAGGCAATCGCCGCTCCGGAATCGTCGACGTGCGATAATACGCCTCGCGAATAGCAGCTACGCGCGGTGATGATCCGCGCAGAAGGAGCGGGGTGCGCTGTGCGCAGTTTATGCGCTATGGATTGCGTGTAGGATTTCCCAGATGACCTGCCCGCCTCCGTCGCCGCGCAGGTCACGCGGCATTATACCGCCGCGCCCGTTGCGCCTGCGGCCATTTTGCAGCTTCTGCTGCCATCGGCGTGGCTTCAGTCGCCCGACTATCAGCTCCCGCGCGAGGTGGGGCTGAGCAGGGCGTCCAGGGCCCGGCGTGCGGCGGCGTCGTTTGGATTGCGCTTCAGCAGCTCGCGATACTCGGCAATCGCCTCGTCACGTCGCCCCAGCTTCGATAGGGCCGTCGCCAAGTTGTAGCGTGTGACGAGCTGCTCCGGGTGGTGTTCCAACACCGCCCGATAGGCATGCACGGCCTCCTCGCGCTGACCCAGCCACTCCAGGGCCACGCCCAGGTTCGTGCCGGCCTCGGGGAAATCGGGGTTCGCCTGCAGCGCCTGGCGAAACTCGGCGACCGCTTCGGCGAAGTTGCGCTGTTGCGCGAAGACGTTTCCCAGGGTGTAATGCGCGCCCGGGTGGTTGGGCTCGGTTTCCAGCACTTTCCGGCATTCCGCCGCCGCCTCGTCCAGCTTGCGGCGTTCGGCCCACAGCCCGGCCCGGCCCAGGCGCGCGTCGGTCAGGCTCGGGTCGAGGCGTAGTGCTTCCGTGTATTGGTACGCGGCTTCCTCGGGCTTGCCGCGAGCGCGCTGCACGTTGGCGAACAGCAGATGGGCACGCGCATTGTCGGGAGTGTGTTGGAGCAAGCGTTCCCATGCCTGGGCCGCGTCGTCAAACTGGTTCGTATCGGTCAGCGCCTTGGCCAGCCCGTGCAGCGAAGGTTTGTTGAGCGGGTCCAGTTGCAGGGCCGCCCGGTAGTGCGTGATGGCGTCCGGGAGCCGGCCGGCGCGCGCATACGCCGCGCCGAGGTTCTGGTGCGCCGTCGTCGAGGGCGCGGCGCGGGCGGCCTGTTCCCACAGCGACACGGAGTCATGCCAGACCTGGCTCTGTCGCCAAGTCAGCGCTCCCAGGCTGGCGATGCTCAGGAGGCTAAGCCCGATGCACGCGAGCGCGGCCGAGCGCGAGCGGTGCCACAGCCACGGAAGTGCCGCGCCCACGAGGAGGGCCCACCCGACGGCCGGCAAGTAGCTGTAGCGGTCGGCCACCTCCTGCAAGCCGCTCTGGATCAACCCCAGGACGGGTGCGAGCAGGACCGCGTAGATCAGCACCACGACTGTCAGCCAGGGCCAGCGCCGGCCATAACGCAGCAGAACGAGGGCCGCAGCCAGCACGACGATTCCTGGCACGACGTACTTGGCCGAGGAGAGCACCATCGGCTGGGGAATCTCATAGAGCGGCGACAGGCCGAGCGGAACGACCGTCTTCCTCAGGTAAAAAACAAGCCCGTAGCAGGCCTGGGCCAGCCGCTCCAGGACCCCGTGCTCGGCGAGCGTCGCCCGCGCGCCAGCCTCCTGCTGGGCCAGGATAGCGAGGATCGCGAAGACCAGCGCCAACACCAGAAAAGGGACCTTCTCAAGGTACGTGCGGCGCGCGGCACTGCTGGTCCAACTGCCCGGCGAGTTGCCCAGGCGGCGCAGCGGATACCAGTCGAGAACCAGCAGGATGGCCGGGAGCGTGACGGCCAGAGCGCGGGAAAGCAGCGACAAGGCAAACGCGGCCAGCGCCATTATGATCCAAAGTGCGGGCCATCCAGGGGCCGCACCGCCGTGCGCGCGCAGGTAGAACAACACTGTTAGGAGAAGGAAAAGCGAGCTCAGCACGTCGCGACGCTCGGTGACCCAGGCGACGGATTCCACGCGCAGCGGATGCACGCCGAACAGCAGCGCCGCAATTAGGGCGGCGACGTGAACCACCCAACCGCGGCTGTAGGCCGTCGACCGCGTAATCCCCGGAAAAAAGGGGGCAGGAACCTTTTGCCGCGTAGCGGCCCTGGGGGTGCTCTGCACAAAAGGGTCCTGACCCCTTTTTTCGCCCGCCGGGCCAGCGCCGAGCAAGACGAGTGCCAGCAGGTATACCAGGACGGCGTTGGCGACGTGGAGGACGAGATTGGTGAGGTGATAGCCCCGGGGGTTCTCACCCCAAAGGACATAGTCGAGTCCCAGGGTGGCCCACGACAGGGGCTGATAGTGCCCCATGTGGAAAGTGGTGAACATCCACGTCAGTTGTTGCGGCCCCAGGCCACGGTAATGCGGATTATCGACGATGTTGCCTTCGTCGTCGTAGACGAAACCATTGCCCAGGTCGTTGGCGTGCACCAGAAAGACGATCACGCTGAGCAGGAGCGCACCGGCCCAGGTGCGCGGATCACGCCACGCCGCCGTGAATAGCGCGCGGCGTGGGTCGGCGAGCGGGGGTTTCTCGGATCTGGCTTTCGCGCTACGCTTCATGTCGTGTCGGTGAAGCTCCCAGTCGCACGCTAGGGGCCGCGCGTCGTCGGTGCCACCAGCGCCTCCAGCGTCCGGCGCGCCTCCGCGTGGTCCGGGTGGCTTTGCAGCAAAGTGCGTAGCTCGGCAAGTGCGGCGTCGCGCTGCCCCGCCTTCTCCAGGGCCAGCGCCAGGTTGAGCCGCGCCTCCGGGAAGTCCGGTCGGGCGGCGAGGGCCTGGCGATACTCGGTCATGGCGGCCTCCAAGTCGCCGCGCGCCAACAGGGCGGTCGCCAGATTGTAACGGGCCCCGGCGTGATGGGGCTGAATGTCCAGTGCACGGCGCAGGGCGCTGATCGCCTCGTCGGTTTGTCCGCGCTCGGCCAGCGCCCCGCCGAGGTTCAGGTGCGCTTCGAACAGACTGGGGTCGAGCCGGGCAGCTTCGCGATAGTGGCGGATCGCTTCGTCCAGGTCACGACGGGCGCGGAACACATTGGCCAAGAGGAAGTGGGCCGGTGCATCGCTGGGGTCATACTGCACGAGTTGCCGGCCGATCTGTTCGGCCTCGTCAAGCTGATGCGTATCGATCAGTGTTTTCGCCAGACCGCGCCAGGCATCGCGGTCGGACGGCTCCAGACGCAGCGCAGCCCGGTATTGGCTGATGGCGTCAGCGCGACGTCCCGCCTGGGTGTAAACTCCAGCGAGCGCGCTATGCGCCGTCGCGGAGGGTGCCTGCCGGACGGCCTGCGACCACAACGCCTCCGGAGTTCTCCAGACACGATTCTGTTGCCAAGTCAGGGCAGCCAGGCCCGCCAGCACCGCGATGGCGAATGTCGTACAGGTCAAGGCCCAGCCGTGGCGGCGCGGGTCCTGCCGCAGCCGCAACAAGCCGGCGCCGAGCAGTAGCGCCCAGCCGATGCTGGGCAGGTAGCTGTACCGATCCGCGATCTCTTGGGTGCCGCTTTGCACGAGGCCGAGCACCGGAGCCAGGATTACGGCGTAGATCAGCACCACGGCCGTGAGCCACGGCCAGCGACGCCCATAGCGCAACAGAACGACTAGCGCGGTTAGAACCAGCACACCGGACAGGACGTACTTGGCCGAGAGCAGCTTGAGTGGGAAGCGCAGCTCGTACAGCGGGGACAGCCCGAAGGGCGCTGCGGTTTTCCACAGGTAGAAGACGAGTCCGTAACACGCCTGCGCCGCGCGATCCAGGAGCCCATGTTCGGCCAGCGTCGCGGTCGCCCCCGACGCGCGGGCCGCCAGCAGCGCCACGAAGACGAAGATCAGTGCCAGCAGTGCGAACGGGATCTTCTCCGCACACACGCGCCAGGCCGCGCGGCGCGTCCAGCCGCCCGGACGGCCCCCGATCCGGCGCAACGGATACCGGTCCAGCAGCAGCAGGACCGCGGGGAAGGTGACACCCAACGCCCGGCTCAGCAACGACAACGCATAGACCACGAGCGACAGACCGATCCACAGGGTATGGCGGGTGATCGCCGCCCCGCCGTGCGCGTGCAGATAGAACAGGACCGCCAGCAGCAGGAAAAAGGAACTCAGCACGTCCCGGCGTTCTGTCACCCAAGCGACGGATTCCACGCGGAGTGGATGCAGCGCGAACCACAACGTGGCAATGAGGGCGATGACGTGCGCGATCCACGGGAGGCGAAAAAAGGGGTCAGGAACCTTTTGTGCCAAGCACCCGTCGGGCCGCTGCGCGGCAAAAGGTTCCTGACCCCTTTTTTCGCCCAGCACCGCGAGCGCAAGCAGATACACCAGCACAGCGTTGGCGACGTGCAGGATGAGGTTCGTCAGGTGGTAGCCGCAGGGGTTTTCACCCCACAAGACGTAATCCAGGCCCAGCGTGACCCACGACAGGGGCTGATAATGCCCCAGGTGGAAGGTCGTGAACATCCAACGGAGCTGCGTGAGGCCCAGTCCGCGGAAGTTGGGGTTGTCGACGATGTTGACCTGGTCGTCGTAGTTGAAGCCGCTGCCCAGGTCGTTCGCATGTGCACAGAACACGACTACGCACAGGCACACTCCGCCGAGCCAAGTGCGCGGGTCACGCCACGCGGCGGTGAACAGGGCGCGGCGCGTCTCCCCGGAGGGCGTTTTCATCGAAGCGGGCTTCGCGCTGGGCTTCATCTTCGGTCAGCGGGATCGCTGGTTCTCGGCATCGCCAGCGGCCTGAGTCGTCGCGGGAGGGGATGTGGGCGTCTCCTCGCGCCCCTCCGTTTCTGTTTCGGGCGGGACCCGCGGCCCCCCGGCGTACGGGTTCGTGTAGGTCAGCTCGTACTCCGGGTGCGGCACACGTAGCGAGTTGATCCAGTTCAAGACGGTCGTATAGAGCCGGTCCTCCTGATCCCGGATTACGCCCTGAAAGCTCGGGCCGTGTCCCACCGGCGGGTGCCCCTTGTCGCCGTCTTTCTGGGGCAGCAGGTCGTGTAGCAGCGCGCTGTTGCCCGGGTCATCGCGGTCCAGGAGGGGGCCGTGCCGGGTTTCCATCTGGTCGAGCAGGACGAACGTCGTGTACGCGTACGTGTCGCTGCTCGGCGAACCCGCTGGCAGGCGAAAGACCCGCGCCGTGTGCCCGCCATGACATCCCGACCGCGCGCAGCTCCGGTTCACGAGCGGCAGAATCCGCCGCCGAAACGTCGCGAACACCTCCGGGTCGTTCTCGATCATGATTCGATCGATGTGCTCCGCGCCGGTCTCGCGGGCCATCAGTTGGAGCTTCTCGTGCGGCTGCCCGCGTAGCAGCACCTCTTCCCATTCGGGCAGGTACTCGCGTCGTGGCCGGAGCTCCTCGAGCACCTCGGTGGACAGGTCACGCTGCTTGCCTTTGCGCAGAAACCGAACGTGCACCGGCTCCGGCACTCCGTCCAGCCGCAGCTCCAGGATTTTCAGTCGCTGGATGTCCTCGTCGGACAGTGGCGGGGCCGGCGGCAACTCGGGGGCAGCCGCGGGCCCGGATTCCGGCCGGGGGGCTTCGCGGCGTGTCGGCGGCACGGCTGGTGCGGTCGCGGGCCGGCTGGCGACGCCCGTCAGCGGAACAATGCGCACGACGTCGGCTCGCGGCAGTCGCAGGCGGCCGGCCGCGTTCTGCACGATTACGCTGTCGTCGGTCGTGGTGACGTCCCCGCGCAGCTTCAGGCCGCTGCGCAGGTACACGTCCGCCAGCTCGGTGCGCGCGGGCTGCGTGAGGCAGAAAATGGCCGCACCGGCCAGCGCGAGGACGAGTGTCTTGTAGCTGCGTTGCCTCATGCGTGTCTCGGCGTGCCGCCGCCCTGCACTTCGCGGGCGGCGAACCGTCGTTGTCCGGGGCTAGACCTTGCGATGTGCCGTGCGGGCAACCTCGGTCCCGCCGGGCAGCGTGATGATCTCATAGTCTCCGAAGATACTGGGCGACTCCTCTTGCAGCCGGCGCAGGATGAGCAGCGCGACCTTGCGGATCTCGACCTCCGCGTGCTCGTTAGCCCGCGCCTCGATGAAGTGCCGCAGGGCCCGCCCGTTGGCGGTCACGAAGATCTTGGTCTCGGTCGCGTTCGGCAGCACACTCCGCGCCGCCTGCCGCGCCAGCTTACGCCGCTGCGTCTTGTCCGGCTCAGCCGCAAACTTCTGGCTCAGCCCTTCCACGAGCCGGCCGTAGGCGGCGTGCGCCTGCTGGATGGACTCGAGCCAGACGGCGTGCAGCTCCGGATCGTCGGCGATGCAATCGGGCTCCACGAAATCCGCCGTCGTCTCGTCCACGTACCGCTGCGAGAGCTGCGAGTAGCCGAACCCGGCCCGGTGCCGGACGAGCTCGTGCGTGAAGGACCGCGACACGCCCGTGATCAGGAAGTTCCAGACCGCATGTTCGAGCACCGAGCCGTGGGCGGACTCGATGATGTTCGCCATGTACTCGGCGTTGTTCTTGCGGCCCTTGCCGAACGACATGTAACACACGCGGCCCGCGACCTCGCAGAGCTGCTCCGCGCCGACGTCGGTGTCCGTGGTCCAGGCGGTCCCGTGATCGGCCAGAAACCGCGCGAGGGCTTCGGGGTCCGCTTGTTGCCGGCCCACCAGATACACGCGCGGCTGACGTAGGATGTTCACTCGCGCACCTCCTTGCTTGGGGGCGCATTGTACTCGCCACGCCGACTTTTTCAGCCGGCCGCTATCCACTCCTTCGGCGGAGCGCTGTACGCTACCGCAGCGATGCTCCCCATTTTGTCGACGGTCGCCTGGGTCTCGTTGCTGGTCCTCGGCCCGCGGGTCGCCGCGCCACCCCCGCTGCGGTACCGCTTCGAGGTCGGCCAGCAGTTCGTGTACGAGCGGAAGGCGGTGACCACGCCGCTCGACGCCACCGCACCGGCCCGGCAGGTTGCGGAGCAGATCGAAGCCTGGTGCCTTCGGCGGGAGGGACACGAAGTGCTGCTCCTGCTCCAGCTCACGCGGGGGACCGAAGGCCGGCCTGAGCCCGCCCGCGGAGCGCTGCTGTACCTGGACGAAACGGGCCGCCGCCGGATCCTCGACGAGAGCACGCCCCGGTTCGGCCCGCTGGATTCGGCCCTCGAGGTGCTGCCCATGCTGCCGCTCGTCGTGCAGCAATTGAGCGCCTGGAGTACGCCTTACGATCTCTACGGCCGGCAGTGGCGGTGCACGCGCCGGGAAGCGGGCGGAGCACCGGGTTTCATCGCGGTCGATTTCACGGAGGAGGATTCCTCGGGCGTGGCGGAGGTGCTGGGGCAGTCGCGCTCGGGGCAGTTCCGCTTCGATCCGGTCGCCGGGTACGTCACGCGTTTGGAGCTGCAGGAGCAGGATGCGCGCGCCCAGACGCGCACCACGGTGAGCGCGGTCCTCCGCCAAACCGCCGCCTATACGGCGGCCTGGGCCGCCCGCCGCGCGGAGGAGGCCGACCGGTTTCTGCGGACGCTGCGCCACGAAGACCGGCTGCTTGGCGAGGTGCTGAGTCAGCCGGACGAGTTGCCGCAGACGCTCACACAACTCGACCGTTTGTGGGCGGCGTTCGCCTCGGATGTGGAGGCCCAGGCGGCGTCCCCATTTGCGGTACTGGCGGAGGCCCGACGCCAGCAGCTTGTGGCCGACGCCGACACGCTACGGGCGCGCGCCGCGCTCGCCCGCCGCTGGCTGAACCTGCCCGCCCGGCCCTGGTCGCTGCAAGACGCCGGTGGGCACACGGTCACGAGCGAGGCGCTGCGGCGGGGCGTCGTTATCGAGTGCTTCTGGTCCGTTGAATCGGTTTGGGGACTGCGGGCGTTGCAGTCCCTGCGGCAATTGCCGCAAGATCCGGCGCGGCCGCCGCTACGGGTCATCAGCTACAACATGGACTTCAACATCGCGGTGGCCCGGCAGGCGATCGAGCGCTGCGGACGGGGGCTCACGCAGATCCTGGGTGGTCCGCTCCAGGATGTGGAGGCGCTGCCCGAGTTTCCGGTGGTCCGCGTGGTTGACACGCACGGCATCGTGCGCGGGCTGTGGGTGGGCTGGGAACCGAGCTACGCTGCGGCGGCCGAGTTGGCGCGGCAGCTCACGCCACGCTAGGGGTTCCCGACAGAGCCCGTCGTTCATGGTCCGGGTGCGAGGGGCACTACGTCGCGTTAGACTGATATGCGGTGCTTCTGGCGTGCTGGCAGCGCGCCGGAGACCCGGGCGAGGAGAGCATTGCTGTGGTGTTGTCAGTGCATCGTGCATGTCCGCCCGCCGCATTGGCGGTCGCGGCGATCTCCGCTGTGCTGGTCGGCTGCCGCAGTCCGTCTCCCGTGGTTGAGCCGCGACCCGGGCCGGTCCGCGGGCTGCTGCCGGCTGAGGCGGACGCGCGGGCCGAGATGGTGCGGCGCGACCCGGCCGGCTATCTGCACCGCGTGGCGTACATGTGCCAGGGGCTCGAACAGTACACGCTGCACTTCACGCGCTGCGAGCGCCGCGGTCTATTCCAGCAGCTCTACGGACCCGAGCACATGCTCTGCTGGTTTCGCCGCCGGCCGTTCAGCGTGCGCATGAAGTGGCTGGACGCGGACACGAAGTACGGCGAGAGCGTCTACGTCGAAGGCCAGGCGAACAACCAGGTACGCTTCGTGACCCGCGGGTGGTCACCCGGTCTGGCGCCGCCGCCGGCCGTCAACAAGGTGGACCTGCTTACGCCGGTCACGTGGGGGGAATCCAAGCGGCCGCTGACGGACTTCGGGCTGGAGCGCCTGATGGAGCGCACGCTCAATTCGCTTCACGCGGCCGGCGACGACGTGCTGCTTACGTATGAGGGGCTGTGCCAACTGTCCGACGGCGGGCCGACGGTTCACCATCTGCATCTGGAATATCCGCCCGCACGCTACAAAGTCCCCGTGCAGGAGCTGTACGTCGACGTCGCCACCGACTTGCCGGCGGGCACGATTCTCAAGCTCGCGTCCGGCGAGCTCGATGCGAGCTACTTCTATGCCGACATCAACACCAACGTGCGGCTGACCGACACGGACTTTCTGCTGGAAGCTGAGCGACGCGGGGCCGGGAAGCCGCGGCAGGCGGCCCCAAAGCGATGACGCGTTTCACGTCTGAGGATGAGAGGCACCTCCGGCGTGCGTTGCAGCTTGCGGCACGCGGGCAGGGGCGCGTCGAGCCGAACCCCATGGTCGGCTGCGTGATCGTGAAGCGCGGGCGGGTCATCGGGGAGGGCTACCACCGCCGCTACGGCGGTCCGCACGCGGAGATCGAGGCGCTCCGGCGGTGCTGCGAGTCGCCGCGCGGCGCGACCGTCTATGTGACGCTGGAGCCGTGCTGCCACTACGGCAAGACGCCGCCGTGCACCGACGCGTTGATCGCGGCGCAGGTAGCGCAGGTGGTGACGCCGCTGACAGACCCCAATCCGCCGGTGGCCGGCCAGGGTCTGGCGGCCCTGCGCAAGGCCGGGCTGCGCGTCGCCGTGGGCCTGCTGGCGGAGCAGGCGGCCGACCTCAACGCGCCGTTTTTCAAGCTCGTCCGCGAGCGCCGTCCGTGGGTGATCTTGAAATGGGCGCAGAGCCTGGACGGCAAGATCGCGACCCGCACGGGCGATTCGAAGTGGATCAGCGATGAGGCGTGCCGGGCCCATGCGCACCGCGTCCGCGGCCGCATCGACGCGATCCTGGTCGGCATCGGGACCGTGCTGAGCGATGATCCGCTGCTGACCTGCCGGGTGGGACGGCCGCGGCGGGTGGCAACCCGCGTTGTGCTCGATGCGGGCCTGCGTACGCCGCTGCGCAGCCAACTGGTGCGCAGTGCGCGGCAGGTGCCGACGTGGATCTACCATGCGCGGGAAGCCCCGGTGCGGCGTGCGCGAGCGCTGGCGCGGGCAGGCTGCGTGCTCCACGCGGTTTCCAGGGTTGGTGGTCGTCTGTCGCTGGCCGCGATCCTCGGCGACTTGGGCCGGCAGCAGATGACGAACGTACTGGTCGAAGGCGGCGGCCGACTGCTGGGGAGCTTCTTCGATCAGGGTTTGGCCGACGAGTTTCACGTCTACATCGCGCCCACGTTGATCGGCGGCGCGGCTGCTCCGGGGCCGCTGCAGGGCGAGGGGGTCCGCAACGTCGCGGCGGCGTTGTCGTTGTCTCCGGTTCCGCCGCTGAAGCGACTGGGCAATGGGCACTTCGTCTGTGGGCGGGTTCCGTAAGCGGTTCGCCGCGTCTGGAGTGAAGGTGCTCAAGAGTCTCAAGAATCTCATGTTTTTGTGGGGCGGAAATGAGATTCTTGGAGTGACGGAGTGACGGAGCGACGGAGCGACGAAGCGACGGAGCGACACAGCCACGAAGCCACGGAGGTATCCCAGTGCGCCGGGACGGCGGGGCGATGGTGGGCCCACCGGCGGGACGCGGGTGCCACAGCTAAATCGCGGCCGGTGCGCATACTAGAGAATGGGCGCGCGGCGGGCTTGGGGCAACTTGGTCGCGGAGGTTTGGTGCGGGTTGGCGGATTGTGACGGAAACTGGGCGAGAGCGAGTGGGTGCGGCTGCTGGCCGCAGGAAATGAGTACGGCGTGCCCGGATTTCCAGACCAGACTAAAGCCTAGCCGGTATGCCATTCTCCTACGCGGCTCACGGGTCTATCTGCACGTCAATGCCCCAGCGGGCAATGAATTGCGAATCCGTGTCGGCCCAGGCCGAGTTGCCGGCCGTCAGAAAATGGCCGCCGGCCCACAGCGCGTCGTACCCGCTGAGGGGATCATCGTGGAAGACGCCCAGGGACATCACGTGGTCCGCCGGCCCTTCGGCCACGTAGCTGACCTCTGTACCGTCCCATTTCAGAAGGAAATGTGGCTGCGGCGGGTCGTTTGGATCGGGATGCCAACCGCCAAAATACAGCGCTGGCCCGCCACCATCGTCATGGACCTGTAGCGCATGGATGCTACCGTCAAACGCGAGCACGTTGCTGTATGCACCGCCGCTCGATCTGGACAGGGCTCCAACGCGACCGAGGTAAAGGGACGCCCCAGCCTCGTTTGGCTCGTCGAAAACCGCGAGCGCGTATGTGGCGCCTCCCCCGAAGTTCGTCCAGGAGCCGCCCTGCCACTTCAGAAAATCATCGCCTGCCGCATACAGCGCCGGGGGCCCGTCGTTGGGATCGTACACCGCCAGAGCATAAAGATTTCCCTGCGGATGGTTCGGATCGTTCGGGTCACCGACCTCCTCCCAGCGGGGGTCATTGGGGTCCGGATTCCAGCGCGCGATGTAGTGCGCCGGGCGTCCGTCAATCTCCGTGAACTCGCCGGCCGCATAGAGGATGGGCTGCGGATCGTTGGCATCCTGAAACTCAGCGAATGCGCACACCCCGTCGTTGCCATACACCGTGGCGCGCGACCAGCTCCAGCCCCAGTAATGCGGCTGAACCTCGGTGTGGTAGACCATTCGGCCGCGAGCGATGAAGCCCATCAGATCTCCCCCGCCATCGGCGTGATCGACGTCAACCGTGCCGCCGCCAACGAACAGGTCCAATCCACTTCCGTCGTCGAACGTGGCCAGGGCCTGAACGCGGTCGTTTGGCGCGCCGTCTATGGCGGACCAAGCGCTGCGGTCCCAGCAGGCGAGTGCGCCTGTCCAGAGGTCCCCGATCTGATGAAACCCGCCGGCGACATACAGCCGCGGCTTGTCCCATTCGTACACGGCGCAGAAAGCGTAGGGGGTAAAGTCGGGGGCGCGACCAAGGGGCGACCAATGATCGCCCTCCAAGCGTGCGATACCATTTGCCGCGAACCCGTCGGCCCTGTGGAAGTTTCCCGCCGCGTACAGCTTGGAACCGGCGCCATCGTCGTAGGCGGCGAGGGCGAGAGGCGAAAGGTCGAAGCCTTCCGCGCCGTATGTACCCAGAAACGACCAGAAGTCGCCATCCCACAAAGCGATCTTGCCGGCGAGGATCGAGCCGTCCACAAAGTCAAACCTGCCCCCGACGTAGAGCACCTCGGCTTCGTCGACCGCGAGCACCGCCAAGCACCGCACCGTCCCGGAAGCGCCCGTCGCAGTCGACACGCCCTCACCCAAGGTCCCCCACGTCCACGTATCGTTCGGATCGCAATGCGCCGCGGCGATGCCGCGCACGGTCGGCCCGTTCGGGTCGTTGGGGTCCAGGGGGAAGCTCAAGTTGCCGCCGACGTAGAGACGACCCGTGGCATCCCAGGCGGCCAATGCGTCCACCTCGGTGCTGGTCGCGCCCTGGATGCCCGCGCCGAGGGCGGACCACGTGCCGTCCCGGGAGCGGGCGACGCGCTTCGCGCTAACAGCGCCGGCGGTCAGGAACGTGCCGCCGGCGAAGAGGGCCTCGCCGCCGCCGTCGTCAAACACGGTCAGCGCCAGCACCTTGGCTGGCGGACTGTTAGCGTCGTTGGGGTCGGGACCGACTCCGCCGCCGACCTCTTCCCATGACGTGCCATTCCAGCGGGCGATGTAATTGGCATCTTCCCCGGCAATGTCTGTGAATTCTCCGGCGGCGTACAGGTTGCCCTCAAATACTGCCAAGGCCCGCACAGGAGCGTCAGTCGCTGCGATCCACGCCCACGGCTCATTGGGATCGCTCGGGTCGTTGGGCTCGCGGAACACGCCGTCCGTCGTGCCCGCGTAGAGAAGGTCTCCCTGTGGTAGGTTCGGATCGTCGAATGGGACCAGCGCGTACGCGTAGCTCGCGTGATAGTTGTCAATCCAAAGGCCCTCTCCGACGCCGGCCCAGCGCTGGCCGTTCCACCGGGCAACGTAGTTCACGGTCCTGCTGCTCATGCAGTGCGCGAACAGCCCGGCGACGTACAGCTCGTCTCCATGGACCATAAGCGCGTTCGCGACCCCGTCGAGGTGGCCGTCGCCAGGGAACATGCTCGACCAAGTTTGAGCGTGGGCAGGGCCAAACCCGCCGGCGCTAACAAGGACAACCGCGACTGCTCCGATGCTCGACGTTGTGAACCACGCAAAACGAGATTGCATTGCTCGCCTCCACTGTTGCTCCGTTCCAGATTACCCGCGCCCGCGTACCCCTGGCTTGAGATGGGGCTTAAGCGGCCCGTGGGTGGGGCTCGCGCGGCAGATTCAGGACCGCCGGCCGCGCATCCAACCGATGACGACCAGACCCGCGAGCACTCCCGCCGGCTCAGGCACAATCTTGAAAAACGTGCTTTCCGCGATCTGCGGAGGGCCGTAGTTGGCGTAGCCGATGCCGTCTATCTTCAGTTCATACACCGCGTCGCTGGGAGCGCCAGTCACGGCACCCAGGAGTGCCACGCCGGTTCCCGACACCTGCTCCTGTTGGTCGAACATTCTTTGGGGATTGTCAATCTCATTGACCAGACCCCAGCCCCAAGCGCCAGGGGCAAGGAAATGCTGGGGGTTCATGCGCCACTCCGGGTAGCCCGGAGGGCTGGCATCGCCCCACCAGCGCTTGCCGCTACGGTCGGGATTACCAAGGTCATTTTGAACGTAGTAGGTAAAGGTGAGATCCTGCGTGGGGGCCGCTTCCCCCGCCAGCGTCGCGATGGTGATCATCTCGTTCACTTTGGCAAGGAAGGGCTCACCGCGGAACTGAAACCAGATGTGGGCCCATTCCCCCACGGCCGCGTCGATCAGGATTGGGTCATCGACCGTCCCGGAGGGAGCATCGATCGGCGGGTAGGCGGCGGCGCGGTAGTACGCGTAGTAGTAGTCGTAAGCGTAGAAGTCCTCCCAGCCATAGTCGGACACCGTGCTGTACGTCGGCCGCAAGGGGTCGATCGGATAGTCTTCATGTTCCGGGTCCGTGCCCGTCCCGTCGCCCTGCGGGCCCAGCAGGTCCAGCCCGTACCCACTGGCCGAGCTGGTCACGAATACGCGCACGTCCGCCACCGCAAGCGCACAGCCGCCCAACGCCACCGCGATCAGCAAGTACCGCGTCATGGTCTGTCCTCCAACGGCCAGCGACGTGTCCCGCCTTCAACCCGTAAGATAGCCCAAAGCCCCGGGTAATGCAAGGGGCCTTGGCCCGCGCGGCCCACGTGGCGCGCGTCGAGCGGGCGAGGCGCATCATTCAGTACACGATGTCGAAGCGGGTCTCCGCGCCGCGGGGCTGAGCGGACGAGCGCCGACCACGTGCCGTCCCGGAAGCGGGCGATGCGCTTGGCGCTCAGCCCACCGGCGGTCAGGAACGTACCGCCGGCGAAGAGGGCCTCGCCGCCGCCGCCGTCAAACACGGTCAGCGCCAGCACCTTGGCTGGCGGACTGTTCGCGTCGTTGGGGTCGGGACCGACTCCGCCGCCGACCTCTTCCCATGCCGTGCCATTCCAGCGGGCGATGTAATTGGCATCTTCCCCGCCGATCTCCGTGAATTCTCCGCCGGCGTACAGTGCCCCCTCGAACACTGCCAACGCGCGGACCGGAGCGTCGCTGCCTCCGACGAGGGGCCAGGGCTCGTTGGGGTCGTTGGGATCATCCGGCTGCTGGTACACTCCGTCTCCCGCTCCGGCAAAGAGCAGCGCCCCTTCCGGCGTGTTCGGGTCGTCGAACTCGACGAGTGCGTACACGTAATAAGCAAGCCCAGCCCCAACCCCCGCCCACCGATGGGCATCCCAGCGAGCAACATTGTTGACGATCCTGTTCATGCAGCCCCCAAACTCGCCCCCCTGGTACAATTCGGCGTTGTGTACCGCTAGCGCGTTCACTGCCGGTTGGAGGTGACCGTCACCTGGGAACATGTTCGACCACGTCTGGGCTGTCACATTGAAGCCCGCGAACGCGATTGCCCCGGCCACCGGCGTAGCCCTCCACCAGCCCATGGACCGGATATAGTCCGCCAGCATGTCTCGCCTCCTCTTGCGAATCTCCTCGTACCCTCTACGTGCGGAGCACCTGCATCCAAGCGATGCTAATCACGGCGCTGGCACGTCGCGTGCACCTTCCGACCACCCGGCGGCCGATTCGGCATCCTCGGATGCTCGGACCCAGGCTGCCATGGCCTGTCTAGGGGCGGCGGCGCCGCGCCACGACAGGAATCACCCCAAGCGTCATGACCGCCTGTGGCTCGGGAACAATCTTGAAGAAACAGCTCTCGCCGATTGGCGGGTAGGGTGGAGCGTTGTAACCGATGTCGTCGATCTTCAGCTCGTACACGGCTTCGCTCGGTTCTCCAGTCAACGCACCGAAAAGTGCCACGCCCGTCCATAAGTTGCCGTCAGCGGCCTGTCGATGAAACATGTGCTCCGGGTTGTCTAACTCGTTCGGCAAACCAAGGCCCGTGGGCAGATCTAGGAAATGGGCCGGGTTCATGTGCCATTCGGGGTACTCAGGTGGAGTGGCGACACCACCCCAGCGCTTGACGCCTGACTCAACGTCACGGTCGTTCTGCAGGTAGTAGGTTAAGCTAAGGTCCTGCGTCGGATCCTGCTGCCCCGCTTCCGTGGCGACGGTGATCATCTCGTTCACGCGCTTGAACTTCTGAACGGCGCGAAACTGGAACCAGATATACGCCCATTCGCCCGCGCCAGCATCGATCAGGATTGGGTCATCGACCGTCCCGGAGGGAGCATCGATCGGCGGGTAGGCGGCGGCGCGGTAGTACGCGTAGTAGTAGTCGTAAGCGTAGAAGTCCTCCCAGCCGTAGTCGGACACCGTGCTGTACGTCGGGCGGAAGGGGTCAATGGGCCAGTCCTCGTGCTCCGGGTCCGTGCCGGTTCCGTCGCCCTGCGGGCCCAGCAGGTCCAGCCCGTACCCGCTGGCCGAGCTGGTCACAAATACGCGCACGTCCGCCACCGCAAGCGCACAGCCGCCCAGCGCCACCGCGATCAGCAAGTACCGCGTCATGGTCTGTCCTCCAACGGCCACCGACGTGTCCCGCCTTCAACCTATTAAGATAACCCCAATTCTCAGAAAATGCGAGGCGTCTTGGGGCGGACTAGAGGCGGGACGGTGGTTCGGCGGGGTGGCGCCTCATGCTAGATGTTACAACATATCTAGGACACAATGGGCAGGCAGGGCACTTGCACTGCTCGCGGAGCACCCAGCGCATTGTGCTGTCGTCGCGGTGTCAACATGCCGACACGAACAGCCGTCGGCATGGCACCCGGCCTCAATCGTCCGCTGCGCGGACTCTGGGATTTGTGTACGCCGTTTCCACAGGCTCGCGCCTGCGGCTACTTTCAGACGTCCGCCGCGGCGGACCGAATGGTCACCAGCCGCTACGGACCAGCACGGGCAACCTGCGGTTGCCCATGGCACCCGGCGAGTTGTGCCGTTACGGCATCCACATGCCGACGCGAACAGCCGTCGGCATGGCACCCGGCGTCGTCCCGCCCGTGGGCGACGTCGAACGGCGGTGACCCCATATTCGACGTCGGCCACGGGGGGCGAGCGTGAGAAAAAAACGGGTACAGACACCGCGGGAGGGCCTTTCGTGCAAACGAGACGTAGCCGGCGCGGTCCGCCGCGGCGGACAGTCCCCGTTTTTTTCTCACGCTCGGCCGACGCTACCTTTCCGGCCGCCGCGCGCGATTGAAAAGCCGCGCGAGATAAGCTCCAATGCGACTCATCCGGTCAGGGAGACAGGTTTATGAAATGGCGAGCGTCGTCTGGAGAGCGTGGCGGGTTGGCCGTGGCGGTGACAGCAGTCACGTGCCTGCTGGGGAGCTGCAGCAGCGATCAGTTCGGTAGCGAGCTGTCGGTCCGCCCGAAACCTTATGCGCTGCGCAAGACCGAGTCGGTCACCGTGCGGCTCCCGCAGGATGAGCCCTTCTCCATCGCGCTGCCGCTGGACCACCGCGAGCCGGGGCTCGATGGCGAGGCCGACGCCCACGCGACGGCGGAGCGCACCGGGCAGGGCGAAGCACAGGCGACCGTGACCCGCAGCGGCACGGCCGAAGGCATGTTTCGTCTGGGCCATGCCTTCGCGAACGACACCGACCGGCAACTCGACCTAGACATCACGGTGCGATACCAGTACGAGTTCGAAGCGCGGGAGGAACCGGAAGCCCGGTTGCCGGAGGCGTCGGTGGGCCTGCGGCTGTACGCCCGTGACGCTCGCGGGCGAATCCTGCGTGATTGGGTGCTGGTGAGCTACTCGACCGAAGACGGCACGGCGCGGGACCAGGCCGACCGGACCACCAATTGCACGATTACGCTGGGGCCGGGCGAGTCCGTCGACGTGTTCCTGGCGGGGCGGGCGAAGACGGACGTGTCGGTCGAGCGGACGGCCTCGGCCCGGCTGAAGCTGAGCGGGCTGCAATTCGAGGTGGTGACCCGGCCGGCCCCGGCGGTGCGGGCGGCAAGCGATGAGCAGCAGTAGCTCGGGATCAGCGGCGGCCGAGCGGATGGACGTGCTGCGGCGTGCGATCCGCCGGCACGACCAACTCTACTTCGTTCAGAATGCGCCCGAGATCAGCGACGAGCAGTACGACGCGCTGGTGCGCGAGCTGCGTGAGATCGAGTCGCAGCACCCGGAGCTGGTCACGCCCGATTCGCCGACCCAGCGCGTCGGTGAGCGGCCCCTCGCGGGTTTCGCGCACGTCCGGCACGCCCATCCGATGCTGTCGATTGACAATACGTACTCGCCGGAGGAGCTGCGCGAGTTTGACCAGCGCGTGCGGAAGGGGCTGCCCGACGAAGCCTACGCCTACTTGGTCGACCCGAAGATTGACGGCGTTGCGGTCGCGCTGCGCTACGAGGCGGGCGTGTTCGTCCAGGGCGCCACGCGCGGCGACGGCGAGACCGGCGACGACGTCACGCAGAACCTCCGCACGGTGCGGAGCGTGCCCCTGCGCCTGAGCGGCACCGACTGGCCGCGCATTTTGGAAGTGCGCGGCGAGGTGTACTGGCCGCGCCGTGATTTCGAGCAGTGCAATGCGCAGCGCAGTGCCGAGGGCCAGGAGCCTTTCGCCAATCCGCGGAATGCGACCGCCGGCACGCTGAAGCAGCTCGATGCCCGCAATGTCGCGCAGCGCGGCTTGGCGTTTCTGTGTCACAGCTTTGGGCTGATCGACCCGGCGCCCGCAGGCACCGCCACGCACAGCCAGATGAACGCCCGGCTCCGCGAGTGGGGCATCCCTACGAGCCCGCACGCCCGCCGTTGCCGCGACATCGAGGAGGTCATCGACTTCGTCGCGGAGTGGGACACCCGCCGCCGGACGCTCGAATACGACACCGACGGCGTGGTGGCGAAGATCGAGCGTTTCGACCAGCGGCGGCGGCTGGGTGCGACGAGCAAGGCCCCGCGCTGGTGCATGGCGTACAAGTACGCCGCTGAGCAGGCCCAGAGCCGGCTGCTCTCCGTGGATTTCCAGGTGGGCAAGCTGGGCACGATCACGCCGGTGGCGAACCTGGAGCCGGTGCAACTCGCGGGCACGACGGTGAAGCGGGCCACGCTGCACAATTTTGACCAGGTGCAGCGGCTGGGCCTGCACGTCGGCGACACCGTCACGGTCGAGAAGGCCGGGGAGATCATCCCGCAGGTGGTCGCGGTGGATGTGGATCGGCGACCGCCGCACGCGAAGGTCGTGCGACCCCCGGCGCGCTGCCCGGAGTGCGGCGGCGAGGTCATGCAGGACGAGGGCGGCGTGTATCTGCGCTGCATCAATCCGGCCTGTCCGGCGCAGCTTGTCGAGCGGCTGCGTTTCTTTTGTGCCCGGGATCAGATGGACATCGAGGGGGCCGGGATCAAGCTGGTCGAAGCCCTCGTCACCAACAAGCTCGTCAAGAACTACGCCGACTTGTACCGCCTGCACCAGCGGCGGGAGGCGCTCATTGAGCTTGAGCGGATGGGCGAGAAGAGCGTCGACAACCTGCTGGCGGGCATCGAGCACAGCAAGCAGCAGCCGCTGGCGCGGGTGCTGGCGGCCCTGGGCATTCGCCACGTCGGCACGAACACCGCGGAATTGCTCGCCCTGCATTTCGGGAGCATGGACGCCGTCATGGCGGCCGACGAAGCGGCCCTGCAGGAAGTGGAGGGGATCGGGCCGGAAGTCTCGGCTTCGCTGCGGGAGTGGTTTGATGGCGCGAACGGGCGCAAGACAATCGCCGAGCTCAAAGCTGTCGGTGTGAACATGGCGCAACCGCAAGTGCGGCGGCCGGCCGCCGGGGCCCTGGCGGGCAAAACCGTTGTGGTCACCGGCACGCTGGCGAAGTACTCGCGCGGCGAGGCGGAGGCGCTCATCAAGGAGCACGGCGGCAAGGCCACCGGTAGCGTCAGCAAGAAGACCGACTTCGTCGTGGCGGGCGAGTCGCCGGGCAGCAAGCTGGACAAGGCCCGCGCGCTGGGGGTGCGGGTGCTGAGCGAAGAGGAGTTTGAGCGACTGCTGCGGCCGTAGTGTCGGTCCCACCCTCCCCCTGCCCCCTCCCTGGGAGGGAGGGGGATACGCCCGCTTACTTGCCGATGTAGCCGAGGGAGCGGAGCTTCTCGAGCGCGTCCTGGTCGAGCGGGCTGTTGGGCTCGACGATCTTCACCTCCAGCGCGCCCGATTCCTGCAAGTTCGCGACGAGCCGCGCTGCTTCATCGCGGTACTGGTCGGCGACGTTGTGCACCTCGTGGGCGTCGTTCGCCAGGTTGTACAGCTCGGTGTTCTCGGGCGAATTGAAGTGGTAGATCAGCTTCCAGGGCGGCTCAACGAGGCAGAACAACAGGTCCCGATGCCGCTGTGGCAGCGGATCGGGCGTGTGGAGGTCCAGGGTGTTGAGCGCCTCGGCGTAGCCGGCGCGCGGCTCCTCGGCTTGGCCTTTCAACAGGCCGCACAGGCTGACTCCCTGGACGGGCTCGGGCGCCTCAAACCCCAGCACCTCCAGCACCGTCGGCACGATGTCAATGCTGCGCACCAGGTCGGAGATCACGACGCCGCGCGGGCCCTGCGGCAGCCGCACGATCAACGGCAACCGAATCTGCTCCTGATACAGCAGCCGGTGGGGGAACCAGTTGTGGTCGCCGAGGCCTTGTCCGTGGTCCGCGACCGCGACGATGATCGTTCGGTTGTACTCGCCGCTTTTCTTCAAGTGATCGAGCAGCCGCCCGATCTGCGCGTCCATGAAGAATATTTCCGGATCGTAAGCGGCCAGGTACGGGTCGCGCGAGTACGGCGACGCTCCGAAGCGATCCATGATCTCCTTGGGCGGAACTAGCGAGACATCATGGGGATCAAAGAGGTGGACCCACAGGCAGAACGGGCGCTGGCACGTCTTCAGCCATTGCAGAGTCTGATCGACGGTGGCGTCCGCGCGGCGCTGCGCGGATGCGGTCGGGGCCGCGAGCCAGTAACTCTCCTTCGGCAGCCGGTCGGCGAGATTCTGGGTCATGACCTCCGGGGCCACTCCGCTGGCGAACGTATCGAAGCCCCATTGCAGCCCAAAACGCTCCGAGGCCGGGTACGCGCTGACGAAGCCGCCCGTCTGCCAGCCATGCGATTTCAGGATCGTTGCCAGCGTCGGGTGGGCCTGCGTGAGGCAGTGCCCGGCCGCGCCGTAGAACACGCGGACGCCGGTCCGATCGGGGTTCAGCCCGGTCAGGATCGACGCGTGCGAGACCGGCGTGATGGCGGCGGTAGCGATGGCCAGATCGAAGCGCGCCGCGTCGGCGGCCAGCGCATCGAGGTTGGGGCTGGTCTTTTTGGCATACCCATAGCAACCCAGATGATCGGCGCGGGTCGTGTCGAGCGTGATCACCAGGACGTTGTAGCGGCCGGGGGTCGCGGCCGGGTTTACGCGCGGAGCGACGATGGCCACCACGACGACGGCGACGACGCCGAGGGTGATCAGCAAACTCGCGCGGATGAACTTCTTGGTCATGTGGAGCGTGCGGCTTTTCCAGGTTCAGTTCTTCGCGGTCGAAGGGCACGACTGGGCCAACGCAATGCTATGAACCATCGCCCAGGGCGTCAAGAAAACGCCGGAGATCTGACAGCGTCAGGGAGGAGCCGACGGCGGGTCGATAGTTGAGGAAGAACTGGCAGCGGATGGCCGCGGGCGAGCTGCCCAGCGACATGATGTGGGCCTCCTGGGCCAAAGACGGCGCCTGGCGCGTGAAGTTCGCGGTCATCGTCCATTCGCGGAGCAGGGCGACGTCAGACTTGAGGACACGCCGGACGGACTGCTGGTCGAGCAGTTGCGGCGTGTCGCGGTTGGTCAGGACGAAGAGCGCGTGGACTTTTTGTTTGGACGTGCCGCTTTCGAGAATGCGGTGCAGCTCGTCGTCCGAGTGGTGGCTGATCCAGGCGGCCAGACACTCGATGGCGATGATCGCAAGTAACAGCGCATGTAGCCAACATGCCCGCAACCGGCTCCCTTTCGGGCTAATTTGCGATGGTTGTGCGCTCATCCGTGGCTGCTCACCAGATGCTCCGTACGATCGCGGCGACCTCCGCCGCGTTGATCCACCACAGGGCGCCGAGGATCGCCCAGCCCAGGACGCTGCACAGCAAAGCGGGGCTGCGCCAGCCGCGCCACGCGGCGCCGCCGAGGAAGCCCGCGGCGAGAACGATCAGCAGTGGCTCGACGGTGATTCGATAGCGGGACATTCCGTTGATCAGGGCGGTCGCCGGAATGAAGTAGATGAAGATCCCTGCGAGGAGGACGCCCGCCCCGGACGAGCGGAGGGCCCCGCAGAAGCCCGGAATCGCGCCGGCCAGCACCAGGATGGGAAGCACTAAGGCAGTGACGAGCAGCAGGCGGCGAACGCCGGGGCTTGCGAGCACGCCGTGGTACCGGCCCAAAGCGTAGTGGCGCACGAAGAACGACAGTGGCGTGGCCCAGTCGGCGAGCTTCTTGATCCGGGTGCGGGCGGCGAAACCCGGATGGTCGGCGGCGTACTGCCAGCCGCGGCGGGCGTCTTCGGCCGACCGGTCGATGACGTTGGCGGCGTGCGAGCGCTCCCAGTTGGGTGGTGGCGCGGGGAGCAACCAGCGGTGCACGCGGGGATTGATTCGCGCGAGCTGGTTGAGCTGAGCGGGCGGGTAGTCGAAGTTGAGGTAAGAGCCGTTCAGGCCCCAGTAAACGTTTTGCCCCAGGGTCGCGCCGACCGGCGTGAGGCGTCCGTACACTTCGTGATTGCGCAGCGTCCACGGCACAATGACCACGCCGACGGACAGCGCGAACAGCGCGGCGTGCGACGTCGCCGCAGTGATGGACCGCCGGACGTCGCGGCAGAAGAGCAGTACGCACAGCAAGGCGCACCAGCCCAGGCCAACTTCCTTGATCAGGAGCGCGAGGGCGGTGAGTACGCCCGCCGCGACCAGAGGCCAGCGCTGGACTGCCGACCGGTCAGGCGTCTGCCACCAGGTGATGCTCAGGTAGACGGCCGGCAGGAAAACGACGAGGAACAACGTCTCGGGCCACAGGTAGTGCGTGAACCCGATCAGCGGCAGGTAGAAGCACCAGAGAGACCCTGCAATCACGGCCGCACGGAGCGTGAAGAGCCGGGCGGCGAGCAGCATCGTCATGGAGCCGATGACGCCGGAAAGGAGAACCTGGACGAGCTTGGCCGCGAAGATTCCGGACGTGCCGAACAGATGCAAAAGCGTACCGAGGAACACGGGGTAGCCGGGCGGCCACAGATAAAACGCGCAGTCGCTATAGATCGAGAAGCGCTTCCAGATGAGGGCCAGATAGAGATAGTGGCCTTCGTCGGCATAGGGTTCCAGGTCGTCGGTCAGCAAAAGAAAGAGGAGGCGGATGGCGACCCCGAGGGAGATCAGGCCGATCAGCCAGCGCGTGGGAAGCTGGCCTCCCGCCCTTGGGCGGCCATCAAGGCTGGCGCTGCTCACGGGAGGTTCCCGTCGAATGGATGGACTATCGGGTGGCGAGGTTCCATGGATGCAGCCTGGCGGCGTTTTCGGCCTTGACGAGCGTGTCGACCGCGAGCCCGTCCTGCTCGTGCATCTTCACGCGGGTGAGCATGAATGCGCTGCCACGCGGTCGAAAACCGGCTGCGGCTCGGAGCCAGTGGCTTCATCGACGGACGGTCGAGCCATCAGCCCTTCGACAGACGGGCCGCTTCTTCGTCCGACATCTCGAAGTTGCTGTGGACGGCCTGCGTGTCGTCGTGGTCCTCGAGCGCGTCGATGAGCTTCATCATCCGCTCGGCCTCGACGCCCTGCAGGATCACGTTCGTCGTCGCCACCATGGTGACCTCGGCGCTCTCGGGCTTAATGCCGGCGGCTTCCAGCGCCTGGCGCACGTCGCCGAACACTGCCGGATCGCAGGTCAGCTCGAACGCGTCGCCCAGCGACCGGACGTCGTCAGCGCCGGTCTCGAGCGCGAGGTTCGTGAGCGTGTCTTCGTCGGCCTTGTCGGCCGCCACCAGGAAGACGCCGCGCTTCTTGAACAGCCGCGCGACGCTGTTGGCCGCGCCGATGTGCCCGCCGTGGGTCTCGAAGATCCGCTTGATCTCGGGAGCCGTGCGATTGCGGTTATCGGTCAGCAAGCTGCACAGGACGGCGGCTCCGCCGGGGCCATAGCCCTCGAACAGCAGCTCTTCGTAGGACTCGCCGCCGAGCTCCCCGGTGCCCTTCTTGATCGCCCGCTCGATCGTGTCCTTGGGCATGTTGGCATCGCGTGCGGCGTCGATGGCGTAGCGCAGCGTGAGATTCGCGTCCGGATCACCGCCGCCTTGCCGGGCCGCGATGATGACGGCGCGGGCCAGCTTGCTCCAAGCGCGGCCGCGGCGGGCGTCGACTACGCCCTTAGCACGTTTGATGCGTGCCCAGTGAGAATGCCCTGACATAAGCCGGTTCCAGAATCGTAGGTCTCGACCAGTCCAAGACTAAGGGTCATTCTAACCGAAACGGGTGCAAAAGCGAACCGGCGAATAACGGGTGGCACGGATCGAATACAGGCACGGGGCGTCGGGACGGGTACCGGTGGCTCCGGGTACCCGCTCCGGCGGTCGAGCGTGGTAGAATCGCGTCGCGGGTCATGGGCGCGGCAGCGTGAGGAGCGAGCATGTTTGCCCGCTGGCTTTTTGTGCGACTGAATGCGGCGGAGAAGGCCCTCCGGCAAGGGCGGATCGACGACGCCTATGCGGCCGTCACGCAGCCCGATCTCCGTCAGCACCCGCGCGCGGAGCGGCTGCTCGACGAGCTCGTCCGGCCGTTGGTCGCGCGGGCCCGTCTGCACCGCCAGGCAGGGCGCTTTGCGGACGCGCTCGCGGACCTTGACCGGATCGCCGCCGTCGGACGGGCCGGTCCCGAGGTGCAGGCCCTGCAGCAGCAGATTCTGGAAGAGACGCGTCAACGGGCGAATCAGGCGGCCGAGCACCAGGAGGCGTGCGAGCGGGTCGCGGAGGATGTGCGCGCGGGCCGGTTGGAATCGGGCCGACTCGACCTGCAACGGATCGAGGACCCGCAACGCCGCGCCGAGCTCGCCGAAGAGTTGGATGCGCGTGTCGAACGCGCCGGTCAGCTTCTACGGCAGGCCGGCGAGGCCCTCGAGCACGCCGACGTCCTCGCCGCGGCCCGCTTCTGGCAGGAGGCTTGCCAGCGGCACGGCCGGACGCGCGCGGCGGACGAGCTTGCGGTCCGGCTGGCCGCGGCCTGCCGCGCGGCGGTAGAGCGCTGGGTCGACCAGGGCCGCATTGACTGCCTGGCCGCCGCGCGCAGTGCGCTGGAGTCGCTGCGCCCGACCGTTCCGACGTTGGTCGAGGCGGAGCGCCTGGCCGAGCTGTGTCGGCGTGCGGTCGAGCAGTTCTCCGCGGACGACTACCCGGGGCTGCGCGAGACGCTGTTGCGCCTGAAGGCAGCCCGTAGCGGTGCCGAGTGGGTGCCCGCCGCGCTGTCGGCGGTGGCCAAGGTCGCCGAAGGTCGCGAAGCGCTGTTGGCCTCGCCGCTCGGGGTGTTCGCCTCGCTGACTGCCGCGGCCGGCCCGCGCGACGCCGCCGACCGCGTGCCCCTTGAGCCGCCGACGGTCCGGGAGGTGGCGTGCGAGCCGGATACGATCCGATTGGAGCGACCGCTGCTGGTTCTGGTGGATGGGGGCGGCAGCGGCCTGCTGGTCCGGCGGGACCTTGTGCGCGTGGGCCGCGGCGGGGGTGCGACCGCGGTCGACGTGCCGATTCCCGGCGACGTGCAGTCGCACCACGCGGACATCATTCGCCGCGGCGAAGACTACTTCCTGACGGCGTACGGGCCCGTCGAAGTGAACGGTCGGCATGTCGAGCATACGCTGCTGCGGGACGGTGACCGGATCGTGCTGGGCGCGAGCGCGAAGATGGTGTTCTGCAAACCGAGCGTCAAGAGCGAGTCGGCGGTGCTGCGGCTTTCGCACCGCAGCCGGCTGGCCCAGGACGTGAGCGACGTGGTTCTGTTTCGTGAGACGTGCTTGATCGGGCCGGGGCCGAGTTGTCACCTGCGGACCCACGAGGGTCACGGGCAGGCCGTGCTGTTCGAGCGCGGCGGGGGCTTGCATGCCCGGCAGACGGCGGGGCCGCATTGGCCGAGTGCCCGCCTGCAGGCCATCGTGGCCGGGCAGCCGCTGGAGTTGGGCGACGTGCGGGTAACGGTCAAGCCCTACGAGACGTAGTCTGGTGACGCACCCCAGCCGAGGGCGGCTGGGTCAGACGGAGGATGAAACGTGGCCTACACGTTCAAACATGGCGATCGCCCGCTCGAAGGCCTCACGGTGCAGCGGGCCGTCGGGCGTGGGGGCTTCGGCGAGGTGTACTACGCCCTGACCGACTCCGGCAAGCAGGTGGCCCTCAAGTTCCTGCGCGAGAATCCCGAGATCGAGCTGCGCGGCATCAGCCACGTGATGAACCTCAAGAGCCCGTACTTGATCACGATCTATGACGTGAAGCGCAACGCGGCGGGCGACCCGTTCGTCATCATGGAGTACGTCAGCGGCCCGTCGCTGCGTGAGCTGATGCTGGCGGCGGCGGGGGAGATGGGTGTGCAGAAAGCCGCGTTCTTCCTGGGCGGCATCGCGAAGGGCCTAAGCTACCTGCACGAGCGGGGCATCGTGCACCGCGACCTCAAGCCCGCCAACATCTTCTACGACGACGGCTACGTGAAAATCGGGGACTATGGGCTGAGCAAGCACATCTCGGTGTCGCGGCACAGCGGCCAGACGGTCAGCGTCGGCACCGTCCACTACATGGCCCCCGAGATCGGCTCGGGGAACTACACGAAGGCGATCGACATCTACGCCCTGGGCGTGATCCTGTACGAGATGCTGACCGGCCGGTTGCCGTTCAGCGGGGCCAGCACCGCTGAGATCCTGATGCGCCATCTGCGCGACAATCCCGATTTGAGCGGCATTCCGACACCCTTCGCGGGCGTCATCGCCAAGGCGCTCGCCAAGGACCCCAACGACCGCTATCAGAGCGTGGATGAAATGGTGGCGGCGGTGCTGGAGTCCGCGGACGTCAGCCGGAGCATGGAATCCTTCGACCACAGCGCGCTGACGCAGGTGCCGCGCTCCATCGAAGCCAGTGACGTAGACGACACGGTGACTTCGCCGCGTCGGGTGCCCGCGCCGCCCCTCGACGTGCGCGAGCTGCGGGTTCCCGACCTGGCCGCCGGGCAGCAGGCGTTGCCCGCCCGGCTGCAACGCAAGCTGGACCACCTGACCCACAAGCTGGAGCAAAAAGCGGCCCGCCTGGAACGCAAGTTCGGCGTGCGCCAGGGCGTGACGCCGCCGACCGCGCCGAAGGTCCATCGGCGCGGGCAGGTCTTCATCCTGCTGGCGGTGACGGCCGTCATCGCCGTGGCCCTGGGCCTGTTGACGATGGACCGCGGGCCGGAAGAGTCGCGGGTCGTCGCGGTCGGCCTGTTTCTAATCGGCGGCACATTCGGCCCCTTGCTCGCGCACCTGCGGTTCCTGCAGCGGTCGCCGACGCGCAACACGCTGCTGGACCGCTTGGCCTACGCGAGTCTCGGGGCGCTGTTCATGCTGCCGGGTTTCGGGCTCGCCGGGGGAGAGGTCAGCGACGACCTGGCCCGCATCATTCTCAGCCCCATGGCCGTGATGCTGCTCTGCGACTGGGGCCAGCGGATCGAGGCCGGCCGGCGCGGCAAGGTCGACGGCCGGGCCGCATTCTGGCCGGCAATCATCGGCTTGGTCACCGCCCACATTGTACAGGCGGGCGACTACGCCTGGACGGCTGCGGGCATCTGCGCTGCCATCTCGCTGCTGACGCAGGCGGCGGCGGCGCTCTGGCCACACCCCTATCCCACAGGTTGGCCGGGCGCGGCTCTGCGTGTTCCGCCCGGCAGCCCGGTGGTTCCGGACGCTGCGGCTTTGGGCGAACCCGGAAGTCCGTCCGTCACCACGTTGGGGGCGTTACCGCCGCAGCGCCTTGGCGATCTGGGGCCGCCGGGCAACGCGAGCCCGGCTAGCCCCGCGAGGGCGCTCGCCCCGGTTCCGCGCAGCACCGCGGTCCGCGCCGTGTTCGGCGTCATCACGACGTGTGCCCTCGCGGCCACACTCGGCTCCTTCTTCAGCCTCGTCGCCGGGCGCCCGTCGGATCCCGACGTTCGCGCTGGGCTGCTCTTCGCCACGCTGACGGGTGTGGCCTGGATGCCGTTCTTGCTGGCGAAGTCGCTCCAGCGGCACAAATCGGGCCTGTGGCGTGGCACTCTGCGGATGCTCGTCGTCTCGCTTAGTCTCACCCTGACCGCCGGAATGATCACCAACCTCGCGTACGTGCTGACGGACCGCGACGAAGTGTCCGCGGCGATCTTCGGCCTGGTGGCCGGCGTTGTCATTGCCCTGGTAGCGCTATGTGTCCCAGGGCGACGCACGGCGACGCCGCAGCGGACCCCGCCGCGCGTCGACGCGCCACCGGAGCCGGCCGCGGTCGTGGTGAGCGCGGCCCAGCCTTCCTTCGCCGGCCGCACCGCCAGCGCGGGCGCGTCGTTTCTCGGGAAAGTGCTACTGCTAGCCGGCCTGGTGCTGGCCGTCGGGCAAACCCCGCTGCTGGATTACGCGCGGGGCGCCATCGGCCGTGGCGACCTGCAGGTGGATCGCGAGACCTCCCGTCTGATTGAAGCGGGCTGGCCTCACGGCGTGGCGCTGATACCGCTCGGTCTGGGCAGCCTGCTGCTGGTCGTGGCGCGGCGCCGCGACGGGGCCACGCATTTCTTTCGCGGCTGCGTCGGTTGTGCGTTGGTGCTGTGGAGCGCCCTCGTCGCGATCTTGTGGGGCGGTCCGCCGCTGCGGATGCTGTTCACGACCGGGGAGCTCACGACGCTCGACCGTCCGAATTTGTGGGGCCCCGTGCTCCTCACGGGGCTTTCGCTGGCGGTGGGGGTGTTCCTCCTTCTGTGGCCCAAGGACGAGGCCAACAAGCCCATCATCGTTTAGCGGGAGGTTGCGATGTCGTTCCTCTTCGGCACAGCGCTGAAGCTGCTGCTTACGACCGCGGCGATCGTCGGGGTGTTGCTGCTCGTCGTCGGCCGGGGGCCGGCGCGCAAGCTCCGCGTGGTGCTGGCGTGCGTATTGCTTCTGGCTGGTGGAGCGCTGCTGTACCGCTGGCCGTCAGGGGCAATGGAGCGTCCCGCCGAGTTCGCGCTGCCCCCTGGGCCGCCCGGGCCGCCGGTCGCGCCAATTCCGCCCGCCTGGGGCGAGGGCGGCGAGGAGGAGTGCGCGCCCTCCGTTGCCATCGATCTCGGCGATCTGAACCTCCCCGAGCTGGGTGACGAGCTGCGTGACACGCTCGAATTCGGCCTGCGCTGGGAGGACGGGAAGGTGTCGCTTGACGGACCAGGGCGACTGCACGTGAAGGCCGGATCGGCGTCGCAGCCGGCGGACACGCCCGACTTGGCCGGGCGTGCCGGCGAGTCCGTCCGGGCGCTCGTGGAGCGCGCTCTGCCCGTGCGGCTCTCGCGCTACTTCGACCGCTTGATCGAGGAACCGCCCCCGAGTGCGGAGCCGCTTCGTGACCTGCGCAGTCAGCTACAGAATCTGTCCGAGACGCAGCGGCGACGTGTAGCCGAGGAGGCCAGCCGCCTGCGTGGCCTCGTCGAGCGCTATCGGATCACCGCCCTCCACGATGAGCACGCCACTTCGCAGGGGCTGCGGCACTATGGCGTCGAGGCTGAACTTTTGCCGGAGCAGATCGCGCGCCTGGCCGCAGCGGAGCGCATCGTCATCCGGACGGACCGCGCGCGCAGAGCTTCGGTGGGGCAGGTTGTCCTCGTGACGGCGGGCGTGATCGTCGCCGCGGCGATCGTCCTGAAGCTCGCCACGCGCCGGCACTTCACGCGCTAACGACCCTCGATCGCCTACCCTTCACATGCCCGCAGCCCCGTTGGCGCAAGTGATATTGACGGAAGCGCGCAGCGGAAGCTGCCAGGTGCCGGCACGGCGCGCGTCCGCCGGCAATGGCGATGTTGAAGCGTGCCTGGTGGCCTAGCGCGTGCTGAGAACGGCGACGAACGGATTGATGTCGTCGAAGTTGACCAAGCCGTCGTTGTTGAGGTCCGCGCTGAGAAACGCGCAGCCGGGATACGTGTTTTCGTACAGCGCGCCGTTGCTCAGCGCGAGGACAAATGGCGAGATGTCGCCTGTGTCGACCGCGCCGTCGCAATTCAGGTCGCCCGGGCAGGGTCTGGGCGGCAACGTGGACGTGGAGCTGAATTCGTACGTCCCCATGTCGATGATGGGGGCCGCACCCCGGCCGGTGTCGGGCGTGTCCGGGTCATCCACGTAGCGGGCGTTCCCGTCGAGATCGATGGGCAGCGGCTCGGTGGTGCAGCCGTTGTTGTCCGCATCGAGGCTGTCCCGGGGGGGATTCACGTTGTCGCCGGCGTCGATACACAGCGAGCCGGCCGTCAGGCGCAGATCCCCGTAATCGTCGTCGGCGGTGCCCCATTGGCCGTCGTCCCCGGGGCTGGGCGTTCGCCTGAAGAGCGGTTCCGCATCGATGTTGCCGTCGCCGCCCCAGCCGCCGAACACATCGCAGTAGGTCACGACCAAGTTGCCGGAGGTGATGTTGAAATCCACGGCCGAATTGGACCACAGGATGCAGTTGGTGACGACGGGACTGCTGTTGCCCGTGCAGGATACGCCGCCGGCGACGTCGGCGGAGTTCTCCGTGATGGTGCAGTTGACGATGGTGGGGTTGGAGGAGTTGCGGCACTGCACACCAGCGCCGTCGGAGCCCGCCTCGTTGCCAACGAGCGCACAGTTGATCAGCGTCGGGTTGCTCGAGCTGGTGCACAGCACAGCGCCGCCAGACTGGTTCGCGGAGTTGCCGCCGAGCGTGCAATTGATGAGCATCGGGCTGGCGGACATGTAGCAGTACAGCCCGCCGCCGACATTCGCCGTATTCGCCAAGATCTGACAACCCGTCAACGCCGCGCGACCGATGGAGCGGAAGTACAGGCCGCCCCCGTAGGTCGCGGTGTTGCCCTGTATCGTGCAGTCGATCAGGGTGGTCCAACTGCCGGAGTCGCAATACAACCCGCCACCGGCATGGGCCGTGTTGCCGGTAAGGGTGCACTCGATCAGCGTCGGCCGGGCGAGGTTGCCTGACGCGTAGACGGCGCCGCCATACGCGCCCGACCAGTTGTATGTGAAAATGCAGTGGATCAGCGTGGGAGCGCTTCCGAGGCAGTAGATTCCGGCTCCGCTGGCGCCCGTGATCCCGTTGTAGATGGTGAAGCCGTTCACCACGGACGCGCTGGTTTCGCCACTATGAAAGTAGAACGCGCGGCCGGTGTGCCCGCAGTCGATCACGCACGTCGTGGGATCGCCGCTGGCTGAGCGAAGCGTGACGGCCTTGCCGTAAAAGTCCAGGTCCCGGTTGCCCAGTCCCGCATACGTGCCGTCGGCCACCATGATCTCATCGCCGGGCTGGGCCGCGGTGAGCGCCTCCTGTAGCGCGTCGAAGGGATGCGCCGCGCTGCCGTCCTCGAGCGGGTCGCTGATAAGGGGGTTGGCGGGGCCCGGATCGCCCGGGGCATCGTCATCGACGTAGAGGGTTCCGCCGAGGGCCACGGCGGTCCACAGGCCAACCGCGAGCAGGCCGGCGGCGCAGTTACGTGTCATTTTGCACTCCTTGGTGTACCGATAATAGCGTCCCGGGCGGGGCTTCGTTTCCTCATGGACCGGCGGGAGCACGGTTCGCGTAAGGAGGCCGCGTGCCGGTGCCGGCGTACCCTCCTTGTACCAATCATAGGCCAGTGACTGCAAGCCGAAACCCGATTTCCGGTCTCAGCGCCCCGCGGGCAGTCTTCGGGCGGCAGCCCCCGCTCCGTTTCACCTCTGCCGGCCGAGCCGGAGTGCGATTCATTAGCGGACCATACTTGGCCGAAGGACCGAGCACCGCACAGGCTGGCGCGGCGCCGTGGGCTGGTCCGTGTTACGCAGCCGGCGACGGGCCTAGCGGTTATGCACGGCCGCGCAGGGGGTAAGCGGCTACTGATCCCGTTCGCCGTTGGCGCGATGGAAAAAGCCGCCCAGTCCCTCGGTGAACTCGTCGCCGAGCCCGCCGCGGCGTTTGCGCTCGCGCTTGCGACTTTCCTCTTCGCCGCCTTCCTCGTCCGGCGTGACGGCCCACTCGGCCCGTTTCTTGGAGAGTCCGATCTTGCGCTCGATCGTGTCGACGCGGAGGATCTTGACGTCGATTTCCTGGCCGAGCTGCACCTCGTCCTGCGGGTTCTCCA
>CAZWYT010000036.1:0-51639 GCA_964638325.1 uncultured Planctomycetales bacterium
GCCCTGGGCCGAGCGGGAAGTCGGCCGCTACAGGAAAACTGAACGTGCTCTAGCCCCCTTCGCCCGCCGCCCGCTCCTCCGCCGGCGCCTTCAACGTGAAGTCCTGGTTGACCGCCTTCTGCAACAGCGGCACCCACTTCTTCTGCCACTCGTCCTTCATTTCGTCCAGGTTGAGTTTCCGCATGTTCTCCGCCACGGCGGGCGGCTTGTCGGGCTTGGCCAGCGTGACCAGCAGCTCCTCGCCGATCAGGACTAGGCGCTCCAGCGCATTGCGCAGCTCGACCAGCTCGCGGCCGGCTTCCTTGTCCTGCACGTCCCAGAACTTCGTGTCCGGCGACGTGTACCGTTCGATCGCATACCGGGTCATGGTCGCCACGGCCACCGTCAGCCGCTGGCGCTCCGCGTCGTCCATGCTCTGCAGCGCGACTTGCGCCAGGCGCAGCCCCGTGTCATCCGCGCCGAGCGCGGCGGGTTTCCCGGCGGCGTATTGCCGGGCACGGGCCTCCACCAGCTCCAGCAGCGCCGCGACGTTGGCCTTCGTGTCCGGCGCGGAGGGCAGCTCGAAGTAGTTCATCGCCGCGTAGATCGTCTTTAGCGTGTCGCGCGACTTCTCGCGCTTGCCCGCTTCTTTCAACCCGTCCAGCACCTTGAGGAAGACGTCCCGGCCCGCCGCGGCCAGTTTCGGCCGGAGGTTGCGCAGCCCCGCCGCGCCCGCGGCGCGGACCCCGACGCGCTCGTCCCCCAGCGCTTCGAGCAGCAGGTTGTGCGTCTCGACCAGGTTGAACGTGTCGACGACGACCAGCAGCCGCGTCGCGGGAATGAGCTCGGCCTTCTTGTAGGTCGCGGTGATCACTTCGAGGCATGCGGTGGCGTATTCGCGCTTGAACGCGTCGCTGCCGTCGAAGGCGCTGCGAAGCTCGTCGGCCGCCCGGCGTGCGGCGGCAGCGTCCGGGCCGGCGACCAGACCGACCCGTTGGTTCACGAACGTGCGGATCAGCCCGCGGTCCTCGTCGGTGAGCTCGGTCTTGGCGCGCGTCGCAGTCAGATCGACCGCCGGCTCCTGGGCGCGAACCGCGGCGGTCAGACCCGCCAACAGCAGGGGAACCACAAGGCAACGAGCTTTCATCGGCGCACTCTCCGCTACCAGACGTACACGCACCGATCCCGCATTCTAGCGGCGCGTGGACACGTCGCCATCGGTCGGTCGGTGGATTTCCGTTGACGGCCAGCGCCAACGCGTGCTAGCCTACGATCGGGTAGGCCGGTGACGAGTCAGGCACCTGGAGGCTGCCGGCATGGCCGCGGGAGCAACGCGCCCGGTGGAGGTCACAGAGCAGCAGACGCGGGTGCTGCCGCCCTACCGGGTCATTCTCCACAACGACGATGTGAACACGTTCGAGCACGTGATCCTCGCGATCCTCAAGCTCACCCCCCTGAAAGAGCCGGAGGCGGTGGCGCGGACGATCGAGGCGCACGAAACCGGGTCGGCCCTGCTGCTGGTGACGCACAAGGAGCGCGCGGAGCTGTACGTCGAGCAATTCGCCTCGAAGAAGCTGACGGTAACGTGCGAGCCGGAGGGCTAGCCGGCCGGCGTCAATTCTCCCCACGGCGCTGCGCGATCGCTTGACTGGCGCGCGCATTGACCTACAATCCGTGTGTTCGGGCAGCGAGCCATATCGAGAACGCAAGGAGAGCGTCCATGTCAGAGGCTTATGCCGCGCACCGGCTGTGCGCCGCCTTGATTCTCACCATCGCCGCCGGTGCTTGGTCGGCGAGCGGTGGCGATCTGAACCCGCCGCCGGGGCCGATTCAGCCCACGATGAAGACGCTGGACGAGGTCGAGCCGCGGGTCCCGATCGGCCCCGACACGACTCCGGGCGACGCCGACTCGCTTTTTAGGATCACGCAGTCGGGTTCGTACTACCTGACCGGCAACGTCACCGGCCAATCCGGCAGGCACGGCATTCAGATTGAGGCAGATGGCGTCACGCTGGACTTGAGCGGTTTCACGCTCATCGGCGTCACCGGCTCGCTCGATGGTATCAACATGCCCAGTTTTCTGGAGAATGTCGTTATCCGCAACGGCCACATCCGCGCCTGGGGCGAAAGCGGCGTGGAAGCCCGCATCGACGTCGGCCGAATCGAGCACATCACGGCGATGGGAAACGGTGCCTGGGGAATCGACAATTCGCCGTCGGGGACCTTTACCACGCACATCACGTCCTGCGAGGCGCTTGGTAATGGACCATTGGTGGCGAGCACCGGCGGCATCCGCGGCGGCCAGGCCTCGGCCATCACCGATTGCATCGCGTACGAGAACGCGGGAACCGGCATTGCCGCCGCCAGCGGAGGCATCGTGAGCAGGTGCATATCCCGCAGCAACACGGTCGACGGCATCGTCGCCTCCGGCGCCAGCATCGTCACCGGCTGCACCGCCAACGCCAACGACGCCGACGGCATCCGGGTCAGTGGCGATTGCCATGTTGTGGGCAACGTTTGCAATGGCAACGGCAGCGCAGCCGGCGACGGCGCCGGCATCCACGCCACCAGCGTCGACAACCGCATCGAGGGGAACAACTGTACCGACGCCGACCGCGGCATCGACGTGGACGCCTCCGGAAACATCATCGTCCGCAACACTTGCTCCGGAAACACAACCAACTGGGACGTAGTCGCCGGCAACGTGATCCTGGTGGTCAACGCAACGACCGCTGCCGCCGTGCTCGGTAACTCCGGCGGCACCGCCCCCGGCTCGACCGACCCCAGCGTGAACTTCACGTATTGAGAAGAACCGACCGTCAGGAAACGAAACAGGTAGAACCCATGACCCGCAAGTCCCCCATCGTCACCCTGAGCCTTGCCGCTGTTTTCGGCGCTACGGGGCTCATAGCCCACGCCGGCGACCTGGACCCGCCGGCGGGGCCAATTACCCCCACGATGAAGACGCTGGACGAGGTCGAGCCGCGCATCGCCATCAACAGCGAGAACACGCCCGGCGACGCCGACAGCCTCTTCAAGATCACCCAGCCCGGCTCGTACTACCTCACCGGCAACATCGCGGGCGTGGCGGGCAAGCACGGCATCGAGATCGCCTCCTCTGGCGTCACGCTCGACCTCAAGGGCTTTGACCTGGTGGGCGTCGCCGGGGCCTTCGACGGCGTGAGCGTCACCGTGGCTGGCCTGACCAACATCGCGGTGCTCAACGGCTCGCTCCGCTCCTGGGGTGATGAAGGCATCGACATGGAGACCGTTGCTGCGACCAACTGCCGCGTGGAGGGTGTGCTCGCCAGCGGCAACACCGGCATCGGCATCTCGACCGGCGTCGCCTGCACGATCTCGAACTGCTCGGCGTCCGCAAACACCGGCTACGGCATCTTCGCCAGCAGCCGCAGCACGGTCTCGAACTGCTCGGCGTCCTCCAACACCAGCATCGGCATCGGCACCGGCACCGCCTGCACGGTCTCGAACTGCTCGGCGTTCTCCAACGCCGTCAGCGGCATCAGTACCGGCTCCGGCTGCACGGTCACCAACTGCTCGGCGTCCCAGAACACCGTCAACGGCATCAGCGTCAGCAGCGGCTCCACGGTCGCCGACTGTACCGCCCGGAACAACACCCTCGACGGCATCCTGTGCTCTTTATCTTGCGTGATCCGCGGCAACACCTGCATGATCAACGGCAACGCCGCCGACGGCGCGGGCATCCACGCCACCGGCGACGACAACCGCATCGAGGGCAACAACTGCACCCTCGCCGACCGCGGCATCGACGTGGACGCCGCCGGAAACATCATCGTCCGCAACACTTGCTCCGGGAACACGCTCAACTGGGATGTCGTTGCGGGCAACGTAATCCTCGTCGTCAACGCCACGACTGCGGGGGCCGTGAGCGGCAACAGCGGAGGAACCGCCCCCGGCTCGACCGACCCGAGCGTGAACTTCACGTATTGAGAAGAACCGACCGCCAGGAAACGGAAAGGAAGCACCCATGACCCGTAAAACCCGAATCGTCATGCTGGTCCTCGCCGGCGCTTTCGCCGCCACGGGGCTCATCGCCCTCGCCGGAGACCTCGACCCGCCGGTGGGGCCAATCACGCCGACCATGAAGTCGCTTGACGAGGTCGAGCCGCGGATCGCCATCAACGCCACCAACACCCCCGGCGACGCCGACAGCCTCTTCAGGATCACCCTGCCCGGCTCGTACTACCTCACCGGCAACATCACCGGCGTCGTGGGCAAGCACGGCATCGAGATCGTCGCCAGCGGCGTCACGCTTGACCTCAACGGCTTTGACCTCGTCGGCGTCCCCGGGATGGGCGCCTTCGACGGCGTGAGCGTCACCTTGGGCGGCCTGACGAACATCGCGGTCGTCAACGGCTCGGTCCACAATTGGGGTGACGAGGGCTTGGACCTGGGGACCTTCGGTGCGCTCAACTGCCGCGTCGAGGGCCTGCTCGCCAGCGGCAACGCCGGCAACGGCATCAGCACTAGCATCGGCAGCACCGTCTCGAACTGCGCGGCGCTCCAGAACACCGGCACCGGCATCAGCACCAGCAGCGGCTGCACGGTTTCGAACTGCGCGGTGAACGAAAACACCGGCCACGGCATCAGCACCAACAGCGCCTGCACGATCACCAACTGCTCGGCGTTTATCAACACCGTCCACGGCATCAGCACCTTCAACGGCTGCACGGTCACCCACTGCTCGGCGAGTTTCAACACCGGCACCGGGATCATCACGAGCGCCGGCTCGACGGTCAACAACTGCTCGGCGTACCAAAACACCGGCAACGGCATCAGCACCAGCAGCGGCTGCACGGTCACGAACTGCTCAGCAACCATTAACACCGTCAACGGCATCAGCACCAGCAACGGCTGCACGGTCACGAACTGCTCGGCGCACGGCAACACCGCCAACGGCATCCGGATCAGCAGTGACTGCCAGGTCGTCGGCAACCTCTGCAATGCCAACGGCAGCGGAGGCGACGGCGCTGGCATTCACGCCACCAGCGCCGACAACCGCATCGAGGGCAACGTCTGCACCGATTCCGACCGCGGCATCGACGTGGACCTCTCCGGCAACTTCATCACCCGCAACACCTGCTCGGGGAACACCACCAACAACTGGGACATCGTGGCGGGCAACGTCTGCCTCGTCGTTCAGGGCGTCCCCGGCGCGGCCATCCTGGGCAACACGGGCGGTGCGGCCCCCGGCTCGACCGACCCAAACGCCAACTTTACGTATTGAGATAGGCCGATCGCCAGCTACCAGAAGGAAAGTACCCATGAACCGCAACAGCCGAGTCATTACCCTTAGAGTGCCTGTCAGGACCTTGGGGGACAGGCCTCCGGCCTGTCGTGCGACCGACCAGAGGTCGGTCCCCCAAGTGGTTTTGTTAGGCGCTCTTAGCCTTGCCCTTGTCCTTGCAGCCACGGGAGCGGCGGCGATCGCCGGCGACCTCGATCCGCCGCCGGGGCCGATCCTACCCACGATGAAAACACTCGACGAGGTCGAGCCGCGGATCGCGGTTAACGCGAGCAACACCCCCGGCGACGACAACAGCCTTTTCAAGATCACCCAGCCCGGGTCGTACTTCCTCACCGGCAACATCACCGGCGTCGCGGGCAAGCACGGCATCGAGATCGAGGCCGCCGGTGTGACGCTCGACCTCAACGGCTTCGATCTCGCGGGCATCCCCGCGATGGGCAACGTCAACGGCGTAACCGTCTCCTTTGTCGATCTGACCGACGTCGCCGTGCTCAACGGCTCGGTCCGCAACTGGGGAGATGACGGCGTGAACCTGGGGTCCCCCCCCGTAAGCGGGTGCCGCCTCGAGGGTGTGCGAGCCAGCGGCAACACGCACATCGGCATCTACACGGGCCGCGACGCCCAGGTGTCCGGGTGCTCCAGCGTCGGCGGGCAGTTCGGCATCTACGCCAGCAACGGTTCCACGCTCGCAGGCTGCTCGGCCCGCGGCGCTTCCATCTCTGGCTTGAGCGTCGACTTCGGTTGCGTCATCACCAACTGCTCGGCGTACGCCAACCCCGGCACCGGCATCAGCGCCGACTCCGGCAGCACACTCTCCAACTGCTCGGCGTACCTCAACACCGGAACCGGCATCAGTGCCGACTCCGGCAGCACGCTCACCAACTGCTCGGCGTACAACAACGCCGGCGTCGGCATCAGCGTCGGCGACGCCTGCACGCTCTCGAGCTCCTCGGCGTTCAGCAACGACGGCGATGGCTTCAACGCCGGCAACGGCTGCACGGTTGTGGGCTGCTCCGCCCGGCTCAACGTTCTCGACGGCATCCGATGCACTTCCGGGAGCGTGATCCGCAGCAACACCTGCGCGGCCAACGGCGCCGGCGGCGACGGCGCGGGTATCCACGCCGCCAGCACCGATAACCTCATCGAGGGCAACAACTGCTCCGGCGCGGATCGCGGCATCGACGTGGACCTTGCCGGTAACATCATCATCAAGAACACCTGCTCAGGCAACACCACCAACTACGACATCGTGGCCAACAACGTCTACGGGCCGATCATCGACCGCACGGCCCCGGCCAGCCCGGCCGTGCTCGGCAACTCCGCGGACAGCAGCCTCGGCTCGACTGACGCCAACGCCAACTTTTCGTATTGAGTAGAACCGACCGCCAGGAAACAGCAAGGAAGCACCCATGACCCGCAAGACCCCAATCGTCACGCTGAGCCTCGCCGCCACGGGGGTGAACGGCAACCAGGCCGAAAACAGTGCCCCTAATTCCGGCGCGGCGTACTTGCCGGCTGCGTGTAGTCGAGCAGGGCGATCGGCCGGGCGACCCTTTGGCGCAAGATGAACGGTTCCACGACACGAGCAAGCATGAAAACGCGACCGACAACGCAAACCAAGGAGCGCACGACCATGAACATCACGATCACCGCGACACCAACGGATCGCCCCCGCGCACATGCCAAAGGCGTGCCGTTCAAAGCATCCACGAACCTGTGGCACGGAGAATGGGCCGCCTGCCGCAGGGTGGTCGCGCTGCTGGGGGTCGGGTTGGCCTTGGGGGCGGGCGCTCCGCTGGCGAGTGCGCAGGTTTACAACTGGGTGCCGTGGACATCGATCGGGGGGGGGACCGTCGCGGCCAGCGATCCGGGCATGGGGACGGTGACGATGGGATCGGACAACGGCACGGGCGTGTCCGTGCCCTTCCCGATCCGGTTCGACGGCGTGTCGTTCACGCCCGTGGATGCCCCGTCGGCGGGTATGGGCAACGGTGTCCTGCAAGGGTGGACCTTGTGGATCGATTTCGCGGCGGTCCCCAACACCAGCGGCGTGATCGTGGGCATTGGCAACTTCGGGCACGGGACGCCGAGTTTGCCGGGGTATCGGCTCGCGGCGTTCGACACGCTCGGGCTCGCGATGCCGCTCACAGCGCTGGAACAGATCGGCTCGTACGACCACACATGGACCAGCTCCGGCATCTCGTTCAACGACGATGTCACCCTGAACACCGGCAGCGGGGACTTCGTCGTGACCGTGGTCGCGGGGCTGAACGACAACAACTCCGACATCCTGCTCATGTCGCTGCCTGCGGGCGTGGGGCGGCTGGAAGTCTCCACGGTCGGGCCGACCGCCGCGGAGACGATCAACGTGGTCATCGCGACGGCGCTCGCTCAGTCCAACATCGACCCAGCCCACAAGTTCGCCTGGGGCGAGAACATCGGCTGGACCAACTGGCATGATGCCGGCGATCCGGCCGGCACCCTGGGCGTGCGCGTTGAGGCCACGTTTCTGTCCGGCTTCATCTGGGCCGAGAACGTCGGCTGGATCAACCTCGGCGACGGCACGCCGGCCAACGGCGTCGCGTACGCCAACGTCAACGGCACGGATTTCGGCGTCAACCGCGACCCGGACAGCGACGAGCTGTATGGCCTGGGCTGGGGCGAGAACGTCGGCTGGCTCAACTTCGACGGCGGCGCGCAGGCGACGCCGCCGAATCCGGCGCGGCTGGACCCGGCCGACTGCACGCTCGCCGGCTACGTCTGGGGCGAGAACATCGGCTGGATCAACCTGGACGATGCCAACGCGTACGTCGGGCTGGAGCCATCGGTCTGCGCCGCGGGCTTGCTCGGCGACCTGAACTGCGATGGTGAGGTCGGCTTCGGCGACATCAACCCGTTTGTGCTCTTCCTGTCGAACTTCGCCGCGTGGCAGGCCGCCTACCCCGGCTGTCCGCCTACGAACGGCGACATCAACGGCGACGGGACCTACCCGTCCTTCGGCGACATCAACCCGTTTGTCGCGTTGCTCACTGGCTCCTGACCCGCTTGGCGCGGGCGAGGACTATTCAACCGTGACCGACTTGGCCAGGTTCCGCGGCTTGTCCACGTCGCAGCCGCGCAGCACCGCGGCATGGCCGCGGCTGCCCGCAACTATCTCGGGGGACCCACTTTGCACATTGGTCGCGTTCCGGCCAGACAGGCGGAAATGGCCTCCCACGCCGCCACTAATTGATTTCGGTGGGTTGGAGGGGTATAATAGGACTGAAACGGTGCACATTCGGGCCATGCTGCACTGGACGACCCAGTTTAGCCGGGGACGCTGGTCAGAACGCACCGGCCAGCACCGTACGTTCTTCCACCTTTGGCAGAATCGGAGCAGGATCGTGAAGCAGCCACGCGTAGTCGGACTCGTTCTGTATTGGCTGGGTCTATTTAGCGGGGCGGCGCTGGCGGTGGACGATCACGGGGACACCGGTGGAACGGCCACCGCGATTACGACGGACGATGTCGTCGTGGGGGCCATGGTCGATCCGGCCATGGCTGCGGACTGGCTGAATTTCAGCGCCGTCGGCGGCGACCGCTACGACGCGACGACGTTCAATCCGCCAGCGAGCTTTATCTGCATGACCGAAGTGCTCGGGCCGGAACTCACTGTGAGCGCCGGCGTTCCCCCCAGAGGTAGGCCCAGGGGCTGCGGGCTGGAAGTGTGGTCGCGCCGCCGGAGTGCGGCCCCGACCTTCCGGCGCACCCCACAGAAGGACTGAGAATTATGAAAACGACGGCGAAATGGCTGGTTTGTGCGGTCGCGACGGGATTACTTTTGAACGCGAGCGCCGTGGCACAGGACTCTGGCTCGGTCGTGGGGTGGGGACGCAACGACGAGGGCCAGTGCAACGTCCCGGCGCCGAACACGGACTTCGTGGCGGTCGCGGGAGGCGGCTACCACAGTCTGGGCCTGAACGGCGACGGCTCGATCGTGGCGTGGGGATACAACAGTTGGGGCCAGTGCAACGTCCCGGCGCCGAACACGGACTTCGTGGCCGTCGCGGCGAGCTATGGACACAGTCTCGGCCTGAAGGCCGATGGCTCGATCGTGGCGTGGGGGAATAACGAGTCCGGCCAATGCAACGTCCCGGCGCCGAACACGGGCTTCGTGGCGGTCGCAGGGGCCACGTACCACAGTCTCGGCGCGAAGGACGATGGCTCGATCGTGGCTTGGGGACGCAACAACGAGGGCCAGTGCAACGTCCCGGCGCCGAACTCGGGCTTCGTGGCGGTCGCGGCGGGCGTCTACCACAGTCTGGGCCGGAAGGCCGACGGCTCGATCGTGGCCTGGGGATGGAACGGCTACGGCGCATGCAACGTCCCGGCGCCGAACGCGGGCTTCGTGGCGGTCGCGGCGGGCATCTACCACAGTTTGGGCCTGAAGTCCGACGGCTCCATCGTGGCGTGGGGGTACAACGCTAACGGGCAATGCAACGTCCCGGCGCCGAACACGGGCTTCGTGGCCGTGGCGGGGGGCGGGAATCACAGTCTCGGCCTGAAGGACGATGGCTCGATCGTGGCGTGGGGACTCAACGACCAAGGCCAGTGCAACGTCCCGGCGCCGAACACGGGCCTCGTGGCCGTGGCGGGGGGCGAGGCGCACAGTCTCGGCCTGAAAGCCGACTACACCCCCGGCGACCTGAACTGCGACGGCAGCGTAGACTTCGGCGACATCAACCCGTTTGTGCTGTATCTGTCCAACTTCAGCGCTTGGCAGTCAGCCTTCCCGGGCTGCCCGGCCGAAAACGGCGACATCAACGGCGACGGCACCTATGGACAAGCGTCATTCGGGGACATCAACCCGTTTGTCGCGTTGCTCACTGGCTCCTGACCCGCTTGGCGCGGGCGAGGACTATTCAACCGTGACCGACTTGGCCAGGTTCCGCGGCTTGTCCACGTCGCAGCCGCGCAGTACCGCGGCATGATAGGCCAGGAGCTGCAGCGGCACGACCGTCACCAGCGGCTGAAGCATCTCCGACACCTCGGGCACGTAGAGCACTTCCTCCGCCAGATGCGGAATGTGCTCATCGCCTTCCGTCGCCACCGCGATCACCCGTCCGCCCCGGCTGCGCACCTCCTCGATGTTGCTGATCACCTTCTCGTACAGGTGGTCGCGCACCGCGATGACCACCACCGGCATGTCCTCGTTGATCAGCGCGATCGGGCCGTGCTTCATCTCGGCCGCCGGCAGGCCCTCGGCGTGAATGTAGCTGATCTCCTTGAGCTTGAGCGCCCCCTCGAGCGCGACCGGGTATTGCAGCCCGCGGCCCAGGTACAGCCAGTTGTTGGTTTCGATAAACCGGGCGGCAATGCGGCGGGTCTGGCTGGACAGCTCGAGGACCTTCTCGATGGCGACGGGGACACGGCTCAGCGCGGTCAGGTAATCCAGGCACTGCGGATGGCTCATGTGCCGCCGACGCCCGAGGAACGCGGCCAACAGCGACAACACGGCGACTTGTCCGGTGAAGGCCTTGGTCGAGGCCACGCCGATCTCGGGGCCGACGTGCAGGTACACGCCGGCGTCCGTCTCGCGGGCGATGGTGGAGCCGACGGCGTTGACGATGCCGAGCGCCAGCGCGCCGCGGTCCTTGGCCTCGCGCAGGGCGGCGAGCGTGTCGGCCGTCTCGCCGCTCTGCGAGATCGCCACCATGACGGTGCGGTCGAAGATCAGGGGGTTGCGGTAGCGGAACTCGCTCGCGTACTCGACCTCGCAGGGGATGCGGGCCATCTCCTCGATCAAGTACTTCCCGAGCAGGCACGCGTGCCAGGCCGTCCCGCAGCCTGCCAGGATCACCCGTTTGCAGCGCACCAGCTCGCGGGTCACGCTCTCGAGCCCGCCCAGCACGATGCGGCCTTCCTCTAGGTCAATCCGTCCGCGCAGGGCGGTGCGCAGCGCTTCGGGCTGCTCGAAGATCTCCTTGCTCATGAAGTGCTGGTGCCCGCCCAGCTCGAGCTGCGCCAGCGTCCACTCGACCTCTTCGATCTCCTTCGTGACCGGTACCGCCTGTAAGTTCGTGGTGCGGAAACCCTGCGGCGTGATCGTCACGACCTCGTTGTCGGCGAGGTAGATGACCTGCGGCGTGTGCTGGATGATGGCGGACGCATCGGACGCGACCACGTACTCCTCCCCCCCGACGCCGATAATGAGCGGGCTGCCCCGCCGCGCCGCGACGATCGTACGCGGCTCGTCGAGGTGGAGTACGGCGATCCCGAACGTGCCGCGCACCTCGCGCAGGGCTTGGCGGACCGCGTCCTCCAGGCTCCCGTCGTAGAAGTAGCCCACCAGCTTCGCCAGCACCTCCGTATCGGTCTGGCTATCCAGTTGGACGCCGTGATTCTCCAGGAAGGTGCGCAGCACCCGGTAGTTCTCGATAATGCCGTTGTGGACGAGGGCGAGCTTCCCGCTCGCGTCGCAGTGTGGATGGGCGTTGACTTCCGTGGGGGCCCCGTGGGTGGCCCACCGGGTATGGGCCATTCCGATCGTCGCGCCGTCGAGCTCCCCGCCGATCTTCTCCTCCAGGGCGCTAATCCGTCCCACCGCCCGGCGGATGAGCAGCCGGCCATCGCGGATCACGGCGATGCCCGCGGAATCATAGCCCCGGTACTCCAGCCGCTTGAGCCCCTCGAGCAGAATGGGCGTGGCCTCACGGTGCCCCAGGTAGGCTACGATTCCACACATCCGCCGTCTCCTGACTGCCCTACGTCGTCCCAGGCTTCATTCTAGCCGGGGGCGGGCCATGCGGCCGGGCGCGTCGGCGCACCTTTTTTCGCCGGCGGACAGCAATAGCCGCATGACGGCTGACCGATGATATCATCGGTGGCGGCTGCCGCGAAAGGGGAGCTACTCGGTCCCTGGCGGAGTCGCTGTCGTCGTACTCTTTACGTCGCCGGCGCGATCTGGTTTGCCGCTGTAACACCGGGTCCGGCATTAGCGAGACAAACATGGGGACTCCGGGAAATCCTTCCCATTCGGGAGCACTCATCTCGCAGCTCCTGAGGGAGGACCCTGATCTCCGGGACATCGTTGCGGAGTTCGTCACGGGTCTGGCCACGCGGATCGACGACCTCAAACGGGCTCACCAGCAGATGGATTGGGAGCTCCTCACGACGCTCGCGCACCGCCTGAAAGGTGCCGCCGGTTCCTACGGTTATCCGGACATTAGTAAGCTCTGCGCGGAGGTGGAAAGCAAGCTCTGCGCCCATGAGGCCGACGGGTTCGCCGATTGGGTCGCCCGGCTCGCCAGCCTCAGCAGCGCTGCCCGGGCCGGTCTGGACGTAACGCCGCGCCCCTGACGATTCTCCTCCTATCCGCCGCCGTACCCGCACATGGCTGCGGCCGGTGCGCCGTTGGCCGCTACCCGTCGCCTGGCCAGGGGCTTAGAATACACGCTCGGTGTCACGCGGACGCAAGTGCAGACGAGGCCGCGACACATGGCGACCGGGCCCCGGCTGGTGCAGGAGCCCGTAGAGGACGATCCCGAATCCATGGAGGAACTGTCATGATCGATAGCATCGTCAAGAACCTGGGCGACCGTGCCAAGCAGCTACTGGACCACAAGTGCAACACCATTCCGGCGGAGAGCCTGTCGCTGCCAGGGCCGGATTTCATCGACCGCGTGTTCGCCGCGTCGGACCGGAACAACCGCGTGCTCAACCGAATGGCCTGGCTGTACAAGCACGGCCGTCTGTCCGGAACCGGGTACTTGTCGATTCTGCCGGTCGATCAGGGCATCGAGCACAGCGCCGGGGCCTCGTTCGCCCCCAACCCGGCGTACTTCGACCCCGAGAACATCATCCAGCTCGCGCTGGAGGGCGGCTGCAACGCGGTCGCGAGCACGTTCGGCGTGCTGGGCATGATGTCGCGGAAGTACTGCCACAAGATCCCGTTCATCGTGAAGATCAACCATAACGAACTGCTGACCTACCCGAACCGCTTCGACCAGCGGATGTTCGGCCTGGTCGAGCAGGCCTGGGACATGGGGGCCGTCGCCGTCGGGGCCACCATCTACTTCGGCTCCGACGAGTCCACCCGGCAGATCGAGGAGGTGGCCCAGGCCTTCCAGGCCGCTCACGAGCTCGGCATGTTCACGGTCCTATGGTGCTACCTCCGCAACGAGGCCTTCAAGCAGGGCGGCGTCGATTACCACACCGCCGCCGACCTGACGAATCAGGCCAACCACCTCGGCGTCACGCTGGAGGCGGACGTCATCAAGCAGAAGCTCGCGACCTGCAACGGCGGGTACAACGCGCTGAAGTTCGGCAAGACCCACAAGCTGGTCTACGAGAAGCTCACCAGCGACCACCCGATCGACCTGTGCCGCTACCAGGTCGCCGGCTGCTACATGGGCCGCGTGGGCCTCATCAACTCCGGCGGCGAGAGCAAGGGCGCGAGCGACCTGGCGGAGGCGGTCACGACGGCGGTGATCAACAAGCGCGCCGGCGGCCAGGGCCTGATTTCGGGCCGCAAGGCGTTCCAAAAGCCGATGGCGGAAGGCATCAAGCTGCTCAACGCGATCCAGGACGTGTATCTGAGCAAGGAGATCACGATCGCGTAGCGGTGGCCGGCGGGACCGCGCGTGTCCGGCACAGACTATATTCTCAGCATGGATAGGCATCGCACCCAGCGATTGGGCATGACACCCGGCGATGCGCCTGCTGCCACTCGGGCCCCGACCGATCTCACTCGGCGGGGGCGAGGTCGTGCTCGCGCAGCCAATCACGCACGACTGACCAGAGCTCGGGCGCGTAGCCGATGGAACGGTGCAGAGGCGGTGACGTGCCGTCGGGCGCGATGAGCTGGAGGCCGTGATTCGCACGCGGCAGGATGCGAATTGTCACGTCGCGGTTGCCCGCGTCACGCAGGTAGCGTTCGAGCAGCGGGACGTTTTCTTCGGGAACCACGTTACGGTCGGCGGCGCCGAAGACGGCGAGCGCCGGACACTGGCAGGCCGCCAGCGCCGGTCGCGGGTCGTACTGCATGTTGAGCCGGGTCCAGCGCGCATCGTCGGTGTCGCGCCCGGCCAGACCCTCGAGATACTGACCCCAACCCTTCGCTTCGATGCGGTCGCGCGCCGCCACATAGCGCTCCCAAGCCTCGTCCGAGTCCTGACCGGCCCAAAGCACGTTGAGATAAGCCCGCGCCTCGGCGAGATCCGCTTCCGTCGCGCCGGTCTGCCGGAACGCGTTCAGCCGGCGGGTCGTTTCCTGCGCGGCGGGTGAGATTGCGGGCGGCACGAAGATGATCATGAAGCGGATGTCAGGGGAGCGCGCCGCGGCGAGCGGCGCGAACCATCCGCCGCGACTGCGGCCGAATACGCCGATCGCGTCGGGGCGGATATCGGGGAGCCCTTTGAGAGCCTGCACCGCCGCCGCCGCATCCGCCGCCGTGTTGGCGAACGAACAGATCGCATCGCCGGTGGATTCGCCGCAGCCGCGATGATCGAAGATCAACGCGGCCAGGCCGAGTCCGGCGAAGACATCGGCCTCGCGCCGCCCGCTTCCGCGGGTCTGCCAGTCGGAGCCCCCGAGCACGACGATTGCCGCGCGCGGGCTCCTGCCGGGCGGACGAATGAGCGTGCCGCGCAGCTCGACGTCGCCGTTGCGGAAGACGATGGGCTCTTCTTTCGCCGGCTCCCGTTTGAGGACTTGGCGCGGGCCATCGCCGGGCGTCCAGGCGAGCTGGCGGGCCGATCCGCCGTCGTCGAGCTCGAATTGCAGTCGCGCGAAGACGGTCGTGGGCACGTAATTCGCCGACCCGGCAAAGAACTCGGTCTGCGACAGCGTAAAGAGCGTGCCACTGCGACCACTCTGCAAGTCAAAGAAGCGGAGCTCGTCCCAGGGCCAGGCGGAGATGACCACGGCGCGCCCTTGGGAATCGCGATAGAGGCCGGCATAGTGCTGCGCGACCAGGCCCGGCGGCCGTGGCGGCAGCGGGATGGCGGCGCGGCATACCTCGAATGAGGCGAAGTCGTCGCCGTCGATCTGGATCTCGCCCGCGAGCGAGTCCGCGTTTGCTTTCGCGTGGCAGCTCCAGCACTTGCCGCTGGATGAACGCCGCGTGAAGGTCAGCGTGTCGGCTTCAAGGCGCACATCCGCGACAGGCAACTCGAACTCGCGCTGGTGCGGCAGTGTCAACCAGCCGTGGAATCCATCCTGGTCCTGGGTACAGCGAAAACGCAGCGGGAAATCGCCGCCGGCATGGAGGTAGGCCCAGCCGGCATAGTCGCCGGCGAGTTCGGCGGGTGTGGCGATTTGCGCGGCCGCGAGCAGGAAGAGCGACCCGATGAGGCGGTGGCAGTACATTGCAGCTCCTTTCGAATGCGAAGGCCGCTGTGATCGTCGTGCGCGGTGCGTATTCTCCGCTATCAAGATCTTGCGGTGGGGAGAAAAAATATTCGCGGTCGGACTGCGGAGGTGGGTCGGGGGCCGGATAAGATTGAAACGTGCCTGTCGGTGCGGAGCTAACATGACTCGGCTGGACATCCACGAGTTGTGGGCGGGTGGGGCGTTGCGGCTGCTCGCGACGCGGTGGCAGCGCGCCCGGCACCCGGTGCGCAGTACCGGCCGGACGGAGTGGGGTGCGATCGAGCTGATGCGGACTGGCTGCTATCGCAAGCGTGGCCGGCGCGGGGCGAACCTGGGCGATGCGAATACGGCGGTGTTCTTTGCGCCGGACGAGCGGTTCGAGATCGATCACCCATCTCAGCCGGAGAATGCGGGGCTGACGATTCGCATCGCACCCGCGGCGTACGATGCGCTCGCTCGCGGGGGCGCTACGGCGGCTACTTCCGGCGAGGTTCTGGCCCCGGGACAGGTGCACTTCGAGCTGCATCGGTTGGCGAACCGGCTGTATCGCGGGGCGGTACCGGACGCGTTGAATGCGGAAGAGCAGCTTGTTCGGCTAATTGTCGCGCTATGTGCAAGTCGCTGCAGCCGAGCGGTGTCCCCGCCCGGCGATCCGCGCCGGCTGGTGCAGGCGGCACGCGAGACTCTCAACGCACGGTTTGACCAGCGCGTGACGCTCTTTGAGCTCGCCGACGAAATCGGCTGCTCGCCGTGGCACCTCGCGCGGCTTTTCCCGCTGATTGCGGGCTGCACGGTGCATCGCTACCTGACGAGCTTGCGGCTGCGTCATGCGCTGGTGACGCTGGCACAGAGCGAGCGCGACCTGACCGCGCTGGGGCTGCGACTTGGATTCAGCAGTCACAGTCATTTCACCGCGGCGTTTCGGCGCGAATACGGCGTGACGCCGAGCCAGGCGCGCGGCATCCGGCCCGCCGATCTCGAGCCCAGATAGTACCTATCTGCGAAGCGACTGCGACGCTGCTATGCGATCGCTCCGCCGCGCGTCCAACCGTACCTCGCCGCCGAAATCGCGTTCGTCGCCAGCCGGATCGGCCTCATGGACGAGGTCCTGGAGTTGGGCTGCGGCTATGGGCGGGTCATGCTCCCGTTGGCGGCCAAAGCCCGGCGGGTAGTCGGCATCGACACTTCCGCAGCGAGCCTGCAACTGGGCCGCGAGTTGCTGCGCGAGCTCCCGAACTGCGAGTTCCACCTCATGGACGCCGCCGCGCCGGAGTTTGCGGACCGCAGCTTCGACGTGGTCGCGTGCCTTCAGAACGGCGTGTCCGCGTTCCGGGTCGATCCCCACGTGCTCGTCCGCGAGAGCATCCGCGTCACGCGGCCCGGCGGCCGCGTCCTGCTCTCCAGCTACTCGGACAAGTTCTGGCCGCACCGGCTGGAATGGTTCCAGCTCCAAGCCGACCATGGCCTGCTGGGCGAGTTGGACCACGCAGCCACGCGTGACGGCGTCATCGTGTGCAAGGACGGCTTTCGCGCGGGGACCATCTCCCCCGAGCAGTTCCTGGCCTTGACCGAGGGTTTCGGAGCTCAGCAGCGGACCATCCACGAAGTTGATGAATCGAGTATCTTCTGCGAGATCGTCGTGTGATCGCCGAGCCGGCCCGTCTCCGGGCCGGTCAGAACCGGGCGGAGGACCACCCGGCTCGCTGCCCGATTTATTAAGCGAATTCCCGAAGCAGAACACTAGAACGTGAGCCGCGGCGCCGACACCGCCGGGTCGCCGATGCAGAGTTCGGCCACGTCGAGGTAGGCCACCCACCAGACCATCAGTCCGGCGTAGAACACCGCGATCAGCCACAGCCCCGCCTCCGATTCCCACCGCCGCCGAAAGCGATAGAGAATCGACGCCCCCAGTCCGAAGAGCACCGTTTTGTACGCGATCATTCCCGCCACGCCAGGGGCGAGCGCGGTGGCGAGCAGATTCGCCTCGGCGAAGTTCCCGCGGGCGAATTGCGAATGCGTGAAGGCGAGATCGAAGAAGTTGAAAACCGTGATCACCGCCAGAAGTACCAGCGTCCGAAACGAGCGCGGCGCCGTGGGGTAGGCCCGCACTGCCCGGACACCACTCCACTCCCAGATTCGCGTGACGATCGCCGCTCGCATCGTGGGCTAACCTTCGCCCTCGCAACCCGGGAGCTGGACCACCCCCAAACGAGGCGCAATTAGTGCTATCGGCCATCGCGGGAAAAACTTTAGCGCTTGGGCTGGACTTTCCGTGGACGCCGGCACAGCGCGGCGCACCTGACGCGGAGCCGCTATACTGCGGCGGATGACTGACCGCCTTGTCCTGCCGCCCCGCCGCATCCTGATCATCAAACCCAGCTCGCTGGGCGACATCGTGCATGCGCTGCCCGTGCTGGCCGGGTTGCGTGCCGCGTACCCGCATGCGCACCTCGCCTGGCTGGTGGGTCAACCCTTCGCCCCCCTGCTCGAGGGTCACCCACTGCTGGACCAGGTCATCCCCTTCGACCGCCGGCATTTCGGCCGCCTGCTGCAAAGTCTGCGGGTGCTGGCCGACTTCATCCGCTTTGTTCGCACGCTGCGGCGTCGCCGGTTCGACCTCGTGGTCGACCTTCAGGGCCTGGTCCGCAGCGGTTTCTTGTCATGGGCGAGTGGGGCCGAACGACGCGTGGGCTTTGCCGACGCACGCGAGTTTGGGTGGCTGTTCTACACGCGCCGCGTGCGTTGTCCGTCCGGCGTGCAGCACGCCGTCGAGAAGAACCTGCACCTCGCGCGCGCCCTCAGCCTGAAGGTTGATCCGCCTGCGTTTCCACTAGGTTTGCGCGACGCGGAGCAGCGTGCGCTTCGCGAGCGGCTGGCCGGCGCCGCCGGCCGACCCGTCGCCCGCTTCATCGCTGTCCTGCCGGGCGCCCGCTGGGACACCAAGCGCTGGCGGGCGGACCGTTTCGCGGAGCTGATCGATCGGCTCCACGCGGACGGCTTCCCGCCCTGTGTCCTGCTCGGCGCGCCGGCTGATCGGGCTTTCGCCGACCAGATCCTTGCGCAGTGCTCGACTGCGGTGATCGACCTGATCGGCCGCACGTCGTTGCGGGAGTTGAGCGCGGCCCTTGCGCTGGCCGACCTCGTCGTGTGCCACGATTCGGGCCCAATGCACCTCGCCGCGGCACTGGGCAAGCCGCTCGTGGCGATCTTCGGCCCGACGAGCCCGGCTCGGACGGGGCCGTATTGCCCGACGGCCCGCGTGGTCGCGCTCCCGCTGGCGTGCGCGCCCTGCTACCGGCGGCAGTGCCCGCTGGGGCACCACCATTGCATGCAGCAGCTCAGTGTGGCGGCGGTTCTGGACAACGTCCGAGAACAGTGGGCCCGCCGCGCCGCGGCGCAGAGCCCGAAACGCTAGCGCGGGTTTGGCCTTCGACCTCGCTTGCGCTGCGGGCTCGGATTCACACGCCGGCTGCTCATATCAAGCCGCGTCCCGAAAGTGCCGACCCGATAAGTAAGCAAGGAAGTCTGTGGAGCTCCTCGGACTGGGAGGTCCGCAGCTCCGGGCTTCCGCCGGCAAGAGACCGGTGCGGCACCGGACCGCCGGCCACGGGCCAACGCCGATGGGCGCTGCCAGCCCACAAGGAGCCTCACTGATGCACCGCTGCAAGATGCGCGCGCGGCTGGCCCTCCTGGGCACCGCGCTGCCGCTCGCCCTGGCGGCCGGTTGCGCGCCTGAATACCGTCCCTGGTGGCTGGGGGGTCAGACCACCGTGGCGGGCAACGTCTTCACCGCCGAGCCCGACCAAGCCTTCACCGAAGTGCTGATTCAGGAGCGCACGTTCATTAAGGGACGCGTGGTTACTACGGTCACGCACCGCGTGGACGACCTGGAGCGCCTGCCCATCCTGATCGACTTCAATGGCGATGGAAAAGTGGACCCGGTGGTCGGGTACCACCAGGACACCCATGGGGTCATGCAGATCCTGCTCAGCTACGGCCCACCGGGCACAGTGCAGTTCGCCAGCCTCACGCTGGACGGCGGCGAGAACCCCTGGACGGACCTGCTCGATCTGGCCGTCGCGGACATCGACGGCGATGGGAATCTCGACCTGGTCGCGGCGACGCGGGACGGCGTGGTCTACCTGCATCACCCGTCTGATCCCGACCGGACCCACGTGCTGAGCGAGTGGGGTCAGCCGGAGGGCGCGCTGGAGCTGATCGACAACACCACGGAGATCATTACGCAGGATGAGCTGACCGCGATCCTGGCCCAGGCGCTCGGGCCTGGCGCGAACCTGGACAACTATATCGTCACCGTTGAGCAGGGCTACACCAGCGTCGAGCTGGCGGACTTCGATAATGACGGTGACAACGACATCGCCGCCTCGCGGCGGCTGCGCGTCAGCCTGGAACCCAAGCCGGACGTGCCCGTTCAGCCGCTGCTGATCGTTGCGGGCTCGATTCAGCTCCTGATTAACCCGGGCGGCGCGGCCAATGGCCAGGGTTGGACGGCCGTGCTGGTTGGCAATCACGAGCGGCACAACACGCTGGACCGTGAAGGGGCGCGCGACCTGCGCGCGTACGATCTGGACGGCGACGGGGACCTCGATCTGATCTCCACCGCGAGCGACGACCAGAACGTGCAGGTGGCGTGGTTTGAGAACCCCGGCGGCCCCGGGGCCCTCGATCCCGGCGTGGTCTGGGTGCAGCACCGCATCGGCAGCGTGCGCGGCGCGTTCACGATCGACGTCGCGGACCTGACCGGCGACGGCCGGGTGGACGTCATCGCGACCAGCCCGACCCAGATGCAGATGACCCTGTACGTGCAGCCCGAGAATGTCAGCGATCGCGGCTACGACTGGTACACAACGCCCATCGTCAACTTCGAGTCATACGAGCCCCGCGCCGTGAAGGCGATCGACGTGGATAACGACCGCATACTCGAGCTCGTCGTCGGCGGCACGAACGGCGCCGTGCGGTACTTCAAGCCAACGCTGAACCCCCTCGATGAATGGGAAGGCCACCTCGTCGTGACGTTCGACCCGCCGGGCGACGTGGGGCTGCTCGGCTATGGCGACCTCGACGGGGACGGCGATACCGACGTGGTGGCCGTAATCTCCGGAGAAGACGTCAACGCCGATCGCGTGAGTTGGATTCGTAACGAGTTGATTCCGTAAACCCCGAAGTCAGGCACAAAGCAATGATCACCATTTCGCAATACGCAAGTGCGTGCGGTTACCGGCTGGGTCTCGGTCTGGGGTTGGCCCTCGCGGCCTCTGCGGCGGCCGTGGCCCAAAACGGGGCGCAGCTCATCCCTATGTATGAGCTGATCGAGTTGCGGGCGGAGGCGGACGGGCAAAGTCGGGCCTACGCCGTGAACAACACCGGCCAGGTCATCGGCTGGATCGAGGCCGGAGAGAAGCGGCACTCCGCGCAATGGCACAACCGGGTTACCACCGACTTGCATGGCACGGTCCATTTCGACCTGCAACATCCGCTGTTCGATCAGGATTACAGCGAAGCCTACGACATCTCGAACGGCGGCCAGATCGTGGGGACCGCGCGCACCGCCATCGAATGTCCGCCAACGTTCGTCATCACCAATGCGTTCGTACTACGGCCGGCCGTGCTCACCGACCTGGCCACCCCGTACCCGGGCGATGCCCTGGCCAACCTCCTGACCCTGGGCAACCCCTGCGCTACGGCCTACGACAGCGCCGCCGTCGGCATCAGCAACAGCAACTACGTCGTCGGCTGGGCCGACCGCGAGGACGGCGAAACGCACGCCTTCCTCGTCACGCCGCGCGACGGCCAATTCGTCGCCGACCTCAACGAGGATGTCGTCAACGATCTGATGATCGACCTGGGCACGCTGGCGGCGTCGGACCCGGTTAGTAGTGCGACTGCGGTCAACGATGCGGGCCAGGTGACCGGGTATTCCTACACGCTCTCATCCGGCGGGATCGGCAGCTATCACGCCTTCCTCCTTACCCCGCTGGACGGCGACGGCGATGGCCTCCCCGACCAGTGGTTCGTGGGCGACCACGGCGTGAACGAGCTGATGACGGACCTGGGCGTGCTCGGCGGGTCGAATAGCTGGGGGCGCGACATCAACAACAACAGCGAGGTGGTCGGCGAGTCCGACTTCGACGCGGCGTCGGGCGCGCACTACACCCACGCCTTCTTCTGGCATGACGGCACGATGACCGACCTGGGCACGCTGCGCGACGACCCACACGACGGCTTCAGCGCTGCGTCGGCGATCAATAACGCCGGCGTCATCGTCGGCTGGGCCGAGAACGAGCAGCAGGAACGCCGGGCCTTCATCTACGAAGACGGCGAGATGAAGGACCTCAGCGCGCTGCTGTACCTGCTCAACGAGGACGGCTCGAAGATCACGCCGAGCATCGTGCTGACCGAGGCCCGGGACATCAACGACGACGGCGTGATCGTCGGCTGGGGCACCCTCAAGGGCTCGGACGGCACGCACACGCGCGGCTTTCTGCTCAACCCGATCCTGGTCGATCCGCGCGAGTTGGAGGAACCCGCGGGCGACCAGACCGGCGATGCCACGTCGGGTAGCCAGCCGGCCGGGAATGGTACCTATAGCAGCGTACCCGACTTCGGCGCGCCGGATGATCTAAGCCAGTCGCCCGCCGACGAGCAGGCAGACGCGACGGCCGCGCCGAGTCCGGCGACACCGCTCCTGTGTGGGGCGCCGGGAGCAGCGCTGATGCCGCTGACGCTCGCGGGCCTGTGCTGGCTGCGTTTTGGCCGGCGGCGCCATGCCTGACCTTCGCTGGAGCACCACGCCGTCAACCCCACGACCAGGCGAACCGGTGCTTGAAGTGGTGGTAATAGAACCCGATGGCACGCATCGCGACCACCGTAAAGTAGAGCTCGACAAGCTGCAGGGGCGGGGCCAGGGCCAGGACCGGCGGCAACCCGCCTAACGTACCTCCCTGGCGCGTCGTCGCGGCCCTCAGGAGCAGTGCGGCCCCGAAGTTCAAGCCGAGGCTCACGTACACGGCGAGCACTGTCAGGAGGTACCCCGCCAGTGACCGGGCAATCGTACGCGCGATCAGATCGACACGCACGAAGCCGATCACGTTGCCCACCGCGACGATGAGGACGAGAATCGGCCAGAGAAAGTAGCCTGCCAACAGCAGCACGCCGGCGATCGCTGCCGTCTTCGCGTCCGCGACCTGCGCCAGCGTCCACGGCGCCCGCACGACGGCACTGCCGCTCAACACTTGCCACCCCGCGGCGCTCACGAGGAAGATGACCGCCGGCAGGTAAATCACGATGTAGGTCGCGAGCATTTTGAGGAACGGCGCGACCATGTCGTCCCACCAGCCCTCCGTGAGCGTCAGCGTGGGAAGATCTTCCTCGCCGTTGGCGGCCCCCAGCACCACGTTGAGCTGAAACGACATGTACCAGCCCGTGATGATGAAGGAGACTAGCAGCCCGAGGCAGGCACCGCCATAGGCCGCGTATTCGCCCGCGATCAGGATGACCCAGATGATCGCGAAGGTGATCAGGTCGCCCACGCGGGCTGGAAATGCCAGCGATTGGGCGAGCGACCGGAAGTACGCCCCATACGCGCCCCGCGCCGTGGCGGCCGCCTCGCCGGTCATACCCGGCGCGTACGTCAGCGCGTCGGCCGCGGGCACGGCCTCAGCCAACGGCCCCGTGGGTGTCAGGGCGCTCGGCGCCGGCGGCAGACCCGCCAGCTCGATCGCCTCCCCGGCGCCGAGCGCGCTTAGGTCGGTCAGGCGCTGCTCATCCGCTCCGCCGCGGCGGACGGGCGGCTCGCGCCGCGTCAGGGCGGGAATGCTGAAAGCCTGCCCGCATTTTAGGCATTTGGCTGACTTGCCGCCGGCCTCCGCAGAGACCTTGTACCGCGCGTTGCACGCCGGACAGCGGATGAACGGCATGATCTCTCTCTGACGCGCCCCGGGGCGCTACTCGCCGCGCAGTGTGGCGATGGGCCGCGCGAAAGGCAAGCTAGCGCTTAGTCTCCGGCTGTCGCGCCGGCGCCGCGGACGCCGTCACTCGCCCTCGTGGTACGGCTGTCCTTGTTGATACAGCCTGAGGCGGGCTTCGAGGGCTTGAACCTGCGCGCTCGACCCTCCGGCGCGGGCCTTCTCCAGGGCTTGTTCCGCCACGGCGACCGCACGCTCGAACTGACCCGCTTCCGCCAGTGCCGCCGCGAGCGCGCTGAGCAGCCCGACGCTCGGCTGCTGCGTGAGTTGCATGGCGTGCTCGGCCAGTGCGACGGCTGCCGCGCCGTCGCGTAAGCCGGGATCGGCGGCGGTCGCGAGCAGCCAGGCGAGACCACGCAACAGGCGCTCGTCGTCGGGCCAGTGCGCGAGGGCGTCGCGCAAGGCAGAGATCGCGGCGGCGACCTGGCCGCTCTTCTGGAGCGCGAAGGCCAGGCCCTGCGCGGCCGACGGGTTGCCCGGCTCCTGGTGCAGCAGGTCCCGGTAGCGCGTCGCGGCTTCCTCGTAACGCCCCAGCGAGGCCAGCGCCGTCCCGGAGTTGAGCAGCGCCGCGGCGTTGGTCGGCGCGCGCTTCAGGATTTCCTCGAATTGCCCGTTGGCCGCGGCGTACTGCCCCTGTTGGGACAGCAGCAAGCCGAGCTGGAACTGTGCGCCTGGCTGATCGGGCTTGAAGCGCAGCGAGGTTTCGAGGTGATTGCAGGCTTCGTCCACATGGCCGAGTCTGGCCAAAACGTACCCGAGCGACGTATGTGGATTCGGCCAGGTGGGGTTCAGCTCGGTCGCGCGCTGGTAGTGCTCCGCCGCTTCGGCCAGGCGCCCGGCCGTATACAGGTAGTCGGCATAGTAGCCCTGGGCTTCCGCGTTTTGTGGATTGAGCTCCACGGCGCGGGTCAGCGCTTGCCCCGCCTCATCCTGGCGGTCGTGTTTCAGTAGCCAGACTCCCAGGGCCGTGCGTGCGTAGGGATCGTTGGGACGCAACCGTACCGCCTCACGCAGATTCACAATGACCTTCTCGCGCAACTCCGGCTGCTCCTGGCTGCCCGACGTGTAGTACATCGCGAGGTCGTAGCGGGCCCGCCCCTCGGTCTCGCGCCAGTGCTTCGCCCGATCCGGTGGGTTGGTGACCAGGAACACCGCGGCCAGACCGCCGCAGGCCGCGTAGGCCGTCAGCGGCCCGACACGCCGGGTGCGCCACAGGCCCGGCAGACGGACCAGCCCCGCGGCCGCCAACAGGATGAGGACCGGCACCAGCGGCAGGCGGTAGCGTCCGGGACAGAAGAACGCCACGACGGTCGCCAGCGTGATGAGCCCGTAGAGCAGCGGCAACGACCAGGTGCGCCATTCGCGGGCCAGCAGGCCGAGGCTGGCCAGACCGAGCCCGGCCACGACCGGGAAGCCGATCCAATACACGACGGAAGTTTCGGACAGCCAGGCAAAAAACCAATCCGGCTGGTTGTTGGGAATCTCGACCGGACTCCAGAACAGGCGGAACTTCTTCATCGTGAGCTTGAGCCACGCGAGCGGGTTGGCGCGGATCCAATCCAGGCCCTTGTGAAACCAGTAGCTGGACACTTCGCCTTCGCTGAGCTTGCGGCCCAGCTCGACCTCCGGGATGCGGTGAGTATCTTCGTAGCCCCCCCGCCAGTCCGCGCGCGTGCCGGGCACGATGGCCGCGACGCCGTCGGCCTGCGCGTTGTTGCCGATGTAGAAGTTCACCCCGCCGTTCGACGCGATCAACACCCATTCGCCCCCGACCACGCGGTTGCGAATTGTGACCGGCAGGATCGCAATGGCGGCCCCGGCAAACACCAAAGCGGTGGCTCGCAGAGGTCCGCGCCGCGAGCGGAAGCGAGCGGTTTCAGGCGTGGCACGGGCCGGCTCCGCAGGGGAAGTAGCGGCCGGGCTCTGCACCGGCCGTAATAGGCCGCGCGCTGTCCATCGCCCCATTGCCCACACCCACCACACGAGGGCGGGTGCGAGCGCCAGGATCGTCGGGCGCGTGATGGCGGCCAGACCCCACACCACGCCGCTCAGCAGAAACAACAGCCGCGCGTCGCGCTCCACGGCTCGCTGCAGCAACAACAGGAGCAGCACGCCTAGGAAAGTCTCCAGCCCGACCGTAAGCAGCAAACCGTCAAAATGAATGAAGGGCCAGTAAAAGGCGGCGATCAGTCCGGCGAGCAAGCCGGTGCTGAAGCGGTCGAGCGTCACCCCCAGCCGCGCGATCAAGTAGCACGTGGCCGCGCCCAGCACGCAACCCGCCGCGCGGGCCACCGCCAGGCTCGGGCCGCACAGCATGTACAGCCCGGCGAGCAGGTAGTAATAGAGCGGGGCGCGGAAGAACGGCTGCGGGCCGAGGCCCGCGCCGGACGCGATGCGCTGCGCCCACTCGTGGTGGACCTCTTCGTCCATCGTTGGGGCGTAGAAGAACGGATTGTTCCGCGCCTGGCCCCAGAGATGCAGCCCACGGATCGCGAGCGCGGCCAAGAAGACGAGTCCCAGCAGCAGCTCGCGCCGACCTGCGTCCGCGTGTTGTGGCAGCGCGATTGGCTTGTGCCGAGTGGCCATGCCGCGATTTTACCCGGCGCATTGCGGCCGTGGCACCCGCAGCGCTTGCCGCCGAGCGTCGGGCCCAGCCCCGCAGGGGCGTCTGGGACTAGCCACGGGCGCGAGCCCGTGGTGGGCATGCGCGGGCACTCCCCGAGCCCGCGCCGCGGGCGCTTGTGAGTAGCCTCGGGCGCGAGCCCGTGGAAAGCGGCGCTAGCCCGTGGTAGGCAGTCACGCGTTGGATGGCAGCGAGCCCCCGCCGGGGGCGATTGAAGCGCTCACTCGCCCCTCGCTGGGCTCCGACGGGGGCAATACGCTCGATTCCACGGGCTCGAGCCGCGTGGCTACACTCGATCGCCCCGTTCGGGGCTCCAATCAGAACGCGAATCGCCAGCAAGCCATGGCATGAAATGCTCGAACTGAGCGACGGGTCGGCTGTTCGTCTGAGGCATCGCGGACCACGACGATGAGGCTCTGGACGCGTTTGGTTCTTGGGCCGCTGCGCGGTATACTGCCATGCACGGGCTTGTCCCCTGCCGAGCGGCCATTTCCCGCCCGCCGATGCGGCGCAACTCGGCAGGATCTCTGTGCACATCGATTGCGGTTTGGCGCGCGCGGGAAGGAGACGGAACATGCGAACACACGTCAAGGTTGCAGGGCGCGCGCTGGCAGTGCTAGGCGGGTTGGTGGTGATGGCCCTGCTGGGGGCGCGGATTGTCGCGGCGCAGGATAGTCACGGCTCCGTCGTGGCCCGCGGAAGGAGCGGTTATAGCCAAGGCAACGCCCCGGAGCCGAACGCGGGTTTCGTGCCGGCCCCGGCGGGAGTCAATCACAGTTTCGGCCCGCGGGGCTACGTTTGCGGCGACCTCGACTTTGACCGCGACGTGGACCTAGACGACTACCAGTTGTTCCTGGTGGCGTTCGGGCACTACGCGGGCGAGCCCGGGTACAACCCGGCGGCGGACTGTGACGGGGACGGTTGCACGACCCTGCTGGACTACCGGATCTGGCGCGAGCGCTACATGCAGGGTGGGCCCCGCGATGAGCTGGGGGCCTGCTGCTACGGGGAGTTGGGCGAGTGCATTATAACGGACGAGGTCACATGTCGGTTCGCGCCCTACTGGGGTGAGTGGGTGGGGCCGGGCACGGACTGCAACGACGGCGACGGGAGCGGGATCGCCGACGTCTGCGAGCTGGGGGCCTGCTGCCAGGAGGAGGGAGGAGACGGATGCGTGGTGGAGGACTTCAATGAATGTCAAAACGAACCGGTCGGGGTATGGCGGTGGGTGGGGCCAGGCACCGACTGCGACGATGACGATGACGTCGAGGGGCCGGACTTCTGCGGGCACGGAGTGTGTTGCTACGGCGAGGAGTTTATCAACTGCTCTGAAGGCTGGTATGACAATTGCGGAACGGAGTATGTGGACGGTGTGTGGATGGGAGCGGGCACCGTCTGTGACGACGCAAACGGCAACAAAATCGCTGATGAGTGTGAGCCGCTGGTCGTCATGGGAGCCTGCTGCTACGACGAGGAGCCAGGGGGCCCGCTGTACTGCGTCGTGACGGCCCAGATAATGTGCGAAAACCAGGGCGGCTTCTTCGGCCAGTGGTTCGGTCCCGGGAGCGACTGCGAAGACGTAGACCAAAACGGCCTGGCAGATGTGTGCGAGGCGCTGGGCGGGGCGTGCTGCTATGGCGAGTCGGGGCAAGAGTGCACCGTAACAGACTGGGCTACGTGCACGCAGGTGTTACTGGGCCACTGGATGGGCGCGGCCACTACTTGCGAGGACGTGAACCAGAACGAGATGTTCGACGCGTGTGAGCCCGCGGCGTGCTGCTACGGGCCGGACGGTGCCGATTGTGCCGAGGTCGACCAGTACACCTGTACCTGGCTACTGACAGGCCAGTGGCATGGACTGGAGAGCACGTGCGCGGATGACGACGACGACGGCACGGCGGATGTTTGTGAGCCCCCGCCGTTGGGCGCGTGCTGCACCGGCCCAGGAACGGAGTGCCTCCCGATGACCGAATATTGGTGCGTGAACATGATCGGTGGCCAGTGGATGGGGGCTGGCACGACGTGCGAGGACACAAACGGCAACCTGGTCCCTGATATCTGTGAGCCGCCAGACTGGGGGGCGTGCTGCTACTGGTACGTTGTGCTCGGCTGCACCGTGGTCGATCCGCTAACGTGTGAGCAGTTCTATCTCGGCGAGCATATGGGGCCCGGAACGGATTGCGCGAATCTGAATGGAAACGATTTGGCGGACGTTTGCGAGCAACTCCCCATCGGCGCGTGCTGCCGGACGCCGTATCTCTGCGATCTCACGTTCCCATTCAGTTGCGACGACTTGGGCGGCCAGTTCATGGGCGACGGCACCGACTGCGAGGATTGGGACGGCGACGGCTTCCCCGACATCTGCGGGCCGGTAGGCGACCTCGACGGCGACGGGTACGTCGATTGGACCGATTTCTCGATCTTCGCAAGCTGTATCACCGCGCCGGGCGTCGAAGCGCCCCCCGAATGTGGAGGGGCGGACCTGGACGGCGCCGACGGCGACGTGGATCTGGCCGACTTTGCCGTCTTCCAGCAGCACTTCACGGGACCGCCGCCATAGCAGTGGCGTGAGTGACCCGCTTCTTGGGCACGGCATGAGGAAAGAGAAGGCATCCGGAACCTCTTCCCGGGGACAGAAGGCGTTCCGAACCGCGCCTACCGTCTTTGCCGCCGTTTCTTCCGTTCCTCACGCCGCGGCTGGTATTTCGTCGAGCCCTTCTTCATCTTCGGAATGCCGCCGTCCATCAGGCCCATCTGGGCGAGCGCCGCTTGACCGCCTCCCAATCGGAACCCGCCTGCGGATCACGCTCGCAGGCCGCCCAACGCGCATCCAGCTCACGCCGCTGAGCGTCGGTCACTGGCACCGACTCGGGCGTGGCGGCAATGCTGTCCCAGAGGTCCTCGACCAGGAGGAGTCGCTCCGCGGCACTTAACTCAAGCAACTCGGCTAGCTTCGTGTGCGTCACCATACAGCCATTCTAACAGTCCCGATCAGAGCCCGCCACGTCCGCCGCGCCGGACGGGCCGGCCGGCCGACTTCGGCCAGTCACCTCGACATTCGCCGCCAATCTCCATCCCAGGCCACCAACCCTGCACCCAAAACCCTCACCCCCTTGCCCCGCCGCCCCCGTGTCCTATCCTTCCTAGATGCACTACACCCCGCGCCGTCCGATACCCGCCCTGTGGCTCCGTGCCTCCGTCCCTGTGTGCCTTTCTGCCCGCTCCCAACGTCCCGATAACCAACATGATCAACCGGGGGGTGCAGAAATTTGAGCGCGTTGATCACCTTGAGCCCACAGCGCCCCAATGCGGTTTCTATCGGACGCCGACGTCGGCCACCCGCCACGCCGGGCAGGCGTGAGAAAAAAACGGGGACTGGCTCCGCGCCAACCGCGTCTGCTATGCCGGAGAGGCGTTCCCGCGGTGCCTGTCCCCGTTTTTTCCGCGCCGCTACCGTCGCCGCCGCCGCTTCCTGCGTTCCTCGCGGCGGGCCTGGTACTTCGTGGTGCCTTTCTTCAGCCGCGGCACGGAGCCGTCCATCAGGCCCATCTTCGCGAGCTGCTGCGTCATCTTCAGCCGGCCGCCCATGCCCAGCCCCGCCATCTGCTTCATGATCCCCCGCATCTGCAGGAACTGCTTCACCAGCCCGCTGACTTCCTGCGGCTCGACGCCCGCCCCCTTCGCGATCCGCCGCCGCCGCGACGCCTCGATGATGTCCGGGTTCCGCCGTTCCCGCGGCGTCATGGAATGCACGATGCCGCGCACGCGGTCAAGATCTTCGTCCGGCATGTCCATGTCGCCCATCGCCGACCCGACACCGGGGATCATCTTCAGGACCGACTTCATCGGCCCCATCTTGCGCATGCCCTCGAGCTGGCTGAGGAAGTCGTCCAGCCCGAGCACACCCTTGGCCATCTTCTCCTGCGTCTTGGCCACCTGCTCGGCGTCGAACGACTGCTGGGCCTTCTCGACCAGCGACACCACATCGCCCATGCCGAGGATCCGGCCGGCGATGCGCTCCGCGTGGAATTCCTCCAGCGCGTCGAGCTTCTCGCCCACGCCGATGAACTTGATCGGCTTACCGGTGACCGACTTCACCGACAGCGCCGCCCCGCCACGCGTGTCGGAGTCGAACTTCGTCAGGATCGCCCCGTCCAGCTCCAGGCGCTCGTCGAACGCCTTGGCCGTATTGACCGCGTCCTGACCGGTCATCGCGTCGAGCACCAGGTAGATCTGGTGCGGCGAGGTGGCGGTCGCGATCTGCGAGATCTCGGTCATCATCTCTTCGTCGATCGCCAACCGGCCGGCGGTGTCCAGAATCACCACGTCGCGGTCGCGTTGCCGCGACTCGGCGATGGCGTTCCGGCACACCTTGACTGCGTTCTGGTGATCGCGCTCGGTGTAAACCGGCACTTCGAGCTGCCGGCCGAGGACTTCGAGCTGGTCGATGGCCGCGGGGCGTTTGAGGTCCGCCGCGACGAGCAGGGGCTTTTTGCCGCGCTGCATGCAGTAGCGGGCGAGCTTGGCGCAGGTGGTCGTCTTGCCGGAGCCCTGGAGGCCAGCCATGAGGATGATCGTCGGCGGCTGGGAGACGAAGGGGATGCGCGTGTCGATCGGACCCATCAGGCGGACCAGCTCGTCGTGCACCACCTTGACCATGACCTGCTCGGGGCGCAGCGTCTCAATGACTTGCAGGCCCAGGGCCTTTTCCAGGCAGGCGTCGCAGAACTGCCGGGCCACCTCGACGTGCACGTCGGCCTCGAGCAGGGCCGTGCGAATCTCCTGCATCGCGTCGCGGACATTGGCCTCGCTGATCCGCCCACGGCCGCGCAGGCTCTGGAAGATGTCGCCGAGCTTATTGCTCAACGCGTCGAACATCGAATGAGCATCCTCCCGGCCAGGTGGCGGCCGGGCCCCGTCTGACCGATCCGCCAGCTCAACGTGCGCCTACGGGGCGCGCCACCTTACCGCGGACCTTTTCGAGCGCCTGTTCGATGTCCGCGATGAGGTCCGCCTCGGTTTCGAGACCCACGGAGATGCGGATCAGTGTCGGCGGTATGCCCGCTTTCCGGAGCTCCTCCGCCCCCATGGCGGCATGCGTCGTAGAGGCCGGATGCGTCACGATGGTCTTGGCGGTGCCCAGGTGGGTCGCATGCAGCATCAGCTCGAGTGAATCGATGATCTTGACGGCGTCGTCGTACGTCCCCTTGATCTCAAACGACAGCAGCGAGCTGAACCCCTTCATCTGCTTCCGGCCGACCGCGTGGAACGGGTTGGAGTCCAGCCCGGGGTAGTTGACCGTCTTGACCAGGGGGTGCTTTTCCAGAAAGTGCGCGAGTGCCAGCGCGTTGCTGCAATGCCGATCCATTCGCAGCGCCAGCGTCTCCAGACTATTCAGGTTCAGCCAGGCATGGAAAGGCGACATCGCCGGACCGAGGTAACGCATGCAACCGCGGCGGATTCCCTCGACCACCTCCCGCGGGCCACAGACGATCCCGCCCAGACTCGATGCGTTCCCGGAGATGTACTTGGTCGTCGAATGCACGACGAGGGTCGCCCCGAGGGTCGTCGGGCGCTGTAACGCGGGCGTGCAGATGGTGTTGTCCGCGATCAGGGGAATCCGATGCTTCCTGGCCAAGGCCGCCAGCGCCGGGATGTCGCCCACGAACAGGCCTGGGTTGCTGGGGCTTTCCACGAACAGGAACTTCGTGCGCGGCGTGATCGCGGACGCCCACGCGTCGAGCGACTCGGGGCTGGTGACCCAATTCACCTTGGCGCCCATCTTCCGGAAACCTTCGCTAAACAGCCCGAACGTGCCGCCGTAGACGCGGTTCGAGGAAACGAACTCATCGCCCGCTTCGAGCAGATAATGCGTGAGCAGGAAAATGGCGGACATCCCGGACGCCGTCGCGATCGCGGCCTCGGTCCCTTCCAGGGCCGCCATGCGCTTCTCGAAAACTTGCACGGTCGGGTTATCCCAGCGACCGTAGGTGAAGCCGGGTTTGTCGCCGAGTGAGATCGCGGCAGCCTCCCGGGCGTCGACGTAGGGATAGGCGACGCTCTGGAAGATCGGCGTGGACATCGAATCGGGCTGGAAGTTCTCATGCCCTTCGTGAATGGCCAGCGTTTCGAACCCACGGTCCGGCATGACACTCTCCTTGCAGTGCGGTGCGGGCACCTTGTTGTTTCCGGCATTCCCGCGAATCCGCAGTATACGCGGTTGCGAAGCGGCGGGCAACGCGGCGTGCGCCGTGCCTCCCGATGATTCCCTGCCGACCGAGAATGCCCCTCCTTTTGGGTTTCAACGGCTTCGTTGCGTACCACACGATCGCCCTGCTTGGCCAACTTGGCCGGCGTCGCGTGGATCGCCGCCCTGCCGCTGGCACAGGCCAGGGCCACGGGGCCGCCCCCGTGCTCCGGTCGGGAGCCTGCCAGCCTGCGCAGCGCGGGTGCGGGAATCAACCTGAAACGCCGGTCGCGGATTGACCCGCGGGCGTCCCGCGGTCATACTCACGGGAAACGCGTGCCGCGGGCTAATGCGAACGGGCCATCTGGCGGGCCCACCCCCACGCTCCTAGGAGCCTCAACATGGCGTTTGAAGAGAAGAAACTCATCTGTGAAGAATGCGGCCAGGAATTCGTGCACTCGGCCGAAGACCAAGCCCGCTATGCCGAGCGTGGTTTTTCCCATGAGCCCAAGCGCTGCCGCGAGTGCCGCGAGAAGCGGCGGTCCGACAGCCCGGCCCCCCGCCCGCCGCGGCCGCCGCACAGCGGCGGTGGTGGCGGTGCTGGCGGCGGCGGCCGCGGTGGGCCGGCCCGCGAGTCCTACGAAGCCGTGTGTGCCGCCTGCGGGGCGACGACCACCGTTCCGTTCAAGCCCAGCCAGGGCCGGCCCGTGTACTGCCGCGATTGCTACCGGGCCAAACGGCGCTAGCGATCTGCACGCCTGCGGCACACGACGCGCATCACCACGGCCGTTGTGAAACCTCTACCTTGCAGGGGGGTAGGCTGGCGAGGAAACGGCGGCCGTACGGCTTGCGGATCACCCGCGGATCGAGAATCACCACGATGCCACGGTCGTTCTTGCTGCGGATCAGCCGCCCGAAACCCTGGCGGAACTTGAGCACCGCTTCCGGAAGCTGGTAGTCGTTGAACGGACTCCCGCCGCGCTGGCGGATCAGGTCGATGCGGGCCTCGACCGTGGGGCGGTCGGGCACCGCGAAGGGCAGCTTGACGATCGTGACGTTCGACAGCGCTTCGCCCACCACGTCGACCCCCTGCCAGAAACTGTCCGTGCCGAAAAGGACCGCGCGCGATGTCCGGCGGAACTGGTCCAGCATCTTGGAGCGCGGCAGCGATTCACCTTGCACGAGGAAGGTATAGCCCTCGACCGCAAGCTCATCGCGCACAGCCTTGGCGACCTCATTCAGCATCTTGTAGCTGGTGAACAGGACAAACGCGCGCCCCGCGCTCTGGCGCAGGTAGTACGCCACGGCGCGGGCCGCGGCGGCGGTGAACTCGCCCTCGGCCGACGGATCGGGCAAACCCGCCTCGACGTGCACGATGGCCTGCTGCTCGAAGTCAAACGGCGAGCCCAGGCGCAACGTCTCGGCTTCGGGCACGCCCAGCCGGCCCAGCAGGTAATCGAACCGGTTGTCCGTGGCCGCCGCCAGCGTGGCGCTGGTCAGAACCACGCTGGGGACGCGCTCGAACAAGAGCTCGCGCAGCAGCGGCGCGACGTCGAGCGGCGCCGCGCACAACGCCACCTGCGCCGTACGCCCGGCTTCCAGCTCGACCCAGTACACGTGCTCGGCGTACGCCTGCGCCAGCAGGCTCTCGAGTGCCGCAGCCAGCTCGCCGGCCCGATCGACGTACGAGCCCAGCTCGTGGCGATCCTCTTCGCGCGGCAGCGACTTCCTCAGTGCGTCCAGGGCCCGCGCGAGCGCCGACAACGCCGGCGAGAGGGGATTCTTGACCGGCGGCGGCGTCACCAGGCGGCCGTTGGAGCGACCCCGGGTCCGCTGCCAGTCGCGCAGCTCATGGAAGAACTCGGTGCCGGCCGCCTGGGCGGCGATGACCTTCTGGCGGTGTTCGTCGCCGTCGACGGATGCGAGGTACCCTTTGCCGGTGCGCTCGTTGAAGAGGCCGGCCAGCAGGTGCTGCACCTGGCCGTGGGAGACGCTGGTGCCGAGCTGCGACGACGCTACCTGCTCGAGCGTATGGGCCTCATCGATGATGGCCAGGTCGTAATCGGGCAGCACGCTGGCGCTCTCGCGGCGCAGGATCAGGTCGGAGATCAGCAGCGCGTGGTTAACGACCAGCAGGTCGGCGGCCTCGGCGCGGCGCCGGGCGCGCTGGTAGAAACAAACGTCGTAGGTCGGGCAGCGCCGCCCCAGGCAGTTGTTGTGCTCGCTGCGGACCTTCTCCCAGATTTCCCCGGGGGGTGGTTCGGGCAGATCGCTGAGCGAGCCGTCCGCGGTATGGTAGGCCCAGTCCTCGATTACGTGCAGCGCGCTGCGCAAGCGCATGTTGTTGAAGAGGGACTTCTGTCGCGCGCTGACCCCCTGGAGCCGCCGGACACTCAGGTAGTTGTGGCGGCCCTTGACGAGCTCGGCCTGGAAGGGCTCCCCCAATGCGGCCTGCAGGAACGGCACGTCCTTGTGGATGAGCTGTTCCTGGAGTGCGATGGTGTGGGTGCTGACGACCACCCGGCGCTTGTGCTGCACGATTTGCTCGATGGCCGGCAGCAGGTACGCGAACGTCTTGCCCACGCCCGTGCCGGCCTCGACCGCCCAGTGCCGCTGTTCGTTGAACGCGCGGGCCACCGCCTCGGCCATCGCCGTCTGTTCCGGGCGCACCTCGAACCCGGGCAGACGTTGGGCGATGAGGCCTGCGGGTGCCAGCCAGTCCGCCACCAGCATGGGGGCCTCCGGGCGGCACGGTCCGCCGCGGCGGATCGGCCGTGAGCCTTCCACGGCCGGCGAGCCGCCGGCCGCTAGGGGCCGCTGAGGGCCTCGACGAAGTTCCAGGAAAACAGCGCCGTCACGGCCACCGTGGCCAGGATGACGATCGTGCCGAAAGCGACCACAAACGTCTGACCGCTGAACCAGCCGCCGCGCATCGTCGCCAGGATGTGCGGGCGCGCCAGGACGAGCATGCTGATGATCATGGCCCCGGAGGTCAGCGGCACCGAGATGGAGTGCACGAAGCTGTAAATCCAGGCGCCGCGGCTCACCGCGCGCTCGCGCCCGCTCAGCGAATGGATGAAATGCCCCCGCACGTAGTAGGCCCACGTGCGGCCGCCCTTCTCGTTCTCGATCCGGGCGCGATAGCCGTTCTGCGCATCCCCGCCCAGGGCCGCGTAGCTCAACGTGTACGTCAGGTAGTTCAGCAGGCCCAGGGCGATGATGGTGATGCAGATCTGATTGCGGCGGCGGCGCGGCAGGCGGTTGACCGGACTCAGTGCGCCGGGTGTCACGGGGCGGACCGCTTCCGGCGCCGGCATCAGGATTTCCTCGGCCGGCAGCCCGACTCCGTCGTCAGTGGGCGGTATGCGGTGCAATCCGTCCCTCCAGCGGCGACGACGCGGTCGCGTAGAGCTTGCGCGGGATGCGCCCGGCGCGGAACGCCCAGTACCCGGCCTCGAGCGCGTGCTGCATGGCGCGGGCCATCAGCACCGGGTCCCGCGCGCCGGCCACGCCCGTGTTGAGCAGCACGCCGTCGGCGCCCAGCTCCATCGCGACGGTGACGTCGGAGGCCGTGCCGACTCCGGCATCCACAATCACCGGATAGTCCAGGTCGTTCTCCTTCAGTTGCTCGAGAATGATGCGGATGTTGTTGGGGTTCAGCACCCCCTGGCCGCTGCCGATCGGCGAGCCCAGCGGCATCACGCTCGCACAGCCGGCGGCCTTCAGCCGCTGGCATAGGATCGGATCGTCGTTCGCGTACGCCAGGACGATGAAGCCCTCTTTCAGCAGTGTCTCGGCCGCGCGGAGCGTTTCGACCGGGTCAGGCAGCAGCGTCTTCTTGTCGCCGAGCACTTCGAGCTTGACCCAGCGCGCCCCGGGGTTGTCCAGTCCTTGGAGCAGCTCCTGCCCCAGCCGCGCTGCCCGCACCGCATCCTCTGCGCTGAAGCAGCCCGCCGTGTTCGGTAGGATCGTGTAGCGCTTCAGGTCCAGGAAATCGAGCAGGCTGCGGCCCTGTTTGTCGTACAGCCGCTCCCGGCGGACGGCGACGGTCACCACGGCGCAGCCGGACGCCGCCAGCGCATCGCGCATCAGTTCGTAATCCGGCTCGCCGTTGCGCAGGTACTTGCCCGTGCCCACGAACAGCCGCGACCGGAGGGTGAAATCCGCGATCTTGAGCGGTGGAATCTCCATCAACCACCTCCCACCAGGGTCACGATCTCGACGCGGTCCCCCTGGCTAAGCCGCGTCTTGGCGTACTCCGCGCGTCGCACGAGGTGCGCGTTGACTTCGACCGCAACGCGCTCCGGCGCGAGGTTGAACGTGGTCACCAGGTCGGCAACCGTGGCGTCCTCGACGACCATCTGGGGCTCACCGTTGACCGTGATTGGCACCATAGGCTTCGCCTGCGGATTATAACCCCGTCCAGCGGCCGACGGAACGTTGGCGCCACTCCGCGCCCGCTCAATGCGACCGGCGCAACTTCGCCCGGCGGGCCGCCTCCAACCGTCGCCGCTCTGCGTCGGTCAGCGACTCCAGCCCCTCCCGGCTGATCTTGGCCAGGAGGTCGTCAATGTCGGGCTCGTCGGGCGGCGGCTGGAGGACCGACCGCGGGATCGATGGGCGCACGACGCGGCGCCAGGCGCGGGGGCGCAGCTTGGGCAGCCCGGGCCCCCGTTCGAGCACGACAGCACACAACCCGCCCGCGAGCACCCCGGCGAGCCAGGCGACGATGCCCTGACGCGCGTCCAGCGCCGCCAGCCCTACGACGATGGCTCCGCAAATCGCGTACACCTTCGCCGCGCTCGTGACTCGTCCGAGAATCTGGACCGCATCGTCGCGCAGGCGCGTCCCGGCCAGCACACACCACGCCGCCAGGGCCCCGACCGGATAGTCGAGCGGCGCACCGGCCAGCGTCGGCCACCCGCGCGCGACGCCCCAATACGCCACGCCGGCCGTCAGGTTGCCGGCCACGTAGAGCACGACCAGCCGCCGCAGGCCGACGCGCGGCGCCAGCCGTCCACCCAGCGACCAGAGCGCCAGGATGACGAAGAGCGCCGACAGCACGCTCGCGGTCCCCAGCGGGTGCAGCAGGATGCCGAGCGGATGAGCCGCGCTACCCGAAAGCACGAAGAGCGCGGCGACCGCCTCTCCGTCCCCGCGCTGCAATGCCAGCATCAGGAGGAACGCCACGCCGTGGAGAATCATCAGCCCGAGCACGCCGTTGGGCGGCCGGCGTATTCCCCAGGTCGTCGACACCGGGTCGCCGTACGACTCGTCGGAATAGTCGCGCTCCTGCCAGCCCACGGCTTCACCCTCCGCGCGCGTACCGATCGCGGTCGCACGCCGGTGCACTATATTCTATCCGCAGACGGCTAGATGACTTCGGAAACGTCCTCCAGACTCTCGCCGTTCGCGATCAGCGCACGGCGCTGCCGGCGTCCCTGCACGCGGCTGCGCCGCCGGTAGATCAGCATCAGGTTGCGAATGTAGATCAGCAGGCCCAGCGCCTGGGCGGTCATGAAGACCAGGTCGGGCTTGAGGGCGGCGTACAGGAACGACATCGCGCCGCCGATCAGGCTCAGGTACCAGAACGCAATCGGGATGTGGCTCCGGCCGCGGCGCTCGGAGGCGAACCACTGGACGGCAAACCGCAGGAAGAAGATGAACTGTCCGGCGAAGCCGAAGATCACCAGCGGGCGCTGCAGCTCGCTGACGACCCACTGCCAGGTGATTGCCGCCAGCATACCACGTCCTACTTGTTGCAGTAGTCGATGATCCGCGCGATCTCGCTGCGCAGGTCGCGGCGGTGCACGATACGGTCCACGAAGCCGTGCTCCAGCATGAACTCGGCCTTCTGAAAGCCCTCCGGCAGCGTGGTCTTGATGGTGTTCGCGATCACACGCGGGCCGGCGAAACCGATCAGGGCCCCGGGTTCCGCCAAGGTGACGTCGCCGAGGAAGGCGAAGCTGGCGGCCACGCCGGCGGTCGTCGGATCGGTCATCACCACAATGTACAGGCCGCCGGAGTCGTCAAACCGGGCCACCGCCGCCGAGGTCTTAGCCATTTGGCTCAGGGAGACCATGCCTTCCATCATGCGGGCGCCGCCGCTGCACGTGATCATCAGCAGGGGCAGGCCCTCGGTGGCGGCGCGCTCGGCGGCCGCGGCGACCTTTTCGCCGACCACGGCGCCCATCGAGCCCATGATGAAGAAGGGGTTCATCACGCCCAGGATCACGGGGCGGCCTTTGATGAACCCCTTGCCGACGACGATCGCTTCCGATTCGCCGGTTTCCTCCTTGGTCTTGGCCAGGCGCTCGCGGTAGCTGATGCGGTCAACGAATTCGAGGGGATCGCTGGACTCCAGATCGGACAGGAACTCTTCGAAGGTGCCGGGATCATTCAACTGCGCGATCCGCGTCCGCGCGTCGATCCGGTAGTGATAGTCGCACTCGGGACAGACGTGCAGGCCCTCCTCCAGAATGCGGCGATAGATCATCGCACCGCATTTGACGCAGCGAATCCAGAGCCCCTCAGGGACATCCACGTTGCGGCGAGTTTGACCAGTGCTCTCGGGCATGTGCTCTTCCCTTCAGGGGCGGCGACCTAGGGCGTCGCCGACGGCCCCGTGCCTGCCGCGCAATCGATGACCATCGGTTCGTTGGCGTTGCGGGTGCTCTCCCACAGGTCCCCTAGCTCACTGCCTGCCAGCCCTGACTTCGCCAGTGCGAAGCCAAAGGGCCGCACCACCACCCCGAGGGCGCTGGTCGCGTTCTTCCGGAACTGCTTGCGAATGCACGTGCAGAGACGCTCCGCCGCGGCCCGCAGACTCTCGCCGCCCGGGGGATTCACGTTCAGCGGGGCCTCGCGCAGCTCGCGATGGGCGGAAGCGAAGCGGGTCTTGAGCTGCGCCTCGGTGAGCCCCGTCCACAGGCCAAGATCCACCTCGGCCAGCGCCTCGAGCGCTTTGGTGGGCACGGCGAGCTGCCGCGCCAGGAGCGCCGCCGTTTGCGTCGCCAGCTCATCCGGCGCGTGCAGAATCCGGCGCAGTCCGAGGGAGTGAAGCCGCGGCACCCATTGCAGACAGCGCTCGCTACCGGCGCTCGTCAGCGGCAACTCGACGCGCCCGAGCAACCGGCCCTCCTCGTGCCACTCCGTGGCTCCGCAAGGTATCAGCACGACCTTCATGCCCGTTGCTCCGCCGACGGCAGCGCGCCCTGCGCTGCCTTCCGTAGCGCGTACAGGGCCGCCGCCGGGTCGTCCGCCCCGAAAATGGCCGAGCCAATGATCAGCGTGTCCGCCCCCGCCGCCACCGCTCGCGGCACGGTCTCGAGGTTGAGGCCGCCATCCACCTCCAGCCACTGGTGGCCCCCCAACTGCTCGGCCAGCACCGCGATCTTGCCTAGACAATCCTCCATGAACCGTTGCCCGCCGAAGCCCGGCCACACAGTCATGACCAGCACGATGTCCACGTGCTCGATGATCTCCAGGACGTCCTCGGCCGGCGTGCCTGGGTTGAGCGACACGCCCACCTTCACGCCCAGGCCGCGGAGTTGCCGGACCAGCTCCCGCGGCCGGTCCGCGACCTCGATATGAAACGTGATGCTGCCGGCCCCGGCGTCGACGAAGGCTGGGGCGTACTTCGCCGGGTCGGTGATCATCAGGTGCACGTCGAGAAACAGGTTCGTGTGCTGCGCGATGCCCGCCACCACCGGCACGCCGAGCGAGAGGTTCGGCACGAAGTGGCCGTCCATCACGTCCAGATGGAGCAGGTCCGCCCCGGCGGCTTCGACCTGCGCGACTTGCTCGGCGAGCCGGCCGAAGTCGGCATTGAGGACCGACGGAGCAATTCGGATTGGACGCGCCAAGTGCATAATCGGTACTTACACGTCGTCCAGCACTTCAATGGGACCGAAGCGCTTGCCTTCCAGGAACTCGAGCGACGCGCCGCCCCCCGTGCTGATGTGCGTCACGCGCTCCGCCAGCCCCGCTTGCTCCACCGCCGCCGCGCTGTCACCGCCGCCGATCACCGACACGGCCCCGCGGTCCGTCGCCTCGGCGATCAGGCGGGCCAGGGCGAACGTGGCGGCTTCGAACGGCGGGGTCTCAAACGCGCCCAGCGGGCCGTTCCAGATAATGGTGCCGGCCGTGCGGATGAACTGCCCGAATTCCTCCAACGTCTGGGGACCGACATCGAGGCCCATCAGCTCCGGCGGCAGCTCGCCGGCCACGACGGACGTGCGGACGCCCTCGCGCAGCTCGGTGGCCGCCACCGAGTCCACCGGCAAGTGCAGCTTCGCGCCGGCCTGCTGGAGCAGGGTTCGCGCTAGGTCGAGCTTGTCGCGCTCACACAGGCTCTTGCCCACCGTGCGGCCCTGGGCCGCCCAAAAGGTGAACGTCATCGCGCCGCCGATCAGGATGTGGTCCACGCGCTGCAGCAGGCTCTGGATCATGCCGATCTTGTCGCTGACCTTCGCCCCGCCGAGCACGGCCACAAACGGTCGTTTCGGGTTCTGCAGTGCCTCCCCCAGGTACTTCAGCTCTTTCTCGACCAGGAACCCGAGTACGCGGTGGCCCGCCGGCATCAGCCCGGGCACGTCATACATGCTGACGTGCTTGCGGTGACACGTCCCAAACGCGTCGTTCACGTACATCTCGCCGTGCGCCGCGAGCCCCTTGGCGTACTCCTGCCGCAAGGCGTCCTGCTGCGGCGTCAGCTTCTTGTCGGGGTTCTTTTTGGCCTCATCAATGATGGTTTCCGCGGCGTGGAAACGGACGTTCTCCAGCAGCAGCACATCGCCGTCCCGGAGCTGCGCGACGGCCTCGGCCGCGGCGGACCCGACGCTGGCGGGCACGAACTTGACCGGTCGGCCCAGGAGCTGTCCCATGCGCTCGGCGACCGGCTTGAGGGAGTACTTGGCGTCCTGCGCCGGGTCGCCCGTGGGCCGGCCGAGGTGACTCATCGTGATCGCCCGACCGCCGTTCTTGATGACGTGCTCCAGCGTGGGCAGGAACATGCGGATGCGACGGTCGTCCGTCACCTGGCGTTGTTTGTCGAGCGGTACGTTCAGGTCGGCACGGATGAGCACGCGTCGGCCTCGCACGTTCAGGTCGCGAACCGATTTCTTGGCCATGGCCTCACCTGCCTTAGATCAAAACGCGGCCCATCCAGGCGGACGGGCCGGTGGTGGAATTCGAGTATGTTAGATCGTCTGGGTACTAAATCAATCCATCCTTGGCGGCCATCAGCGTGATCAGGTCGACGACCCGGCACGAGTACCCGTACTCGTTGTCGTACCACGCGATGAGCTTGAAGAAGCGCGAGTTGAGCTCGATGGAGGCCTTGGCGTCGTAAATGCTTGACAGCGAGCAGCCTATGAAATCGGAGCTGACGACCTCCTCGTCGGTGTAGGCGATGATCCCCTTCATCTTGCCATCGGCGGCTGCCCTAACGGCGGCCCCGATCTTCTCCAGCGAGGCCTCCTTCACTGTCCGGACGGTCAGGTCGACCGCGGAAACGTCCAGCGTCGGCACGCGGAACGCCATCCCGGTGAGCTTGCCTTTCAGCTCGGGGATGCACAGCGTAACCGCTTTCGCCGCCCCGGTGCTCGACGGAATGATGTTGTAGCTGGCTGCCCGGCCGCCACGCCAGTCCTTCTTGGACGGCCCGTCCGCGGTCTTCTGTGTGGCGGTGAGGCTGTGCACGGTCGTCATGAGCCCTTCTTCGATGCCGAAGTTGTCCTGGACCACTTTGGCCAGCGGAGCCAGGCAGTTGGTCGTGCAACTGGCGTTGGAGACGATCGTGTCGGTCCTGGGGTTGTACTTCTCCTCATTGACGCCCATCACGAACGTCGGGATGTCCTTGTCCTTGGCGGGGGCCGAGATGAGCACCCGCTTGGCGCCCGCGGTCAGGTGCTTGCTCGCGTCCGCGCGCGTCGTGAACAGCCCGGTGGACTCGATGACGTAGTCCACCTTCAGGTCTTTCCACGGCAGGGCCGCCGGGTCCTTCTCGGCGAAGCAGCGGATCTCCTGGCCGTCGATCTTCAGCGCCGACTCCGTGCAGCCCACGTTGCCGCCCGAACGCCCGTGGACGGTGTCGTACTTGTAGAGGTACGCCAGGTTATCCGCCGGCACCAGGTCGTTGATCGCCAGGAACTGGATGGCCCGATCCTTCAGCCCCGCCCGGACGACGAGCCGCCCGATCCGCCCAAAGCCGTTAATCCCGATCCGAATAGGCATCTTGTAGCTCCTCGATCAAGCGTTGGTCTCGCCGCACGGCGCTGGTCGGCAGGCCAGCCACGGAAAACCGTAGCTTCCGCCCGCCCGCGGCCTATGTCAAGCCGGACCGCGGCGCCCTACGTCGGCAGAGTCGGGCTCGGCTTCGGCGCGTGCGGCGGTTTCGGCGCGCTCGCCAGACGCTCGGCTTCGGCACCGGTCAGCAAGGCCGCCGTAATCTGCTCGGCGACCTGCGTCATGCCCTGCGGGCTGTAGGGCACCATCATGACGACGGACTTGCTGTGCGTGCCCACCGCCGTGAGGGTGTCGTAATGCTGCGTCAGCAGAACCATCTTGGTGGCTTCTTCGGGCGAGATGCCGGCTTCGGCACAGGTGGCCACGGATTCCTTCAGGCCGTTGGCGATGGCAAGTCGCTGCCGGGCGATGCCCACGCCCTGGAGTTCCTTGGCCCGCGCTTCGGCTTCGGCTTGCGCGATGACGCGGATCTTCTGGGCCTCGGCCTCGTTCTTGGCAGCCTCCTTGAGCCGGGCGCTGGCGTTGACTTGGTTCATGGCGTCCTTGACCTTCGAATCGGGCTGGATGTCATTCACCAGGGACTGCAGGATCGTGAAGCCGAACTGCTGCACGGTGACCTGCAACCGGTCCTTGACGGCCTGCGCGATCTTGTCCTTCTCCGCAAACACATGATCGACCGCCATGTCCGGCACGAGGGCCCGGACCGTGTCGAACACGTAAGAACTGATCTGCTGCCGGGGGTTGGTCAGCCGGTAGAACGCGGACCGGACCGCGTCCGGGGCGTCCGACACGTAGTACTGGACCGCGATCAGTATGTCCACGAACACGTCGTCCTTGGTCTTCGATTCGACCTTGATCTCCAGCTCCTGCACGCGGTGCGTGACGCGGCCGGCGATGGTCTCGATGAGCGGCCACTTGAAATTCAGCCCCGGCGGCGAAATCTTGCGGAACCGCCCGAACCGCTCCACGACGGCGTGCGTCTGCTGCTGCACCGTGAACATCCCGCTGCCCACGATGATCAGGAAGAAAATAACCAGAATGCCGATGACGATCAGTCCAGGTCCCATGGTGGTCTCCCTTCTGAGAGCTTAGACGCCGGTCACTCGTGCTCGCCAAACTCCGCGCTGATTAGCTCCACGTGCAATCCGTGTACCCGGTCAGGCAGTTCGTAGGACGGAATCTCGAGCGGCACGAGCTGCCCGCGCGGCCACTCTTCGATTTCGCGCTCGAGCCGAAAGACCGGCTGTCCCTTCCTGTCCGTTCCACAGACCCGCAGCACCACCTGCCTCAGGTCGTACCCGCCGTTGAACAGCGACAACGCGAGCGGCTCCGTGCCCAGCAGCGGTGTGCCGCCCCCGGTGGCCTGCCAGCGGAAATACAGATGGGCCGCCTGCAGCAACGGGCCGAATCCGTCCGGGCCGGGCAGCGGGTCAGGATGGGGCGCCCGCCCGGCGCCCAGCACGCCCTCGGCCCCGATTTCCAGCCCTAGCCCGCAGTTGCGGCAGAACCGGGCGACATCGGGATTCCAAGTCCGGCAACGTGGGCATTCCATGGGCATCGCGGCCGTATCTCCGCGAGACGGATCGCCGGGACCGCTGTGCGGCGGCGCTGTCCGTCTCTACAAATAGTGTAACCCGCGCCAGAGAGATCGGCACTACAGAGACACGCGGAGTTTGTAATGCTGCCGTGCCGGCTGAGCGGAAACTAGGGCGCCGCCGGCGGCAAGGCGGGCACTTCGTTGGCCTGGACGCCGGTGAACGCGCGGATCAGCTCGATGACCTCCCGCTCTCTCCGCGGGCTGTACTTGGGCCCCCGGGCGAGCCACGGGTTGACGCCGCCGAAGTACCGCAGCAGCGGAATCCCCGCCGCCAGGTCCGCGGCCGTGCCGCGAAAGATCATGCTGTGATCGCGCAAGGCTTGCCGGTCGAGGGCGTCGCGCAGCAGCGTCCAGGAGCCGGCCATCACGCGCTCGTCGACGAAGTCCGGCGGCACATAGGTCAGGTCGTGGATGTCATAGACCGCCGCGTACCACTCGCGGCCGTCCTTGTCGTACCAACTCGGGGACCGGGCAATGACGCCATCGGCCCATTTCTTCCGCTTCTCGACGATCTGTGGCCAATCGGGCGGGTACGAGATCACCCCGTCCGGGATGAGGCGCGCCTCGTCGGCGTCGGTCAGCGCCCGTACCTCGTCGGCCTTGACGGACTCCTGCACCCGACGCTGACGGGCAAAGGGCTCCTGCGCGGCGGATGGCGCCGCACCGAGCTGAACGCCCGCGCGGGCCGCCCGCGCCAGAATGCCCTCGGCCTGGAGCTCGATCTCCGTCACATCCACGTCCGGCGGAATCTGCCGCAGCAACGTGGTCACGCGTTGCGCACGCCGCGCGCTTTCCGCCAGGTCGCCGGCCCGCAGCGCCTTGCGCGCGCGGACCAGTTCCAGCTTGGCCAGGGCAAGGTTGGCCTCGGCACACGCCGCCCGCTCATCCTGCGCGAGCCCGTCGTCGGGAGCTTCGGGCCGTGCGGGTGTGGTCTCGGGAGCCGGCTTGGCGGCGGTCGGAACACGTTGGGCAGGGGCGCGCTCGATCAGTTGTCGGTCGTCGGGCGGGTCGTCCGCCCAGGCCGCTACGCCCATCCCGATCAGCAGGATTGCTGCGCCGCATCGAATCATGGTTGGTTCTCCTGGTACCATCGTCGCCACGGCTCGCGCTCGAACCCGAAGTTCTGCCCGGTGAGCTGCTTGAGGGCTTCGAGCACCTCCGTCCGGTACACCGTGACGTACCGGAATTGCCAGCTCGCCCGCAAACCGATGTCGCCCGCAACCAGACCGCCGTTGTACAGCCCCAAGCGAACGCCGACCTGCGGCGGATGAATCGCGCTCATCGCAGCGCCGAGGTGCACGATCGTGCTGGCGCTGAACACCAGCGGCCAGCCCAGGAAACAGCGCTCCACCGGCACCTCGACCCACTTGTTCCGCCCGGCGGTCAGCGCGTCGATCAAGTCGGGCACCGCCTCGCTGACGCCGAGCTGCCCGAGCCCGATCGCCGCCCGCGCCAGGATCACGTCGCTGCCGTGGCGCAGGGCCGCGCGGTACTGCGTGGTCACGCGCGGGTCCTTCCGGCGGGCAAGCTCCGTGATGGCCTGGCGGCGGATGCCGGCCTCCGGGTCCACGAGTCCCAGGACGGCCAGATTGAGCGTCGCCTCATCCTCGGGGAACTTGCTGAGGGCCTCGACCAGCAAGGCCCGGCAATCGGGGTCGCCTTCGCTCAGCACCTCCGACAGAGGCAGAATCGCGAGGGGGTCCTTGATCTCCAGAATGCGCGCCCGGCCTTCCTGAACGAGCTGCGCGGTCGTGCCGCCGAGCAGCGATTGTCTGATCGCGCGGATGCGGAGGTACCACTGGCTCTGGATCGCCCGGGCAAGCTGCTCGGGGTTTGCCTGGCCGGCGTCCTCGGCCTTCTGACCTTCCGGGGCCCGCCCGACGACCCGCCGGCCATCGACCCACAAGGCGCCAACGCGGACATAGCCCAGCGCACGACGGGCGGGGGCGTAGTCCGGGTCCAGCTCGATGGCCCGCAACAGGTGCTTGCGACGCTCGGCCTTGAGGCCCTGCTCGTCGCACCAGAGCGCCAGCGCCGTCTGATCCTCTGCGGTGTCCGCGGCCTCGCGCGCCCGGCGGTCGTATTCCGCGAATGGCGACGGTTTTTCCTCGACGCGCTCGACGCTGGTGATCGGCACCCGGACGATCCCGATCGCCGTCCGCAGCCGGTAACAGTCGGCGTCCGTGTCGAGCAGTAGTCCGTCGATCGTGCCGCCGGTTTTGAGGTGGAAGACGTCCGCCAGCGCGCCGGGCGCCAGGTACGAGATGAGCAAGGCTAGTAGCACAGCGCGGCCAAAGGCCGCAACCCAACGTAGCGTCGGCCCCGAGCCTGCCCGCCGTGGCGGGTGGCCGACGTAGGCGGCCGAAAAACGTTCGTCGCGCACGTTTGCACCTCGCGACACATACCTCCCCTCCCTCCTAGGAAGGGGGTAGGGGGAGGGTCTAATGCGCCAGGTATTATACGGTGTTCGCCAACCGGGCGCCGGGCGCAACGCAGAGCCGCGCCCGCGAGAAAGCGGCCACGGCGTGGCCGGAGCTCGGGCACGCTGCAAACGCAACGGCTGCTTATTCTCAACCCCTGGAGGGGGGTTTGAGAGTAGCCCCGGGCGCGAGCCCGTGGACCGTGTGGCCCACCCACCACAGAGCCCCCGCAGGGCGGCGATTGAGGCGTTCAGTCGCCCCTGCCGGGGCTCACGACCAATGAGAAGAAAGAAACCCGGTCGCGTCCGCATTCCACGGGCTCGCGCCCGAGGCTACTCTCAGACGCCCCGTGCGGGGCTACGCCCGCGCTCGTCGGTGCGCCTCTTCCGTGGTCGGCTTCAGCCGCCGTGCGGGGGCAACACCAGCGAAATAGGTATGGTGTCCCCGGATTGACACCCGTGGCTACGCTCCGCGGCCCCCTTCGGGGGCAGGACCGATTCCACCCAAACCGTCACGTACTCCGGCTCGGCGACATGTCTAGGGTATCTATAATCGGTGGCTGTCCCTCATTCCGTCTCCAGGTGGCTGTCCCTCATTCCCGTTTCACGCCTACTCGGTATTTGTCACATTCTGTGTAGAACGCCCAAGCAGAAGGGGCGATGAAACAGCCCAGGCTGGCTAGGGACGCAATCGTAGAAAGCCAGTACAAGGGTCCACCGGTGCCAGGAACAGAAGCAGCATAAGCCAGGGAAAACAGAAATCCGATCACCGTAGTGCAGGCCATTAGAATCGCGCCCCAGGCTCTTCCCAGACAAGCCATGACGAGTCCGACGATATCTGCTAGAACAAGGAGGAGCGCAATGCATCCCATCCCGACGACGCTAGTCGCTTGTTCTTCTGAGATTTCAGCCGAACCTCCGCCGAGCCCGCTCGCGAGCGACAGAAGGAAAGCGCCAATGTACAGTACAATGCCGGCCTTCAGGACATCCGGCATGAGCGGCTTCGACACCGGACCAGATTGGCTGTGCTGCGGTTCCGCCAGGGGTGCAGCTGTGTGTCCTTGCACGGGCTGCACTGGGGCAGGGACAATGCACACGTTCCCGCATGCCGGACACGTCTCTTTGGCTCCTGCCGACGACTCCGCCACGCTCAACCAGTCATCGCACTTGGGACATCGGAAATTGATCACGGTCCGCTCCTACTCGCGACCCTTCCGGCAGCGTGTTTGCAGAAAGCGCGTTGCGTGCATTTCGTCGAGGGCTCGGAGCTGCCGGGGCACGCACGTACGCACGCCCCATGAGTGAATCGCAGCATACCCTCTTCGGCCTCGATTTCAACACTTCTGTGGAAGTCGAAACCGCCCCAAAGCGCTCAGGTCTAGCGGCGGCAGGTCGTGGTCCATAGGTTCCCTCCCGGCTTGCCGAGTCATCTGACCGCATCAATCAAGCGTGGTTCATGTCAAGAGCATGTCGGGGAACACGCGGCGCATCAGTGCCACCCGCTGGAGTTGGGTGCTCAGGTCACTCCTTGCTCGGAGAGAAACCTCTCCCAGGCACGCACCGCTTGAGCTGCGAACTCCATCAATTCGCCGATCCTGCAACCGGTCTTATCGAGCACGTCGGCCGTGAACACGACGTTAGCTGTGGCCGACCCGGTTGTGACAGGCGTCGGCGCGCCGCTCTTCGGGTCGTAGGTGAACATGGCCAAGGAGCGAGGTTCTGGCCCCGTCGAGAGCTGCAAGACGCGACCGACAACGCCGAGGCGTGGTTCGTGCTTTGACCTGGGATGTTGAAGCGGGTATCCGTGCTTCGCAGCGTTTGCCAAGTCGATGACAATCTGAAGCGGCTCACTTTGGTCGATGAATTGTTCGACGACCCTCCCGTTGCGCCCCTTTTCGCGCAGGCGCTTCTTCAAAGGGTCCTTTACGTGAGCGATGTTGTAGATCAACTCCTCCAGGGTTTGGCGAATGTCGGTGTCTGACATGCCGCCGCGGAAATCCTGATGAACGGCAACACCCTTTGGGCTCGCGCACACAACTGGCGGAAACCCTGTCACGGGCTTCGGCATCGTGGAGGCCAACTTCCGGTATAGGCACTCCAACCGGTGGCCAAGGCCACCAAGGGCCTCGTTATCTTGGTTGCCCACATCCATCTCCCGAATCGCAACGTCGCCAGCAGCGAACTACACGCCTCCACGCGTCGGCCACGGGGGCCGACGCTCCTGACCGGCTAGAAGCCGGTCCCACATTTTCGGCCGACTCGGGGGTCGGCCGCTACTTCTTCACCTCATACTCCGCGTCAATCACGTCCTCATCCTTCCCGCCCTTGGGCTTTTCGCCTTCCGGCGGGGCGCCTGCGGCGGCACCCGCGGGGGCGCCTTTCGCCGCCGCCGCGGCTTTGTAGACCGCTTCGCCCAGCTTCTGCGACTTGTCGGCGACTTCCTCCAGCGCGCGCTCGATCACGCCGGGGTCGTCGCCCTTCTGCACGTCCTTCAGGCGGTTCACGGCCTGCTCGATCTCCGTGCGGATGCCGGCGTCTACCTTGTCGCCGTGCTCTTTGAGCGTCTTCTCCGTCGTGTAGACCATCTGGTCGGCCTGGTTGCGCAGGTCGATGAGCTTCTTCTTGGCTTCGTCCTCGGCGGCGTGCGATTCGGCCTCTTTGACCATCCGCTGAACCTCGTCCTCGTTCAGGCCCGACGAGGACTTGATCACGATGGACTGCTCCTTGCCCGTGCCGAGGTCCTTGGCCGACACGTTCAGAATCCCGTTCGCATCGATGTCGAACGTGACCTCGATCTGCGGGATGCCGCGCGGGGCGGGCGGAATGCCAGTGAGCTGGAAACGCCCCAGCGTGCGGTTGTCGTCGGCCATCTTCCGCTCACCCTGGAGCACGTGGATGTCGACGGCCGGCTGGCTGTCGGACGCCGTGGAGAAGATCTCCTTCTTGCTCGTCGGAATGGTCGTGTTCCGCTGGATGAGGACGGTCATCACGCCGCCCAGCGTCTCAACGCCCGCAATCCGGGGACACCACAATCCGGGGACACCATACTCAATTCGCACGACGTCGCAGCCGCCCCAAGCAGCGGTCTGGCTGCGGACCCGCGCTTACTTCTTCACCTCATACTCCGCGTCAATAACGTCGTCGTCCTTGCCGCCGGGCTTGGGGGCTTCGCCTACGCCTACGTCCGGGGAGGGGCCGCCGGGGGCAGCACCGGGCGCTGCGCCTTTCGCCGCCGCTGCGGCTTTGTAGACCGCTTCGCCGAGCTTCTGGGACACGGCGGTCACTTCGTCGATCGCCCGCTCGATGACCCCCACGTCGTCGTTCTTCTGTACGTCCTTGAGCCGGTTGACGGCCTGCTCGATCTCGGCCCGGGTGCCGGCGTCGACCTTGTCGCCATGCTCCTTCATCGTCCGCTCCGTCGAGTACACGAGCTGATCGGCCTGGTTACGCAGGTCGACGAGCTTGCGTTTGGCCTCGTCCTCGCCGGCGTGCGACTCGGCCTCTTTGACCATCCGCTGAACCTCGTCCTCGTTCAGGCCCGACGAGGACTTGATCACGATGGACTGCTCCTTGCCCGTGCCGAGGTCCTTGGCCGACACGTTCAGAATCCCGTTCGCATCGATGTCGAACGTGACCTCGATCTGCGGGATGCCGCGCGGGGCGGGCGGAATGCCAGTGAGCTGGAAACGCCCCAGCGTGCGGTTGTCGTCGGCCATCTTCCGCTCACCCTGGAGCACGTGGATGTCGACGGCCGGCTGGCTGTCGGACGCCGTGGAGAAGATCTCCTTCTTGCTCGTCGGAATGGTCGTGTTCCGCTGAATCAGCACGGTCATCACGCCGCCCAGCGTCTCCACGCCGAGCGACAGCGGCGTCACGTCGAGCAGCACGATGTCCGACTTCTCGCCGCTCAGCACGGCGCCCTGAATCGCCGCCCCGACCGCGACGACCTCGTCCGGGTTCACGCTCATGTTCGGGTCTTTGCCGAAGATCTCCTTGACGAGCTGCTGCACGCGTGGCGTGCGCGTCGAGCCGCCGACCAGGACAACCTCGTCGACGTCCTTCGGCGTCATCTTGGCGTCCTTGAGGGCCTGCACCACCGGTCCGCGGCAGCGCTCGGTCAGGTGGTCCGTGAGCTGCTCGAACCTGGCCCGCGTCAACGTCATCTGCAGATGTTTCGGCCCGCTGGCGTCCGCCGTGATGTACGGCAGGTTGAGCGTCGTCTCCATGCTGCCGGACAGCTCGCACTTGGCCCGCTCGCAGGCCTCTTTGAGCCGCTGCAGCGCCATCGGGTCATTCCGCAGATCGATGCCTTCCTTCTTGCGGAACTCCTCGGCCGTGTAGTCGATCAGCACCTTGTCGTAGTCATCGCCGCCCAGGTGCGTGTCGCCGTTGGTGCTGAGCACCTCGAACACGTTCTCGCCCACGTCGAGGATGGAGATGTCGAAGGTCCCGCCGCCGAGGTCAAAGACCGCGATCTTCTCGTTGGCCTTCTTCTCGAGCCCATACGCGAGCGCGGCCGCCGTCGGCTCGTTAATGATGCGTTCGACCTTCAGGCCGGCGATCTGCCCGGCCTCCTTGGTCGCCTGCCGCTGCGAGTCGTTGAAGTACGCCGGCACGGTGATGACCGCCCGGTCGACCGACTCGCCGAGATAGCGTTCCGCGGTCGCCTTGAGGTCCCGCAGGACCATCGCCGAAACCTCGGGCGGCGCGTATTCCTTGCCGTGAATCTTCACCCGCACGAGCTCGTCGGGTCCGCCGACGATCGCGAAGGGGACGGTTTTCTCCTCGCTGGTGACCTCATTATGCCGGCGGCCCATGAAGCGCTTGATCGAGAACACGGTGTTTGTCGGGTTGGTCACCTGCTGGTTCCGGGCCCGCTGCCCAACCAGTCGCTCCCCCTTCTCGGTAAAGCCCACGACCGAAGGGGTCAGGCGTGAGCCGGAGTCGTTAATCAGCACTTTCGG
>CAZWYT010000037.1:0-51271 GCA_964638325.1 uncultured Planctomycetales bacterium
TCGGCAAAACGTCGATCTGTATCAGTACGGAATGACGTGGCTCATGCTGGCGATGCTGGTGGGACGCATCCTGCCGCTGCTGGTACTCGGGTGCATCGCCGATGTTTTCCGCGACCAGCCCGCGACGCCGACGCCGCCAGTGGTCTGACGCGTTTCGACGGCGGACCGGCACGAGACCACGCTGGCCTGACTGCCCGAAACCAGCCCGGTGGCAAGATGACGATGTCCGTACTTGGTCTGATTCCCGCCCGGGCCGGCTCAAAACGCCTGCCGGACAAGAACCTGGTCCCCCTGGCGGGACGTCCGCTCCTGGCCCACACCTGCCTTGCGGCGCTCGAGAGCCGTGTGCTCACTGCGGTGTACATCAACACCGACAGTCCGGCGATCGCGGCGGTGGCGGAGGAGTACGGCGTGCCGTGTCCGGTCCTGCGCCCCAAGCACCTGGCCGCCGACGATTCGCCCACCCGCGACGCGAACCTGTTCGTGCTCGACTTCCTGGTGCGGCGGGGCGAGCGCTACGACGCGGTTATGGTGTTGCAACCCACGTCGCCGCTGCGCACCGCGGCCGACATCCGCGCGGCCTGGGACCTGTATGAGGAACATGCTCCGTGCGACGTCGTGTCCGTGGCGCCGCTCGTGAAAGAGTCGTGGACCGGGCGCATCGGGCGGGACGGGCGCTTCGAGCGCGGGCTCGGCGAGGAGTTGATCTACCGCTTGAACGGTGCGATCTACGTGCATGGCTGCGACGACTACGTGCAGGATCGACCGCCGCGAAAGACGGTGGCGTACCTCATGCCGCCGGCGCGCAGCATCGACATCGACACACGGGCGGACCTGGAATACGTGGCGTTCCTCCTGCAACGCACCCCGCAGGTGGCCGTCTTGTGAGCCACATTGGACTCCATTCTCCCCGCGCTGCACGCCCGGGGTCGGCACCCCGCTTGAAGATCGTGCGCATCGGCGAGCGGCTCGTGGGCGACCGCCAGCGCGTCCTTATCGTGGCCGAAGCGGGGGTGAATCATGACGGGTCGCTGGAGCGGGCGCTGCGGCTCGTCGACGTCGCGGCCGACGCGGGCGCGGACGTGGTCAAATTCCAGATGTTCCGGGCGGCCGAGCTGGTCACCGTAACGGCGGACGCGGCGGCGTATCAGCAGGCCCACGGCGCGCGCTCGCAGCTTGACCTGCTCGTGCGGCTGGAACTCACGGACGACGACTTCCGGCAGATTGTCGCGCGGTGCCGCGCGCGCTCGATTGGCTTTCTCGCGACGCCATTCAGTCTGCCCGACGTGGAGCGGCTCACGGCGCTGGGCGTCCAGGCGATCAAGATCGCCTCGACGGACCTCAATAACGTGCCGCTGCTGCGCCGGGCCGCCGACACGGGCCTGCCGCTCATCGTCTCGACCGGCGCGTCGCTGCCCGAGGAGATCGGGACGGCTGTTCGACGGCTGCGCACGTGGGGGACGGGCGACCGACTGATCCTGCTGCATTGCATCAGCGGCTATCCTGCGCCGCTTGCAGCGGCCAATCTGCGGGCCGTCGCCACACTGCGGCGCAAGTGCCGCGTCCCGTGCGGCTTCAGCGATCACACCGAGTCAACCGAGATTGCGGGTTGGGCGGTGGCGGCCGGGGCGTGCGTGCTCGAGAAGCACTTCACGCTGGACCGTGGGGCGCGCGGGCCGGATCATGCGATGTCGCTGGGCCCGGGGGAGCTGACGGCGTACGTGGCGGCCGCCCGCGCTGCGGAGGCAGCGCTGGGCACCGGCGAGCTCGGCATGTGCACCCTGGAGGCCGACGTGCGAGCCGTGGCCCGCAAGAGCGTGGTGGCAGCGTGTCCCATCCCCGCCGGGACGGCTCTCACCGCCGACATGCTCACCATCAAGCGCCCGGGCAACGGCATCCGGCCCGACGAGTTTGACGGCGTCGTAGGCCGGCGCGCTGTCGCCGACATCGCTGCGGACACCGTGTTGACCTGGGACATGCTCCAATGAGTCGCGCGCGGGGCCGACAGCGGCGGCGCGTCGCGGTTGTCACCGGGACGCGGGCCGAATACGGTCTGCTCCAGTCGACGCTGGCGGCGATCGCGGCGCACCCCCGCCTGAGCCTTCAGCTCGTGGTTACCGGGATGCACCTGCTGCGCCGGTTCGGGCACACCCGCGATGACATTATCCGCGATGGTTGGCGAATCGCGGCGCGTGTGCCCATGCAGGCGGGCTCCGACGCCGCGCTCGATCAGGCGATCGGTCTGGCCAAAGGCGTACGCGGGATCGCCCGCTTTCTGGAAGCAGCCAAGACGGACATCGTGGTGGTCCTCGGCGACCGCATCGAGGCGCTGGCCGGGGCGCTGGCCGCCGTGACGACCGGCCGCGTGCTCGCGCACATCCACGGCGGCGACGTGGCGCCGGGTGACTTCGACGACTCGCTACGGCACGCGATCACCAAGCTGGCCCACGTGCACCTGGTGGCCACACGCGCTGCCGCACGCCGCGTTGTACGTATGGGTGAATCGCGCCGGCGGGTCCACGTGGTCGGTGCGCCGGGGCTCGACCGGTTGCGTGAGCTGCTGGGGTCGAAAAGGGGTCAGAAAAGGGGTCAGGACCCTTTTCTGTCCAGGCGCCAGAAAAGGTTCCTGACACCTTTTCGTCCGTCGGCGCTTGTGGTCTACCACGCCTCCGGCCGTCAGCCGGCTTTGGAAGCACGCAGCGCGACGGCGATCCTCGACGCCATTGCCTCACTCGACCTGCGCCGGGTCATCCTGTATCCGAATACGGACCGTGGACATCGCGGAGTGCTCCAGGCGATCGAGCAACACCGCCGCCATAGCCCGCTGCAGGAAGTCCAGGTCTTCCGCTCGCTCCCCCGGGACGAGTATCTGCGCGCGCTGATCCACGCCGCCGTCCTGGTCGGCAACTCCTCGAGCGGGATCATCGAAGCGCCGCTGGCGGGCACGCCGTCCGTCGACGTCGGCCCGCGTCAAACCGGCCGGCAACTCGGCGGGCCGTCCGTAGTCCATTGCGGTGAATCCGAGTCGGCGATCCGGCGCGCGGTGCAGCGCGCCCTGCGTAAGCGCCCGCGGCCCGGCAAGCGAAGCGTGTACGGGGACGGCCGGAGCGGTCCGCGGATCGCACGCATCCTGGCCGAGCTGGCGCTCAGCAGCGAGTTTGCGCGGAAGGTAATCGCGTACTGAATCACGGACGGGCGGCGCCCGGCTTGCCTCGCGGGCTGGAAGCCCGCGCTCCCTTGCGGCGCGGACCTGGTCCCTGCTCGATCACCGCCTGGGCCGCCGCCAGGCGCGCGATGGGCACCCGGTACGGCGAACACGACACATAGTTCATGCCGACGCGGTGGCAGAACTTGACGCTTTCGGGGTCGCCGCCGTGCTCGCCGCAAATGCCGACCTTGAGCTTCGGGTTGATCTTGCGGCCCTGCTGGATGGCATAGTCGACCAGCTTGCCCACGCCGGCCTGGTCGAGCGACACGAACGGGTCTTCCGTGAAGATCGCGGCCCGGTTGGCGTTGACGTAGTCGGGCAGGAAGCGTCCCGCGTCGTCGCGCGACAGCCCCATCGTCATCTGCGTCAAGTCGTTGGTCCCAAAGCTGAAGAACTGGGCGACCCGGCCGATCGCGTCCGCCGTGATGGCGGCCCGCGGCGTCTCGATCATCGTGCCGACCAGGTAGGGCAGCTTGGCGCGCGCGACGCCCGCCCGGCCCAGCACTTCGTCGGCCACGGCCCGCGTGCGGTCCACGAGCATCTGCAGCTCTTTGGCGTCGATGGTCAGTGGGATCATGATCTCCGGCCTGACCTTGCCGCCGCTCTTCTGCACCTGCACCGCGGCCTCGATGATCGCCCGCACCTGCATGTCGAGGATCTCCGGGTAGGTGATGCACAGACGGCAGCCGCGGTGACCGAGCATCGGGTTGGCTTCGTGCAACTGCTCGGCCCGCCGCAGAATGTCCTCCGCTGGCATCCCCGTGGCCCGCGACAGGTCCTCCGCCTGCTCCTGGGTCTTGGGGACGAATTCGTGCAGCGGGGGGTCGATCAGGCGGATGGTCACCGGCCGGCCGTCCATCGCTTGGAAGATCCCGACGAAGTCGTCGCGCTGATAAGGCAGCAGCTTGTCTAGGGCTGCCCGGCGTGCTTCGACCGAGTCGGCGACAATCATCTCCTGGATCGCGAGCTGCCGCTCGCGCGTCGCGAAGAACATGTGCTCCGTGCGGCACAGACCGATGCCCTCGGCGCCCATCTCGATAGCCTTGGCCGCATCCTCGGGCGTGTCCGCGTTAGTGTGGACGCGCAGCGTGCGCCGCTGATCGGCCCAGCCCATGAGCGTGAAGAACTCCTTGGGCGGCTGCGGCCGCTGAAGCTCGAGCTGGCCGCCGTACACGGCGCCGGTCGAGCCGTCCAGCGTGAGGTAGTCGCCCTGACGAATCACGTGGCCGCGAATGGACATCTGCTTGGCATCGTAGTCGATGCTCAGCGCGTCGCAGCCGACGATGCAGCACTTGCCCCACCCGCGGGCCACAACCGCCGCGTGCGACGTCTTGCCGCCCGTCTGCGTCAGGATGCCCTTCGCCGCCTGCATGCCGCCCACGTCCTCTGGGCTCGTCTCCTTCCGGACCAGGACCACGTCCTCGCCGCGCTCGGCCAGGGCTTCGGCCTCGTGGGCGGTGAAGACCACTTTGCCACACGCGGCGCCCGGGACGGCGTCGATGCCATCGGCGAGTTTCTTGCGCGAGAGCTCATCGCGCGCTACCCTGGGGCTGATGATGGGGTAGAACAGCCGCTCGATGTCCTCGCGCGTGACCCGACGGATCGCCTGGTCTTTCGTGATCACCGGCTTGGCCGCGGCCGCCAGGTATTTCGCGGGCAGGTAGCCGGCCTTGGAGAGCCGCCGCGCTTCGGCGGCCGTCAACAGCGGCTGGGTGGCTTGCTCGACGGCGATCCGGAACGCGGCCGCGGGCGTACGCTTGCCGGTGCGGCACTGGAGCATGTACAGCTTGCCGCGCTCGAACGTGAACTCCAGGTCCTGCATCTCGCCGTAGTGAATCTCCAGCATGGCCCGGACGGCGCAGAGCTGGTCGTAGATCGCGGGCATCTTGGCTTGGAGCTCGGCCAGCTTGATCGGAGTACGAATGCCGGCGACCACGTCCTCCCCCTGGGCGTTGATCAGCATGTCCCCGTAGAAGACGTTCTCCCCGCTGCTGGGATCGCGCGTGAAGCACACGCCCGTGCCGCTGTCGTCGCCCATGTTGCCGAAGACCATCTGCTGCACGTTCACCGCGGTGCCCTTGAGGTCGGTGATCTTCTCGACGCGGCGGTAGGTGACGGCCTTCTCGGCGTTCCACGAGCGGAAGACGGCGTTGACCGCGCCGACGAGCTGCTCCCACGGGGCCTGCGGGAAGTCCTGGCCGGTCTGCTCCCGGAAAAAGCCCTTGAATTCGCCGCACAGCTCCTGCAGTCGTTCGGCCGGAAGCTCGTGATCGAAGCGCACGCGGGCGCGCTCCTTCAGGTGCACGAGCTTCTCTTCGAGCACTTCCTTGTTCAGACCCACGACGACGGTGGAGTACATTTGAAGAAAGCGGCGGTAGGCGTCCCACGCGAAGCGCGGATTGCCCGTCGCGCTTGCCAGGCCGGCGACCGACCGGTCATTCAGTCCGAGGTTGAGGATGGTCTCCATCATGCCCGGCATCGAGCGGGCAGCGCCGCTGCGGACCGAGACCAGCAGCGGGTCGCCGGCATCCCCGAGCTTCTTGCCGCAAGTCTTTTCCAGGCGAGCAAGCTGCTGGCGGACTTCCTTCTCCAGGCCCGTCGGCCACTGCTGGTTGTGGCTGTCGTAGTAGGCGCAGGCGTCGACAGTGATGGTGAACCCGGCCGGCACCGGGAGCCCAATGGCGGTCATCTCCGCCAGCCCGGCCCCTTTCCCGCCGAGCAGTTGACGTTCCGTGCCCTTGCCCTCCGCCTTTCCGGTCCCGAAGAAGTACACGTGCTTGGTTTTCATGGTGTCTGTTTCCTTAGCGTCCGAAGCGCTGCCCGGCTTCCGGGGGTGGTCCGTCGTGGCCCCGTGCGAAAACAAGCTGGGAATCATAGACGAAATGTCGGCCGTAAGCAGCCCCGGCCGCACTTGTGGGGCAGTAAAATGCGCGCGTGGGCCAGCAAGATGTGCCTTCGCCCAAAGTCGCCTGCGACGCCATGTGCGGCGGCGTCGCACGGTGGTTGCGCGTGCTGGGCGTGGATGCCAGCTATACGCCGGGCATCGAAGACGGCGACCTCGTTGAGCACGCGCTGGCTGAAGGGCGGATCGTCGTCTCGTCGGACGGCAAGCTGTTCGAACGCCGGGTGTTCGTGACGGGGCAGTTACGGGGGCTGCGGCTGCAGGTTGGGCTGAAGCTGCTAGAGCAGTTGCGCTTCGTCGTGCGCGCGCTCGGACTTTCGACGGGGTTTCCGCGCTGCACCCTGTGCAACGGCACGCTGGACGCGGTGAGTCGGGCAGAGGTCGCGGACGTTGTTCCGGCCCGCAGTCTGGTCTGGGCGACGGAGTTCTACCGGTGCCGGGAATGCAGGCATGTGTTCTGGGAGGGCACCCATTGGCGGCGTATTCGGGCCGTACGCGACAAGTTTGCAGACCTTGGCACACAGGAAGGAACACCCTTGACCCGCCCGCCCAGGACCGGCGACAATAGGTCTTGATACGACATGGAGGGTTGCGAGGTGCGCAAGGACACAATATATTGCGGTGACGCGATCGACCTGCTGAACAGTTGGTCGGCCGGGTGCGTGGACCTGGTCTTCGCCGACCCGCCTTTCAACATCGGGTACGTCTACGACAACTACCGCGATGACGTGTCGGACGCCGAGTACGTAAGCTGGTCGCGGCGGTGGATGGCGGCCTGCCAGCGCGTCCTGAAGGCCGACGGTTCGTTCTACATTGCGATCGGCGACGACTTCGCCGCCGACATCCGCGTTCTGGGGCGCGAGCTGGGGCTGCATCTGCGCAACTGGATCATCTGGCGCTACACGTTCGGGCAGAACATGAAGGCCAAGTTCTGCCGGGCCCACACGCACGTCTTCTACTTCACCAAGGACCCCGACCGCTTCACGTTCAACGATCGGCAGCTCCGCTTTCCGAGTGCCCGGCACACGGAGTACCAGGATTTGCGGGCCAATCCGCTGGGGCGGCTGCCCGACGACGTATGGGACGAGTTCCCGCGCGTGTGCGGAACGTTCCGCGAGCGGGCCGGCTTCCACGGCTGCCAAATGCCGGAAGCGCTGCTGATGCGCATCGTCATGGCCAGCAGCCGCCCGGGCGAGGTGGTCCTCGACCCGTTTGTAGGCAGCGGCACAACCGCCGTTGCGGCCAAGCGGCTGGGGCGGCGGTACGTCGGCATCGATATCTCGCCGGAGTACGTGAAGCACACGCAGGAGCGGCTGAGCGGCGTCCTGGATGAGAGCGCGGCCCGCCCGGAGGATGGTCGCTGGCCGGCATTGCACACGGAGATGCTGCTCCAGCTCTATCGTGAGACCAAGGTGAGCCTTGGGAACCTGCTGCCGAACGATGTGGCCCTACGCGTCATCGCCGCGTCGCTCAGCGAGCGGGTGGGGCACACCTATTCTTCCGACGATGTTCGGGCCCAGTTCGAGCGCCTGGCGTCGGGTGCCCTTCTGCCGAAGCTCCCCAACGACATGCCGTATGTCCCCCGCGACCACCGCACAACTGAGGGCAAACGCTATGTGCGCAAGACGACGCGCGTGCGGTCCCGCCAGCGGGACAGTGGCTCCGGCGAGCTGCCGTTTCGGTGCGCCATGTAGCTTTCCGGGCGGCGGTCGAGAATAATGGGATACCAACGGAGGTTGGTAGCCATGGCGGAACTTCAAGAGACGGCACCGGTGGGTGTGAGCCGCGGGCGTCTGGCCGCGGCGGCGATGGTGGTCGGCGGCGGACTGCTCGCGGTCGTAGCCACCGTGTGGACACTGGCACGGTTCTGGGAGCTGAGCATCCAAGCGAAGCCGCCGCCCAGCGTGTCCGACTTCGTGACCGCCGCTGGATTGCTGCTGGCCGGCTGGGGCTTCAGCGTGCTGCTGTGGGGGGCGGCCGAGATCCTGCGGGGCCTGGAGCTGGTGCAGGAGAAGCTCGAGGCGAGCATTAGCGCCGCGCCCCTCGGAGCGCGCCTGCGGGCCGCGGACGTGCAAGGGGACCAGCAGGCCCACTGGCTCGAGGAGCTGGTGCATCTGACCCGCGAGCTGCGCGACATCGAGCTGCTGAGTGAGCCGGAACGTGCCGCCCGTTTGCAGCACGAGGCCGAGGAGCTCGTGCGCCAGCTCGAGCACGAGATCCCGGCGCTGTTGCGCGAGCACAACCTGCCGGAGGCGCAGCAACGCCTCCAGCGGGCGCGGCGGAGGTTCCCGTCGCTGGGTCACTGGGACGCCTTGGCCCGCCAGATCGAGCAGGCGCGGGCCAAGTTCGAGACGCACGATCTGGAGTTCGCGGCGCGCGAAGTGGACGATCTCGCGGCCCTCGGCGCCTGGGACCGCGCGGTGGACGTCGTACGCACGTTGCGGCAGCACCACCCGGCCTCGGAGAAGGTCGCGGAGCTGACACGACGGGTGGCCGTGGCGCGCGATAAGGCGACCGCGGAGGAGCGTGCCCGGCTCATGTCGCAGGCCCAGGACGCGACCAACCGGCGGCAGTGGGGTCAGGCGCTCCGGCTCGTGGAGACCGTGGTGGCGCGCTTCCCCGGGTCGGCGGAAGCCCATGAGCTACGGACGCAGCTTCCGACTCTGCGGGCCAACGCCGAGATTCAGAAACGGCAGGAACTGGAGGCTCAGATTCGGACGCTGCTCAAGGAGCATCGGTTCTCCGACGCGCTGCGGATCGCGAATGAGCTCATCGAGCAATACCCCGGCTCGCCCCAAGCCCACGCCCTGCGGGAGCAGATTCTCCCGCGTCTGGAACAACGGGCGGCGGAAGTCGGGTAGCAGCCGGGAACCTCAAGGAGTCGAGCAATGTCACACGGGAAAGGCTGGAGATTACTGTCGGGTAGCCTGGTTGTGCTTGTCGCCGGGAGCGTTCTGGCCCAGGACCAACCGAGCCCCGCCGCGAAGCCGCTGGCTGCTGCCGCGCAGAGCCAACCTGCGGCCGTTCATCCGGGGTTCGAGAAACTCAAGAAGCTGGCCGGTGAATGGGTGCCGGCCGACGAAGCCACGGAGCCGATGTCGCAGCCGGCCCGCGACCGTGAAGGTGCGGCACCCCAAACGGCCTCGCCGCCCATGTGCGCCTACCGCGTGGTCTCCGCCGGCAGCGCCGTCCAGGAGACGCTCTTCCCCGGCACGCCGCACGAAATGGTCACGATGTACTACCTGGACGGCCCCGACCTGGTGCTGACGCACTACTGCGCGATGGGGAATCAGCCCCGGATGAAGGCGGAGCGGTCTGCCGACCCGGCCCGGCTGGAATTCAAGTTCGTCGGCGGCGACAACATCAAGCCCGCCCAGGACGCGCACATGCACGACCTGACGCTGACCTTTGTCGATGCGGACCACATCCGTGCCGAGTGGACGCTGTATCGCGACGGCAAGCAGAGCGGGGTCAAGACGTTCGACCTGAAGCGCAAGAAGTAGGCGCCGCGCCCTGGACGAGCCGCGAGCGCGAGCGAGCGGTCCCGAACGGCGGAATCCGCCCGTCACTTGAAGGGTGCCCCATCCCGTGGCGCCGGCGCAGCCGGCGATCGGGGTGGGGGACACAACGTTCATCCCGCCGCCGGGAAGATCCGTCCCCCACCCCGTCTGTCCGACCTCGCGGTCGGCCAGAACGGGATGGCGCACCCACACAGGGTGAATCTCCGCGGGCTGGCGCCCGCCGCTCGGACAGAAAGCAACTGCCATGTCAGATGAGCCCACGCAGCACGACGGCGGAGAGGCCCCGCTCGAAGCCCAAGTCCCGCCGGACATCGTGGCGACTCCGGCGGATGTCCAGACCCGCCCGGACGAGCCTGTGACCTGGTGGACACCCGGCTGGCAGGACGTGGTCGGGCACGTCGGCTACCGCTGGATCTTTCTCGTGCCCGCCCTGGGACTGCTAGTGCTGTTGGCGGCGGCGGTCTTTATGCCCGCGCTCGGGCCGGCCCTGGTCATCATCGGATTCAAGCTGCTGCTCTTCGTCGGTGCCGTCGCAATCACGCTGGCGGGATACGTGATCCGCCGCGCCGTGAAGGCCCGGCGCGAGCCCTTCTGCATTCACTGCGGCTACAACCTGACCGGCTTGCCGGACAGCTACCGGTGTCCCGAGTGCGGCCGGCCATACACGTGGCGTTTGATCGCCGAGTATCGGCGCGACCCGCACTGGTTCATCGAACGCTACAAGGCCCAGCAGAAGCTGCCGCCCACCGGCCCGCCGTTGACGGTCAATCGGGTCACGCCGTCCCCGGGTCGGCCCCGCCGACGCGACGGCACGTGACGCGGCTACTGCGTTAGAGCCGCGTATACCGCTTTCCCGTGGTCGCGCCTCTCCTCGTCCTGCTGCCAGTCGATCGCTTAGCCGACCACGTAAACCAGGTCGTCTGAAGAGCACCTAACACGGCCAAGTGGCGCGGGCCTCCGTGCCCGCGGCGGGCAGACACAGAGAAGGCCAGCCCCACCCGGGTTTTGATGGAGCTCGAAAGCTCGGACGGGAGATTATCCGCAGGCTGTGGGGCAAGTCCTTCGGCGCTCAAGCCCACGCTGCGGCCCCGTGGATTCGGGCGCACGCACTTACGGACGTGTGGCGGAAATGGTTGAGCCGTCGTCACCGAGTGGGGGGCGTTTCGGTGGGTGGGCAAGCCTCGGGACAAGGGAAGAACCCCGGCCCGCCGTCAACTGACCAGGGCGAGCCGAGACGCCCGCGCTCCCCGCGTCCTTTTCACCCGCCGCCGCTCAGGAGCGCGACAAACGGGTTGATGTCACCAAAGTCTACGGAGCCATCGCTGTTGATGTCGCCATTAAGCATCGGGCAGCCTGGATATACCTGCTGCCAATCGCCGGGCTTGCTCAGCAGCAAGACGAACGGATTGATGTCCGCATAGCTCACGGTGCCGTCGCAGTTCACGTCGCCGACCGGTGCGGACTCGTAGGCGCCCATGTCGACCAGCGGCGGAATCCCGGAACCCGTGTTAGGTGCGCTCGCGATGTCGATGAAGCGCGGTACGCCCCCCAGGTCAAAGGGCCAGGGCTCGGTTGTGTTGCCGTCACCGTCCAGGTCCAGCGTGTCGCCCGGGACAGCGGAATTGTCCCCCGCGTCGATGCAGGGCGAGTTGGCGTGCAGGTGTACGTCGCCGAAGTCGTCATTCGCGCCTTCGTCGAAATCCAGGGTATTCGGGTCGTCGCCCCAGCCATCGCCGCCATCGCTCGGCGCCCGGACGAACAGGGGGTCGGCGTCGATATTTCCAACGCCTGGATAACCGCCCTGCACAGCGCAGTAGCTGGCGTCCGCGGCGCCGATTTCGTCGGCCGCGTCGGCGCTGTTATCCCAGATGATGGAGTTGCGCACGGCTCCGGGGCCGTACACGCCGCCGCCCTCGCCGTAAGCCGATCCTACCCCGGCCGCGTTCTGGACAATCGTGCAGTTGATCACCGCCGAACTGGCATCCTGCAGCAGTACGCCCCCACCGTTGCCGCTTTGGGAGGTGGTTGCATTCGCAATAATCAGAGAGTTTACGACTTGCGAGCCGGTGCACATGACCCCGCCTCCGCCATGGTGGTAGGACACGAGCGCGGTATTGCCCGCAATAATACAATCGCTGATCAGCGTATTACCACAACTGATACCAGCACCACCCAGCGTATCAACGTTGCCCGTGATGGTACAAGACTCGACCGTGCAGTTTGAGGCGTAGAGCCCGCCTCCGCCACAACAGCCGTCGCTATGACTGTAGTTGTCGTAAAGGTCGCAGTTCATGAGCGTCGAATCGATCGCGTAGACGCCGCCGCCGCCGGCGTCGTAGCTGGCGTTACCGTTGACGGAGCAGCCCCTCAGGGTCGCTCCGCGGCAGTAGACCCCCCCACCCAGGGTGCCCACGAGATTGCCGCTGATCACGCAGTTCACTAGCGTCGCGCTGCCCTCGTCGCATGTGGCATCGGCGCCGCGACTCTTGTCAACTGCCATTCCGCCGCCGTTGTCAGTGATTGTACAGCCCATGAGGACCGGGCTGCCATTGCACCAACTGATGCCTCCCGCTCGTTGGTCGCTGGTGGCATAGGTGGCGGTGTTCCCGGTGATGGTGCACGATGAAAACGTCGGACTTGAATTCTCGCAGTAAGCCGCCGCACCACTATATGTGCTTTGATTGCCCGCAAGAACGCAGTTCGTCAGCGCGGGGGCGCCGCTGACCAGGATACTCAAGCCGCCGCCTTGGCGCGCGTCGCTGGCCTTGAAAACACACCCTGCAATTGTGGGCGAGCCGGCCACGATCAGCGCAGCGCCGCCATAGACTTGATCCCCGGAGCCTCCGACCGCATGTCCAGCGGTAACGGTGAAGCCATCCAGGACGGCGGTGCTATCGGTTCCAGCGGCGGTTACCACATGGTAACAGTTCTCTCCGTAATTGACAAAGTCCGGGCCATCGTCGCCGGCCAGATCGCCGCTCAGCGTCGTCTCATACAGCCCGGTGTCCCTGGCGTCGGGGTCCGGCGCCCCGCTGCCGGCGAAACCGCCGCGCACGACGACGCCGCTGCTCAAGTGGAACGTGGCGGTTCGGTCACCGGTGCCGTTCGGGAAGGCGGCGGAGCGGTCGGGGCGATAGGTGCCGTGCGCCACCAGGATTTCGTCGCCGGCGCCGGCGACCGCCAGTGCGTCCTGAAGGTAGTTAAGGGCCGTATTCCAAGTCGCTCCATCCCCGCCCGGCGCGGCGTCTTGGGCGACGTAGATCGGCAGCGCGCGTGAGACGTGCGCCAGACAGCCCGCCACCACGACCACGACAACCGTATGACGGGTGCGCATGACCATGACTCCTCAGCGCGGTGGGGCCTTAGGGTCGAGTCATTCGGGGTTCCATCGTCGAACTGGAACAAGCTGCTAATCGGCCCGGCCCGTTCACTAGGCCACCCTCGGCCGGAAGGATTATAGCGCTGTGCGGCTCAGATTACAAAAACGCACGCGGATCAGGCGGGAACGGGCTCCGCACCGCCGCTTCACGGCCCTGGGCCATGACTCAGCGCTTACTAGCCGACCAGCAGCGCGACGAACGGGTTGATGTCGCCGAAGGACTCCGGGCCGTACGTGCCGTCGCCGTTGATGTCGCCGTTCTTCGGATCACACGTCGGGTAGGCGGCCTGCCAGCCCGCGAAGTTCGAGAGGTACAGCACAAACGGGTTGATGTCGCCGAAGTTGGCGGCGCCGTCGCAGTTCAAATCTCCAACGCTCTCGCATTCGTCCGGGATGCCGTCCTGGTTGACATCGGTCGACGTGCCCCCCGCGATGTCCTGCGGATCGGGCACGCCATTGCCGTTGCAGTCGTAGTCGCCAATGCGCAGGAAGTACACGTCCTCCTCCCCGTTGAACGTCGCCGCGTACGCCAGGCTGGCCCCCACGTTGTCCGAGATCATGTGATAGTAATCGCCGAGCTTCTGCTGCTGCGGCCAGCCGACGTGGCTATTGAACACCGGCGTGAGTGCGACGCTCGGTGACCAGGTCAGACCGTCGTCACCGGAGTACGAGTAACGCACTCTTGACCAGCGGTAGTCTGGCCCTTCGCGGGTGTCGTTCCAGACCACGTCGATTCGGCCGCTCGGGGCCACCGACAGCGTGCCGAACCACTGCCACGCGTTGGTCCCGACCGGGTCGTCGTTAATCCGCAGCGGCGTGCTCCACGTCGTACCGCCGTCGGTGCTGCGGATGAACATCACATCGAGCGGATCCGTGCCCGGCGGATTCACGGAGGCGAGCATGTACACATGGCCGTGATTGGGTCCCGTAGCATGGTTGACCGCAACCCAGACCTGGCCGAGGAGCCCCGCCGGGTTCGGGCTGCCGGAGCCCAGATAGTACTCCAACGCACCGCCCAGATTCGGCTGGACCCCCAGATCGAACGTCGGCGTAAAGCCGGGATTCTGCGCGTTCGACGAGCGGACAACGACGAACGTCGTGTTGCTAGAAAAACTGCGCCCGCAGATAAACATCTTCCCATCCGGCCCGACCGCCACCGTGCCCCAGATGGGCTGCAGCGGGATCGGGATCGGCGACATATACGTCAGCCCGGCGTCGAGCGAGCGGGTGAACCAGTTGTTGCCGCAGCACCCCGCGTAATCCCACGCGGCGTAGATGTTGCCGTCGCCGATGCCACCCGTGAGGTCGATCGCCGTCCACGCCTTGTCGCCGCCGTAAGCCGGAATCGGCCCGCTCCAGGACGTGCCGCCGTCCGTCGACTTGAACATGTCACACACATACTCGTCGTTGACCGTCAGGCTGTAATAATAGAAATTACCTTCGCCGTCGGCGGCCAGCACCGGATCACTGCGAAAGACGTTGTTCTCCAACACGCCGGGGAAGGTCCAGCTCCGGCCGTTCGTGCGGCTGTAGGCCCACCCGGCTTCGCGAAAGTCCGACTGGATGCTGTCGAACTGCCGCCAGCCGATGGCCATGCGGTTCGGATTGGTCGGGTCGATCGCGATCGTCGGCTCGTTCGCGGCGTCCCCGACAATGTTGTTCCCGCTCGCGTCCACGTTGACCTGCACGCTCTGATAGCGCCCGACCCGCAACTCCTCCGGCGATCGCGGCGGCGCGACCCGCCGCTCCACGCTGGACACCGCCGGAAAACGGGCCGGCTCTTCCTGCGGCGGTGGCGGAAGGACTTCGCCGGATTGCAGCCACACTGCGATCGCTGTGGCCCCGATGGTCAGTGCTGTGGTTGTCATCGTCATGCTCCGCACGAGGCCGGGCGTGCCAGTGGGCGCTCTGTGCCGTCAGAGGCGCAATCCACCACTCGGGGAGCGGCGGCACGCGGGCGACCGCACCCTCTCCATCATATCGGATGAGTCCAGCGCCGCGACCCCCCCGGCCTGCCCGCGTACACGCTGCCTGGGGCAAACGCGCGCTGGTCGCCCATTTCATCTGATTATCGGGTTGACCCGGGCGCTCGGGGCGGTGTAGAGTGCCAGTGTGTGAATGGCGGTGTGCCAACGCCTGGGGCCAAACCGGCGGATTGAGCGGGGGTATGTGCCGCTCACCTGTCCGCGCCGCAAGCGTGAAACATCGCGGGCCCACTGTGGGCCCGGCCTCGTTGGCCGAGTGAGATCGCCAGCTTGTGAGGAGGGTCGGTACATGCGCAACACAGCTTTGCTTCGGTTCCTACTGGCCGGTCTGTTGGTCATCCCGGCAGGTGCCGCGGAGATCTGGACCGACATCGGCGGCATGATCGCCACGTTCGACTCGAATAGTCCCGGGGTGATCACCTACATCGGCGACACGGGCGAGCTGCCCATGGACGGCATGGACTTCACCACCAGCGGCACGCTCTACGGAGTCGCGGATCAGGAGCTGTTCCTGATCAGCCAAACGAACGGCTCGGTGCAGAGCATCGGCGTCGCCCAGTTGCCCCCCAGCCAGATCTTCATGGACATTTCGTGGGACCCGGTGGCCCAGAAAATGTACGGCATCGACAGCTCCAGTCCAGTCCGGCTGTACGAGATCAATCTGAGCAACGGGGCGGCGACCCTGATGGGCCCGCTTGGTATCCCAGTGCTGACCTTCAGCGCTGGGCTGGGGACCACCGCTGCGGGGGTGCGCTACGTTGACGATTCCGTGCTCGACGGGATTTATCGCCTCGACGGTCTGAACGGCACGTTCCTAGGCCCCGAGGGGTTTGACTTCAGCTTCTTCGGTGGAATGACAATCGACTGGAGCCGCGACGGGGTGCTCTATCACGCGACGTGGAATCAGAGCACTGTGCGGACCGAGCTCTGGACCGTCAATCTCACGACGGGGGCCGGGACGTTCCGCGGGGCCATCATCCAAATGCCGTTGCTCAGCGCGGCGATCAAGCCCGTGCCGGAGCCGGGCGGTCTTCTGGCGCTGGCGGCCCTAGCAGCCTGCGTTCGCCGGCGCGGCGCGTAGCGGCCCGCGCCCCGTGCGGCCGCACACAATTGGGGAACCGACTTCCTGTCGGTCACTACGTGGCTGGAAGCGCCTGCGCGGTCGGGGGCTCGTAGTACCCGAGCAGCCGGCCGGCGGAGTCGCGCACGGCCCGCATGAAGATGCGGTGCTTGTGGTTAGCGGTGATCAAACGCTCCTGCTCGCCGGCCTGGAATGCGGCCACGATCTCGACGATCTGGCGTTGCGAGTCGGCGTTGTGACAGTCGAGGAGCGAGCGGCCGAGCAGCACCGCACCCTCCTTGTAGTGCGCGACTGCGGCCTGGTTCATGTAGCGGATGACGTGGCCGGTGTCGGCAAAGACGAAGGGGTCCTTCAAACTGTCGAGCAGGGTCGCAAGCAGCGCGGCGTCGGGCGACAACGGCACGGAGCGTCGGCCAAGAGTGTAATCGGCCGGACACGCCCACGCGAGGCGCGCAACAACGGGTAGGGCCGGTCGCCTTTGTGTGCGGCCTGCCCTGCGCTCGGCCCCGCCGACGCGTTGGTGGTCTACCGCGGCTTGGCGTAACTCGCCATTCCGGAGATATCGACCACTACCACCGGCTCGTTGCCCACAACCCAGGCGTCGTGCCCCGGCGGAAGTAGCGACACATCCCCGGCGACGAACTCGTCTTCGCTCCCGTCGTCCATCACGACATGCAGGCGGCCGGAAACGTGGTACTGGAGGTGGGGAGCTTGGCAACTTTTCGTCTGGACGAGGGGTTTGACCGAGGTGGACCATTTCCACCCCGGTTGCAGCGTGGCCCGACCAAACGTGACCTCGCCCAGCGTCACAAGCTCGACCCTGCCCTTCTCGAACTCCCGTACTTCCTCGGGTCGCGAAAGATTCTTCTTCTGCATTCTCGCGGGCATCGGTTTCTCCCTTCGGCGACTACGCCAATCCGATCTTATGCACGTGCCGGCGAGAGTTCTGCGGCCGCGCATGAAACCCAGGCCGGCCGGGCGATGCCCGCCGCAGCTTGTCGCGTGAAGCCGATGGAACCCAACCCACCTTTCACCCACTGTACGCGGGGCGGGCCTTCGGGCACAATGCGCGGGTCGCATCGGGCTGAACCGGGGCTTGGCGGCCGCGCGGCCGCGCCCTAACGGCGCCCGCCGAGTGCAGCGCTGCACTGCGGGTGCTCGAGACAGGTCATCTGAGGAGGAGTTCACCATGGTCCGCAGGACGTTTGCACTCATCGGCATTCTCGCGTTTCTGGCCGGGGGGCTGGCCGGCTGTCAGCAGCCCAAGATGGACCTGGCCGAAATGATGAAGGCGCCGCCGCGGCCGGCGGAGCTCGACCAGCTCAACGCGTTCGTCGGCAACTGGGAGGGCAATTGGGAAATGACGATGCAGGGTGCCGACAAGCCGCTGACCGGCAAGGGCATCGACAAGTTCGCGTGGGATGCCGACAAATGGGTCCTGACCGAGCACATGGAAGGGACCATGGACAACAACAAGATGGTCGGCACCGGGCTGTGGGTCTGGGACGCGCGGGCGAAGCTGTTCCGCTACAGCAGCGCCGACAACTACGGCATGATCATGACCGGCACGGGTCGCTACGACGAGAAGACGCGAACCTGGCACATGAAGGGCAGCTCGCAGGACACGGTGCGCGGGCACCGGAGCGTCGGCGAAGGCACGCTCAAGATGCCCGATGCAAACACCATGGAGTGGAGCTGGACTGAGTGGGACAGCCTGCACCTCACGAAGTTCATGGAGATGAAGGGCACGAGCCACAAGAAGTAGGGCAGGCTCCGCCCGCCGGGGGACCGGCGCCGCGCCCGCCGCAGTGGGCGAGGTGCCTGTCTCCGTCTTCCCCTTGCCCACGTAGCGTCCGCCCTCCGCGGCTGACGGAGAAAGTAGCGCGGGCTCGCCACTAACGTAGCGGCCGGGCCCCGAAACGGCCGTGGCTGTGTGACAAAGCGTATCCCGGCGTGTCGTGGCGCGCCGCCCAGCGCGGATCGCATCCGGCCCGCGCGAGCCGCCGAGCGCTTACCCCGGTACGGCCGGTCGCAAACAGACGCGACCTGCCCTACCCACTTTATCGCCGTCACGATCTTTTCGCCGAAATCCGGTGGGGCCGGCGGGCCGCCTATGCCGCGATCTCGATGCCCTCTCGGCGGGCCACCTCGAGAATCGGCCGGCCGGTCGCCTGCGTCCACTCCCGCTCCCCGCACGGAATCGGTTCGATCCGAGCATCAGTTCGGGCGCGAAGGGCCCACAGTGTGTCCACCAGACGGTGCTCGGCCGGGGTCTCCAGCTCTGGAGCGATGACGACCAGGTCGATGTCGCTCCACGGGCCGGCCTCGCCGCGGGCGTGCGAGCCGAACAACACGGCGCGCCGTGCGCGAATTCCGGCGGCTCGCACCGCGTGCAGGTACGCGATTACGATCCCGGCAACTGAGTGGTCAACCACGCCAACATCTCCTGCGCCTGGATCAGGCCCTGCTCTGCTTCGCTTACCGTTGGCGTCGCCGGCTGCGCATCGGGATAGCGACCTTCCAGACAGTACTTCTGAAACACGGCCAGAAACTCGCGCTGCTCGTCGGTCAGCGCTAGCCCGGCAGTCTCCGCCAGCCGCAACAGGTCATGGATCCGCGGCGGCGTCTCGGACGTCGTGCGTGTAACGAGGGCCTTTAGCAGCTTCTCTAGCGCAAGGTGCGCGAAGAACAGCGCGTGGCGGACGTGACCACGGTCCAGTAGCGCGCGGGCGGCGGCCAAGTCCTCCGCGCTACTCGCCCGCCAGAAGGCCGCTTGCGCCGCTAGGTCCACCCTTGGTCTCCAAACGCGTAATCCTGCCGTCGCGCACGCCCATCATACCCTCGGTCATGCTGCGGCTGAAGCCGGCGCCCGCGGCCGAGCACAACGCCCGCCGCCGCCGGCCACGGCCGGGCCGCAGATTTCGACTGCGCACACGCAGTCGATCACCGTCCCGTCCACCCACTTGGTCGCCGTCACGATCTTTTCGCCGAGCTTCGGCGCTGGCGCGCTCAGGCCAGCAGGATCTTGAAGCCTGCCTGCTCGAAGTGATGGTCGGCGGCGAGCGCGTCGGCCACCGCCTGCTCTTTCATCACGACGAACGAGGTGCAGTCAATGAGCGACCAGTCTTTGTCGGTTCGACGGCCAAATAGCGCCAGCCCCCGCCTGAATAACTCCGCCGAGGACGGCACGATGGTCATGTCGGCGAAAACGGCCTTCATTTCCGTTTCGGGAGCCCGTAGAGGTAGTGGTCGAGATTCACCGAGGCGTCCGCAGGCAGCCCCTTGGCCTTCCCGATGAACGGCGCGAGGCGCTCCGCCAGCGTCGGCGTGCGGCGGCGTCCTCCGACGGCCTTTCGGCGGGTCTTGAGCGGCCGCACGCTCACCACCGTCCCGTCGGGGAGCGTCGCCGGGTCATCCAGCACTACGCGGCCCGCCTCCACATGTCCGCGGTGCTCCATCGCTGGCTCCTTGTACGTGGCACGCTCATTCTAACGCGCGCTGAGCGAACGAGAGACCCCGCCCGCCACGACTAGTCAGGCACGGGGGCCGGGCTGCACCGGCCCAGCGCCAGATTCAAGCATCGGCGCGCGCTACACCGCCTGGCCACATTCAGGACAGACGTTCCCGGTGGCGCCAAGGCGCCACTGGCCGCAGTGGGGACACCGTCCTTCGGCCGCCCAACGGCGCGCGCGCCGCTCCCGCAGCGTTTCCCGGATATTTGCGAGGGCGCCATAACCGCAACCCACAATCCAGCACGCGTAGAAGACGCACAGGACGAGATCTGCTTTTCCATCGCGCGAGCCAAACTCCACTCCCAATACGACGGAGCACAACGCCCAGACTCCGAGGCTCGTCGCCACGAGGAACAGGAGCGCTCGTCGACGTGGCGTCCGAAGCCACGTCATAAGATGTAAAAAAAGATGCAGCAACATCGGATTTTCCTGATCTGACCGCCGCGCGGAGCGGGGCTGTTCGCTGGCGCTCGGGCTCGGATCGCCGTCAGGCACAGAGGCCTGATGCTACTCACCGCCGGGGGCGGACGGGCCGCGGATTTCGACCTCCTTCACGCAGTCGATGACCGTCCCGTCCACCCACTTGATCGCCGCTACGACCTTTTCGCCGAACTGCGGCGGGGCGGGCGGGCCGCCGCACATGGCGTCCACTTCCTTCTTGATCTCCTGGATCGTGCGGATCGGGAGCTTCGAGCCGGATTCCTTGATCGCGGTGAGCAGGTCTTGTCGCCGCGGGTTGATCGCGATGCCGCGCTCGGTAACCACCACGTCGATCAGCTCGCCGGGGCCCACGAGCGTCGTCACTCTGTCCACGATGACCGGGATCCGGTCGCGGACAGACGGGATCGGCAGGATCACGCACGGGCTGGCCAGGCAATTCTGCCAGCCGCCGATGCCGTGCAACAGCCGGCCGTCGGAGTGCGTGACGACGTTCGCGTTGAAGTCCACGTCGACCTCGGTCGCGCCGAGCACGGCGGCATCGACGAACGTGGCGAAATGCCCCTTGCCGTGCCAGTTGTAGCTCGTGAAGGGGCTGGTCATGACGTGATGCGCGTTGTCGCGCATCGAGCGGACGCCGTGCAGGTCGAACGTCTGGCCGTCGAGGATGTAGTCGGTCAGGCCCTCTTCCAGCATCTCGACCAGGTACTTGGTACTGCCGCCGCGGATGAAGCGGGCTTTGATCTTCCGCTCGCGCATGTAGTCGCGGAGGTAGATGGCGAAGCCGAGGGCGGTGCCGCCGGCCCCGGCTTGGAAGCTGAAGCCGTCGCGCATGATGCCCACGTCGCGGACGAACTGGGCGGCCAGCTCGGCGATCAGCAGGCGGTCGGGGCTCTTGGTCAGCTCGGTCGTGCCGGAGACGATCTTGCGCGGGTCGCCGATCTGGTCGAGCACGACAACCTGGTCCACGCTGTTGCCCTGAATCTGCCAGGGGACGCAGGGGAACGGAATCAGGTTGTCGGTCACCATAATCACGTGGTCGGCGTACAGCGCATCGACCAGGCCGAAACCGAGGCCGCCGCACGCGGACGGGCCGTTGACGCCGTTCGAGTTGCCGAAGGGGTCGCAGGTCGGGGCGGCGAGGACGGCGATGTCGATGTGGACCTCGCCATCCTGGACGGCCTGCCAGCGACCGCCGTGCGAGCGCAGGACGCCGAGGCCGCGCATCTTGCCCGAGGAGCAGAAGTCCCCGAGCGGGCCGTTCATGCTGCCTTCGATATGGTGAATGACGCCGGACTCGAGCAGCGGGATCAGCGGGGCGTGGCAGGGGAAGCAGGCGGAGGGGAACCAGATGAGGTCTTTGACGCCCAGCTCGGCGGCGGCCTGGAAGAGCGGGACGCCGATCTTGTCGCCGTTGCGGAAATGGTGGTGCGAGCTGATGCGCATGCCGTCGCGGAGGCCGGCCTTCTGGAGGGCGATCTTGAGCGCCTCGACGGCGGTCGCAACGGGTGTGGGAAGGTGCGAACGTGGGAACGTGGGAACGGGCGCACCCTCCCCCTCGATCCCTTGATTCCTTGATTCCTTGATCCCTTCCATAAACGCCGTGACTTTGTTCCCGTCGCGCGGATAGTCATTGCTGGACCGGACCGGCGGTGCGGCCTTGCGGCCGGTCGGCGTGTACTTGCCAACGCCCTGAAACGGAACCTGCGGCTGCCCATTCACGACCGTCGGGACCATCCGTCCCGCGGCGTTCTTGACGAGTTCGCTAGCGCGCGACATAGCTTACTCCGCGTACTAAACGACGACTGCTTCCGAAATCGGGCGGTAGTTCACCTTCTCCGGATCAGGGCAGACCCTCGGGCGGGACAGCCACCTATTGGCCATGCTCGCATCCCGTTTCGTTCTTCCCTGTGTCGTGCTCGGTTCTCAACTTCGCTTCCAATGTCGCCGGGCTGCGTCGAGGAACTCGCGCGCTTGGCCCAGTATTTCCCCGACGTCTGTGGCGCTGAGCTCCGCGTCGATGCCGTAGTCGGCGCTGATCCGCTTATTGAACGCGGCCAGCAGCCAGCGATGGTACTTCGGGTCGAGCAGCCCCGCCTTCGCGAAGTGCTCGCCGAATGCCCCGTGGACTCCGCCGTGCTTGCGAAAGCGCAGGCCGCGCTCTTCGAGAAGCGCCTCGGCGACGTAGAACATTGCATAGTAAGCTCGGCTGGCCGCTGCTTCGAGGTGTCCGGCGGCGAGTGACGCTTCGCCCGCTGCGATCGAGCGAACCGCCTTGTCCAGGAGCTTGCCCGTGGCTTCGTTCATGCTGCGATGGCCTCGTCGCGGACATTGCGCAAGAACGCCGAATTGGCGGTCACCCAGTCCCGCTCGCGCACCAGTACCTCGCTAATGCTGACGGCGTACTTCAAGGAAAGCCCGGCCACCAACTCGGCGGCGCGGTCCACTTCCCCTCCATACGAGGCAAAGTCATCGAGGACAACCAGCACGTCGAAGTCGGATTCGGCGTCATAGTCGCCGCGGGCGTAAGAGCCGTACAGATACACGCCCCGCAGGCGCCCGGCGTAAAGCGCAGCCAAACCCGCCTTGAGTTCCTGCAAGAGGTGCTTCGAATCGCCACCCATACTGGGGCTCCGCGACGAGATCGACTGGTGCCATTGTAACCGACAGGCTCGGGGAAACCCACCCTGACCCGCACCCGCCGGTGGAGGGTTGACGCGCCGTCTTCCCCCGTCGCGCAAACGAAACGCCCGCGAACCGGTGGCGTTCGCGGGCGTCGCATGGTCGCGGGTTATGTGGTGCGCTATTCGTGCTTTTCGGCCGGCGTGATCGTCACCGTCGCCTGCTCGCCATCGGATGCGACCGAGACGTCGACCGTCGTCGCACCATCAGGGGCAGCATTGCCGGTACCACTCAGACTGATGGTGGTCGTCTCGCCTGTCGAGGGTGGCATGGGGACGGTCAACGTCGCGTTGCCGTTCTCGTCCGTCACGACCTCGCCTTCGTGAACGACCTCGCCGTTGACGGTGATCGTGAGGAACCAGCTTCGGATCAGCTCGAAGCCGCCGCTGGCCGCGAAGCCGACGCTCGTGACCAGCAACAGGATGAGCACTGGCACCAGCACGCGGTGCCGGGCGAAAAACGAGGCGGAATCCTGCGTCGTGAAATTGCGCATGAGTTGACTCTCCAGTTGTTCAGGCGGTTGGCTCGTCGGCCAGGTCCGGCCCTGCAAAGACTCCAGGGCACGATCCACCGGGTCGATAACGTTTCGCACAGTACTACCTCCGTCCATCTAGCCGCTGCCGGAGCGCAGCGCGCGCTCGCGCGAGTCTCGACTTCACCGTCCCGGCGCGGCACCCGAGTATGGCGGCCACATCGCGCACCGCCAGGCCTTCGAGATAGTGCAGCGAAAGGACGGCCTGATAGCGCGGCGGGAGCGCGAGCAACGCGCACTGCGCGCGTTCGACATCGGCCCCGTCGTCGCTGGACACGGACCGGGGGCACGCCGCGTCCAGCCGGCCGGCCTCCAGGCTCGCGATGGCGCCGCGTCGCTGCCGCCGGGCCCAGCGGTTGGCGACGTTGGTCGCGATCCGGAGCAACCAGAAGCGCAACGGCACGCCCCGATACCGGTAGCGGGGCAGGCTCCGCAGCGCCGTCAGGAACACGTCGGACACCAGGTCCTCGGTGGCGTGCGTGTCGCCGGTGCGGCGATAGATGTGCCGGGCCAGCGCGGCGTAGTTCCGGCGATAGAGCACCGCGAACGCTTCGCGATCGCGTTGGGCACGCTCGACGAGCTCGCGCTCGTCGGCGTCACTGCTCCAATTCACCGCACTCGTCACGGTCTGGACCACACACATGGGTCACCGTCCGGCGTGTCCACCACCGGTCCACACTAACAATAAGCGTCCTGGGGGCGGACCGGTTCCCAGGATTTGCCGAATTAGCGAGAGGCCAGGCCGATAACGGGCGGGCCGGCTGAGCGCCGGTCATGCCGGAGGCGGCATGTGGGCGCCATCCGTCCGCCCGGACAGCGCGTTCAACTGCGCCAAGTACCCGGCGACGGGGCTGATGGAGGCCCGTAGCCGCGTGGCGTGTGCAGTGGCGGACTGGGTTCGCGGCGCGGGCCGCGGTAGAATGTGGTGGAGACTCGATATGTGCCGGGACCGACGCGACTCTGAGCTCCCGGATGTCCCCGGCGAGTGGCTAGCCGAATTCGAGGCTGCGGCCCGGCGGCCGCTGGCGCTGCGCATGCGCTATGCGTTCATTCGCACGTACAAGCCGGTGTTGGATGATGCCTCGTTTCGGGCGTTCGATACGATGGAGGAGTACCGGCGTTGGTGCGAGGTGAGCTTGCCCGACTGGCTAGGATATGGCCGCGTTTGAGTATCGACAGGCGCAGGAGATTCACGACGCCTTCGAGCGGCATGGGTGTCGTTACCTGTTCATTGGCAAGTCCGGGGCGATTCTGCTGGGCTTCCCGGACACGACCCAGGATGCGGACCTGTTCGTCGCGCGTTCGCCAGAGAACAACCGGGCCATCGTGGCGGCGCTGCGGGAGCTCGGCTTTGCCCTGACGGACTCGCAAGCCGCGGAGATTGAGCGCGGCAAGGATTTCGTGCAACTCAAGAATGGGCCGTTTGACCTGGATCTCGTTTTCGCCCCGGACGGGATCGAATGCTTTGAGGATGCCTGGCAGCGGCACGTGGAGGTCGAAGGCTTCCCGGTCTGTCACATTGACGACATCATCGCCAGCAAGGCCGCTACCCACCGCCAGAAAGACCGCGAGTCCCTGCCGCGCTTGCGGGCGTTCCGAGAGTATTGGCTGCGGCGGCGTTCAGCGGATTAGCAGCGCCGGTGCCACACGTACGCGGCCCGACGTGCACCTATCTGTCTGCTCCCCACGACGGCGAAGCCTCGGCTTGTGGCCGGCGAGAGAGCACGAGTTGCCGCAAGCGGGGGTCGTCCCCGAAGCGCGCGACTGCCTGCCAGCGGTCACGCGGCACCCACGCGAGATTCCGGGCGTAATCTGCGATCCACGTAACCTGCTGCTCGTCGAGATAGGGCTCGACGGGCAGATCGGCCCTCAGGCGTGCGAGGTACGACCGGTCGTTCACCAGCCCGTCGAGATTGATCAGCGTTCGCCCGCTGAAGTACGCCAGCTCGCCGGCGTTCCAGGCGGCGACGCGGTCGGCTGCGGGGACGTGCTCGCGCAGCCAGGCGGCGGCGTTCAGGCGATTACGCGAGGCGGTTTCCGTTGTCGGTGTATAGAACAGCATGGCAACGGCCATGCCGACGCGGGCCAGGGTGAGCCCCGCCGGCCAGGCAGACGGTCGCAGCCGCGGCGACACGTTCCGCGTGGCCACGGCACAGGCGCAGCCAATCCAGACGCACATCGAGACGTACTCGGGGCCGTAGTACCAGAGCGTGTCGAGGTAGTAGCTGCTGAGCCACAGGCGGAACGCGAGCACGTGAGCCGCCAATGCGGTCAGCCACAGCCAGACCCAGCCGCGGACAACCAGTGACCGGCGCCAGATCAGCAGCGCGAACAGGACCAGAATCGCCACGCGGACGAGCGACGACAACGCTCGCGGCCACAGCACGCCGACGCTGGCGGCGGTCGTCTTGACGAGCATCAGGGCGCTGTCGAGCGCGGCCCGGGCGAGCACCGTGGGAGTCCACGCGGGCTCGAGCCGTGCGGCGATGAGGCGCTTGACCAGTCCGGAGACCGGCGTAGGCGTGCCGCCAGCCCACCAGTTGAATCCGGCCAGCAGTGCCCCCAAAGCGGCAATGAGGACAACGGAGAGGATGAACGTGCGCCACGCCGAGGTGCGCTGTGCCAGCCATGCCAGACCGAGGACGGCGACTGCGGCGGGCACGACGCAATCCAGTCGCGCCCAGACGAGCAGCCCGAGGAGTGTGGCGACGGCGATCCAGCGCGCTCTTGCCCGCGGCCGGTCGAGGAGGCCGCGAAATGCGAGGAGCAGCCCGGCCGTGACCGCGCCAGTGATCGCGTTCTCGAGGCCGATCAGCGCCGGGCGGCCCGAGATGCTGTACATCGTCCACAGTCCGACGACCCACGCCACGGCCAACGTGCCGCCGATGCTCCGGGCCAGGCGCATCAAGAGCAGCCCGCTGACCGTATTCAGCAGCGCCACTGCGACGAGCGCAAGCCGGAGGAGCGCAACGTGGTCGGTGGTGATCTCCGCCAGGCCACGCAGGAGAATGCCCCACAGCGCCTGGAATCCGTTGGTGCGGTGCAGGCCGTCGAACGTGGGGAAGCCGTGTTGAGCCCAATTCGACGCGACTTGCAGGGCCAGGTACGTGTCGTCGGCGGTGAGCGTTTGGCAGACCCACTCCGTCGGGCGCAGGGCGGCGGCGCACTGCCAGACGAATGCCGCGAACAGCAGGGAATGGGGGAGGGGATAAGTCCAATTCCGGGCCCGCGCAACTGCGTCGGTGGCATCGCCGTCGCGGTCAGAAATTGGACTTATCCCCTTTTTTCGGCGCGGGGCTACTTCGGCCAGACCTTCTCGCCGGTCTGCGCGTCGGTCAGCTTGATCGCGTCGACGGGGCAGACTTGCGCGGCCTGGACGATCTCATCGGCCGTGTGGCCCTCAGCGTTGGTAACCTTCGCGATGTTCTCGCCGTCCATCTCGAAGGTGTTCGGCGCTTCGCCACAGCAGGCCCCGTCGCCGATGCACAGCTCGCGGTCGACCTCGATCTTGTACTTCGCCATTACGTCCACTCCTTCCGACCGCGCTCGGAGCGGGCTGCCGACCTGCCGAGCGGCGGCATGGTGCCAGGATCACGCGAGCGAGAAACGCCTCGCTCCGACCGCCAACGAGCAACGTACAAGCCCCGTGCCGTACGGGGTCGCAGAGCCGGTTGGCGAAAGAGCCCACTTTCATAGTGTACGGGCCGGATTTGTCAACTGCTCGGCGGGACCGTTGGCCGAAGCGTCTGCGGGAAATCGCGCACCGCACCAGAAAAAAACCCGTATTCAGGACAAAAAGCGTATAGTTTAGCCTGTCCGCACGGCGCGAACGCGGCGGCGCCGGCCGAGGACGCGGTTCTTGATAAGCTCCCAGACGCCGAGCGCCCGCGGGCCGGGAACGATCTCCGCGAGCAGCAACGTCACGTCATCGTGCGACAGCGTAGGATCGCCGGTGTGCGCAACCACCGAGTCCAGAATGGTCTTTGCCAACGCTGGGACGCTGGCTTGGCGGTTGTGCTCCAGCACCTGCTCCAGCCGCGCGTCGCCGTAGAGATCGCCATTTGGTGCCGGGGCTTCCAGGATGCCGTCCGTCACCAGTAGCAATCGGTCCCCGACGGCGACGCGCACCTTACGGCGCGAAAATGCCGTCTGCGGGTCAATGGCCAGCGGCAAGTCCAGCGACCGCCGCTCGCGATTCCCTGCCGTCGGGGGAGACATTCGCGACCACTGATCCCCGCGTCGTCGGTACAGCCAGGCCGGCGGATGACCCGCGTAGCTCAGCGACAACGCCCGCAACGGCGGGAAGTAGCTCGCGGTTGCGGCGGTGGTCATCCGGGCCTCGGGGCTCGTCGTCAGCCGCGTGTTGAGATCAGCGAGCACCCGGCGCTCGTCGAAGTTGTTCATGTAGCGCCGCAACAGTCGGTGAATCTCGCCACTGACGAGGGCGACCGCCTGTCCGTGGCCGGCGACGTCGGCGAGGCACATGCGGGAGATCAGCCCGGAGCTGCAGATCGAGAGATAGTGGATGTCTCCGCCGCGGCCACCCTGACAGGGTTGGGAGAACACCCAGCCCTGGATGCCGGGCAACTCCACCGGGGCATTGATGGGCCGGTTTCCGCCCCAGATCTCCGCGCACACGAACTCGGGCACCGAGTGCGACGAAGTGGATACCGCCGGCGTTGCGCCGCCTGTCGAGCTCATTGGCCTACCTCCGGGCGCGCATTATATGGCGCGAGCCCTGCGGGGGGGCTAGGCGCTCGCCGCGCTGCGAGACCGCGGCCTATCGTGTAGAATATGGCAATCCGGTGGGTTCTGGCGGAGCCGGAAGCGGCCGGTTCGTCCGGTGGGCGCGGCGACCCACGTGTCCGTTGGAGAGGCGGCATGAGCACCAAGACCGTTGGTCAGACAGCCAAGCACCGCGGCGGCCACGGCCCGCACCCGGACCCGACCACGATGTCCGGGATTCCGATCAAGCGGGTCTATGGCCCCGACGATATCGCGGGCATCGATTTTGCCCGCGACATTGCCCAGCCGGGCCACTTCCCGTTCACGCGCGGCATGCACCCGGACATGTACCGCCGCCGTGTGTGGACCATGCGGCAGTTCGCGGGGTTTGGGACGGCGCGGCAGACGAACGAGCGGTTCAAGTACCTGCTGGAGAAGGGTCAGACGGGGCTGAGCACCGCGTTCGATCTGCCGACGCTGATGGGCCGGGACTCGGACGACCCGCTGGCGCTGGGCGAGGTGGGCAAATGCGGCGTGGCGATTGCCTCGCTCGAGGACATGAAGGTGCTGTTTGACGGGATCAACCTCGGCGACGTCAGCACGAGCATGACCATCAACGCGCCGGCGGCCATTCTGCTGGCGTTCTACATCTGCGTGGCCCAGGAGCAGGGCGTCCCGCTGGAGAAGCTGCGCGGCACGCTCCAGAATGACATCCTCAAGGAGTTTCACGCCCAGAACGAGTTCGTGTTCCCGCCGGGGCCCAGCGTGAAGCTGGTCATCGACACGATCGAGTATTGCACGCAGCATCTGCCGCAGTGGAACACGGTCAGTATCAGCGGGTATCACATTCGCGAGGCGGGGGCGACGGCGCCGCAGGAGCTGGCGTTCACCATCGCCGACGGCATGTGCTACGTCGAGGAGTCCCTCAAGCGCGGGCTGGATGTGGACACCTTCGCCCCGCGGCTCAGCTTCTTCTGGGATGTCCACAACGAGTTCTTCGAGGAGATCGCCAAGCTGCGGGCCGCCCGCCGTATGTGGGCGCACATCATGCGCGACCGCTTCAAGGCCCAGCAGGAGCGAAGCTGGTGGCTGCGCTGCCACTGCCAGACGGCCGGCGTGTCGCTCACCGAGCAGCAGCCGATGGTCAACGTCATCCGCGTCGCGTACCAGGCCCTGGCGGGTGTGCTCGGCGGGACGCAATCGCTGCACACCAACAGCATGGACGAGACCCTGGCGCTGCCCACCGAGAACGCGGTCAAGATCGCGCTCCGCACGCAGCAGATCATCGCCGACGAGACCGGCGTGACGCGGACGGTCGATCCGCTGGGCGGCAGCTTTTTCATCGAGTCGCTCACGAATGAGGTCGAGCGGCAGGGCCAGGAGATCATCGACCACATCTACAGGGACCTCGGCGGGGTGCTGCCGGCGACCGAGAGAGGCTATTTCCGGCGGGCGATTGCGGATTCGTCGGCGCGCTACGGCGCGGAGTTCGACCGCGGCGAACGGATCATGGTCGGCGTCAACAAGCACCAGGAGCACGATTTCGAGCGCATCCCGATCCTGAAGATCGACGAGTCGGTCGAACGCGGGCAGATCGCACGGCTGAAGGAGATGAAGCAGCGGCGGGACAAGCAGCGGCACGCGGCCGCGCTGGAAAAGCTGCGCCAGGCCGCGCTGGCCGGCGAAAACGTCATGCCGGCGCTGATCCAGGCGGCGCAAGCCGGGGCCACGGTCGGCGAGATGATGCACACGCTGGAGTCCGTATACGGCCGCTACGACGGCGGGCCGGAGCTGTAGCGGCCGACCCCGGGTCGGTCGTGTCAGCATCCAGAGCGGCAGCGCGGGGCCGTCGCATCAGAGCCCGAAACGCGAGCAGGCGCCATGCTCCGTGGAACGGGATTCAGCCGCGCGCGTGCATCTGGTGGACACAGCCCGGCGCACCGGCACTTGCCGCGACACCTGGGGCTCCGTCAGAATGCCAACTGGCTGGGCCGGAAGGCATCTGTGAGCGTTTCGTGCTCCGTTGCCATCAGCGTCGGGGCTTGGCGCTTATGGGTGCGTCGAACGGCGCCATGGAGGGTGAATCACAGACCATGGCGGATGGTCTTTGACATTCGCAGGATTGCGTCGGATACGTTCCATATGGCATCCTGCTTCCGACTACAGGCTTCCCAGGAGGGGCCGCTATGCCAAGGAGCCGTGTCGCCTGGCTGTACGTCGGCGTGACCCTCTGTGGCTGCGGTATCGAGGAGTCGCCCTGCGGGCGGACGTACAATCCGACCAGCGTGTTGACCGCCGTCGAGGAGAACCGAACCAAGTGGCGCGCACAGAGCATCACGGCATACGAATATGAGTCCAGCGCTAGCTGTTTCTGCGGGTACCGACCGGCCCGCGTTCGGGTCAAAGATGGCGCGGTGGTGAGCGCTGTGCACCTGGACGACGAATCGCCAGTGCCGCAGCCTGAATTGGACGCGTATCCCACGATCGAGGAGCTGTTCGACTACATCGAGGGAGCTGTCACCGACCACCTTGACTTCGTCGGGGTCACGTTCGACCCCGACCTCGGCTACCCGACAGAGGTGGTGCTCGACCCGCACTGCCACATGTTCGACGAAGGGATAGCCTATCTCGCCAGCGACCTGGTCACGATAGACGAGTAACGCAGACCTCTCGGACCACCAGCGCACAAAGCCCATGACAGCCTGCGGTTTCTCGGCGGACCCGACCCCGAAGCGCCAGCGAGGGCCACAGCGCCGGGCCTCCCTGCTGGCGGCTCCGAGCCGCAAGCGTAAGCGAGTGGTCGTGCACACGCGCACCTGCCGGAGCGAATTCCCACCGCGACAGGCGAGAACGTGATGCCCCCGCTCGTCGACGCCTCCGAAGCCCATGCCACGGTTAGCGAGATGATGGACACGCTCCGAATCGCGTACGGCCCGTACGACGGCGGGCCGGAGTTGTGACCGCTCTCCCCTGGGACAAAATGTGGAGTACGGGCCGACCTTGGACCTGTCCAAACGGGACAGCCGGAAAGGCGGTTGAGCGAGCTCATTCCACCTCTCTCCCTCTGTATCATGGAGGGCATGATGCCGAACACACACCGGCGCCCCGACCGCCGGTTGGTATGGCTGACTCTGGCCCGGTGCGTCTCCATCGCCACGGCCGGCGCTGACACCGAGACGTACGAGGTCTACTACCGCCACTGGCTGAAGAACAAGACCGACCGGGCCTGCGAGAAAGTCCGCGTGTGGATGCCGATCCCACAAGATTCGGACTACCAGCAAATCCAGCATTTCGAGATTGAGCTTTGGGGCCGGCCGTTGGCGGTCGAACGCACCACCGACGAATTCGGGCAGCCGCTCGCCCGCATCACCATCGACCGGCTGGTACCCGGGGAGGAGATCGAGGTCGGCTTCTCCTGCGTCGCCGTGCTGCGCGAGCCCCCGCGAATCAAGCTTGACCCGACGCAAGCGGGCGCGCTCGCCGATATCCCCGCCGACCTGTGCACGATGTATACCCGCGACCTGAAAAACACGTTTGACCTCAACTCACTCGAGATCCAGCGCGTGGCGACCGAGCTGACCGCTGCGCACGTCAACCCCGTCGAGCGGGCGATCGCGATCCACGACTTTGTTGCCGCTCGCATCCGGTACTCCCGTGGAGGTGGTTGGGACGCGGCGCCGGTCGTGCTGCAGCGTGGCGACGGCAGTTGCTCGGAGTTCACCTTCCTGCTGTGCGCGCTATGCCGCGCTTCCGGGCTGCCCACCCGAATGGTCGGGGCCTCGGTGTGCCGCGACGTGAAGCTGCCGTACGAAGACACCGTCTGGCACCGTTGGGCCGAAGTCTACCTGCCGCCGTATGGCTGGGTGCCGTTCGATGCGACGCAGGATCGCGGCCGTCCAGCCAAGCACGATTTTGTGGGCACGTTCAAGCCGCGCGTGCTCGTCGTGACCAGGCGTGGCGGCGGGCCGCCGCTCGGCAAGTCGTATATTGGGGCGAACAACCAACAGGAGAAGCTGGAGCGGAAGCGCGCGTTCGTTTGGACCCGGGGCGCAAAGGCGGCGTTCGACAAGGCCGAGCAGTTGCGTGCTCAGGGTGCTCATGACGCGGCGCTGCGCGCGTTCCAGGACGTGGTGAAGCTGCACAAAGGTAGTCGCTGGGCGAAGGCAGCCGAGCAGAGAATCGTGCAGTTGCGGGACAACGCGCCGTTGACGAAGGCGGCCGGCCACTGATGGACCGTGGGCGGAAACGCGCTCCCCCTTGCCGCACGGCGTGCATCCGCCGTCATTGCTGGCTGCCGCGCAAGGTCCGGGATGGGACGCATCGGAACACCCGGCAGGCGGTACAATGAACCGGGAGACGCGGGACATGCGGTCCCAAACCCAGTTACCCATGAGCTGGGGCAGGAGGCCGACCATGGCGAAGGCAGGTGCGCTGATGGCGCTGATGGCGTGGCTCGTCCTGGGCGGTCGGTCCGCGCCCGCCCAGGTCGCGGAGTCCAGGGCCGACGCCGAAGCCCAGCCGCTCCGGGCGCAGCCGGCGGTGTTGATTCTCCGTGTCAGCAATCTATCCGGGCAAGAGGGGGCCACGCGCCGTTTGACGGTGGTCGAGCCGCGCGGGCTGCGGGAGCCGCCGCTGGCGGCGGCCGGCCAGTCCATCGAATACGCGGACGACGGCACGCCGAAACTGGGTCTGGGGTACGAGCTGGTGCGCGCGTATCCGCCGAACCCGGACCAGCGTGACCTCCGCTACTACGTATACCACGTGGACCTGAACGACCCAGGTTTTGCGGAGCGCTGGCGGGAGCTGCAGCACGCCGAGCGCGCCGAGCGCCGTCAAGCACGGGCGGAGTGGCGGAACGACCAGGCTTGGGAGCGGCGGAAGCACCAGCTCCTCGACGCCCACGGGCAGGCTGTGGAGGAAGGGGTCGAGTACCTGCGGGCGGGGCAATACCGAGAAGCCGTGATCAGCCTGACCCGCGCGGCCGAGCTGAATGAGGGCGACCCGGCGTGTCGCATTCATCTGGCCCAGGCCCGCGTCGCACTGGGGCATGATACCGATGCCGCCAAGGTGCTGCGCCGCGCGCTCGACTTGCAGCCCAAGCTGGTGCCGACGGTGTTGTCCCTGGAGCAGTATTACCCGCATGAGGAGGACTTCGCGGTACAGGTCGACGCGCTGGCCGAGCGTGTCACGCGCAATCCGGCGGCGCCCGCGGACGAGTGCGTTCTGCTCGGGTTCATGGAGTTTCAGCGTGGCTGGCTGGATGAGGCGTACGCGGCGTTCCGGCGTGCGGCGCGTGATCGTCCCAAGGACCGGGTGATTCAGTCGTACTTGGCCCTCACCAAGCCGCCCGGCACCCCCACCGGCTCGTTGCCGGCGGAAAGCGCCCGCGGAAAACGGGGTGCGCCGGCCGCCCCGCGGCCGTAAGAGACCGCGGCGCTGGGCCGTGCGGCTGGTATACTGCCAGAACTGTGAACTGGGACACCTTCCTTAACCAACTGCAAGCGTGGCTGGAGAGCCGTGCGCTGCTGACGCCCGAGGCCAGTTGGGTCGTCGGGGTCTCTGGCGGGCCGGACTCGACACTCCTACTGGATGCGCTGAAGGCGCTGTCGGAACGAGACGGACTGCGCTGGAAGCTGCAGGTGGCGCACTTTCACCACGGGCTGCGCGGCGCCGAGGCGGACGGCGATGCGGCGTTCGTCGCGGCGCGCGCGGACGAGCTGGGCCTGCCGCTGCACACTGAGCGGGCCGACATTCGGGCGGCGGTGGAACGGGAGGGCGGCTCGACGGAGGAGGTCGCGCGGAGCTGGCGGTACGACTTCCTCGAGCGCGTGGCGCTGAAGACGGGCAGCGAGCTGGTCGCGGTCGCCCACCACGCCGACGACAACGCGGAGACGGTGTTGCATCGCATTTGCCGCGGGACAGGGCTGCGGGGGCTGGCGGGCATCCGCGACGTGCGCCCCATCCAGCCCGACAGTCACGTGCTGCTGGTGCGCCCGCTGCTCAACCAGCGCCGCGAGACCATCGAGCAGATGTGCGCCGCGCGCCACCTGGAGCAGCGCCAGGACAGCACGAATTGCTCGCCCGAGTTCACCCGCGGCCGCATCCGCCACAACATCATGCCCCTGCTGGCGGAGCAACTGAATCCGAACGTGGCGGAAGCCCTGCTGCGGCTGGCCGAGCATGCCCGGCTGCTGGGGACGTACCTGGAGGATGCCGCGGCGCGCACGTTTGATTCGCTGGTGATTTCCCAGCGACCGCAGCACATCGTGCTGAACCGGCGGGCGATGCTCGGTAAGCAACGGATCATCCAGGCGGAGGTCGTCCGGCGGGCGATCTCGCTGGTCGTCGGCGGCGAGCAGGACCTGAGCTTCGGAAACATCGAAAGGGTCCTGCGCCTGGCGGAAGACCCGGCCAGCGGCAAGGAGGTGCATGTGCCCGGCCCGGTCGTGGTGCGCAAGCAATATGACCGGCTCGAGTTCCGTCCGCTCAGTGAGACTGAACCACCACCCGAAATCGGCACGGTGTTCGTCGCCTGCCCTGGGCGCACGTCGCTGCCGGTGCTCGGCTTCACGTTGACGGCGGAAATCTGCGTCGTCGATCCAGCCCAGATTGAAGCCGTGTGCCGAAACACGAATCCGTTGGAGGAATGGCTGGACTACGAGCGCATCCGGCCGCCGCTGCTGGTGCGCGGGCGCCGGGAGGGCGATCGCTTCCGCCCGCTGGGCACCCCCGGGACGAAGACGATCAGCGATTTCTTCGGCGAGCAGAAGGTCGATCCGCAGGTGCGGGTGCGCACCGGGATTCTGTGCGATCAAGAGGGGCCCCTGTGGGTCATGCCGCTGCGGATTGACGAGCGCGGCAAGCTCAGCGGCACCACGCGCAAGGCCCTGCGCCTGGTGCTGACGCCCTATGCCCCGCGGCCGCCGAGCCTAGCGTGAAAGCCGCGCGCCCCGGCCCGGGCTGGTTGCTGTGCGGGGTAGCCCTCGCGCTGCGGGTCGGCTGGGTGATCTACCGTTGGCACACCCAGGGGTCCAAGCTCGACTACCCGGACGAGGACCTGCACTGGCAGCTTGCGACCAACCTGGTGCGCGACGGCCTGCTGGTGACGGACGATGGCCGCTTCGCGGCGCGGATGCCGGCGTATCCGCTGTTCCTGGCCCTGTTTGCCGGGTTGGGGTCCGGGGGAATCCTGCTCGCGCGTCTGGCCCAGGCCATACTCGGTGCCGGCACCGTGGGCCTCGCTTATCGCTTGGCGGGCGCAGCGTCCGGCCGACGTGGCGCCGTGGTTGCGGGCATACTCGTGTCCTGCGATCCGTTCGCCATCTTCTTCTGCAACCTCCTATTGACCGAGGGGCCCTTCACACTGCTGGCCATTGCCGTGACGGCCTGTGCGTGGAAGTGGCAATCGCAAGCCGGAGGCAGGCGGGGGGCGTTGCTCGGGTTAGCGCTGCTCGGCCCGTTGCTGGTCTTGATGCGTCCTTCGGCGATCGGGTGGGTGGTCCTCCTGTGGGGCCTGCTCGGCTGGCGATCGCTTCGTGGGGGAGTTGCGCCCCGGTCGCGGCACGCGGCGGTGCACTTGCTGGTCTGCCCGCTGGCCATGCTCGTCCTGCTGTTTCCGTGGGGGCTGCGCAACCAGGCCGTCCTGGGGTCGTGGGCGTGGCTTTCGACCAACGGCGGCGTGACGCTCTATGATGCGCAAGGCCCGCAGGCGGACGGCAGCAGCGACCAGTCGTTTCTGCAAACGACGCCGGAATGGCAGGGCCTCGGCGAGGTGGCGCTCGACCGGGCGCTGACGCGGCGGGCGCTAGAACAGATGTGGGCGGATCCGGCGCGGGTTGTCCGGCTGGCCGGCGTCAAGTTTCTCCGCACGTGGAGCTTGACGCCCAATGTGGCGGAGTACCGCACCGGGCGAGCGGCACTTGCGGGGGCGGCGTACACCCTCGTCGTGCTCGTGGGCGCTGCGATCAGCACGACGCGCGGTGTGCGGGCGTGGCGGCGTGCGAGGTCAAGCTCGAGCGCTGGGTTTTTGTTGCTCTGGCTTCCGGTGCTGTGCTTCACGTTGGTGCATTGCGTATACGTGGGGAGTGTCCGCTACCGTACGCCGTTGATGCCGTTTCTGGCGTTGTTGACGGGGTGGCGGGCGTCCGATAACACGCGCCCGGCGAGACCGAATCAGGGGCGTGGCAGCGACAGTTTTCTATAGCTGGGTCGATGGCCCTGTGGTAGAATGACCATGGCAGGCGCCGGCAAGCGAAATCCGGCACCGGCGCGGACGCATACAGACGCGGCGCGCCGCGGCAGATGTGAGCGGCGCTCGGAGCGAGCGCTAATGTAAGCGGACTTGTAGACGATATCGGTAGTTTTGTATCTCTAAGTAGGCATAGCGTTTGCAGCTGCGGTGCGGTCGCTGTGGCGAGCGGCGTGGCTGACAGTTGAGGGACTGGGCACGCGTGTGCGTGCAGGCGACAGCGTCCCCGCGACGGAACCGGCGGTTGGTAAGGACGCGCAATCAGTGGGTTCCATAGCAGAGGAGTAAGTTCACTATGAAGCCGATCGGAGCAAGACACTTCGCGTGGGGCGCGTGGCTGGGCTCGGCCCTGGCCGTCATGGCGGTCTGCAGCCTGCCGGTTGTGGGCGCCGAGCGCCATGTGCTAACCGAAGAATTCACACACATTGGCTGAACGTTCTGCGGATACGCCGGTCCGGCGTTGAACAACATTCTCAACGATCCCAGTGTCGGTCCCTATGTCTCGCTTGTGGAATACCACATTGGCGACTCTTATTCCACGACCTGGGGCAATAACCGGTTTTCGTCCTTCTACGGCGCGAGTTCCTATCCCCTGGTGTGGTTTGACGGGATCACGTACGTTCTCGGGGCAGGCAGCGTCGCGCAAGCGGAGGCCGCCTACCGTGCCAAGATCACGCAGCGGCGAGCCATCGCGACGAATGTCTCGATCACGGTGACGGGTGTGCAGCAGAGTGGCTCGACGTTCACCATCCGGGCCCACGTCTGTGTCGAACCAGGTCTTACCCGCTCCATGCGCCTGTACATGGCGGCGGTCCTCGATCATTACCCGACTTCGCCCGCATACTCGCGCAACACGTTTCGCCAGGCGACGACCACGCAGGACGTGACGTTGTCTTCTGGCCAGTGTTACCTGTTCACGCGCACCATCACGTTCGACAGCACGAGTTGGGCCCAGCCCCAGAACATCCGGGTCCTCGTGTGGGCCCAGACGCCAAACGCCACGGCTCCGGCCGAGGTCTTTAACAGCGCGGTCCTGATATGGCCGTTCGGGCCGGACTGCAATGTCAACGGCATTCCCGATGCACAGGAGGCGGACTGCAACGACAACGACGTGCCCGATGATTGCGACATCGCGTCCGGCACGTCGCCGGACTGCAACGCCAACGCCATCCCGGACGAGTGCGACATCGCGAACGGCACGCCGGACTGCAACGGCAACGGCATTCCGGATAGCTGCGACATCGCCAGCGGTTTCTCGGAGGATGCAGACGGGAACGGTATTCCGGATGAGTGCGAGTACATCGTCGGCGATCTGAATTGCGACCACGTCGTGAACTTCGGCGACATCAATCCGTTCGTCCTGGCGCTGTTGGACCCGATTGCGTATGGGACGACGTACCCCGATTGCAACATCATGAACGGCGACATCAACGGCGACCAGAGCGTCGATTTTCAGGACATTAACCCGTTCATTCAACTGCTTACGTCATAGGAGAAAACGCGCGGCGCTGTGCGGCAGTAGTGCAGACGTGTCGATTCCTACAAACGAACTGAGCATGGCGCGCCCACCGGGGGCCGCCGTGGGAACGTTTGTACTTAGGTTCTTTGGGTAGTGGAGTGGACGAATGACACACTCTTCGAAGGGACGCCTCGTGGGCGGCGCCTGGGCCCTCTCGGTGCTCATGCTGAGCGCCTGGTGCGGCCTGCCCGCCGTGGGTGCTGATCGCGTGGTCCTATGCGAGGAATTCACGAATAATGGCTGAAGCTACTGCCCTTACGCCGGTCAGGCGTTGGACTGGATGCTGAATGACCCCAATGATCAGATTGTCGACGGGTCGTTCACGCTAGTGCAAATCCACACGGGTAGCGACGGGTTGCCCACCTGGGGCGGGCGGGCGGGCTTTTACGGCGTGACGGGGACGCCGACCGCGGTGTTTGACGGGAACATCTGGGTAGTCGGTGCGGTCACGAACGTGCAGCAGCAGTACGACACGTACATGGCGACGTACAGCCAGCGGCATGCGCTCCCGACGGACGTCACGCTCACGGGTACGGGCAGCCTCGTGTCGGGACAGACGTATATTGTCACCGCGCGGGCCTGCATGGAGGCGGGCGGTGCGGCCAGGACCGTGCGCATCTACATCGTGCAGGACCTGGATCACTACGGGTGCTCATACTGCCGTTACACGTTCATGCAGGCCGCCACCGCGCAGGACGTTATCCTGCAGCCCGGCGAGTGCGCGGTGGTCTCCCGGACCTTCACCTTTAGTAGCACGAGCTGGGCCAACAAGGAGAACATCAAGATCATCATGTGGGCGCAGGAGCCGCAAGGCAGCGCGTCCCCCTCCAACCCGGCGGACGTTTACCAAGCCCACACGATGCATTGGCCCTTCCCGGGGCCCGACTGCAACGTCAATGGCATCCCGGATCCGGAGGACCTGGCAAACGGCACGTCCGCGGACTGCAATGCCAACGGCATTCCGGACGAGTGTGATATCTGGAACGCCACGTCGGACGACGAGAACGGCAACTGGATTCCGGACGAGTGCGAGATTCTGCTGGGTGACGTGAACTGTGACGGGTCGGTCAACTTTGGCGACATCAACCCGTTCGTGCTGCTCATGACGAGTCTGGTGCAGTGGCAGCTAACGTATCCGGATTGCTTGTTGGCCAACGGGGACTGCAACCAGGACGACCAGATCAGCTTCGGAGACATCAATCCGTTCGTCCTGCTGCTGACAGGAGAGTGACGGCGCCTGAGCGGGTCGTGAGCGGGTAGTTCTTCAGCGAAAGCCCCGGCCAGGCTTGGCCGGGGCTTTTGTGTCCACCGGGACAGCACCCGTGGAGCGCAGGTCGAGTAGCACGCGGGGCACGACCGACTACTGTCCATAGCGCTTCTTGAACTCGTCCATCTGCTGTTTGCGACGCTCCCTCTCCGCGGGGTCCATCTTGTTCAGATACCACTGGTGATTCGCGGAGCTCAGGACCTCTTCGAGCTTGTGGGACAGCGCCTCGGCGGCCGGGACCTTCTGCGCGTCGCCGGATTCGCGGCCTTCCCGCACAAGACGCTCAAGCTCCGGCACGTACTCCGTGTAGAAGTGCTTGGCGACCTCGTACGTGCCGTGCCAGTGCGTGTAGTCCGGCCCCATCATCGAGGCCCCGTGGCGGGCGCGGCGCCCCTCGTGGTGCCAGATCTCGTACCAGGTCCAGTCGATGCGGTTGGAGAACTCCACGGGGCTCAGCAGCGGCTTGGCCAAGCCGTACAACTCCAGGCCGGGCTTGGCGAACTTCTCGTGGTACAGCTCGATCAGGTTGTCGTACTGCACGTAGAAGTTGTCGACCCACTGCTGCTCGTGGCAGTTACGGCAGACGTCTTTCATCGCGGCCCGGCGCGTCTCCCAGCTTACCGTGGCCCCTGGCAGGCCCATCTTCTGGTCGCTGACCTCCGGACGAATGGAGACCGCGGGCCGGTTGTTCCAACTGATGCGCATTCCGACGTCGTGCGAGACGGGCTGGTTCTTCGTCGCGCTCATGTGGCAGGTGGCGCACGTGGGGGCCAGACTGTAATCCTCGCCGACGATCCACTTGGGCGAGTCCAGGTTCAGCTTGTCCTTGTTGGCCCGGAACGCGATGCCGTGCTTCGATTCGTAGTAGATCTCCATCTGCGGATGATCCGGCCCCATGTGACACTTGCCGCAGTTGTCGGGATTGCGAGCCTGCTCGGCGGAGAACGCGTGTCGGCCGTGACAGGCTGAGCAGGAGCCCTCGGACCCGTCCGGGTTGATCCGGCCGATACCGGTGTTCGGCCACGTCGCCGGGTCCAGCTTGCCACCCGGCAGGACCTTGATCTCCGAGCCGTGGCACTGCCAGCAGCCCACGACCGCGGAGGCGGCGACGCCCGTCTGGAAGGCGGGCGTGACCATGCCGCGATTGCCTTCCACGACCTCGGCCAGCGTGTTGTCGAGCGAGCCGAGGATCCGCGCGCCCTTGGAATGATGCGACTCGGAGAACTCCTGCGACTCCCGCGCGTGGCAGCGGGCACAGTCCTTGGGGGACACGATCGTCGCGATCCACTGCCCTTCGTGCTTGAAGGCGTCGGGCTCGCCCTCCTGGGCCGCGTGGCATTCATAGCAGCCGATGTTCGCCCGATAGTGCTTGCTGCTGCCCCACTGCTGGTACACCCCGGCGCTGTCGGTCTTGTGGCAGACGATGCACGCCTGGCTCTCCTTGGAGAGCTGCGTCAGCCCCCAGGTCTGCGCCGTTGCCCGTGGGGCGCAGAGGAGCGCGGCGACCGGGAACGCGAGCATCACGATGGCGGCAGGTCTCATGGCGCTTTCACTCCGTAACGCTTCTCATAGGTCAACTCGCCGGCCAACACCGGCACGGAGATTCGCACGAAAATCGTGTATAGCAGCAGTCCGAAGGCCCAGATGCCCAGGCAGATCGCGATCTCCCGCAGCGTCGGCGTGTACTCGACGATCTCGCCCAGCGGCGTCGGGACGAAGGCGGGCACGATGAGCCCCATGCCCTTCTCGATCCAGATGCCGACGATGGCCAGCACGCAGGCGGCGTTCAGTGTGCGCAGGGCGCGCGAGGCCGGCAGGACCAGCAGGACCATCGCGAGCAGGTTGAACGCGATCGCCGTCCAGATCCAGGGTACCAATGCGTGCCGGCCGTGCAGGCCGAAGTAGAGGTAGCGCGAGGATGCGATGTGGGCCGTATCCGAATAGAACTCGGTGAACACTTCACAGCCCAGCAGGAAGAAGTTGATGATCATCGCGACCTGCACGATCCGGCGTAGCGTGAACAGGGCGTCGTCCGTCACCCGGTGACTCGTGCAACGCCGCACGATCTGGAGCGTCAGGATGATGAACGCGGGGCCGGCGGCAAACGCGCTGGCCAGGAACCGCGGGGCGATGATGGCGGAGTTCCAGAACGGTCGGCCGCTAAAGCCGACGTACAGGAACGCGGTGACCGTGTGGATGCTCACGGCCCACACGATGCCGATGAACACAAAGGGCACGTAGAACGCCTTGGACGGCGGGCGTCCGCAGTAGGCGCAATAGAGCAGGTAACCGCAAATGTGCAGGTTCAGCAGCAGGTAGCCGTTCAGGGCGATGACGTCCCAGGTCAGCATGGAGATGGGGAAGTTGAACCGCTGGAACAGGTGCAGCGCCCGGTCCGGCCGGCCCAGGTCCACCGTCACGAACAGCAGGCACATGATGATGACCGCGACCGCCAGCAGCTCGCCGAAGATCACCACGTCGTGCAGGTGCATGTTCCGGTAGACGTAAACCGGAATGACCAGCATGGCGGCGGCGGCGGCGAGCCCGACCAGGTAGGTGAAGTTCGCGATGTACAGCCCCCAGGACACTTGGTCGGTCATGCCGGTCGTAACCAGCCCGTGCACGAGCTGCTGACAGTAGGCATAGAGCCCAAGCAGCGCGACGATCGTCAAAACCGTCATCCAGAGGTGGTAGCGCCAGTCGCCGACAAAGCTGACGCGGACGCACTCCCAGACGAAGGTGAGGTACCGCCTCACGTGGCCCCTCCCGGCTGAATCGGTGCGATCGGCTCGCGATAGCGGCTGCCGCGCTCGTCGAAGTAGTAGAAGAACCGCGGCAATGTGCCCACTTCCTCCTTCAGGATGAACACTCGCTTCTGCCGCAGGATGTAGGCCACCTCGCTGTCCGGGTCGAGCACGTTGCCGAACTTGCGCGAGCCGGTCGGGCAAACCTCGACGCAGGCGGGCATCCGCCCGCGCCGCGTGCGCTGCAGGCAGTAGGTGCACTTCTCCATGACGCCCTTGGCCCGCGGCCGGTTCGACAGGTACGCCATGTCGGGGTTCAGTTGATCCGCCGCGATTTCCGGGGTGGCGAAATTGAACCGGCGGGCCCAGTAAGGGCAGGCGGCCTCGCAATACCGGCAGCCGATGCACCAGTCATAGTCGATCACGGTGATGCCGTCCGGCTCCTGCCAGGTCGCTTCCACCGGACAGGCCTTCACGCAGGGCGGCTTCTTGCACTGGTGGCATTGCACCGGCATGTAATAGCTGTCGTGCTCGGGCACCAGCGGCGGGTCGTAATGATGGTCCGACGTCTCGACGTCGATGCTGCCCTTCTCCATCTTCAGCACGCGGATGTATTGAATCTCGGGCGACCGCGACTGGTTGTTCTCCTTCACGCAGGCATGCACGCACCGGCGACACCCGATGCAGCGGCTGATGTTCAGGGCGTAGACGAACTCGACGCCGGTCAGCGGCGGCGGGTCGCTCACTTTCGCGTCGATACCATGACGGGCCTTCACTTCCCCCTCCACCCGCCGCAGCACCGCGTCCTTCTCCGCCGGCGTCATCTCCCTGTAGTGCTTCTGGAAGAGCTTCTCGAACGTGGGGAGATCGCGCTGCGGGAGGTTCCGGAGCGGGGACAGTGCCGCCGCGACGGCCGAGGCGCCGGCGACCGCGGCTGCGCCCTTGCGAAGAAAGCCGCGCCGCGTCAGTCCGGGTGCCGGGCCGCCGGTGTCCAATCGAGAAGCGTCCATCAGTTTTCCTCCCCTGACGCGTTTTCGCCGCCCGACGAGCCCGCAGGCCCAGACTGCGTTTCGAGCCGGCGGTAGATCCGCAGCGGATCCACTACGCCGTGCCTTGGTGGGATACGCTGGTCGCCCATCCGCAGCGTGTTGGGCGCCGGTGCCGGCGGCATTGGCGGGAACGGCGGCTGGTGCGGGTCGTGGCATTCGATGCACTTGCGCCGCGACTGCGGGCCCTGCCGCTTATCCCAGTAGCCGTTGGTCCGGCCGTGCGAGCCGTGCAGCCAGTCGCGGTAGACCGGTCCGTGGCATTTGGCGCACACCAGTTGCGGCTGGTCGGCCGGAATCTCGCGGCCCCAGTCGTCCACGTACGCGTCGCGGTTAGTCAGGTGGTGACAATTGAAGCAGCGGGTGTTGATGCCGTGCTTGAGCACGATGTTCGTGTGCTGCGTCAGCGAGCGGGTCGTTTCGGCCGGCGAGGGGAACAGCCGGTGGCAGTCGCTGCAGCGGTACGTGAAGCCTGCGAGCTTGATCTCCGGCTTCAAGGTCGGGCGGCGGATGGGCGTGGGGTCATTTGCCCACGCGGGCACGATCGTCGGCGGCGGAGCGGGGCTCACGAACGGCCACGGATGGGCGGCCAGCAGTGCTGCCAGGGCGAAGAGCACGACGGGTACCGCCACCGCGCGCATGCGATCCACTCGCTGCATGATCTGTCGCCGCACGTGCCGCGCCTCGTTCACGGCCCGATTCCTCGGCCCGACCTGCCGGCACGCGAAACAAGCCAATAGCATACGGAAGTCGGGTCTGCAAGGACTTGATCCAGGTCAAGTCGCGGCGATTGCGGGGCGCCGGCGCCGGCCGTCGACCGCTTGGCGGCATCTCCAGCGCGGTGCCTGTCCCTTTCTCGACGGACTCCTATACTGCCGCAATGCGCCTGGGAACGTTCAAGGCCGACGCAGTGTTGCTGATCGCGGCGGCGATCTGGGGAGCGGCGTTCGTCGCCCAGCGGGTCGCCATGCAGCACATGGGGCCGCTGCTTTTCAACGGGATTCGCTTTGCGCTCGGCGCGCTGGCCTTGCTCCCGGTCCTCGCCGTTGTGCGGACTCGGCCGACGACGGACGATCCGCCGGCCGTGCGTCGGCTCTACCTGCGCGGCGGCGTCCTGGCCGGCAGCGTGCTGTTCATCGGCGCCAGCCTTCAACAGGTGGGGCTGGTCTACACTACGGCGGGGAAAGCGGGCTTCATCACCGGGCTGTACGTCGTCTGTGTGCCGATCCTCGGGTTGCTGATCGGCCTGCGTACGCCGGGACGGACGTGGATCGGCGCGGGGCTGGCCGCGGCGGGCCTCTACTTGCTGAGCATTTCGAGCCGGCTGGAGGTGAATCCGGGCGACTTGCTGGTGCTCGCCTGCGCGGTCGTCTGGGCCGTTCATGTTCTCATCATTGGTCGCATCGCGCCGCGGACCGATCCGTTGCGGCTGGCGGCCGTGCAATTCGCCGTCACGGCCCTGCTGAGTCTTGCAGCGGCAGCGGTTCTGGAACACGCCACACTGTCCGGGGTGGCGGCGGCGAAGTGGGCCATTCTGTATGGCGGCCTATGCTCGGTCGGAATCGCGTACACGCTTCAGGTGGTCGGGCAGCGCGCCGCGCCGCCGGCCCACGCGGCGATCCTGCTGAGTTTCGAGGCAGTCTTCGCGGCCCTGACCGGCGGGTGGCTGCTGGGCGAGGTGCTTGGGGCGCGTGAGCTGCTCGGGTGTGGCGTGATGCTCGCCGGCATTATCGTCTCGCACATTCGCGTTGGAAGAAAGCGGACACTCTGAATCGTTCAGAAAACCAGAATGTCCCGTTTTTCACTTGCTGACGAACGGGTTGGCGGGCAGGAAGAACCGCAGCGGCAGGTCACGCGCCGCGGTGACGCCGATACGCGTGCTGACCGCGATCTGCGGAGCCTGGCCCGACACGGCCGATGCGGGTGGGTCGGCGATCCAGAGCACCTCACCGCGGGTCAGGTCCCAGCCGTCGAGCGCGCGGTCGATGGCGAATGCTTCGCACAGGCGGGCGGGGCCGCGCGCGAGGTCGCGTACGTCGTCCACCTGCCGCCGACGTTGCATCAGCGCAATCCCGTGTAGCGGCTCGAGCGCGCGGATGAGCACCGCACTGGCGACGCCGGCGGGCTGCGTGACGGCATTCAGGCACCAACGGCTGTGGATGGCATAGACGTACGCATGACCCGGCGGGCCGAACATGCTCGCGTTGCGGCGAGTCGGGCCGCGGTGGGCGTGACTGGCCGGATCGCCCTGCGGGAGATAGGCCTCGACCTCGACGATGCCGCCCGCCGTCGGGCCGTCGTCGCTGATCCGCACGAGGCACTTGCCCAGCAGCGCACGCGCGACCTCGACGACGTCCCGGTCATAGAAGTCGCGCGGCACGGGCGGAAAGGTCCGGCAGTCCGCGTCACGTTTCATGGCCGCAGCAGAATACCGCGCGGCGGGTGATTGCGCTGGGCGGGCCGTGCGCGGCGGTGTAGAATCGCGCCATGGAGGCTCCTATGCGACGGATTGCGATCGGGCTGGTGCTGGCGTCCGTGGCCGCCGCCGCCCTGGCTCAGACCGAGGTCACCGGCCCACAACCGATTGACGAGTGCGGCACGCTCACCGAAGGGGCAGGCTGCATTCTGTTTGAAGGCGCTGGCGGCAAGTACGTCGTCACTGGCGGCGGAAACTTCCACGTAGGCGACGCCGTCCGCGTCGTCGGCACGGCCGACCCGCAGTGCGTGACGATCTGCTCCGACGCCGACGGCTGCATCCGCGGCGCGGAGCTCTACGACCCCGCCGTCTTCCCGTGCGGCACGGCGCTGCCGAACTTCCCGGCCGACATCATCACCGGCGTGTGCTCCACCTTGAGCACGTCGCTGCTCGTGCTGCTACTGGTGGGTCTGATTGCGGCACGGCGGCGATGAACTGGCACCTCGTTGACCTCGTGCTGCCGAACGCCCGGCGGAATGTCCGGGCCGTCGTGGACCGACTCGAGCCGGTGCTGACGCGCCTGCGCGGCATGCCCCGGCGCACATTGGCATTCGGCGGCGCGGCGGTCTTGCTGCTCCTGGTCGCCCTGGTCGTGAGCGTGCGATCCGGGCCGGAAGGCGACGTGCCGACGGGCGAGTTTATCGGCTTCTACTGCCCGGCGTGCGACCACTACTTCGAGCTGAGCCACCGGCAATTCAAGCAGTTGTGGGATCGGCACGAGTTCAAGCGCGCGGCGGGCCGGCAGGCGCTGGTGTTCAAGTGCAGCCAGTGCGGCAAGCTGACCGCGGTGCGGGCCGACCAGCGCCGCACCGGCGCGCCGCCGGCTTCGCGGGCCGCGAAGCCCGGTTGAGGCCGACCGGCAGTTCGTAGCGGCCCCGTCACCGATGAGGCGTTGGTGCCACACCCGATTATGGCGGTCGGCGGTCGGGGCTTGTCGGGGGGTCTAGGATATAGGCGCAGGGACATCGAGCCGGCGGGGCCTGCGCCGTGCGCTGGAGCGACCGCCGGGCTGGGCAGACTGTGATGCGTGACGACCGGGCAGGTGCAGGGCGAACGACGGCTCAGACGCGGCCGGGGTTCACCCTGATCGAGCTGCTGGTGGTGATCAGCATCATCGTTTTGTTGATGTCGATCCTGCTGCCGGCGTTGTCCGGGGCGCGCGAGCAGGCGAAGCAGGTCAAGTGCCTCTCCAATCAGAAGCAGATCGGCATCGCGATGCTGAGCTACTTCGGCGATGAGCTGGATTGGTTCCCGTTTGAGAAACGGAACGAGGTCATGCCGGGGATGGTCGAGCCGCCCATGCATGGCTTCTACTACGGCGGCCATCCCGGACGGCAGGATTACCCCGGCTCCGCGCAGTGGTGGGGCTACGTGCAGGAGCCGTTTCGCGACACCCCTGGTGGCCGGCCGTTCAACCGCTACCTGTACCCGGATCTGCCGAAGTACGACGTGCCGCCCGACGATCCGCAGTTCGAGATCGTCCGCAACCTGCCGGTCTACGCCTGCCCGTCGGACGACGGCGGCTTCTGGATGTTTGAGACCGGCGACAATCCGAACTGCCGCTCGCTGTATTGGTTCTCCGGCAACAGCTACGACAGCAACTACCATTTCGCGCGGTGCTGGGCGGCGGGCCGATTTGTCGATGATGTGCCGATTCGCTGGCTCCAGCGGGCCAACGCGTTCCTGCGGGTGCAGCTCCAGAAGTTCTCCGCGACGTTCGTTATCGTCTACGAGGACCCGTTCGACTCTGCCCAGTGGAACCGGATTCCGCGGACCGGTTGGCATCGCAAGTGGAACCGGCACAACCTGCTGTTCCTCGACGGGCACGCCGCCAGCGTGCTCGCCAATACGGCCGACGGGAGCCGGGGAGTGGGGTGGAAGAGCGCGTCCGGCAATGCGCCGGACGATCCCGGGGCCTGGTGGAACGACCCGGCGGATCCGGACTACCAGTATCGCGACCTCACGCCGCTACCGGGGCATTGACGGTATCAGGGGACATTCTACTTTACTGAAGAAAAGGGGACATTCTACTTTTCTGAAAAAATCAGAATGTCCCCTTTTTCGCTTGGTGGTCCGCGACGGCGGCGCGTAACATACGTGCGAACCGCCCGGCTCCTGACTGCGGCGCGCGCCGCACCCGGATGTGCGGACGTCGGCGCTGCCAGGTAGACCTTGGCTTCACAAGATCCCAGGCGAAAAAGGAAGGGGGCCGAGGGGGCGCGAGCGACGCCGTCTGCGGCAGCGCGGATGGTCGACGACCGACGGGCCCGGCGGCGCACGCTGCTTATCGCGCTGGCCGTGTTTGTGGCCGTGATGATGGCGTTCGCCCGCACGCTCGGCAACGACTTCGTGAACTGGGACGACCCGCGGAACATCCTCGAGAACCCGTCTTTCCGCGGACTGGGAGCGCAGCAGCTCCGGTGGATGTTCACGACCTTCCACATGGGGCACTACCAGCCGCTGAGCTGGATGACGCTGGGGTTCGACTACCTCTGGACTCAGACCCTCTTTGGCGACGGCCTGAAGCCCTTCGGTTACCACCTGACCAACAACCTCCTGCACGCCGGCAGCGCCGTGCTCGTCTACCTGCTCGCCCGGCGGTTGCTGGATCGGGCCGGGCGAAACGCAGGGCAACGCGCCGGGTCGCTGGATGCGGCGGCGGCGCTGGCGGCGCTGTTGTTCGCGGTGCACCCCCTGCGCGCGGAATCCGTCGCGTGGGCGACCGAGCGCCGGGACGTGCTCAGCTCATTTTTCCTGCTGCTGACGGTGCTGCTGTACCTTCGGGCGTGCACGGCCCCGGCGACGCGAATTCGCTGGCTGAGCTTGGCGCTGCTGGCCTACAGCGCCTCGCTGCTGAGCCGGGCCATGGGCGTGACCCTGCCCATTCTGCTGCTCATCCTGGACTGGTGCCCGCTGGGTCGGCTGACCCTGCGCGGACGATGCACCGGCGGCTTGAGCGTACCGGCGATCGTGCTCGAAAAGGTCCCCTTCGCGGTGCTCGCTGCCTTCACGGCCGTGATCGCCATCCTGGCGCAGAAGACCGTGGGTGCAACCGCGGGGCTTGAGCTGCATACCGCCGCCGCTCGCCTGGCGCAGGCCTGCTACAGCGTGGTCTTCTACGTGTGGAAAACACTCATCCCGGTGCCGCTGTCGCCAATCTACGAAATCCGCCTGCCGCTCGATCTCACGCTGCCGCGCTACATCGTCGCGATGGTACTGGTGGCTGCCACGCTGGTGGCCATCCCCCTCTTGGCGCTCCGCACGCGCACGCGATGGCCGGTCGTGGTGGCCGCGAGCTACGCTGTGCTGCTGCTGCCTGTCTCGGGTTTGGCCCAGAGCGGCATTCAGGAAGTGGCGGACCGCTACAGCTATTTGCCGGGGATCGTGTTGGCGCTACCGGTCGCGGCCGGCGTGCGGCGGATCTGGGACGCGGCGCCGCGGCGCGCCGGTCTGGGCGCTCTCTGCCCCGGCGTCGTGCTCGTGCTCGCTGCGCTGACATGGCGACAGTGCGGGGTGTGGCAGAATACGACGACGCTCTTTACGCATGCGATCGCGGTCAGCCCCGAGGCGTCCGCGGCGCAGAACGGCTACGGCTGGGTGCTGCTCAAGGAGCGGCACTACGATGATGCCGAGCGGCATCTGCGCCGCGCCCTCGAGATCCAGCCCGACAATGAGAAGGCGTATCGTAACCTGTGGGCCACGCTGAAGGAGCAGGGCCGGACGGGGGAGCTGGAGCAGGCCTATCGCGACGCCATTCGGATGCACCCGCAGTTCGCTGAGGCGCACTTCAACCTCGGCACCGCGCTGCTCCGCCGGCAGGATTACGCGGGTGCCGTCGAGGCTTACGAGGCGGCCGTGTCGCTGCGCCCAGATTACTTCCAGGCCCACATCAACCTGGCCCAGATTCTGGCCGACTTCGGCGAAACGACGGCGGCGGTGGAACACTGCCGGGCGGCGATCGCGGCGAACCCGCAGGAGGTGTTCGGGCGGCGGCTGTTGGCGCAGCTTCTGATGCGGCAGAACCAGGTCGCGGAGGCCATCAGCCTGCTCCAGGCCGCCTTGCGCATTGATCCGAACGACGAAGCGAGCCGGCAGTTGCTGCAGGCCTGGACGACGCCGACGGGGGTATCGCAGTAAGCACACGACTCACGCGTGGATCGCGCGACCAGCGGCCGCCAGGGCGGCTTCCTTCAGCGCCTCGGCCAGCGTGGGATGTGCGTGCGAGCAGCGCGCCAGGTCCTCGCTGCTGGCCCCGAACTCGATCGCGACCGCGGCCTCGGCGATGAGGTCGCCCGCGCGCGGGCCGATGATGTGCACACCCAGTACGCGGTCGGTCTTCGCGTCGGCGAGAATTTTGACCTTGCCGTCGACGTGGCCGAGCGCGCGGGCCCGGCCGTTGCCGCGGAAGTGGAACACGCCCTTGCGGTACGCGACGGCGGCGGCCTTGAGCTGCTCTTCCGTCTGGCCGACCGCGGCGATCTCGGGCTCGGTGTAGCACACGCCGGGGATCGCATCGTAATTCACGTGGCCGTAGCCGGTGACGATGTGCTCGACACAGGCGACGCCCTCGTCCTCGGCCTTGTGGGCGAGCATGGGCCCGCGGATCACGTCGCCGACGGCATAGACCCCGGCCGCCGAGGTCGCGAAGTGGTCGTTCACCGGAATCCGGCCTTTCTCATCGAGCTTGAGGCCGACCGTCTCGAGCCCCAGATCGTCGGTGTTCGGCACGCGCCCGACGGCCAGCAACACGCGGTCGCAGCGAACCGGCTCGGCACCTTCGCATTCGACGATACACCTCGCTTCGTCCCTCTGTCCCTTCGTTCCTGCATCCCTCCGCGCGGCGGTCACCCGCGCCCCCAAATGGAAGTCCAGCCTCTGCCGCTTTAGCAACTTGAGAGCTTCGGCGGCCAGCTCGTCATCCATGCCGGGCAGAATGCGGTCGAGGTATTCGAGCACAGTGACCTGCGCACCAAGCCGGCGCCATACGGAGCCCAGCTCGAGGCCGATGTAGCCCGCGCCGATGACTACGAGGTGCTTAGGTACTTCCGGGTACGACAGTGCCTCCGTACTCGTGCCGATGCGGTCGTAGTCCAGCTCGACGCCGTTGAGCGGCGCGGACTTGGAGCCCGTGGCGATAAGGATGTGTTTGGCCCGAAGTTCGATTGGAGCGGCGCCCCTCGTCGCTTCCGCTCCGAGTTCCGCTGGGACCACATTCACGCGGCCCGGGCCGGCCAGACGGGCATGGCCCAGATAGCGCGTGATCTTGTGCTTCTTGAACAGGGCCTCGACGCCCTTGGTGAGCCCGCCGACGACCTCGTCTTTGCGCTTCAGCATCGCGGGCAGGTCCAGTTCGACCGACCCGACCTTGACGCCATGCTCCGCCAAGCCTCCTCGTGCCTCGACAAAGCGCTCGCTGGACTCGAGCAACGCCTTGCTGGGGATGCAGCCGATGCGGAGGCAGGTACCACCGAGCGCCGGCTCCTGCTCGACGCAGGCCACGTTGAGCCCGAGCTGCGCGGCGCGGATGGCGGCCACGTACCCGCCCGGGCCGGCCCCGATGACGATCACGTCGTGTTGGTTCATCCCATGCTCCGAACAGCACCGCCAAGGCCCAAGAGCGCCAGGGACGCCGAGTTATGCTCTATCAGGAAGGATAGCGCGGTGGTTGCCGAGCGAACAGGGTCCCAGGTGCTGCGGCGCTCTTATCCGTCTCTCCGCGTTCTTGGGCCGCTCTGGTTTTGCTCTCTTGGCGTCTTGCCGGTTGTCCTCAGACCTCGATCAGCATGCGCGCCGGGTCTTCGACGCATTCCTTGATCCGCTTCAGGAACGACACGGACTCCCGCCCGTCGATGATCCGGTGATCGTACGTGACCGCGACGTACATCATCGGCCGGATCACCACTTCCCCCTCCCGCACTACAGGCCGGTCCTGAATCGTGTGCAGGCCCAGGATCGCGCTCTGCGGCGGGTTGATGATCGGCGTCGCCAGCAGCGAGCCGAACACGC
>CAZWYT010000038.1:0-49230 GCA_964638325.1 uncultured Planctomycetales bacterium
GGCTGGTCATCCGTGAGCATGAAGGCGAGGTCGCCCAACACCTCCAGCACCACGTGGGTCAACTCAGGTCCGCTGGTGGCCGACGACGCGCTGATCGGTTTCATCTTGCTTTCCTCGGTGCGCCGGCTCCTCGGTCGGCGGAACGTCCAGATCGACTTCGATGCTCGGCAGCACGGTAAGCGAGCCCGTGCGCTGGTTGACCGCAACGACTTCGGTCACGTCCTCCACTTTGCGCAAGGCGATCTTGACGGGTCCGTGCAGCAGGCTCTGCACACGGGTCTCCCGGGCGTCGAGCGTAATCCGCACGCCCGGGTAAATGGCCTCTCCAACCTGGATGCACGGCGCCCCCTTGGGCGCCGCCTGCTTCAGCAGGTTTTCGTTCTGCTGCCGCAGTTCCTCGATCTGCAACTCAATCTCATCCGCCTTGCAGAGTAGCTCGGTGGCCTTGTCACGCTGCGCCGGCAGCAGGCGCTTCTTGTTCGCCAGCAACGGGCTGACGGCTTGACGAATCTGGTCCGCGGATTTCTGCAATTCCTTGATGTGCCGCTCCTGACGACGCAGGCGACGGGAAACGTTCACCTCCGTGCCGGCGGCAAGGCAGGTCGTAACGCACCCCTCGCTGCCCACCACGCGCGCTTCCACACCTTCGCGCGCGTACACTTCGCCGCCGATGATCGTCCCGCGCGGACCCTGCAGCCGCCCCTGGACCCGCACGCGACTGTTGAGGATCTCCTTCTCGAACTGCACGTTGCCCAGCGCTTCGAGGTCCACCTCGTCCAGCAGCTTGGCGGTCACGTTCCCGCCCACCCGCACGCGCCCGCTGCGCCCCTGCCCGAAGATGCCGCCCCGCACGACCATGTCCCGCCCGACCTCCACGTCGGCCGCCTCGATCACCCGGTCCACGTGGAGCGAGTGCGGGGTACGAACGGTGAACTTCGACCGCACCGTGCCGCGCACGTGCACGTCGACGCAGGCTTGTACGCTACCCGTCGCGAAGTCCACGTCGCCAGAAATCTCCAGCACGTCGACCACCCGAATCTTGCCGGCCTCCACGACCACGCGTCCGGCGGCCGCGGCGACGACCTCATCCCCCCCAGCCCCACCGAGCGTGATGCCCACGCCGGATTGCAGCGGCGTGCCGCGCGGCGTGCGCGGCACACGCTCTTTGCCGTGCACGTCCCGCCCCGGAACGCCATCCTTCGGGGGCAGAATCCGGCCGATCACGGTACCGGCGGGCACCGTCACGATGCCGTGCACCGCGTAATGGTCGATCCGGTCCGCTTCGGCGTCCGGTTTGGCGAGTACCTGGGACAGCTCGGGCGACCACTCCAGCCTGCCATGCTCCGCCTCCACCGGGACGTGCCCCTCCGCGATCACGAAACGCGCGGGGAGAGTCGTGGGGGCCGATCCAGCCGCTGCCTCGGCGGCGCGCGCCAGGGTGGCGGTCAGCTCTGCGGCGCGACTGCGAACGGTCTCCGAAATCTCGATGCGCGCCTGCTTCAACGAATCCAGGACGTCATCCAGCGTTAGCGCTGCCCACGTCTTCGGCTCCACGCCTTCCAGCACCACCCAGGCGTGGAGCCGGTCGTCGGATACCTCGATCCTGAGCCGACTGGATGTGTTCCTTGGCTCGGCCACCTTGATGACCTGTCAGTTATCACGGCGGCGGCCATGCAGAGCCGCGCCGCTACACCCCCGCCGGTGAGATATCGGCCAACCGCGCGGCGAGCCTTGGTAGCAGTAGCTTCCTATAACCCCCGAGGCGAGCCAGGGCTTAACCGAGCCCCGCATCCAGCAGGTCCATCAGCCGCAGTAACCCCACCGGCTCCCCGTTCTCACCCGTGACGACGAGGCTGGTAATCTGGGCCTCACGCATGATGCGCAGGCAGTCGACCGCAAGCTGCGTGCCCCGGATCGCGGAGATCGGGACCGGCGGCGCCGCCGCTGGGCGCCGGCTCTTGGCGTAGGCCGTGCGCGCATCAAGAGCCCGCGGGTCAGCCACGCGCTCGAGGACTCGCCGCAAGTCGCCGTCCGTGAAGGTCCCCAGCAACCGGCCGTCCGGCTCGATAATCAGCGCCAAGCCCAGCCGTTTGCGGGTCATCTCCACGATCAGGTGGTTGAAGGAATCGTTCGCCGCCACGACCGGGAGCGCAGCGCCGGCATGCATCAGGTCGGCGGCCCGCAGCAGCAAACGGCGACCCAGGGCGCCTTCGGGGTGATACTGGGCGAAGTCCTCGGGCCGGAACCCACGCTTCGAAAGCAAGGCCATCGCAAGGGCGTCGCCCGCCGCGAGCATCATCACGCAACTGGTCGTGGGGGCCAGGTTGAGCGGACCGGCCTCCGGAAGGTCCGGCAACAGAATCAGGTGGCGACAGAGCTCCGCCAAACGCGAGTTACGCCCCTGCGTCACCCCGATCACCGGGCCGCCCAAGCGCCGGAAGTGGGCGACGAAGCGGAGGATCTCCTCCGTGTTTCCGCTGCGCGACAGCGCCACGAGACAGTGGTGCTCGGTCACGATCCCGAGATCGCCATGCAGCGCTTCCACCGGATGCATGAATACCGCCGGCGTGCCAGTGCTCGTCAGCGAGGCGGCGATCTTCTGGGCGATGTTGCCGCTTTTGCCCAGGCCGCTCACGATGATGGGGGACGTGGCTTGCTGAATGGTGTCGAGGATCGCAATGAAATCGTCCGCGAGGCCGGAGCTCATTTGCCGCAGAGCTTCGGCTTCGTCCGCGACGACTTGCCGGGCGATATCGAGCGCGCTGGTCACGGCTGGGCGTTCTCCTGCTGCTGCGCGGCCGTCGGAGCCGCGGCAGGCGATCCCGATTCGGCCAGGGCCGACAATTTGCCGCGCAGCGCCGCGATGAGTTGGACGTCCCGCGGGGACGCTTCCGAGCGCTCGTCGGCCGTGAGCAACGTCAGGGCCTTTTGCCAGGCTGCGCGCGCCGCGTTGCGATCTCCTGACCGGTACTCGGCATCCCCGAGGTGATCGTACATCACCGGATCCTGCGCCGTGCGCAACCGCACGGTTCGCCCCAGGTACAGGCGGGCCGCGGCAAAATCGCCGCTCTTGTAATACGCCCACCCCAAGCTGTCCAGGAAGGCGCCGTTCAGCGGCACGGCGGCTACGGCCAATTTGATCATCGCCAGCCCGCGCTCCAGTTGCTCGCCCCGGTCGATCCACGTGTACCCGAGGTCGTTGTTCAGCCCGGGGTCGTAAGGCTGCGCGGCCAGGAGTTCTTCCGTGACTTCTAACTGCGCGTCCAGGCGGTCCGTCGCCGACAACACACGGCGTTTCAGCACCAGGGCGCCCAACCGCGCCGCGCGATCGCTGGCGGGAATGCCGCTCAACCAGCGGTCACACAGGGCCACGGCGCGGTCGTAGTCCCGCGCCTCGACCAGCAGGGCCAGCATCTCCTGCCGCACCTGGGCCCGCGCCGCGGGGTCCTCCTGTACGAATCCTTCATCCAAGAGTGACCCCAGGTCGTTCAGCCCCTGCTCCAGATTCCCAGTCAGGGCATGCCCCCGCGCCCGCCAGATGAACGCCCGGACCACTTCCGCCGGCGTCTTCGGCATCAGCTCCCCGATCGCCTGGAGCGCCGGCTCGCCGCGCCCGGCCGCCAGCAGGATTTCGACCAGCCACTCTTGCAACTGGGCCTGCGCGGGCTGATCGGCGAGCCAGTCGCGCACCTGCTGCTCCGCGGGCGCATAACGCTTCGCATCGAGGCACACCTGGACGTACTCGGAGCGGCGGTCGGAGAGTTCCGCGGCCCGCGCCTCTAACTCCCGCCCCAGATTCTGAAGCTGGGCCTGAGCCTCGGCGTCTTGCGGGTTCGCGCGCAACCGACTGGTCAGCGTCCCGGCGCGCGCCTTCAGCTCATTCAGTCGCTCGGTCGCCGCGTCAAGCCGCTCGGTAGCGAACGCCACCGCATCCTCCCCCCGGTCGGCGGCCAGCAGCACCTGGAGTCGGGCGCGGGCCCAGGCGTCTTCGGTCGGCTCCGCGGCCCGCCACTGCTCGACGACCTCGCGGGCCGCAGCGAACTCGGAGAACTCCAGGTAGGTATTCAACAGACGTTCACGCAGTTGCGCGCGCTGCTCCGCCGGCACGTCGAGCGCGAGCAGACGCTGCAGCGTCTGCTGCGCATCGGCGACGCGGAAATCAGCCAGATAAGTTTCCGACAGCAGTCGCAGCGCGTTTCCCCGACATGGGTAGCGATGGGCGGTCTGCTCGAGCACCTCGATGGCGCGGTCGTTCTCCAGGCGGCGCAGGTACACGCGCGCCAGGAGATACGCCAGCCGCTCGTCCTCCGGCGCGCGGGCTTGTACCTGTTGCAGCACCGGCAGCGCCTCGTCCGCCCGCTGATTGAGGTACAGGCCGGCCGCCAGCTTCAGCCCCGTGCGAACATCGTCCGGCCACTGCTGGAATTGCCGGGCCAGTTCGGCAAGGTGCTCCGCCTGCATCGGGGCCGCGGCGAAGCGCAGCGCCGTGCGCATCCGCCGCAAGGCATCGTCCGGCACGTCCGAAGCTTCGGCTTCCTTGAGACAACCCCGCGCAATCTCGACTTTCCCGCCCTCCAGGTAGCAGTCCACGAGCTCTTCCACGGCCTCGGCTAGGCCATGATCCTGGGTCCAGGCCTGCTGGAAATAGCGTTGGGCCGCCAGCAGGTTACCGTTGCGGCGATAGTGGCGCGCCAGCCCCAGGGCGTAGCTGGCTTCCTGGGGGCGTGCCTCCAAGGCTGCCTTGTAGGCCTGCTCCGCCCTGGCGTGCTGGTCCAACCCGGCGTACGCCTCGCCCTGGAGGAAGCGCGCCGCCGGCAGGTCTGGCTGCGCGGCCAGGGCCTGCTCCGCCTGGTCCAGTGCTTCGTCCCAACGATAGGAGGCCAGCAACATTCGTCCCCAGGCCAGGTGTGCCAGTGCGAAGTCCGGGCGGTGATCGAGTGCGGCACTGAACAGCCTTTCGGCCAGCTCCGACTGCCCGGCGGCGCCCGCCGCCGTTCCGAGCACGGTGTAGGTGGCGAAATCGCAATCGCCGCGCGCCGTCTGTTCGTTCACCAGGCGCAGGAGTTCGTCGGTCACGGCGAAGCTGCGCATCCACGCCGTCAACCGTTCGGGGGGGATTTCGGCCCGGGCCGGGTTTCTGCGTACGAACTCGGTCAATGAACCGAGGGCGCCGGCCAGATCGCCCGCCTCCTTGCAGGCACTGGCCAGGGCCCACGCCGCGTCCGGGTCGCTCGGGTGCGCGGCTGCCAACGGGCGCCACAGTGCAACGGACAAGGCGTACTCCCGGGCTGCGTCGAGGCGCTCGGCCAGGCGCTGGGCGAACTCCACGGACCGGCCCTGGACGACCTCTTCCGCCAGTTGGGAGACCCACTCGCTCAGCCGACCCGCGGCCGCGCCTGCCTCCAGCGCCAGGGTCAAGCGCATGGCCGCCCGCGAATCGTCGGTGGGCTGCGCCGCCAGGCGCTCGCGGCAGAAATCGAACGCCGGCCCAGCTTGTCCGGCATCCAGCAAAGTGCGGACGTAAAGGCGTTCCAGGTACGGCTCATCCGGTCGAGTGTGGAAGGCCGACTCGGCGGCCTGGACCGCGTCCGCCGGCCGTTCCAGCCGCCGCAGCAACTCCACGCGGCGCTCAATCGCACCGTACGGCTGCTGCTTCAGGATGGCGTCAATTGCGTCCGCCTGTTGCTGCTCCGGGTGCTCTTCCCACAAGGTGCGATCGAAGCGTTCGAGCGCCTCTGCCGCTGCGGCCAGGTAGTCCGCTTCCGCCAGGCACTGGCCGAGCTCGTACCAGGCGACCGTGACTTGCGGATTGTCCGGCTCGGTCTGTGCGGCCAGCGTGGCCGCGCGGTAGTGCGCAATCGCCGCGTCCACGCGCCGTTGCTCGCGGTGCAGTCGGCCGAGGAACAGATGAACATCCACCGCCCCGGGGCGATAGACGGCGGCGAGCTCCGCCGCCATCCGTGCTTCGCCGTACCGCCCCAGCGCGCGCTTAACCTGCGCGAGCAGGTAGAGGACTTCGTAACACGAGCCGCCTTCGAGGTTGAGGGCGGCATCCAGCTCGGCGACGGCCTGGGCCAGCTTCTGCTCCTCGAGCAGCGCGCGCGCGGCCGCGTAGTGACTCTGGACCTCCGGCATGTCTTCCAGCGTGGGGCGCGTTTGCGGACCCGACCCTGCCGCACCGGGCACCTGCGCCAGCGGCCGGTGCGCCTTCTGTGCATCCGACTCCTGAGCGAAGGCCGCCCCGGGAACGTGGGCGACCGTCCCCAGCGCCAACGCCGTCAGTAGCAGCACGAGCAGCGCGTAACGGGGACACCTCACGGCCGGTCTCTTCGACATTCCAGGCTCCCAATCCGGCCGCCTGCGCGGCGACTCGGGCGGCGCACCGTCGCACCCCCGCGCGCAGAACGGCGCTGGTTTCCGACATCTTAGCGACCCTGGGGCCGAGTGCTACCGGAGCACGGCACGGCCGGGGACGGCGCGGCGGCCGAAGGGTACTTCAGGCTGACTTGGCTTTGCGGGCGGGTTTGCCGACCGTGCGGCGGCCACGCAACCCGGAGGTCGCGCGAGCGCGCCTGGGCTTCGGCTGTGCAGCACGCGCGCCCCGACGCGCGGTGCGCGAACCGGACACCGGGGCGGTCTTCCGCGGCTTGCCTGTGCCGGCCGACTTGCGCTTGGCGCGCCGCATGGGGCGGGCGGACGACTTCGTCCGCGTGCCGGCACCGGACGAACGGGGCGGCCGGCGTCCGGGCGCGGCCGGGGCCACCGTCAGCGCGTCGGCTGCGGGGACGGAATCGGCATCCGACGGCCCGGCCGGTGGCTCATCCCCGGCGTGCAGAGCGACGTCGGGAGCGGCCAGGCGCCCAACCAGTTGGAGCATGTTGCGCGAGGTGCGGTCCGGCGGAACGCTATGAATACGCTCGACTTCGCGTTTCCTGACCGCGGCGCCCATCTCCGCCCAAGCCTGCTTCTTCAGCAGGGCGACGAATTCGAGCGCGGCGTCCTCGGGGACTTGCCGCTCGAAGAACTGCTGCGCCTCGGGGAGGGGGCAGCGCGGGGCGACGAGCCCTTCGCGCCGGGCCAGCGCCCACATGGCCTCATCGAGCGGGATAGCGTGCTGCTGCAGCCCGAGCAGGCGGATCCGCGCCCGCGTATACGCCTCCAACCCGTCGATCGCGTCCAGTACCGCCTGCGCCTCCTTCTTCGTCAGCCCGGCCAGACGGTCCAGCGAGACCGTGTGCTCCGCGGCAAAGACGGCGTTCAAGGCGCGGGAGATGTCCTCGCACTTGAGCCGCGCGTCGGGGAAGTCGTCGAGCAGCTCCGCCAGCTCGATCGGCGGAATGACGCGCAGCTCGTTGTAATCCACGACCATGCCGCGCAAGCGCTCGAGCCCTTCGGACGCCTTGGCCTCTGGAGTATCGCGCGACAAGGCACCGAGGATCAACTGAGTAATGGGGTCGGTGGCCGACGGGGGGCTGACCTTGCCCACCTTCGACCGCAGCGAGCTGAAGAACTGCTTCAGGCGCTTGGCGCACTCCGTCGCACCGCGCATGGCTCAGGCTCCCTCCGGTCCGGAACCCCCGTTCTCGGCTTGCGCTTCGGGCCGCGGTCGCGCACGCGACTCACCCGGCGCGGCCGGCTCCTGATCCTCACCCACCCCGCCCGGCTCACCGGCCTCCGGGTCGGCCGCTTCGCGTTCCCACTCCGGAATCTGCCCCAATTCCCGCATCGCCCGGTCGATCACCTCCAGGGTCTCGAAGCTGTGGCGCAGCGCATCGTCCAGCCGGAAATCCAAGGCGGGGATTCTCCGCAAGTGCAGCTCCGGGGCCAGCAGGCGCCGGAACAGTCCGGTCGCGCTGCGCAGCGCCGCCAGGCAGAGCTGGCGTTGGGCCTCCGGCGCCATCACGCTGACGAAGACGCGCGCCACCGCGAAGTCGTCACTGACCTCGACGCGCGTGATCGAGGTGATGGTGGGGATGCGCGGATCGGCCAGCCGGGTTTGGATGGCCTGCGCGACGATCGACCGGATCAGGTTCCCCACTCTCTCAGTTCGTCTCGACACCTGGGCCTCTTCAAATCCTGCCCGCGTCACAGCAGCTCGATCTCGTACTCCAGCAACGAGGCGTGCGGGTACGCGCGAATCTCATCCACGATTTTAGCCAGCGCGCTTTCCACAAAGCGCGGCTCGTTGGCCACCATTGCCAGACCGAACGTCGCCGCCTGCCAATGCTCCAGATCGTCCACCTCGGCCACCGAGACGTTGTGCCGCGCGCTCAGCCGATCCTTCAGACTCCGGGTGACCCGCCGTTTGTCCTTGAGCGACCGCGCCTCAAACAACGCTAGCCTGAACCGCAAGACTCCGACAACCATCTCGTGTCCCGTGGCCGCGGTCCGCGGGGGCCAACGGCAGGACCCCGGCACGGGCGGGCGTGCGCAGGGGCTGGTCGAACGCGCCGCTCGAAACCCGCGACTGGCAGCGCCCTCATAGATCCTGCATTACCTCCACGACTTCGTACGCCTGAATCACATCGCTGGGCTTGATGTCATCAAAGTCCTGTATCTTGATGCCGCACTCGAACCCGGCCCGCACCTCGCGGGCATCATCCTTGAACCGCCGGAGCGACCCGATCGGCTTGCCTTCGACCACGATACGGCCGTCGCGAACCAGACGCACCCGGTGCGCGCGGTTGATGAGCCCGTCGGTGACGTAGCAGCCCGCGATGACGCCCACCCGCGACACGTTGAAGATCTGCCGCACTTCGGCCGACCCGCGAATCTCTTCGCGCTCCAGCGGGGCGAGCAGGCCAGCGAGTGCCTTGTGCAGGTCATCCAGCAACTCGTAGATCACCAGGTACTGCCGGATTTCCACCCCAAGCTGATCGGCCAACTGCCGCGCACGCTCTTCGGCCACCACGTGGAAACCAATGATGATTGCCCCGGAGGCTTTCGCCAGATGCACGTCCGCTTCGCTCGCGGCCCCCACGCCGGCGTGCAGAATATTCAGCCGGGCCTTTTCCGCCGGAAAGTCGCCCAGCGATTTCCTCAGCACCTCCACGGACCCCTGCACGTCCGCCTTGAGGATCACGTTCAGCTCGGGCACGGTGGCCTCGGCCTGCCCCAGCATAAGGGCCTCGAGCGTCCGCAACTTCGGAGTCGCCACCAGCGTCTCTTCCCGCCGCCGCTGCCGCACTTCGTCCCCGAACTCCTTGGCCTGCGACAGGCTCTCCACTTGATAGAGTCGGTCCCCGGCGGAGGGCAGCTCGTCGAGCCCAGAGACTTCAACCGGCGTCCCGGGCCCCGCCTCCTTCACCGGGCGGCCCTGGTCATCGCGCAGGGCGCGGATCCGCCCGGCCCCGGGACCACAAACGACACACTGTCCGGGCCGCAACGTCCCCTCCCGCACCAGCACTTGGGCGACGATGCCGCGCCCTTCGCGCATCTGGGCCTCGATCACGATCGCATGGGCGGGCACGGTCGGATCGGCCTTGAGCTCCAGCAGCTCGCTCAGCGTGCTCAGATGGGCCACCAACTCGTCAATTCCCTGACCGGTGGTCGCGCTGGTCTTGATCAGGTCCGTCTCGCCGCCCCATTCGGCCGGGGCCAGGCCGTGTTCGGCGAGCCCCGAGTACACGCGATTCAGATCGATTCCGGGCAAGTCGATCTTGTTGAGGGCCACAACGATCGGAACACCGGCCGCCTTGGCGTGGTTGATCGCTTCGACCGTCTGCGGCATCACGCCGTCGTCGGCCGCCACCACCAGCACGACCACGTCCGTGAGATTCGCCCCGCGGGCGCGCATGGCGGTGAACGCCTCGTGCCCGGGCGTATCCACGAACGTGACGTGCCAATCCCCACGGTCCAGGCGGTAAGCCCCGATGTGCTGCGTGATCCCGCCGGCCTCGCCGGCCGCCACATGCGCCGTCCGAATCGCGTCCAGCAGCGACGTCTTACCGTGATCGACGTGGCCCAACATGGCCACGACGGGCGGACGCGGCTCTAAGTGTTCCGGTTCCCGCTGCGTAAACTCCTCCTCGAGCGCTTCATAGGCGGTCCTGGCCCGCTCCACCTGGATCGGGATGCCCAGGTCCAGCGCCAGAAGCTCGGCCTGCTCCGCATCCAGCGTCTGATTGATCGTCCACAGCCGCTCCGTATGCTCGAACAGTATCTTGGAGAGCGTGACAAAGGGCACGCCTACGGCGGCCGAGAAGTCTTTGATCGACACCGGCGTCGTGATCGGAATGGAATCCCTCCGGGCGGGTTGCAGCGCACCGGTTTGTGCGGTCGCTTGACGACGGCGTTCCGCGGCGCGGCGATCGCGAAGCCCGTGGCCGGTGACGCTCGCCAACCGCTCCTTGCGCTCCAGCAGATCCTGGTCGCGCCACTCACGCAGGCGCTGGTCGATGTCGGACGTGGCTCCATGCCGGCGCGGACTGCGCGCCCGAAACGCCGCCGCCTCTTCCTCCTCGGTCTTGCGACCCTTGACCCGACCGCGCCGCGGGGGGGGCGCCGTCGCCGTTCCTGCGGTGGCCGCGGGGGCTCGGTCGCCCACGCCGCGGCCCAGGCCGGTGCGCGGCCGCGGAACAACATGGGGCTCGGGCGCTTCGATGCGCACGACCGTGGGTCCCCGGAGCTCGGCGGGTGCCGGCACGACTTGCGGCCCGGCCGGCTTGATGGGTTCCGCGGGAAGCAGCGGCTCGATCACCCGCGGTGCCAACTCCGGAGCCATTGGCTCGACTGCCGGCGCAGCCGCGCTTTCGGCCACTTCCCGTCCGACGGCCGGCGGCGCGGATTCGGGAGCGCCCGGCGCTCGGGCTGCCAAGACCTCCGCGCCGGCGACGGCAGGTGCCGGCGCCTCCTCCAGCCCCGCCACCTGCGGCGCGACTGGCGGAACGGCCTCGAGCACCCGAGGCACGGTAACCTCCGCAGGGAGGGCGACCGCAGCCATTCCCTCCGCGGCTGGCGGCAGCGCCAGCTCCAGTGAGACCTCGGCCGGCTTCTCGAGCGTCTCGGTCAGGGCCTCGCCGACCGGGCCAGATTCAAGAGCCACCTCCACCGCCGTCTCGCCGGGAGCGATCTCGGCCGTGCGCGCCTTACGACGAGTCTTGCGTACGACTTCAACGTCGACACGCTGGGCCACCTCGACCGACGTGACATCGTCTCCTACGCTAAACCACTCACGGATCGACTCGGCGAGGCCGAGCGAAATGGCCGCCATGTGGTTCTTGAGCTCGATGCCCTCAGCATGGCACTTCTCGATGATGGCCTTGCTGGGGACGCCCAACTCCTTGGCAAGGGTGTGAACTCTCAACGTCGCGGCCACGCAACGCTCCATCAAAAACGCAGGCACACACACACTCACGTGTCCTGCACCTCACGCGAACGGTGAGGGCAAAGACGGTCGCCGGGCTCCCTGGGAGCCTACGACTCAGTGACAGGCGCGCGGGCCGACTGCCGCGCCGGAACCACACGCAAGCGCTCCAGCACCGTCCCCCGGGTCGCCGTTGCAGCCCGGGAGGCCCGCCCGATCTGCCTATCAACGCATAAGATACCCTCAATCGACAAGTTACGCCACTGGGCGCCCGAGAATCTCGGAAGAATTGTCCGGCCGCACCGCGGCGCCCAGCCAGGCTCGAGCGCCGATCTTGCGCGCCGGTTGTTGACAGCGCAGGCTGCACGAGGTAGGCTCCCACGTTCGACCCTGCTCGCGGGTGCGCAGGCAGACGATGGAACGGATCGGGGCTGTCCGCCGGTCTGGCGCCCCGTGCAAACCGGAGTCATACTCGGCCGCTGCGCGTTGCGCTCCTTGATAGTCAGGACGAAGTCATCATGAAAGTCTTCATGCTGGGTTGGGAGTTCCCACCCTTCATCAGTGGTGGCCTCGGCACGGCCTGCTTCGGACTGACGCGCGCGCTGGACCACCTCGGGACGGAAGTCATGTTCGTCCTCCCGCGCGCCGTGGCCAGCCCGGAAGGCACGCACGTGCAAATCCTCTCGCCGGCAAGTGCCGGGGTACAGGGGCGGGCGCTCACGCTGGCGGGCATGTTTCGTCACACGCAATTCCGCGCCGTTCCAGCAACGCTGCAGCCGTATGCACGCCCCGACGAGACGGGCTTGTCCGCGGACGAGGCCGCGGGCTTGCCGGGCGGTCGGTTAGCCGCCGGCGGCCCCCGCGCGCGACGTGGCTCACGCGCGGCCGGCCGGCCCGCGGCGGATCGAGGTCCAGCGAGCGACCCCGGGGGAAACTACGCTGGCGACCTGTTCACGGAGATCGAGCGCTACGCCGCCCTCGCGTGCGCCGTCGCCGCCGGGGAGCAGTTCGACCTGGTCCATGCGCATGACTGGATGACGTTTCCGGCGGGGATGGCCGTGCAGGCGCAGAGCGGCAAGCCGCTGGTCGTGCACGTGCATTCGACGGAGTTCGACCGGTCGGGCATGAACGTCAACCAGCGCATTTACGACGTCGAGCGCGCCGGCATGCACGCGGCCACGAAGATCGTCGCGGTCAGCCATCTGACGCGCAGCATCATCCTGCGGCACTACGGCGTGGACCCGCGCAAGGTCGAGGTCGTGTACAACGCGATCGACGACGACGGCGATGAGGGCAAGCCGCCGCTGCCGCCCATCACACGCGATGAGAAGATCGTGCTCTTCCTCGGCCGCATCACGATGCAGAAGGGCCCTGAGTACTTCCTCGCCGCCGCCAAGCGCGTGCTGGAGGTCATGGACAACGTCCGTTTCGTGATGGCGGGCAGCGGCGACATGACGCGCCGGATGATCGAGCTGGCCGCGGAGATGGGCATCGGTCACAAGGTGCTGTTCACCGGGTTTCTGCGGGGCAATGACGTCCGCCGCGTGTTTCGCATGGCCGACCTGTACGTGATGCCCTCGGTCTCGGAGCCGTTCGGGCTCACGCCGCTGGAGGCCTTGTCGAACGACGTGCCGGTCCTGATCTCGAAGCAGAGCGGCGTGGCCGAGGTGTTGAAGCACGCCCTGAAGGTCGACTTCTGGGACGTGGACGAGATGGCCAACAAGATCATCGCCGTGCTGCGCCACCCGCCGCTGCACGCCACGCTGCGCGACCACGGGAGTTTCGAGGTCAAGCATTTCAGTTGGCTGGACTCCGCCGCCGGTTGCCTCAAGGTGTACCAGGCGGCGCTGGGCGCGCCAGCCACGTAAGCAAGGCGTAATGGCATCCGTTTGCTTTTACTTCCAGGTGCACCAGCCTTTCCGGCTGCGGCGCTTCAGTATCTTCGACCGGGGTGCGGACTACTTCGACAGCCCGGTCAACCAGGAGCTGCTGCGCAAAATCGCGGCCAAGTGCTATCTGCCGACCAACGCGGTGCTGCTCGAGCTCATCGAGCGCCACCGCGGGCGCTTCAAGGTCGCCTTCAGCCTGAGCGGGCTGGTGATCGAGCAGTTCCAGCGCTTCCTGCCCGAGGTGCTGGACTCGTTCCGCCGCCTCGCCGAGACCGGGGCGGTCGAGTTCCTCGCGGAGACGTACTATCACTCGCTGGCCTGCCTGTACTCGCGCCCGGAGTTCGTCGAGCAGATCCAGTTGCACCGGCAGCTCATCCAGCGGCTCTTCGGGCAGAAGCCCAAGGTCCTGCGAAATACGGAGCTGATCTACAACAACGAGCTCGGCCGGGTGGCGGCGGAGCTCGGCTACCAGGCGGTGCTCTGCGAGGGCGCGGACCACCTGCTGGGCTTTCGCTCGCCGACGTTTCTCTACACGCCGCCCGGCGTCCCGCAGCTCAAGCTGCTGCTCAAGAATTACCGGCTCTCGGACGACATCGCCTTCCGCTTCAGTAACCGCAACTGGCCCGAGTATCCGCTCACGGCCCAGAAGTTCGCGCGCTGGGTGCACCAGGTGAACGGGAACGGCTACGTCGTGAACCTGTTCCTGGACTATGAGACCTTCGGCGAACACCAGTGGGCCGAGACGGGAATCTTCGATTTCCTGCGGCACCTGCCGGAGGCGGTCTTCAAGCTGGCCGACAACGACTTCAAGACGCCGGCCGAGTGCGCGGCTGCGTATGACACCAGCGGCGAGTACGACGTGCCGCACATGATCTCGTGGGCGGACACGGAGCGCGACCTGTCGGCCTGGCTCGGCAACGCGATGCAGTCCAACGCGTTGCACGAGCTGTACCGGCTGGAGCCGCTGGTCAAGGAGCGCGGCGACGAGGCGCTGCTGCACGACTGGCGCCGGTTGCAGACCTCGGACCATTTCTACTACATGTGCACGAAGCACTTCGCCGACGGCGACGTGCACAAGTACTTCAACCCCTACGACTCGCCCTACGACGCGTTCATCAACTTCATGAACGTGCTGGACAACTTGCGCGGGCGCCTCGGCCGCAGCGCGTAACGGTCGGTTGCGCGATGCAGGCAACGTAATCGTGCTGCCGGGTGCCATGCCGACGGTTGTTCGCGTCGGCATGCAGCGTTTCGGCGAATACCTGGCTGGCCGTCGCCGCCGACAGCCGATTGACGGTGTCCTTGCTGACGCCGGAGAGCGAACAGAGCTGCGTGAAGCTCCAATCGTTCAGCCGATACGTCGCCTCATCGCCGCCGAGGGTAGCGCCGGCCCCCCGAGGCCGACGTAAGCAGCCGAAGTTGCCCGGCGTAGGGCTCGACCCGCAACTCGGTCGCCCTTGACGCGCCGCAGCGGACGAAGTCCGCGGTCACGTAGTGGCCTGTTTCGCTTCGCGTAACCGCGGCGTGTCAAGGGTCGGCCGACCGGGCCTTTCGCGCTGTAGCGTCGGCCCCCCGTGGCCGACGTCATGCTGCCAGAGGGCATCGAACGTAGCGAAGCACTCGTCCGGCCCACGCCGGAAAAGCTCCTCGCTCGCACGGGTTAAGTTCTGCATCGCAAACCTCCTTCGGTCCGTAGGACCGCGCTATAACCTGAAATGCACCACCGGTCTCTCGGCGCCGCCGCGCCTCGATGTGGTGGCGCTTAGGACCGGACGAAACAAGCTTTGGCGACCGCCCGCTCGGAAGTGTTATGGACCATTCCGGGAAACGTGCCGCGTAGGGAACGAGGCCGCTCAGACTCGCGACCCTCGACACGCCGCGGCGGACGAGGTCCGCGGCCGCACAGCGGCCTCTTTCGCTGCGCGAAACTGCGGCGTGTCAAGGGCAGGAAGGGGGCCGTCCATCGTCCATCGTCGTCACGGCCGAGGGCCTCCCGGCCTCACAGGGCAAGCCGCGACGACGCCGACCGAGGACGGCAGAAATATCCAGCGCCGCGCGTACGCGCCGTTGCGCCGCGGCCGACCGCAGTACCCCTTGTAGCCACCAGCGCGCGGGTTTATGCTAACCAGCCGGTGGCTGCCGGCGCCTGCTGAAGCAGCCTATCGTGGGTGGAGTGGGTCGTATGCAGGAAGGCCACTGCGAACCGGTTGCGGTCGGTGGCGGGCAAAAGCCCGCAACTGCAGAGGGGCCATGACATCCGGACCGTGCAAGAGCTTCTGGGCCATAAGGAGGTGAAGACGACGATGATCTACACCCATGTTCTGAACCGTGGACCGGCGGGCGTGCGTAGCCCGGTAGACGCGCTCTGCGGTGGAGGTTCTTATGCCGGTCCGCATAAAACGCCCTGATAAAAACGCCAGCTTCAAGCAAGTGCTTGACAGTTCACCGGTTAGGCATAAGCCGTCTGCGCATTCGCGGGCGTCTTACGCGACACTACAAGCCGTGTTTCTGGTGTTAGGTGGGTCGGCCTAAACATTGTGCCTCCTCAGCAGAATTCGTGGGTGGATTTTGGCTCGCCAAGGACCTCGCGGGAGGCGTTCCGTGGCTGAAAACGCGGCAAGTCCGACCCCCGCCGGGTCGCGGGACTGCTGCCTCCATTCTGAGCGCTGGTTTGGCGCGGGGGGCCTTCGCCTGCCTCGTGAGGGGAAAGAAGCCCCAGGAAAGGGCCTGGGGAAACCTGCGGAGCCGGTTTCCCCAGATTTCGACCCACGAATTCTGCGGAAGAACCAACATTGTTATGCCTCTCGAATACGGCCTACCCTGTTTCGCTCGTCTTGTCGCTATTGCGACCGTGATTCTGCCGTTCACGCTCAGCGGCTGTGCCAATGCGTCGCGCGGGCCATATCAGTACCGGGACTATTCCGACACGATGCGCGTCGGCGGCGACTTCATCGAGATGGTCACCTACAAAGCCGGACTGAAGGATAACCACCTCCGGCCGCCCAAGCTGCTGTATCCGCTGAGCCGAATGGTTTTCAGCCATTATCCCCGCGAGTTGGTTTATCGCTGGGAACCCGCAGAGCGTACTCCGCCAGATGCCGAGTACCTGTTCGAGTACGACTTCGTGTGCGGAAACGATGAACAGTTTGGGGATTGGTCAAAGCAGCCAGACCCGATGTTCGCGTACCGCACCGGCAAGACCACGCTCAATGCCCGGTTCGTCGGGGCCCAGCCTGGCCGGTGGCGCGTGAAGGTGGTGGCTAAGTCCGGTGAAAGCGACTGGAGCGAGTGGCGGTACTTCCGCTTCACACAATGACGTTGGCCGCCCGCCGAGAGGCATAACCCGCCGATGCAGTGGACCGAGCCGGCGGGTAACCTTCTTTTGAACAGTAAGCCGGCGCGGCGCCGGCTCGGCCACTGATGGGCCTCACGTTAGACCGCGTCCGCCGTCAGCAGGTGCGTCGGGTCGTGATGGCTCGCCCGATCGTCGCCGCACGTCGAGCCGGCCTTGGCGGGGTGCCGCAGCGGCGTGATCAGTCCGATGGGCTTCACCCGCCGTCCAGCGCCAGCGCCGCATTGATCAAGCCCTCCTGGTAGTAGGCCTGCGGCTAGTTGCCAAGCGCTTGTCGCGTGTCCAGGTCGAACTCTTCCGCCAACAGCCCGGTCGGCCCGACCAGGCGCTGACCACGGCAGGACGGGCTCTGTAGCAAGCTGTTAAGCTCCATTAACCCTCATCAATGTGGCCAGTTGCGGTAGTGCCCCGTTCCCCCGCCCTCACGTGTCCACGCGTTATTCCGCCAACGTCCGCTCCACGCCGCTGACCTCGACCCTCGATCTCTCGTTCCCGTGCTCCTGTGCTAGATTCTCTAGCAGGAGGACGTGTAGTACCCACAGCCCCGCAGAGGCACCCAGACGGAGCCTTCGAAGCGCCATGCCAAACCCTGACCCCCAAACCCGGAACCCGCCGCGCAAACCCCGCGCAACCGTTGCTCCATGCCTCGCAAGACCGGCTGCCGGCCAACCTTATCACGTTGTCACCTTATCACCTCCCCCAGGGTCCCATAACCAACATTGCCAAACGGGGGGTGCAGACATTTGGCGATCTTGGCAACCTTGCCCTGGCGACCCCAAAAACGCGGTTCCACGGCCCAACAACAGTCCGCCAATGGCGACCTCACAGAGCTTGCCGGCCGATTTCAAAACGCCGTGCCGCACTCCGGGCAGCGGCGCTCCGGCAGTTGCCAGAGCAGGTAGTCGCACTTGGCGCAGCGCGGCTCCTCGATCTCGATGCGGAACTTCAGGCCGCAGGCCGTGCACTTGGCGGCGCCGACCTCGACCTTTTGCGACGCCGTACAACGCGGGCAGCGGAGCTCGAGCTGCGGGGTGACGGTCTGAAGCTTCTCCACTTTTCCGACCGTACGCAACTTGGCCAGGATCAGCAGGGCCAGCGAGCCGCTCGCGTCGAGCACGCCAAGTGCCCCCAGCACGCGGTACCAGAACTCGTCGTCGATCTCCCAGACAATGCTGGCCGACCCCAACGCACCCACCACCCACACGCAGAGGAGCGTGCCGCGCAGGAGCAAGTCCAGGGTTCGGCCGCCGGGCACGCGCAGCAGCAGGCCGGTGTGGGCGAACGAGAAAGCAACGATCGCCATGACGGCCGTGGCTTTCGGAAACGCGTCGCTATCGATCGGCTCGGCCCAGATGCAGATCACGACCATCCCCAGCGCAATGGCACAGGCGGCCAGCCCCGGCCCTGCCACCCACCGCTGTACGTTGCGCTCGTACAGGTCCGCACATGGGATCGCCAGGATGTAGCATCCGAGGAGCGCACCGGTCATCACCGCCGCGCGGCCCGTAGGCTCGCCAAACCAGCCGGGCCACCAAACGCACGTGATCAGCACCACGAAGTTGACGCCGAACGCGAGCAGCGCGACCTGGTTCAGCCGCGGCCAGCGGCGCCGATCCAGGCCGTCGGCGCACACCATCGCCATTCCGCTGTGCACGGCGAGCGCGCCGAGCGTCGTCAGGACCTTGGCCGTAAACTCGGTGAACGTGCCGAGCAGGAGCACCAGCACGGCGACGATGGCGCACGTGGAAAGCGACGCGACGAGCGTGCGCAGAAACACGCGCTTGAGGCGCAGCCGCGAACGGGTCGCGTCGGCGGTCGTGGCCGTAGGGAGCTCAGTTGCATTCATCGTGTACCCGTCCTCACGCTGGAGACGCCGGTCTAGCGATTCACTTCGCCTTCCGCTCCTGCGGAATCACCTGGAGCAGCAGCGCGGTGCAGTCGTCCACCGTCTTCGGATTGGCGTCGGCGAACGCTTTGTGATGCGAGTTCAGCAACAGGCCCGACACCACCTTACCGTCCTGGTCTACGACATAGAAATGTACCCCGCCCACGGGGCCCCGGTCGTTGACGCCCAGATACTCCGGCAGCAGGGCGTACTTTGTGCTGATGGGGTGCTCCTTGACGTACGCCGCCAGTGCCTGGGCGCTCTCGCGCCACATCTTGGCCTCGTTGTACGACCAGCCGCCCGTGATCGGCACCTGAACGTCCGAGACGTTCGCCTCGGCCAGCTTCCGGTCGTTCAGGAACTGGCCGAGCCGCTGGGCCGCCGGCGCAGCGTACGCGCTGGTGTCACTCCGCACGACGGCCGGAAACACGGTCAGCGCGGTGTGGCCCACGTCCTGCATGAACTGCTCCTGACCGGCCGGGTCGATGAGGCTGCCACAGCCGCCGAGCGCCAGGGACACGGCTCCACACAGGGCCGCAAGCATCCACACCACTTGGCTGCGCGTCTTCATAAGCCTGCTCCTTCCATGCGATCTTGCCATTATGTAAGTTTATACTTACAGTTCCGGGACAAAAAGCACCTGTCGTTCAGGTCGAGCGGCCCTCCAGCAACAGCCGCCCGATGGCCGTGAAGAGCCGGCGGCGTTCGGCGTCGCTCAGCAGCTCGAGCTCGCGCGCGATGTTCGCCACCGTGCCCAGACCGACCACGGCCCACGCGGCCGTTTCCGGCGCGGGCGCGCCCCGCTGCCCGTGCCGTTGCCGGTGGGCCACGATCTGCTGCTGCACGAAACGCTGAAACCGCCGGTACGTATCCGATAGCGCGGCCCGCACGTCGGGGTCGTCGGTCTCACTCAGCCCGGCGAAGATGATGCGATAGTGGCCGAATTCGCCGAGGTGCCGCGACTCATAGGCCAGCAGCCGCTCGGCCGGCGTCTCCCCGCCGTCCCCCTGTGCCACCAGGCGGCTCCAGATGGCCACCGACTGGTCGTAAACGTACCCGATCGCGGCGATGAACATGGCCTTCTTGTCAGGCCACAGCCGGTACAGGATGTTCTCCTGCACGCCGCACCGCCGCGCCAGCTCCGCGGTGGTGGTCCGCCGAAAGCCGAGCTCGGCAAACGCGCGGGCCACGATGGGCAGCAGTTCGCGGCGTTTCTCCATTGTCCGGCTGGGTCGGGGCATCCAGGGTCTCCGGCGCCGCTTGACGCCATAGGTAAGCGCACACTTACATTATTCATCCAGAAGCCCGCCTTGTCAAGTCGCGGGCAAGCAATTCCGTTGCGGCGGCTGCGTGACCGTTGAGGCGAGCTGGCATTACGCGCCCCACGCGCAACGACGGGGCCGTCAGGCGGGTGGCACTGCTGTGTCAGCAGTGCGGGGGACGAGCCGCGACCGTGCGGGAACGGTTCTCCCCTCACGGCTGACACGGCCGTGGCACCCATTCGAGCCCGCCGGTTCTGTCACGCCCCCCTTCCTCGCGACTGGCCCGAAACCGGCCCGGATGAGAAAGGGGACAAGCACCACACTCGCTGGCGCTCGCGCGGAGCCAGTCTCCTTTTCGTGCGGCTGACCGCGGGCTATTGGATCTCGACGGTCGCGCCGACCGCTTCGAGCTCCTTCTTCCACTTCTCGACGTCCGCCTTGCTGACGCCTTCGAGCAGCGGCTTGGGGGCCTCGTCCACCAGGGCCTTGGCCTCCTTCAGGCCCAGGTCGGCGCGCGCGGCGCGCACCACCTTGATGACCGGCAGCTTCTTGTCGCCGACGCTCTTCAGGACCAGCGTGAACTCGGTCTTCTCCTCAGCCGCGGCCGCACCGGCCGCTCCGGCACCCCCGGCTCCCGGGGCCATCGCCATCATCATCCCGCCGCCCGCGGCCGGCTCGATGCCATACGTCGCCTTCAGGTAGTCGGCGAGCTCCTTCGCCTGGATCAGGGTCAGGCCGGCGATCTTGTCGCCGAGCTCTTTGGTCAGTCCGCTAAATTCCTTCTCTGCGGCAGGTGCCTCTGCCATGTTCCGTCACTCCGTCGTAAGCGTCCTCGATCGCCCGAATAGCTGAGGCCCCGCTGGCCTCATTTAATCCGCGCTGCGGAGCAGTCCGGGCGGATCGTACGAATGCATAATTTTGAATTAAGAATTAAGAATGCAGAAAAACTCGCTGTGGCAGCGGGCTCTACCGACCGCCGGCCATGTCGCCCATGTTTCTTAATTCTTAATTCCCAGTTCTTAATTCTCCGTCCCCGCTTTCTCCAACTGCTCAATCAGCGCCTTCACGCAGCCCGCGACGTTGGCGCCCGGCGCCAGCGCGGCGCCCGCCACCCGTCCGCCCGGCGTCAGGATAATCAGCACGAGACGCGCCTGGAGGTCGCGTTTGCTCGGCATACGGGCCAGATCCTTGGCGCGCGGCTCATCCAGGTATTCGCCCTCCAGTACGGCGCCGCGGATCCGCAGCTTCGCCTGAAGCTTGGGCAGCCAGTCGTCCAGCGCTTTGGCCACGTCGATGGCCGACTCCCCCCCGGTGACCAGCGCCACCGGGCCCGTGAGCGCTGCCGCCAACCTGGCAAGCGGCCCGCCCTGGCACGCCCGCTGAAACAACGAGGTCCGCACGACCTCCAGCCGCATGTTGCGGGCGCGGAGATCGCGGCGGAAATCATTGGTGGTGATGCCGTCGACGCCCACCAGCTCGACCCAGATCGCATTGGTGGTCTGGCCGTAGCGCGAGACCAGCTCACCCGTCAGCATTTCCTTGACCGACTTGCTCATGTCCGTTTACTCCGTCGCGACCGCCGAGACATCCAAGTGCACCGACGGCGTCATGGTCCCACTGATGCAGACCTTCTTGATGTACTGCCCCTTGGCGCTGGCCGGCCGCAGCCGGCGGATATGGTCGAGGAACGCCATCAGGTTGGCCTTCAGGTCTTCCTCGGCGAAGCTCAGCTTGCCGACCACCACGTGCAGGTTGCCGCCGGCGTCGTTGCGAAACTCGACCTTGCCGGCAGAGTACTCTTTCACCGCGGTAAGGATGTCCGGCGTAACCGTGCCGCTCTTGGGCGACGGCATCTTCCCTTGCGGGCCAAGCACGCGGCCGAGCTTGCCGACCTTGCCCATGAGCGACGGGTGCGCGATGGCCACGTCAAAATCGGCCCAGCCCTTCTGGACCTTGTCGACCAGGTCGTCGGCGCCCGCCTCGATCGCGCCGGCGGCCTTCGCGGCCTCCGCGTCCGCTTCATTGCAGAACGCGATGACGCGCTTGCTCACGCCGATGCCCTTGGGCAGGCTGATCGACCCGCGGATCATCTGGTCGGCCTGGCGTGCATCAATCCCCAGATGACACACCAGGTCGACGGTCTGATCGAACTTGGCCTTCGAGAAGCCCTTCAGCCGCTGGATCCCCTCGTCGACCGACACCGGGTTGGGATTGGTCTTCTCGGCGTCTTTCCTGTACCGCTTGCTGCGAAACCGCATCGCAAAGCTCCCACTATCTACGGCCCGTGGTACGGCCACTTAATTGTCGTGGAAACGTGCCCCGTTCCCACTAGTCTACGATTTCAATCCCCATGCTCCGCGCCGTGCCGGCCACGATCCGCATCGCGGTCTCGACGTCGAACGCGTTCAGGTCCTTCTGCTTCCTCTCGGCGATCTTCCGCACATCAGCCTGGGTCACCCGCCCGACCTTGTTGCGGTTGGGTTCCCCCGAGCCCTTCTCCACGATCGCCAGTGCGGGATCCAGCGGCTGGGCCACCTTCATCAGGAGCACCGCGGCCGGCGGACTCTTGACCACGAAGTCGAAGCTCTTGTCCTTGTAGACGGTGATCTCCACCGGGCAGGTGATGCCGTCCAGGTTCTTCGTCCGTTCGTTGAACTGCGTTACGAACTGCCCGATGTTGACGCCGTGCTGCCCGAGCGCCGGACCAACCGGCGGCGCAGGCGTCGCCTTGCCACCCGGCGCTTGCAGCTTGATTTTTGCGATGACGGCCTTAGCCATAGTCCGTTCCCGCTAACGCCACTCCGCCGCCGCGCACACGCGGGCGCGGAAAGAACCATTATTCTAACACCGAGCGACCCCGATTTCCAGGGCCCAGGGGCGGCTAGATCTGCTCCACCTGCCAGTACTCGATCTCGATCGGCGTGGGGCGGCCGAAGATCGCCACGATCACCCGCACGGTGCCCTTCTGCGTGTTGATCTCGTCCACCGTCCCCTCGAAGTTCTCGAACGGGCCCTCGTTCACCTTGACCTTGTCGCCCTTCTTGAAGGCCAGGTTGGCCAGGGCCGGCGACTCCTCTGGTCGGATCGCCGCCGCCAGCATCTTCTCGACATCGCCCATCGGCATGGGCGAGGGCTTGCCGCCGGACCCGATGAAATCGCCCACCCCGGTGGTCTCTTTGATCACGAACCAGACGTCTTCGGGGATGCGGCCGTCGCTGTCGGTGGCCATCTCGACAAAGACGTAGCCCGGGTAAAGCTTGCGGTGATAGACCCGGGACGTTCCGCCGCGGACGCGCTTCTCGCGCTGCGTCGGCACCAGAATCCGTCCGACGCGGTCCTCCAGTTGCTCGATCTTGACCTTGCGCTCCAGCGCTTCGCGGACCTGGTCCTCTTTGTTCGACGCGACGCGCAGCACGTACCAGCCCATGCCCGGACGTACCACCTCCATCTTCTCCGGCTTTTCCGGGCCGGTCGCCGCCGGCTTGGCGGGCGGGCTCGGCGTGGCCGGAGGCGCGGCCTCCGGCGGATCGGTCGGCAATGGCTCGGCTTCCAGCATCTCGGCTTCCGTAGGCTCGGAGGCGGGCGCGGCACCGGCGGGCTGGTTGTCCGCCAGCGGCATCGGAGTCTGTCCTTCCGCAGCGTCGCTCATCACGATGATCCCGCGCCCAGAAGCTGGCGCATCACGTCGAACTTCAACACGTGGATCCCGGCGAAAAAGAAGATGAAGAGCATATCCACGACGAAAAGGAGAATGGCCAGCGACAGGACGGTCACGATGACCACCTTCGTGGCGCCCCAGACCTCTTTGCGGGTCGACCAGTTGACCTTCTTCATCTCCCCTTCCGTGGCGATCATGAAGTCCACCACGCGCGGGCTGCGGCCCACAAGCCAGAAGATGAACCAGGCCGCGGCCACCAGCACCAGCACGGGCACTCCGGCGCGGATGAAGAAGTTCCGCTCCACAAACGCGAAGAGCTGCAGCCGGCTCCAAACGAAGTTCGCCAGCGCGACCGCCAGCACCCCGGCCCCGACGGCCGTGCCCCAGCGGACGTGGATGCCCTGCCCGTGCTTGAGCACGCGGAACGGGGAAACCCCGCCGCCACGCGCCGGAGCCGGTGCGGCGGCCGGGCGCGGCGGTTCGGGTTCGAGTCTCGCGTGGGCGTCTTCCTGAACTTGATCTGCCATGGTCCTCACCTACCAGGAGCGGAGGGACTCGAACCCCCAACCTGCTGATTTGGAATCAGCTGCTCTGCCAAATTGAGCTACGCTCCTATCGGTCACTTGCGCTTGATCTTGTGCACGGTACGCTTGCGCAGGCGCGGGCAGTACTTTTTGAGCTGCAATTTGGGCACGCCGCCTTGCACGTTTACCGACGTCCGGTAATTCAAATCCCCGGACTCGGTGCATTGCAGCCAGACCCATTCACGTTTCTGCGTTTTGGCCATGCGTCACTCGTTCGCCAAGCTGCTCGCCCGATCCAGACCGCCGGACCACCCGCGGCGCGGCCGCCGACGGGCAGCGGATGACGGGCCTATTCGATGATCTTCGTCACGACGCCCGAGCCGACGGTACGCCCGCCTTCGCGGATTGCGAAGCGGAGCCCTTCCTCCATCGCGATCGGGTTGATGATCTCCACCTTGATCTGGATGTAGTCGCCCGGCATGCACATTTCTGCCTTACCGCCGTCGCGGGCGTTCAGTTCCTGAATCTCGCCCGTCACGTCGGTTGTGCGGAAGTAGAACTGCGGGCGGTATTTCGGGAAGAAGGGCGTGTGCCGGCCACCTTCCTCCTTCGTCAGCACGTACACCTCGCCGAGGAACTTGATGTGCGGCGTGATGCTGCCCGGCTTGGCCAGCACCTGGCCGCGCTCGAGCTCCTGCTTCTCAACGCCGCGGAGCAGCAAGCCGACGTTGTCCCCGGGGATGCCCGAGTCCAGCGTCTTGTTGAACATCTCGACGCCGGTGACGACGGTCTTGCGGCCTTTCTCGGCGTGCAGCCCGATGATCTCGACTTCCTCGCCGACGCGGACGGTGCCGCGCTCGATCCGGCCGGTGCCGACCGTGCCGCGGCCCTTGATGCTGAAGACGTCTTCGACCGGCATCAGGAAAGGCTTGTCCTGCTCGCGCGCCGGCTGCGGGATCGTGTCGTCCAGGGCGGCCATGAGGTCCACGATCGGCTTGAAGCCCGGTTCGTCCTTGCCCATGGCGGCCTTGAGGCAGTCGGTGGCCGAGCCGCGAATGACGGGAATCGTGTCGCCGTCGAACTCGTATTTGCTGAGCAGCTCGCGGACTTCCATCTCGACCAGCTCGAGCAGCTCGGGATCGTCCACCAAGTCGGTTTTGTTCAGGAAGACGACCAGGGCCGGAACGTTCACCTGGCGGGCCAGCAGCACGTGCTCCCGCGTCTGGGGCATCGGGCCGTCCGCGGCGCTGACCACCAGGATCGCCCCGTCCATCTGGGCGGCGCCGGTGATCATGTTCTTGATGTAGTCGGCGTGCCCCGGGCAGTCGATGTGCGCATAGTGCCGCTTGTCGGTCTCGTACTCGACGTGGGCCGTGGCGATGGTCAGGATTTTGGTCGCGTCGCGGCGGCCGTCCTTCTCCGACGCCTTGGCGATCTCGTCGTACGATTTGTACGTCCCCAGCCCGCGGGCCGCCTGTACGGCGGTCATGGCGGCCGTCAACGTGGTCTTGCCATGGTCCACGTGCCCGATGGTTCCGACGTTCACGTGCGGTTTCGTCCGCTCAAATACGCCTTTCGCCATGGAGGCTCTCCACTCGTCGCCCGGGGAATCTGCAGCCCGGTGTGGCCCACTCGTGGCCACCGTTCCCTAGTACCAGTTCGTCCTCACTTCCGCACCCGGCCCAGCGGCCGACCCGGGGCGCCGAAAAAGCTGCTGATGGGGCTTGAACCCATGACCTCCTCCTTACCAAGGAGGCGCTCTACCACTGAGCTACAGCAGCGTTGTCCGGCAACGGACGTTGTCTACCGCGGGTGTACACCCGCCCACGGACCGGACCGGCAAGCCGGAACACGGCATTCTAAACCCCTGCCAGTCCGTGTCAAAAGGAAAAATCTGGTCCCCGGGTGCGGGTTGGAGAGAATAACGTTATATAGGGTAGACGTCTCTCTGCTCTGGCGCGCGGAGCCAACCATGCTGCCTGAGAACCGCCCCTCGCTCGCGGAGCTGCCCAACCGGGTGCGTGAGGGCTTGGCTGGACTGCCGGAACGGTGGCGCCAGTGGCGGGAGGGTTTCCGAGAGGATCCCGCCAGGATCTGGTACTCGCCGCCGGTGCGCATCGCCGCCTACAGCGTGTTGGGCGTTGCGGCGCTCCTGGCGGCGTATTGGCTGGCTCAGGGGCTGGTACCCGGCGGGGCCAGTTCCCGGCTTGAGGAGGGACCCGGCTGGGCGACCTTGTACGTCTGCTGCACCAATCCCACCTGTCGGGCCCACTACACCACCCGACAGCCAAGAGACTTCAAGGTCTGGCCGATGAAGTGCGACCGTTGCGGCCAGCCCACCGTCTACCGTGGCACCCGCTGCAAGGAGTGCCGGCACTGGTACGCCGTGGCCCCCGGCGGCCCGGCCGATTGCCCCTTCTGCGCCGCGCGGAAGGCCGCCCAGCAGCCGAAGGAAGCGCCGCGCGACCGATCGAAGACGGCGGATGATGCGGAAGATCCGTGGTGAGCACCGCGGCCGACGGTCAATCCACCTTGGCGGGCGGCAGTTGCTTCAGACGCCAGCGGGCCAGATCATACTCGTTCATCGGTTCCCAGGAATGTTCCCGGTCGTACACCGCGCGGGTTTGCAGGCCGGCCTCGAAGCAAGCGCGCGCCTGCGCGGGCCGGCCCACCAGTCGATAGGTCTCGCCGGCGTAGTAGTACGCTTCACATTGGCGCGTCGCGCTGGCCTGCGCTGCCGCGTCGTCAACAAGCTGCTGGGGGGACAAACGACCGGCCAGGCACTCGAAGATCTTCTTGAGCCAGAGGTCGTCGGCGGCGACGTCGGCGAGGGCGTGGTTCAGGACCGTCCAGGCCTCCTCGTCGCGCCCCTGGTCGCACAATAGCAGGTACCAGCGCGCGTCGCTGTGAAACGCCCGTCCCAGCCGCGGCCGGACCCAGGCGAAATCCTCGATCGCCTTCTTGATCTCGCCGACCATCCAGAACACGGTCGCCCGCTGGTAGCGGGCCCATAACGCGGTCTCCTTCTCGCCGGCCAGCTCGACGACGGTGGTGTAATCCGCGATCGCCTGGCCGTATTCGCCCAGCACCCGGTAGGCATGCGCCCGCCGCCAGTACGCATGTAGCTCCCATGGATTCCGGCCCAGCACGGCGTTGTACTGCGCGATGGCTTCCGGCACCCGTCCGTCGAAGGCCAGGATATCCCCCTTCCGCGAGGTCCACTGGTCGACATGCTCGCCGGATTGAATGAGCTTGTCGACACAGTCGAGCGCCCCGTCGCAGTCGCCCGCGACCATGCACAGCTCCAACAGCCGCTGCCAAACCAGAACGTGTGCGTCGGGCCGCCCGGCGGCCTCGCGTGCGCAGCGGAGCGCCCGGTCCTGATCGAGGGTCGCCAGCGAGCGAAGATACCAGGCATCCGCGGTGTCGGGGGCAGCGCGCAGGACTTGTGCCTCCAACTGCTGCGCCCGCAGCTCGTCGCCCGCGGACGAGTACAGCTCGGCCAGCAGCGCAGCGCACGCCCATTGCGCGCGGTCTCCACGAAGTGCATCTTGGAGCAGGGCGATGGCACTATGCCGTGCCTGTCCGCTCGGTCGGCGGTAGAAGGTGTGGGCGAGTGCCAGACTGCCGTCCGCCATCTGGGGGAAACGTGCCACGACGTCGGCCGCCAGCTTGTACCCGGTGTCTAACTCGCCAATGTCCACCGCGAGCATGGCCTCCAGGGCGGTCTGGCGACTCTCCGCCCAGGCCTGGGCGCGCTGCTGCGCCGCGACGCGGGCGCCCCACCACAGCCAGGTCGACAGCCCCGCGAGCCCGATGACCAGGGTGAGGACCGTGGTCGCCAGCGCCACGCGGTGTTTGACCAGTTTCTTCCGCAGGACGTACAGCCCGCTCGGACGCCGCGCTCGGACAGGCTCCCCGTCCAGGTAACGGCGAACGTCCGCGCGCAACTCGCCGGCGGATCGGTAGCGCCAGTCCAGGTCCTTGTGGAGCGCCTTCCGGACGATGGTCTCCAGGTCGCCGCGCAGGGTTCGCAGGACGGCGCTTGGCCAGCGGGGTGGCTGCTCGCAGATGACCCGCTGGGCTTCGCGGGGCGGCAACTGGTTCAGGTCGTAAGGGAGTTGGTCGGTCAGCAGCTCGTAGAGAATCACGCCCAAGGCGTATACGTCACTCTGCGGGCCGATGTCGGCCGACCGGCCGCCGGCCTGCTCCGGGCTCATGTAGGCCAGCGTGCTCATGACCTGGCCGACGTCGGTGAGGGTGAGCGAGGTGGTCATGTCGGCGTCGGTGATGCGCGCCAGTCCGAAATCCAGAATCCGGGGGTTGCCCGCCCCATCGACCAGGATGTTCGCGGGCTTCAGGTCACGATGAATCACGTCGTTCGCGTGGGCGTATTCCATCACCTCGCAGATTCGGACGAACAGCTCCAGCCGGTCGCGGATCGGCAGCTCGTGCTGGCGGACGTAGTGGTCCAGCGGCAGACCGGTCACCAGCTCCATGGTGAAGAACTGCTGACCGCTGTCGGTTTGTCCGGCCTCAAAGATCGTGGCGATCGCGGGATGCCGCAGGCGGGCGAGCGCCTGCCACTCTCGTCGAAACCGGTGCCGGCCCTGCTCACTCGCCCAGGGGCCGGCGAGCACCTTCACGGCCACGCGGCGCCGCGGGTCGTGCTGCTCAGCTTCGTAAACCACGCCCATCCCGCCCCGGCCGAGCTCGCGAATGATCGTGTACCCGCTGACCTGGGACGGTCCGGCCAGGCCGACCACGGGTACGGTACGCTCGGCGGCCAAGGCGCCGAACAACTCGCCGATGCGCGGGCCGTTAACCTCCCCCGAATCGACCAGATGCTCCAGCTTCGTCGCATCCCCGCGCCAGAACGCTTCCAGGGCCGCGTCGACGCGGTCGGCGAAATCCTCGGCACCGGATCGATCACCCCGCTCGGTCACCGTCTCCTCCCCGTACGATCCCGTCGCTCATCCTGCGCTGCAACGTCTTCCGCGCCCGGCCCCACAACCGCGACACTCGGCTTCGCGAAAGGTGCAGTCGCTCGGCAACCTCGACCGTGGTCAACTGGTCGAAGAACGTTAAAGTGAGGACTTCCCGATACAACGGCCTCAGACCGCCGAACTCCTCCATCAACTTGCGGATACGTTCGGCCTGGTCGACGGCGGTGCGCGGCGACACGCCCGAGGCGCTCAGGAATTGCCACATGGGGCCAACCTGCGAGAAATCCGCCACCGTCGTGTCCAGCGAACAAACCACCGGACCGGCGCCCCGGGTACGACCACCGGCGCGGATGAAGTCCGCCACCTTGTGCTGCACCACGCCAGACAGATACGCCTTCAGCCCCGCCGCCGTACGAGTCTTGAGCCGCGCCAGCCCCGCGTTCAGGGCGACGAGCGCCTGTTGCGCGATCTCATCCACGGCGCCCAGTTGGGCCGGCGACGGCGCGAGCCGGGCCAGCACCATGAGCCGCACCTGCGACGCCACCGTTTCGAGAATCTTGGCGCGGGCCTCGTCCGACCCTTCGGCGGCGGCAACGATCATGGAGACTGTCAGCTCCTTCGCCCCAGTCATAGCAACCCCCATCATAGCGAAATCACCCCTGCGAAAGAACTCCGCGCGCCGCGGCACCGGGCCCAGCCGGGTATACTCTGGTCACGTGGAAGTCCTCCCCCAACCACAGGATACGCAAGAAGGAGCCAGCGTGCGGATCATCAACGTCTGTGGGGCACGCCCCAATTTCATGAAGGTCGCACCGCTCATGCGGGCCTTCGCGACGCGGCCAGGCGTCGAAGCGCGCCTCGTGCACACCGGTCAACATTACGACGAGGCGATGAGCCAGACGTTCTTCGATGATTTGGGCTTGCCGCGGCCGGACATCAACCTCGAAGTGGGCAGCGCCTCGCACGCCGTGCAGACCGCGCTGCTCATGCAACGCTTCGAGCCGGTCGTGGAGCAGCAATCGCCGGACGCAGTCCTCGTGGTGGGCGACGTGAATTCGACCATCGCGTGCGGGCTCGTGGCCGCCAAGCTCCAGGTGCCGCTCCTCCACGTCGAGGCCGGCCTGCGGAGCTTCGACCGTACGATGCCCGAGGAGATCAACCGCGTCCTGACCGACGCGCTCAGCGAGCTGCTGTTCGTGACCGAGCCGGCCGGCGTGGCCAACCTGCAACGCGAGGGGATCGCGCCGGACAAGATCCACCTGGTCGGCAACGTGATGATCGACACGCTCCTGGCCTGCCGTCAGCGCGCGGCGCGCTCCCACGTGCTCGACCGTCTGGGGCTGGCCGGCGGACCCTACGCCGTGCTCACGCTGCATCGGCCGGCCAACGTGGACGACCCCGCCGTGCTGGGGCAGATTCTCGACGCGTTGGAGGAGATCCAACGCACCATGCCCCTCGTGTTTCCGGCCCACCCGCGTACGCGCGGCAACCTGGAGCGGATCGGCCTGCTCGATCGCCTCCAGCGCATGGCGGGCCTGCGGCTGACCGAGCCGCTGGGGTACCTGGACTTCCTCCGCCTCATGAGCGAGGCCGCCGTCGTGCTGACCGACTCCGGCGGAATCCAGGAGGAGACCACGGTGCTCGGGGTGCCCTGTTTGACCTTGCGGGAAAACACCGAGCGGCCGATCACGATTGAGCAGGGGACCAATCAGCTTGTGGGGCTGGACCCGGCCCGCATCCTGGCCGCGTTTCGGCAGCTCCGCGAACGCCGCGGGGTGCCCCGCGTGCCGGAGCTATGGGACGGTCGGGCCGCCGAGCGGATCGCGGACATCGTGGTGCGCTGGCACGCGCTGCACCGGACCTGAAGAAAACGCGGCCCCGCCTCCGCAGTCCCAAACAAAGAGCCGTTGCCCTCCTATCGATAATTACTGTGATACGGTGCGGTCGAGCGTACGCGGCCCGGCGCCCGGACATCAACGCCGGTGCGATTGCCCGCAGCCCGGAGCAGTGCCCCGATGAGCACAAACCGCGACAGGTCTCGCTGCCTGCTGACGAAGGGCACCGGCTCCGGGCACGCGCCGCGGGGCAGGGTCCCGCTCGGACTGTGTCTGGCCCTGGCGGCCGTGTTGCCGTGCGGCTGTGGCGTGCCCACGCCCGACTCCCTCTACGTCCCCATGAGCGACGGCACGGAAATCGCGATCGATGTCTGGCTGCCGCCCACCCGCGCCGGCGACGAGACGGTCTCGACCGTGCTCCGCCTGGGTCGCTACTGGCGCGACTATCAGCTTCCGGCGGCGCTGCCGGCGTTCATCGGAAAGTACATCGGAAATGTCGACTGGCTGAACGAGGCCGGCTATGCGGTGGTCACGGTCGACGTGCGCGGCACTGGCGCATCCTTCGGCGTCTCCACCGTTCCCTGGTCGCCGGAGGAAGTCGGCGACTTCCCACAACTCGTCGATTGGGTCACCAGCCAGCCTTGGTCGAATGGCCGCGTCGGCGGGGTGGGCATCTCCTACGAAGGCGTGACGGCGGACTGGCTGGCCGCGACCGGCCACCCCGCGGTCATGGCCACGCTGCCGACCTACAGTTACTCGGACGTGTACCTGGATGTCAGCCACCCCGGCGGCATCTTCAACGAGCGCTTTCTGAAGGCCTGGGGCGACGTGACGGCCCTCATGGACCGTAACGACACGAGCTTCCTGAGTATTGTGGCGGCGGCGAACCCGCACGCGCTCCTGGCGATCTTCGCGGACGTGGTGTCCGCGGCACTACTGGGTGTGCGCCCGATCACCGGCGCCGGCAGCCTGCTCTCGGACGCCGTCACCCAGCACGAAGACAACCCGAGCGTCTTCGACGCCGCCCGCCAGATCGAGTTCCGCGATGACCGGTTTGAGACGGTCACTATCGACAATGTGAGCCCGCTCCTGGGACCCGCCGGCCAGCAGCGCTCGGCCGCCATCCGACGCGTCGTCGGCTGGCAGGACGCCGGAACAACGCGGGGCGCGCTCAGCAGCTTCAACACGCTGGACGTGCCCTACCACGTAGTCGTCATTACGCCGGAGACGCACACGGGTGACTACCGCGTGGATCCGTACGATTTTGGCGCGCCGCTGCCGCTGAAAAGACGCCAGGTGATCGACGAGGTCTGGGAGGCGGTGCCGTTTTTCGACCAGTACCTCAAGCCGGGCAACACGAGCGCGCCCGTGCACGAGGTGCACTACTACACGTACGTTGAGCGCCAGTGGAAGCAGGCTTCCGTCTGGCCGCCGCAGGGCTTCGAGCGGCAACGCTGGTATTTCGCACCGGACCGCGGCCTGAGCCGCAGTGCCCCAACCGCGAGCACGGGCGAAGACGTCTACACGGTCGACTTCGAGGCGACGACCGGGCTGGAGAATCGCTGGTTCTCCGGTCTGTCCGGCGTGCCGATCCGGTATCTCGATCGGGCGGAGCAGGATCAGCGTTTGCTCGTCTACGAAACGCCGGAGATGACGGAGGACGTGGAGCTGACTGGGCATCCGCTGGTGAGTTTGCAGGTCAGCTCGACGCATACGGATGGGGCGTTCTACGTCTATCTCGAGGACGTGCTGCCCGACGGCCAGGTCGTCTACCTGACCGAAGGCGAGTTGCGGGCGATCCATCGCCGAGTCGCGGACACAGCGCCGCCGGTGGCCGTCTTCGGGCCGTATCACACGTTTAAGCGGGCGGACGCGGAGCCGCTGGTGCCGGGCGAAGTCGCCGAGATCACGTTCGACTTGCTGCCGATCTCGACGATCATCCGTGCCGGCCACCGGATCCGCATCGCGATCGCCGGGAATGACAAGGATACGTTCGTGCGCTACCCCGCGGAGGGTACGCCGGTCTTGCGGTTCCAGCGCAACGCCGCGCACGCGTCGTGGATCGAAGTGCCGGTCAAGCCCCGCGGCGATCTGGGCGAGCTGCCGGCAGAGCTGCCCGTCGTGACGCCGCTGGGCGGGGCGCTGTGTCCGACGACAGCCCTCACAGGTGTGATTGGGGCTCTGTTCCTGTGTCGGCGACGACCAAAGCTCTGAATCAGTGTGCGCAGATGCCCGCCGCGGCGGGCTCCGAGCTCGTCCAATTCGGCGCTGCGTCGCGCACGACTACCCGAGATTCCCCAGATGGCACTTGTTCCGGCGTAGCAGTCCGTTGAAAAAGTGTGGCCCAGCCGCCCGCGGCTGCGTCTTCTGCGCGCCTCACCCCGTCTTGCGGACCGCCATTCCCCTTCTTCAACGGACTCTAGTTAACCCCGTCCACCCCCCCGCTTGTACGGACGGGCCTTGCTGCCGGAGGCAGTTACCGCCAACGCCAGGTAATCGCCGGAATCCGACCTGTCTAGGATGTCTATAATAGGTGCCTGTCCCTCTTTTCTGGCGCTCTTGGCGCCTTGGCGGTTCTCAGCGTTGTAGTACTGAGCGCCCGCGGCTCCTGTCCGGCCCGCCGCTTTGGTAACATGGCCGCCCATAGGCATTGGCGGCCACCAAGTTGAACCCGATCGACGACACCGACCATCGCCCGCACGCGACTGCTCCACGAGCCGCGCGGCCCTTGCTGGTCGTGCTGCTCGACGGCGTGGCGTACGAGCGCGTCCACGGGCTGTACGCGGCTGGCCGCTTCCGGCGTTTTCGCCCGCCGGCCCGGCTCATTTCCGTCTTTCCGACGCTGACCGATCCGGCCTACGACGTGCTCTTCGGTACCGGACCGACGCCCGGCTACGAAGCGGGGTACTTCGACCGCCAGGCCAACCGCCTGACCGGCGCGCTGCGCACGTACTTGCGCGGCGGCAACGAGGCCTGGGTCCGGCACGTCGACTACCGCCTGAGCTTCCTCAAAGACGCCATCATGTACCTTTTCCCCAAGTGGGTTTACCGCAGCGAGCTTAGACGGGCCCGGCGTATGTTGGACCGCCGTCTGCGGGCGGGCAGCCGTCAGGTGGTCCTGTATATCCTCAGCACGGACGGCCTGGCGCACATGCTCGCGCCCGCGGAGATTGATGCGCAACTGCTCCTGCTGGAGCAATGGATCGAGCGCGTCGCGGGGGACTGTGGCGACGAGCTGGACATGGTGCTGTTGTCCGACCACGGTCTGGGCCGGCTGCCGCCCGACTGCACGCACATCCAGCGTTTCGATCTCGGCGCGGCGCTGCGCGCGGCGGGCCTGAGGCTGGTCAAGCGCCTGCGGCGTCCGGGCGACGTGGTGCTCCCCCTGTTCGGCCTGCTGGATGTTGCACGGCTGCACACGTTTGACGCCGACACACGCCAACGCGCAGTTGGGGTGTTGCGCGGCCGCGCCGAGGTCGAGCTTGTGGCGGAACGTGACGGCGATCGCGTGCGCGTCTTCACCGCGGGCGCGATGGCGACAATCCGTTGCCGGCGTGAGGCGCCTGGTGCGGCGCGGTACAGCTACGAACCGGAAGTGGGCGATCCGCTTCGACTGGCGGAAGCCTGCCACGCACTCCAGCGGGCCGGGCAGATGGACGCCGCGGGGTTCGCCACAGGGGCCGCCTGGTTGGCGGCCACCGCCGACGCGGACTTCCCCGCCGCCCCGGAGCGGCTGTGGGAGGGATTCTTCTCGATTTGCCGGGAACAACCCGATGTCGTGGTGAGTCTAACCGAGCGCTGGTACGTCGGCAGTGGCCTATTGAGCCGATTTGTGAGGCTGCAGGGCACCCATGGCGGGCTGCATCGCCGGGGGACGGAGACGTTCGCGATGGCGACCGGCCTTAAGCTTCCGTCCCCCCTGGACTTGCGGCAGCTTGCGGCGCTTCTCCGCCGCGAATTTGGCTGGCCACCCGGGCCACCGCGCGGCTAAACTAGTATGGGGGTACGGCGGATCGTCGTGCTGCGACCTGCCCGACGAAGGAGGTGCGTTATGACCAGGACGCTCGTACTGGGACTCGTGCTCGGGCTGATAGCCGCGACGGCGCTCGCCCAGGAACCAAGGCAGCCACGCGCAACGCCGCGCCCTCAGGCATCCAGCACGCTGAGCATCTTGAACCAGCGCGTGCCAGAGCTCACGTTCGAGGACGTGCCCTTCGAGCAGGTGATGGACTGGCTGGCCGAGTTCACCAAGCTCAACGTCACGGTACGCTGGCAAGTTCTAGCGGACGCCGGCGTGGACCGCGACAAGCCCGTCAGCATTCAGGCCCACAATCTGCGGCTGTCGCAGGTGCTCTGGCTGATTATGAGCGGGGTGGCGGGCTCAGAGATCAAGCTGGCGTACCGGGCCAGCGGAAACCTGCTCGTCCTGTCCACGGCTGAGGATCTCGACAAGGAGATGGTGACCAAGATCTATGACGTCGCGGACTTGCTCACGCGTTTGCCGCGCGCCGGGCGTGTCGGGGCTTTCAACGTCACGCAGGGTCTGGGCCAGGCTGGCGGCCAGGGCGGCGGCGGCGGCAGCGGCGCCGGCGGCGGCATGTTCGGCCAGGGACAAGGACAGCAGCAACAGCAACAGGGCGGGGCACGGAACGATCCCTATGGTGCTGGTGGCGGTGAGACGCAGATCCAGGAGCTCGTCGATCTGATCCGACAGACCGTGGAACCCGACACCTGGGTCCAGAACGGCGGGCAAGGCACCATTATCCCCTTCCAACGCTCCATTGTCGTGCGGAACACGATCCTCGTTCACCAGCGCCTCGGCGGGTACGTGACCGAATCTGACGTGGTTGGTCCATGACGGATGGCTGACGCCCACCCGCAGCTTATGGCGACCGCCGCGCTGGTGTTGGCGGCGGTTCCCGGCGCCGGGGAGCTCTTGACGATGTTCCTTTGGTTCGCGGCGGCTGCGATCGCAGCCGTGTGCGGGCTTTACCTGGCCGTGGCCGTCCGCAGGTGGGTCCAGAGCGAAGAGCCCGTGGGGAGCTTCACGCTTCAGGATTTGCGGGACATGCGCACCCGCGGGGAGATCAGCGCGCAGGAATTCGCCACCATGCGCACGGCACTTCTGGCGGAGCTCCAGCTTGCTTCCGGTGCTGAGCCTCCTTCGGCGTCGCCAGCGGAATCGCCGCCCGATGGCTCCGCGCCGGAAGACGACGACTCCCCTGCCGAAGGGCCGGTTTGACGCGGAGGAGCCTCGCTCGCCTGCAGCCTCATGCACCCCATTGGAAAAGCCCGCCGCGGCCCGCTAAAATGGCTAATGTCGAAGCGCGGAACCCGTCGAGAGGATGGGGAGGCTAAGGGCACGGCGCCGGTTCCGCGTATGGCGACCGAGGAGGACGCATGAGTGGAAGTCGCGGGACAATCGGAAACCGTGGGCGCCGCGCCAGCGTGTGCAGCTTCTGCGGCAAGAGCCACCGGGACGCCGGCCCCATGGTCGAGGGTGCCAGCGACGTCTTTATTTGCTCCTCGTGCATCGAGCTGTGCCACAACCTGATTCGGGAGGAGCAGCGGCGGGCCGGGAAGGGCCGCGCCAGCCTCAAGGCGATCCCCAAGCCGCGCGAGATTTTCGAGTTCCTGAACCAGTACGTCATCGGCCAGGATCCGGCCAAGCGCACCATCGCCGTCGCCGTCCACAACCACTACAAGCGGCTGGCGCACGTCGACGCGATGGACGAAAACGACGTCGAGATCGAGAAGAGCAACATCCTGCTCATCGGCCCGACCGGGTGCGGCAAGACGCTCCTGGCCCGCACGCTGGCCCGCTTCCTGAACGTCCCGTTCGCCATCGGCGACGCGACCACCCTGACCGAGGCCGGCTACGTCGGCGAGGACGTCGAGAACATCCTGCTGCGGCTGCTCCAAAACGCAGACTACGACCTCGAAGCGGCGCAGCGCGGCATCGTCTACATCGACGAGATCGACAAGATCGGCAAGACCTGGAACAACATCTCGATCACGCGCGACGTGAGCGGCGAGGGCGTCCAGCAGGCGCTGCTCAAGATGCTCGAGGGCACGATCAGCAACATCCCCCCGCAGGGCGGCCGCAAACACCCGGAGCAGCAGTACATCCAGCTCGACACGTCCAACATTCTGTTCATCTGCGGCGGGACGTTCGTGGGGCTGGACAAGATCATCAGCAAGCGCCTGGGCCACAAGAAGATCGGGTTCACGACGGAGCCGGTGGAGACCGACGAAGTCCACGACATGGGCCGCATTCTGGCGCAGGTCACGCCGGACGACCTGATCGAGTTCGGCATGATCCCCGAGTTCGTGGGGCGATTACCGATCATCTGTCCGCTAGTGCCGCTCGATCGTCAGGCGCTGATCGAGATCATGACCGAGCCGAAGAACGCGATCGTGCGGCAGTATCAGAAGCTCTTCGAGATCGAGCACGCGAAGTTGGAGTTCACGCCCGAGTCGCTGGAGGAGATCGCCACGCGGGCCCTGGAGCGCGACACCGGCGCGCGGGCCTTGCGGGCGGTGACCGAGGAGTTCATGCTCGAGTGCATGTTCGAGCTGCCCGAATTGCGGCCGGGCACGACGTACACGGTGACGGCGGAGGTCGTCCGCGGCGAGGCCGACCTGCTGGCCCCGGGCCGGCTCCGCAAAGAGTCGGCGTAGCGCCTCGCGCGACAACTGGCAGCGTCGGCCCCCCGTGGCCGACCTGACAAAGCAGAAGTGGCTGCGTACTGGAAAGGCACCCTGTCATGGACTGGTGCACACGCATCGTCGTCGACCCCAAGGTCCTGGTCGGCAAGCCCGTGATCAAGGGCACGCGCATCAGTGTTGAGCTGGTGATCGACCTCCTCGCCCGTGGTTACTCGCCGGACCAGATCCGTCAGCAATACGACCATATCACCCAAGAGGACATCCAAGCTTGCCTCGCGTACGCAAGCGAGGTCCTGCGGTCGGAGAGGGTCTACGCGCTGCCGGCATAAGCCCACAAAAGAGCGGACACTCTGATTTTTCGGAGCGCGCGCGTTGACGCGTGATGTGTTCACGGGACACAGAAAATCAGAATGTCCCCTTTTTCAGCGGACTACGGCGTTCACAGCTCGTACTGGCTGCGCTCTTCGTCGGCCAAGGTGTCCGCCAGACGCATGCGGACGTAGTCGACGTCGATCGTGACATCTTTGTTCGCCGCGTCGGAGGCGTTGAACGCGATGTCCTCGATCACCTTCTCGACAATCGTGTAGAGCCGGCGGGCACCGATGTTCTCGAGCATCTGATTGGCGCGATAGGCCATCTCGGCCATCTCGACGATCGCCTCGTCCGTAATCCTGAGCGTGACCCCCTCGGTGCGTATGAGCGCGATTTGCTGCTTGATCAGCGCGTTCTCCGGCTCGGTGAGAATCCGGTAGTAATCCTCGGCGCTCAGGTCGCCAAGCTCGACCCGCAGCGGAAAGCGGCCCTGCAACTCGGGCATCAGGTCACTCGGTCGTGATTGCGTGAACGCTCCCGCCGCGATGAACAGGATGTGGTCCGTACGCACCATACCATAGCGCGTGCTGATGCTCGTGCCCTCGACCAGCGGCAGCAGATCTCGTTGCACCCCGCTCCGCGACACCTCCGGCCCCACCCCCTCGGTCAGCCCGGACCCGCAAATCTTGTCCAGCTCGTCGAGGAACACCAGGCCGGACTCTTCGCACTGGCGAATGGCTGCCTGGTGCAACGCATCCTGGTCGATAAGCCGGTCGATCTCCTGCTGGGTCATCAGCTCCAGCGCTTCTGGCACGGGCAGCCGCCGGCGCTTGGCCCGCGAAGGCAGGATGCGCTCCATGAACTGCTCGAACTCCGGGCCCATCTGGTCGAGGCCCATTGTGGACAGGACGTGCACCGGCACGGCGCGCTCGTCGACGCTCACGTCCAGGCTCCGTTCGACCAGCCCGCCCGCCTGGAGCTGCGAGCGCAGCTTCTCGCGCGTCCGTTGGCGGCGCTCAGCCTGATCGTCGTCGGACCCGTCGCACGTATCCGAGCCCGGCAGCAACTGATCGAGGACGCGATCCTCAGCGGCGCGCACGGCGCGTTCCCGCACGCTCTGGGCGATCCGCTCGCGCTCCATCACGACGGCTCGCTCGACCAGGTCGCGCACGATGCTGTCGACATCCCGCCCGACGTAGCCGACCTCGGTGAACTTCGTCGCCTCCACCTTAATGAACGGGGCCTCGACGAGCTGCGCGAGCCGCCGGGCGATCTCCGTCTTGCCCACCCCAGTTGGCCCAATCATGAGGATGTTCTTGGGGCAGACGTCGTTGCGCAGCGGTTTGGGCAATTGCAGGCGGCGCCAGCGATTGCGAATCGCGACCGCCACCGCGCGCTTGGCGTCTTCCTGCCCGATGATGTAGCGGTCCAGTGCCGCCACAATCTGCCGCGGGGTCAAATCGCTCATGGCTTGCTTTCGTCCATCGTGGCGGCTTCCCGCCCGCCACGACCTGCCTATCATACCGGCCCGGGACACCGGCGGGCAATTCGGCCGTGCCCGGCGACAGGCGAGCAAAGTTGGCGTACAATTTGGTGGGCGGAGGCCATTGGCGCTCCGCGCTGGGATACAAGACGATGACACTGGAAGAAATCCGCTCGCAGTTCCCGATCACTCGCCGCTACAACTTCCTCGACCACGCCGGCGTGGCCCCGCTTTCGGGGCCGGCCGCCGAGGCGCTGATCCACTATGCCCGCGAGCATTCCGAATCGGCGTACCTCGAGGGGACGTACTACCGCGCGCTGGACCACATCCGGCAGGCGGCGGCCCGCCTGCTCAGCGCCCACGCGGATGAGGTCACCTTCGTCAAGAACACCTGCGAGGGTCTCAACTACGTGGCCAACGGCATTCAGTGGGTCACCGGCGACAACGTCGTGTCCAACGCGATGGAGTTCCCCGCCAACGTGTACCCGTGGCTGAACCTCGAGCGGCGGGGCGTGACCGTCAAGAACGTGCCGGAAGAGGACGGCCGGATTCCGTTCGATCGCCTGGCGGCGGCGATCGACCGGCGCACGCGCGTGTTGGCGATCTCGGCCGTGCAATGGAGCAACGGTTTCCGCACGGATCTGACGCGCCTCGGCGAATTGTGCAAGAACAAGGGCCTGTTGTTGTGCGTCGATGCGATTCAGGCCCTGGGCGTGCACCCGGTCGACGTGCGGGCCATGAACGTCGACTTCCTCGCGGCGGACGGGCACAAGTGGCTGCTGGGACCGGACGGCGCCGGCTTGTTCTACTGCCGCCGCGAGCTGATCGGCCATCTGCATCCGAGCGAGCCGGGTTACTTGTGCATGAAGCACGACTTCGACGCGCGCGAGCGGAAATTCGATCTGCGCGATGACGCGCGGCGCTTCGACAGCGGCGCCTATAACGTCGCCGGAATCTGTGCGCTCGGCGCCTCGCTGAACCTGCTCCTCGAAACCGGCATCGAAGAGGTGCAACGCCGGGTCAAGCAGCTCACCGATCAGCTCGTCGAGGGTCTGCGCCGCAAGGGTTGGAGAATCTACAGCCCGCGCACGCCCAGCGAGTGGAGCGGGATCGTGTCCTTCGGGTCTGATAAACACGATCTGATCGCGCTCCAGAAACATCTGCGCGACGAGTTCAAGATCGTCGTCGCGCGGCGGCTCGGGCGGCTGCGCGCCAGCCCGCATTTTTACAACAGCCCGGAAGAAATCGATCAACTTGTTGAGGCCCTCCCCGCGGCATGAGCCGATCCGCGGCCCAGCTATCGGCCCCGCGCGCCCCTTGAATGCACACCGGGGTAAGTTGGTATAATACTATGGTGGTGACGTTTGTAGTGGGTAGGTCGCCACCGGAACGGAATGAAGCAATGAAGAAGACAGCGCTCATGATCCGCTGCGTGCCGCGATTCGGTTACCGCAACACGGAGGTCCGCACGGTGGACCTCGACGTGCCCCGCAACGCGGACGAGGGCACGCTGCGCGAGGCCTTGACGTTCTACTTCGCCGCCCGCGGCATCAGCGACGCACTGTATGACATTACCGTCGACGACGACGGGTTCTTTGCCGTCGTCAACGACGAAGCCTACGAAATGCAGTGGGGGACGCCGCTGCTGTAAGGCGGCCAGCGCCCGACAGCAGCCGATCAGCCGGTGATTCGAAGCTGCGGCAGAGGGGTTTTCTTCTGTGCTTGTCCCTGAATGACCTCCTGCAGCCGTTGCACGAAGTCGTCGAGCGCCGCCACGAGGTGCGGATCGGCGTGGGTGAAGTTGGCGGCCGGTCGGCCAGCGTCGCCGTGGGCACGAATGGCGACATTGAGCGGGAGCGCTCCCAAAAAGGGCACGCCGAATTCCTTGGCCGCCTGCGCCGCACCGCCGTGGCTGAAGATCTCGTCGCGGTGCCCGCATTGCGGGCAAAGGTAATAGCTCATGTTCTCGACGATCCCCAGTGGCTCGACGCCGAGCCGTTGGTACATCCGCAGGGCCCGGAGCGCGTCCTGGAGGGCGACCGGCTGCGGCGTGCAAACGATGACCGCGCCAGTCAGCGGGATGCTCTGAGCCAGGGTCAGCGGAATGTCGCCGGTACCGGGCGGCAGGTCCACGAACAGGTAGTCCAATTCGCCCCAGTCCGTGCGATCCAGAAACTCCTTGACGTACTTCTGGGCCATCGGCCCCCGCCAGATCACCGCCTGGTCCGGCGGGATCAGGTGGCCGATGCTGACCAGCTTCACGCCCTCGGCGTCGGCCGGGCGCACGCGTCCCTGCTCATTCAATTCGAGCCGGCGTCCCTCCGTTCCGGTAAGTTTGGGCAGCGAAGGGCCATAGACGTCGGCGTCGAGCAGGCCGGTGCGGAAACTGCGGCGCAACAAACCGACGGCCGCCAGGACCGCGATGGTGCTCTTGCCGACGCCCCCCTTCCCGGCGCCCACTGCGACAACGTGTTTCACCCCAGACAAGCCGGTTGGGCACTCGGGGACGCTCACTTCGGCCGGTGGTGTGGTTTCAGCCATGTAGAATCCGGCTCCGCTGCAAAGGCCGCGGTGTACGACACCCGCCTGGGCGCCGCCGACTGACACCCTAGTGAGGATAGGCGTTGGACCGGGAAATATCCACGCGCGGCGACCGAGGCCGCCACCGGACGCACGCAACCCCGACCGCCGCGTGGAGCGCGAAAATGGGCCGGCCCGGCCTAGTGGCCAACCGCCCTCATTTGAGTTAAATATACGCTTCGTTGCCCAGGTTATCCGGGGCCGACGACCCCGCAGTCGCGACGCTGACAGGTGGCGACCTGCGCGGCGGCCCCGTCTCGGAGGCGCGTCACGGGATTGCGACCATGAAGACCAGACTACCACGCCAAGAGTTCCTCGACGCACTGGCCGCAGTGGCGGCCGTCACCGGCGGACGAACGACGAAGCCGATCCTCGGCTGCGTCAAAGTCGCCACGGAGGCCGAGGCCATCGAGCTCAGCGCCACCGACGGCGAGGCGGCGCTGCGGGTCGGCGTCGGCAGCTTCTCGGTCGAGGAACCCGGGGAGGCCGTCGTGCCCGCGGAGCGTCTCCTGAGCATCATCCGCGAGATGCCGGACGCGGAGATCCGCCTGGATGCCGATGCCCGCTACTGCGTCGTGCGCGGCGCCGGCAGCGAATTCAAGATCTTCGTGCATCCGGCGGCGGACTTCCCGGCCGTCCCGACCTTCGACGACGAGCCGGACCTGGTCATCGACGGCCCGCAGCTCTGGCGCATGATCAGCCTGACCCTCTATGCCGCCGCGCGCGAGACGAGCCGCTATGCGATCAACGGCGTCTTGTGGGAGAAGCAGGGCAAGAAGCTCTTCCTGGTGGCGACGGACGGCCGCCGCCTGGCGCGCGCCGGCGGAGCGATCCAGGAAGCCACCAGCGGCGACTTCGAGGCGATTGTCCCGGCCAAGGCGCTGAACGTCTTCGAGCGCGTCTTCGCACCCGGGAAGGAGCAGCGCGAGTGGACGGTCGACGTCAAGGTGACGCCGAATCAGATGCTCCTGCGCAGCGGCGACCGGATGCTCTCGACCGTGCTGGTCGAGGGCACGTTCCCGAAGTACGAGGACGTGATCCCCAAGGACAGCGACAAGTTCGCCCAGATCGACCGCCTTGAGCTGCACGGGGCCATCAAGCGGGCCGCCCTGCTGACGAGCGACGAGTCGCGGGCGGTCAAGCTGGCGTTCGAGGGCGCGCAACTGGTGATCACCGCGCAGTCGCCCGAGCAAGGCGAAGCCCGCGTGGAGCTGCCCGTCGAATTCGAGGGAGAGCGGGTGGAGATCGGGTTCAACCCGGCGTTCATCAACGACGCCCTCAAGGTCATCGGCTACGACCGCGTCCGTCTCGAGCTCCACGACGGCTTTCGGCCTGGAATCGTCTGCGGCGAAGACAAGAGCGAGTTCCTGTATGTGGTCATGCCGGTGTCGCTCTGATCGGCCCCTGCGGCGCTGAGGTCCCCATGCGCGAGATGACCGAGCAGCAGTACGACGCGCTGCGCGAGAACCGGCGCAGCGTGCGGCTCGTGGCCCTGAATGAGCTGACGCCGCGGGCCCGGCGACGACAGCAGCGGACCGGGAAATGCGTGCCCACCCCGCTGGCGGCGGCCGTTGCGGAAGCGGCGGAGTCCCTGCGCCGCCGGCAATTGGCCGCGGCGGCCTGGGCACAAGTGGTTCCGCCCGCGTGGGCCGGGGAGACCGCGGTCACGGATGTGCACCGCCTGCACAAGGACACCGTGACGATCGCCGTGAGCGGTTCGGCCTTGCTGTGCGAGCTGCGTCGCCGGCAGCCGGCCCTTGAGCAAGGTTTGGCCCGGCTGGCCCCGGGAATCCGCCACATTCGCTTCGTCGTCGGCGACCCGCCTCCGTAACGACGGGGACCGGGAGCGGGTTTGGCCGCGGATCGGCGGGTGAAGATGAAACCGGAGACCATGGTGACCGACGCGACCCCGATGAGCTACGACGAGAGCAACGTGCAGGTGCTTGAAGGCACCGAGCACGTGCGCAAGCGTCCAAGCATGTACATCGGGGACACCGGCCTGCGGGGGCTGCATCACCTGGTCTATGAGGTCGTCGATAACTCGATCGACGAGGCGATGGCGGGCGCGTGTCGCAACATCGGCGTCGTCGCCTACGCGGACGGCAGCGTCAGCGTGGAGGACGACGGCCGCGGCTTTCCGGTCGGCATCAAGGAAGAGTATGGCATGTCGGCCCTCGAGCTGTGCCTCACGCGCCTGGGCGCGGGCGCCAAGTTCGATCGCGACTCCTACAAGGTGTCCGGGGGGTTGCACGGCGTCGGCGTGAGCGTCGTCAATGCGCTCTCCGAGTGGCTGCACGTGCGCACCCAGCGCGAGGGCCAGACCTGGGTGATGTCGTTCCAGCGCGGCCGGACGACCGGGCCGCTGGAAGCCGTCGGCCCGGCCGACGCCGCCGGCACGCACCTCCGCTTCAAGCCCGATGCGGAGGTCTTCCGCGAGGTGGACTTCCACTACGACCTGCTGGCCAAGCGGCTCCGCGAGCTGGCCTACCTGAACTCGGGGCTGACGATCACGCTCACCGACGAGCGCGTCGGGCTGACCGAGGTATTCCGCTTTGAGGACGGCATCCGCGAGTTCGTCAAGCACCTCAACGACGGCAAGGAGCCGCTCCACAGCCCACCGGTTTACTTCAAGCAGGAAGATGCGGCGCAGCGGCTGATCGTCGAGGTCGCGCTCCAGTACACCGACAAATACAGCGAGACGATGCTCTCGTTCGTCAACAACATCAACACCGTTGAAGGCGGCACGCACCTTTCGGGCTTTCGCACCGCCCTGACGCGCACGCTGAACGCGTACGCCCGTAAGAGCAACCTGCTGAAGAGCAACGACCCGACGCCCAGCGGCGACGACGTGCGCGAAGGACTGACGGCGATCATCTCCGTCAAGGTCCCGGAGCCGCAGTTCGAGGGCCAGACCAAGACCAAGCTGGGCAACAGCGAGGTCGGCACCTTCGTCGAGACCACGGTCAACGAGATGCTCGGCAACTACCTCGAAGAGCACCCGGCCGACGCCAAGCGCATCGTCGGCAAGACCGTGCAGGCCGCCCTGGCCCGCGAGGCCGCCCGCAAGGCGCGCGAGACCGCCCGCAAGAGCGCCCTGGTCGGCGCCGGCCTGTCGCGCAAGCTCGTCGATTGCTCCAGCCGCGACGTCGACTCCACCGAGCTGTTCATCGTGGAGGGCGATTCGGCGGCCGGTTCAGCCAAGGGCTATCGCGACACCCAGACGCAGGCCATCTTGCCCATCCGCGGCAAGATCCTCAACGTCGAGAAGGCCCGCCTGCACAAAGTCCTCAGCCACGAGGAGATTCTGGAGATCATCAAGGCCATCGGCACCGGCATCGGCGAGGAAGAGTTCGACGGGTCGAAGCTGCGTTATGGGCGGATCATCCTGATGACCGACGCCGACGTGGACGGCTCGCATATCCGCACCTTGCTGCTGACCTTCTTCTTCCGCCACCTGCGGCCGCTGATCGACCGGGGGGCCATCTACATCGCCCAGCCGCCGCTGTTTCAGCTCGCCCGCGGCAAGGCGCGCAGCTACCTGCTCGATGACGCCGCCCTCAACGAGCGTCTGACCCAGCTCGGCCTCGAGCGCACGACCCTGGAGATCCGCCGGCCCGCCGCTCCCGCCAGCCGCGTCCAGGGCGACACGTTGCGCGAGTTCCTGCAACTGGTCGAGGAGATCGACCGGCACGCGCGGGTCCTGGCCCGGCGGGGGATTCTCTTCCGCACCTTCGTCGCCGGCCGCGGCGGCGACGGACGGCTGCCGACGCTCCGCGCACAGACGGACCAAGAGGAGCGCTACTTCTACACCGAGGCCGAATTCGCGGCGTTCCGCAGCGAAGCCGCAGCGTGCGGCAAGAGCGTGGTCAAGACCGAGCTGGGCGAAGCCCACCAGCTTCAGCGCTGCTTTGCCCGCCTGCGCGACTTCGGTTGCGTCGTCGATGACCTCTTCCTGCACCGCGAGGAGCAGATCACGGGCGAGCTCAGCCCCGCGGTTTTCGTCCTGCTTCCGGCCCAAGGCGACGACCGCGAGCTGAACAACCTGGCGGAGCTGCCGGTGGGTGTCCGGGCCCTCGGGGCCCGGGGCTGGGAGATTAAGCGCTTCAAAGGCCTCGGCGAGATGAACAAGGAAGAGCTGTGGGAGACCACGATGGACCCGGCGCATCGCGTGCTGCGCAAGGTGATCGTGGGCGAGGCCGCCGACGACCTCGAGCAGGCCGACATCGACGCCGCCGAAGCCGATCGCATGTTCAGTATCCTGATGGGCGAGGACGTCGAGCTGCGTCGGGCGTTCATCGAGCAGAACGCGATTCACGTGAAGAACCTGGACGTCTAGTGCGCAGCGCGATCAACGCCTAGTCGTCGCGCCGGACAAGCCGAGCCGGGCGGTTCTCCGCCCGGTAATCCGAGCCGGGCCGGTAACGGCCCGGTCCGCCCGGTTTCAACCGGCCCGCGGACGGGCCGGCTCGGCCATCGCCCGCGCAGGGGTCCGCCGCGATTTGTACGAGATGACCAGCGCAACCGTCTCCGACGCCTCGACAGCAGCCGGCCGGTGCAACCGATATAATCCCAAGTGCTCGGCCGGCGTCCGCCGCGGCGGACCGGCCGAGGAGGGCGTTTTAGCATGACGGAGCGGGCGTTGAGCTGCGGGCAAACGGTCTTCACGGGCCGGAAGTTCCACGTCGAGCGCCATGAGCTCGACGTGCAGGGCGTGCCCCACGTGTACGACATCATCGTGCACCCGGGCGCGGCCGTGATCCTGCCGGTGCTCGACGACGGCCGCCTGCTGCTCATCCACAATTACCGCGTGGCCGTCGGCCAGGAGCTCCTGGAGTTGCCGGCCGGCACGCTCGACGACGGCGAACCGCCGGCCGCTTGCGCGGCGCGCGAGCTGGCCGAGGAAACTGGCTACCGGGCCGGTCGCCTGGAGCCGCTCGTCAGCTTCTACTCCACGCCCGGCATTCTGACCGAGCGCATGCACGTGTTCCTGGCGACGAAGCTGTCGCCGGGCCCGACGGCGCGCGAGACCGGCGAGCAGATTCGGCTCGCTCCGCTGCCGCCCAGGGAAGCCTTCGAGGCCATCCGCACCGGCCGGATCAGCGACGGCAAGACCATTTTGGCGCTCCTCTATTACGAGCGCTTCCGCCACGGCGGAGGGGCTGGCGCATGAACATCCTGGGCGGGTCATTCAAGGTCGGTCGCGTGGCGGGGATCACCGTCCGCGTGCACGCCCTGTTTCTAATTTGGATCGCATTCGAGCTCTACAGCTCGGGGCGCGACTGGAAGAGCGAGCTGGCGTTCCTCGGCCTCCTCTTCGGTATCGTCCTGCTGCACGAATTCGGGCACTGCTTCGGCGCCCGCGCGGTCGGCGGTTATGCGGAGAACATCCTGATGTGGCCGCTCGGCGGCCTGGCGTACGCGCACGCCCCGATGCGGCCGTGGCCGCAATTTGTCACTGTGGCCGCCGGACCGCTCGTGAATGTCATCTTCTGCTTGCTCAGCGCCGGCGTGATGTTTGTAGTCACCGGCGGGGATATCGGCCTGCCGATCAACCCGCTCCAGCGCGCCTTTTACTTCCCGCCCACCGCCCCGGACTGGCTGGAGTACGTGGCCCTCTTCTATCTCGTGAACCTTTTCCTGCTGGCGTTCAACCTGCTGCCGATCTACCCGCTCGACGGCGGCCAGCTCTTTCACGCCATCATCTGGCCTTTCGTCGGTTTGCAGCGGGCGAGCATCATCGCCTGCCAGGTCGGCCTGGCGGGTTGCGCCATTCTCGGCGTGCTGGGTCTGGGCTCCGGCAGCAATGGCATGCTGATCTTCATCGCGATCTTCGGCGGACTGACCTGTTGGCAACGGCTCCGCGCGGCGCGCCAGGGCTGGCTCGTGGAAGACTCGGCCTTTGCGCCCCGCGGCGGCGGCCGATCCTCGCGCGGGCTCTGGTCGCGGCTGTTCAAAGGCCAGGCGCGGCCGCCGACTCCAGCGCGGCCGATCGAGTATCCCAACCCCAACCCCGGCGGCTGGGCCACACGTCAGGAAGAGCGCGAAGCTGAAGACGCCGAGCTCGACCGCATCCTTAAGAAAGTCTCCGCAGCGGGCATCGGCAGTCTGTCGTACGTGGAACGCCAAACGCTGGAGCGCATCACCCGCGAGCGCCAGCGTCAGGAGCGCGAGTTCCAGCGCGACAATCGGCTGTAGTCCACCTCCCGCTCACGGGAATAATGGCATCGCCGGCGGGCCTGTGTGTACACTGTCCATGCGGCTTGGTCGCATCCTCGGCACGTCACGGTCGCCACATTCGGCGGGTCCGTGACGAAGGGATGTCCCGCGGGCTCCTTGGTCAGCGGTTGCCGAGCTGGTTGTGAAGGGGATGGCACATGGATTTCCGCGCTGGGGCCTTGAAGATTGGCCGCCTCTTTGGGATCAACGTGCGCGTGCACGTCCTCTTTTTGGCCTGGATGGGCTTCTGTATGCTGCGCGCGGGGACGGAATGGGCATTTTACCTGCAACTCTCCGTCACGGTCTTCGCGGTCGTCTTGTGCCACGAGTTCGGACATTGCTTTGGAGCCCGCGCTGTCGGTGGCACGGCGGAAGACATCGTGTTGTGGCCCCTCGGGGGTCTGGCGTACGCGGAGGCCCCGCGCCGGCCGTGGCCGCAGTTTGTCACCGTCGCCTGTGGCCCGCTCGTTAACTTCGCGTTCTGTCTCGTCAGCGGGTACATCCTGATCCTCGCCGTCGTTGTGCACGCGATCATTCACGGTTTTACGACCGGCCCCTCGCACGCCGAGTTCGGCGCCACCGGCTGGGAGTACCTCCTGCTCTTGTTCTTCTACGTCAATCTCGTGCTCCTGGGCTTCAATCTGCTCCCCATCTTCCCGCTGGACGGCGGGCAGCTCCTCCGTGTCTTGCTCTGGCGCTGCATCGGCTTCGATAGGGCCGCGATCCTCTCGGCCAAGATCGGCGTCGTAGGCGCCGGCGTCCTGGGCGCGGCCGGCGTGATGTCGCAAGACATGACGCTCGTGCTCATCGCCGTTTTCGGGGGCGTGACGTCTCTGCGGCACTACCGCGCAGGCGTTCGCGGGCTGGCCACCGAGGGCCTGCTCCGTGCCGATCGCGTTTTGCGCGCCAAGACGAGTCCGCGCGGACCTGCGGAATCGGCGCCCCCCGGCCCATCCGGGCCGGCGACCACGGAGGCCGGCGGTGGGCTCACCCCGGCCGAAGTAGACCGCATTGTGAAAAAGGCCTCGGACCTGGGCCTCGGGAGCCTGACCTACGCGGAACGCCAGGTGCTCGAGCGGGCGGCGCGCCAGCGTCGGCGCGACGCGCCTGCCGACGACGGTGCCCCACCGGTCTGATGCCGAACCGATCGCCCTCGCGGGCGCCGCGCCGTTCCAGGGGGCGTCTGGAGCCGCCTGCGGATGCCTACACCGTACGGAAGCGTGTTCTTGGCATCGTGGTCTTCGGCCGACGGTCGCCAAGGGGTGAGCGTCATCTTAAGGGGTAAAGACAAAGGCCCTGACCTTGGGTTCAATA
>CAZWYT010000039.1:0-48197 GCA_964638325.1 uncultured Planctomycetales bacterium
CGGCCGGGCAATGGACTCTCATAACACCTGGATCAGATTTTGGGGAGCAGGCCACGGCCTCTGATCCCTTCGTCGCCTTTTCTCAAACTCGTAATTCGTAACTCGTAACTCACTATTTCCGCTCCCCACCGCCAACCTTGATCCCTTGCTCCTTAGCCCCCGGATTCGGTGCTATCCTTCCTGGGGAGGTGGCCGATGGAGGCAGGCAACCGAAGGCAGGGGCCGCTCCCTCACGGTCGCGGTTCGGATCGGACGGCCGACGGGCACGTTGGCCGCTACGAGCCGCCTGCGGAGGTGCAACAGCGAATGTCGAACCGGTTCGGCGTGTGCTCCGCGTCCGCTCCCTCATCCCGGCGCGCCGGGACGGTTCGGATCGGACGGCCGGTGTCCGCCACGGCGGACCGGCTGCTACATCGAACGGCCGACACGGGGGTTGGCCGCTACAACGTCGGCCACCCGCCGCGCCGGGCAGGCTCGGGGCCGACGCTACTGGCGCGCAGGTAGCGCGCCAACTCGTCGAGGCAGCGCTGCTGATAGGTCTTGAGCGTCAGGCTCATCGGACGTATCTCATCCACGGAGTGCTGGGGCCGGGAGCGGCGGCGAGCTATCCGGCTACCTGAAACTGCATGCTTTGCACCTGCGGAATCCGCCGCGACGCGTCCAGCACCTCGATGCCGATCAGGTTGCCCTGCGCGTCATAGTCCAGGATCACTCCCGGCTTGTCCTCATCGCTCTCCGCGACCGGGCCGGGCGCCAGCTCCAGGGTCAGCGTGTCCGTTTTCGGGTCGTAGATCGCTTTCATGGGCGACTCCTGTACTTGTTGATCTTGCTGGTGCGATAAACGGTCACGACTTCCACGGGATCGCGGTCCACGTCTACGAACACCCGCAGCAGGTACGCGCCCATCATACCATGTACCGCCACCCGGCCCGCCCGGACCGGCTGCACCTCGTCCGGCGCGTTCAGCACCGCCCGCACGTCCGCTTCGCTCACCTGCCGGCGGACCATCTGCTCCGCGGCGTGGTCCGTGATGACAGCACCACTCAGGTCCATCAGGTCACCTTGATTTCATACGGAATCTGCCGGAACACGATGCCTTCGCGCTTCAGCCGGGCCGGCCCGAGTCGGCAGCCCTCGCTGTAGATTACTCTTACCCCCCTCCCTTCTAGGGAGGGGCTGGGGGAGGGTAGCTCCGCCAAAACGCGGCCCGTGAGCACATTGCCGCCGTCCGGCCGCTGGTCGCCCATGACGCCGTTGAACAGCAGATAGACGGCCTTGCCGTTGTGAACGCCGAGCAGCGGCGTTCTCCCAGTGGCGCGTTTGGGAATCGGTGCGCCGGTTTCCGTAAAGAACACGTGCGCGGCCCGAATACCTCGTCCATCAGCGCCCGCAGGTTCTGAACTTCGTTATCGTCGATGCTGATGAAGATCGCCCCGTCTTCCGTCAGGAACTCCCGCAAGAGCGTCAACCGCGGGTACATCATGCACAGCCACTTGTCGTGGCGTGACAGGTCTTCGGCTTCGGCTCCGACCACCTTCCCGAGCCAGTTCCGCATTTCCGGGCTGTTCACCGCGTCGTTGTAGACCCACTTTTCGTTGCCCGTGTTGTACGGCGGGTCGATGTAGATGCACTTCACCTTGCCGGCGTAGTACGGCAGTGGCGCCTTGAGCGCTTCCAGGTTGTCCCCCTGCACGAGCAGATTCCCGGCGTCCGCGTCGCCGGCCGACAGGCTCGCGTCACAGTGCAGGAGCCGGTACGGCACCTGCCAATGATGCTTCAGAACCGCCTTCTTGCCGATCCAGTCCAGCGTGGGCATTCCGGCATTTTCGCGCGGCGGAGCCAGAACCGCAAACCGGCGCGCACGGGATCGACCGCTACAGAATTGCGCAGCCTCCGTTCAATTTCCGCAAATCCCCACCCCACGCCGCCAACCTTAATCCCTTGGCCCCTTAGCCCCCGGATTCGGTGCTATTCTTCCTGGGGAGGTGGACGACGGAGGCAGGCAGCCGAAGGCAGGGGCCGCTCCCTCACGGTCGCGGTTCGGATCAGACGGCCGACGGGGACGTTGGGCGCTACGAGCCTCCTGCGAAGGTGCAACGGCGAATGCCGGACTTGCTCGGCGTGTTTTCCGTGTCCGCTCCCTCACAGTCGCGGTTCGGATCGGACGGCCGGTGTCCGCCGCGGCGGACAGTCACCCTTTTTCAACGGACTGCTAGCCCGTGTTAACGATGACGATGTTGTCGGGCAAGAACGCGAGGGCCTGCTGGACCTGCTCCCACTCCAATTCCCCGTCGGCGCAACCGGGCCGTGGCAGGAGCGTCTTGGCAGCGCCGACGAGCTCGCACAACTCGCGCGCGCTGCGCGTAATAATCTGCACGTTGGGCCCGGACCACTGATACTGCTTGATCGGGAACGAGCACAGCCCCGGACGAATCACGTGCACGTGATTGCCGCGCGCGGTGAGCATTCGTCCCAGATCGGTTGCCAGGCCCGCAAATCGGGCCGCGGCGGTGAGCGCCGAGCGCGACTCGAGCACGGCCTCGCCATTGACGACCGCCGCGCTCGTGAGAATGCAGCGATACTCCGCCGGCTCGATCCAGAGATCGCAGGTCTTCTCAATCATGGCTCCACCAGGTGCTCGGAACGCCGCCATTATAGGGCGAAGGGGCAACATACGCAGTCTCGACCGCGACGCTGCGCAGCCGCGAAGTCGGCTCGATTCGTGCCCGGCGTACGAAGCAGGCGGTGACCCGCTCCGTGTGCTGGCAGTGTCATCCCATAGTCTCATCGACGCAAGGGGCTCGGCAGGTAAACGTTTGTTCCTGCTGGTCTTACGTATTGCGTGGGTGGCGGCAATTGTGGGCCCGACCTTCGGGCGTGCACTTTGTACAATAACATATTGTTCCTCAATCACTTATGATCGACATTGGCCGGTTGGACGTTACCAGCGATTGTCGCCGTTGAGCCAAAATACAACGCCGGCCTTGCCCAAAAACGATAAACTACGGTAGCCGGGCGGACGGGAGCGTCAGCGTCTCAGACCAGTACGGTCTGCGGCGGGAGGTTGTGCTATGCGGGCGTTCACTAAGGGCGTAGCAGTCCTGAGCGGAATCCTGATCGCCGGCGGTTGGCGCGCACCGGCAGCGCACGCGCAGCCGGTCGGTGCCTGCTGCTGCAGCGACGGCACGTGCGTGGTCCTCAGCGAGGCGGACTGTGCGGCGTTGCGGCGTGGGGACGTGAATTGCGACGGGGCGGTGGATTTCGGCGACATCAACGTCTTCGTCCTGCGCCTGTCCGATTATGCGCAGTACCAAGCTCAGTACCCCGCCTGCCTGGGTGCCAATGGCGACGTCAACGGCGATGGCGCCGTGGATTTCATGGACATCAACCCCTTCGCGGCCGTGCTGATCGAAGGGCACGGCGCGACGGGCACGTGGCGCGGTGAAGGCACGAGTTGCACGGCCTGCTGGCAACCGCTGGGGGCCTGTTGTCTCAGCGACGGCACCTGCGTACCGGACCTGCCGGCGACCGAGTGCGAGCTCCTCGGCGGCCAGTGGCAGGGCGTCGAGACGACCTGCGATCCCAACCCGTGCCCGCAGCCAAGCGGGGCCTGCTGCTATTCCGACGGTCACTGCGAGCTCCACACCCAGGCCGAGTGCAACTTGCTGGCGGGCGATTGGCTGGGCGCGGAGGTCCCCTGCGAACCCAACCCGTGTGAGCCGGAGTGTGCTGACTGGCACCTGCACGACAGCGGCGGCCCGTCCGCGCGCGCCGGGCATGCGCTCGCGTTCGACGCGGCCCGCGGCGTCACGGTGCTGTTCGGCGGCGATTATTACGGCGAAACGTGGGAGTGGGACGGCCAGACGTGGACCCGGCGGCTGCCTGAGACGACGCCGCCCTGGCGCAGCCAAGCTGCGCTGGCCTACGACGCCGCCCGCGGGGTGGTCGTCCTGTTCGGCGGCGTCGGGAGCGAAGAGCTTCTCGGCGACACGTGGACCTGGGACGGAACGCAGTGGACTGAGCTTTTCCCCGAGTATGCTCCGACGCCGCGCGCCGGCCATGCGCTGACGTACGATGCCGCCCGCGGGGTGATCGTGCTGTTCGGCGGAGTGGACGTTGAACGCGGAGTGCGGGACGACACGTGGGAGTGGAACGGCAGCACCTGGGTTTTCCGGGACGTGACCGGCCCGTCGCCGCGCTTCGGACACGCCGTCGCCTACGATGCCGGCCGCGGCGTCATGGTGCTCTTCGGCGGCCTGGACACGTTGAGACAGGTCTACAGCGGCGAGACGTGGGAGTGGGATGGCACGAGCTGGACGCTGCGCAGCAACGAGGGGCCCGCGCCGCGCGCCGGCCATGCGCTGGCTTACGACGCACAACACGGCGTCACGATCTTGTTCGGCGGCCAGTGCGAAGACGGCACTTACAGCGGCGAAACGTGGCTGTGGGACGGGACGACGTGGACGCTGCGAAGTCCCCTTCCCGCACCCACGCCGCGCGTCCTGCACGCGATGGCCTATGACGCGCTGCGAGCGGAGACCGCCCTGTTCGGCGGGGCCGCGGATGGCTACTACAGCGACACCTGGACCCTGGCGCTGGCTCCGGCTCCTGAGATCAGCGAGCCGCCGGTTGACGTCGCCGCCTGCGTGGGCGAATCCGTCCAACTCAGCGTCCAGGCCCAAGGGATCGGCACGCTAACCTACCAGTGGTACCGGGACGGTGTGGCGCTCGTCGACGAGCCGCCGGTCTCGGGTGCCACGACTTCCACGCTGACCATCGACCCGCTGGGGGCGGGCGACACCGGCAGCTACACAGTGGCCGTGACTGACCTGTGTGGTTCGACAACCAGCGCGCCCGCGGCGCTCGCGGTGCAGCCGCTGACGCAGATCACGGCGCCTCCGCAGGCCCTGACGCGCTGCGTGGGCCAGAGCGCCGCGTTCAGCGTGGCCGCGGAGGGGGCCTGTCTCACCTATCATTGGCGGAAGGATGGCGTGCCGCTGGAGGACGACGAGCATGTCAGCGGCGCGACGACGCCGAGCTTGTCCGTCGCGTCCGTGGCGCTGTCGGACAGCGGCAGCTACGATGTCATCGTCACGGGTGCGTGCGGGTCACAGACGAGCCTCGCCGCTCTGCTTGATGTGCTCCCGGCGACGGTCCTCACTGCCCAGCCGCAGAGTGTGACCGCCACGGCCGGCCGCGTCGTCATGCTGAGCGTGCTGGCTGCGGGTTCGGACCTGACGTACCAGTGGCACAAGGATGGCCTGGCGCTGACGGACGACGAGCATCTCAGCGGGGCCGCGGACGCGGTACTCATCCTGAGCCCGGTGGCGCTCGTGGATGCCGGCAATTACAGCGTGCTCGTCACCGGCACGTGCGGCGCACAGCTCAGTGCCGCGGCCACGCTGACGGTGCTGCCTGACCGCGACGGCGACGGGATTCCCGACGACGTCGACAACTGTCCCGACCTGGCGAACGAGAGCCAGGTGGATTCGGACGCCGACGGCGTGGGGGACGCCTGCGACGGCTGCCCGCATGATCCCGACAAGCTCGGTCCGGGGATCTGCGACTGCGGCGTGCCCGACACGGACCGCGACGCGGATGGCACGCCCGATTGTGTCGATGGCTGCCCCGCCGATCCGGACAAGACGGAGCCCGGGAGCTGTGGGTGCGGCCACCCGGACACCGACTCGGACGGCGACGGCGCGGCGGACTGCGAGGACGGCTGCCCGGACGACTTCTCCAAGCGGGATCCCGGCGTGTGCGGCTGCGGTCGCAGCGACCTCGACTCCGACAACGACGGGATTCCAGACTGCGTCGACAATTGCCCGAACATCCCCAACCGTGACCAGGCGGACACCGATGGGGACGGCACCGGCGACGCCTGCGACGATGACCAGACCGGACGACCACGTCCGCCGCTGGCCAACTCGTCCTTTATGCGCGGCCTGATCGACCTGCTGACAGGCGATGACAACAGCAGCGATGCCAACTACAGCCGGGACGTGCTCGCCCGCGTGGTCGATGCGCTCGAAAGCGGCGGCGGCACGGCCGGTACGGGCGACCAGGGAACGGACGGCACGAGTGCAGCGACCGACGGCACGTCGCCCGACCAGGCCGCACGCCCCACCGTCGGCGCGGTCTGCCCAGCCACCAGCAGCCTGCTGCTGGGTCTCACCCTGCTGGGTCTGTACCTCAGCGGCGCAGCAGCGCGACGGACGCTGTAGCGGCCGGCGTCCGCCGCGGCGGACCGGCCGTAGAAGGCGAACCAATCACCGGCGAGACGCCGGTGCCACACCGCCGAGCACCGTGTGCCGCAACGTCTCCGCCGGGCGCTCCGCTTCAAACAGCACTGCGTATAGCCGTTCGTGGTCCTGCCCCGGATTGATGCACAGCGTCGCGCCGATCCGGTCCACAAAGCTGCCAGTCACCAGCGGCGATTCGTGGATATGCCCGTGCAGCGCACAGTCGGGTTGACGCTCTTCGATGAAGCGCCGCACGGCCCGTGAGCCGATCGGCTGGGGCACTTTGAGCAGCCGGTCCAGCTTGCTATCGTGCGGGGGCGCGTGGGCGACCAGAATCCAAGGATGCGCCGCGCGCGGCGCCTGCGCGAGCTCCTCGGTCATCGGCGGTTGGTCGCCGAAGTGCTGCCGCAGGTCGGCCTCTCGCACGCACCGCCGCTCCGCATCCCACACGACGCCGCCGAACTCGGGGAGCGGATCGCCGGGCACGTCCAGCCGCTCGAAGTCCTTAACCCAGTGCGGCGTGGCGGGGGTGTTGCCATAACCGAGCAGCGTCAGCCCGTCGCGGTGCCAGAGCCGGCGATGGTCGAGCAGAACAATCCGGCCCGCGTCATGATGGGCTTGCAGCGCGTCGCGGGTACAAGACCACTCGTGATTGCCGGCGATGCAGGCCACGGTCATGCGGGGCGCCGCCGCCCGCCAGGCCCGAATTCGCGGCATGAAGACGCGTTCGAGATACACCACTTGCGTGCCGAGGGGATCGTCGCGCTCGCCATCGGGCAGGAGATCGCCGCCGAGGATCAGCAAGTCCGGACCTTCGGCGCGCAGGAGCTCTTCGAGCTGCTGGTACAGCTCCAGGCCCCCGTGCAAATCGCTGGTGAAACAGATCAGCATGGTTCGGGTACGGCGACGACGGAAGCAAACCGCGGTCCTCAGTCAATGATATTCTCGACCCGCTGCTCGGCATTGTCGAGGGCGTGTTCGGCTGAGGTCACCAGCCCGTCGGCGCGCTTGAGCACCGCGGGCCGATCGGCGGTCGGCGCAAAGCGGTTGTAGTGCGGATCGTTCCGCAGGCTGCACCCCGCCACGGTCAACAGGGCCGCGAGCAGCAGGCCTGCTCGCGCCGCGGTTCTCGTCTTGGGCCACCCGCGGCGGGGGTTTCTATGTTCCCCTGGCGTCAAGGGTGAATCATGTGCTTCTCTAACCATCATGGCCTGGCTTCCTCCAGGGCCCGCCTCCGTTGCGGCACCCCGTTAGCTCCTATCGGCACGGGCGGGCCAGCGGATTGCGGGCGCAAGATCGTGCCTAGGCGCTTAGAATGCGAGACCGCCTGGACCGCCCACCGGCGGCATTCCGGCGCAGGAGCCAGCCGCCATGTTCGAGATCAGCGTGACCGGCGAGTTCGTCGCCACGCATCGGCTGCGCTACCCGGACGGCTCGGTCGAGTCACCGCACGAGCACCACTGGCGTGTCACGGTGACGTATGGCGGGGCGGCGCTGAATGAGGCGGGGCTGCTGCTCGATTTCCATGTTGCACGGTCGCACCTGGCAGACGTGCTCCGCGTGCTGGACGGGCAGGACCTCAATGCGCTCGGCCCGTTTGCCGTGCGCAACCCGTCCGCGGAGAACGTCGCGCTCGTCGTGGCGGAGCGTTTGCCCCACGACTTGCCCAGCGCTGTGCGGCTCCGGTGCGTCACGGTCGAAGAGGAACCCGGCTGCGTGGCCCGCTATTTCGTGCCGACTGCCCCACCCAGCGCCTGACCCGGCCCTACACCGGCGCCTGAGAATGTTCCTCAGCTCGGGCCGAATTCACTGTTGTCGCGCCGACTGCGTCATAGACCGTCGGCCGCGGCGGTGCATCCGTAGGCCGCGGGGCGCGTAGAAGCTCCGGCGGGGGCGCGCCGCAGCGGGCTGGCACCTATGGCAGCCTCCGACCTGATGGTACTATGCGACGCCGGCTGCGAGGGCCGTGGAGAGCCAATGCAACACGTGAAGGCGGGCAACCGATGACGGCAAGCAACCTGAAGCAACTGGGGTGGATGGTGGCGGCGGTGGCAGTCTGTACCAGCGTTACCTTCGCGGGCAACGCCCCCCCGGTGACGACCCAAGCGGAGACGAGCACAGCGCCCGTCGTGCAGTGCGTGCAGCACGCCGCGGCGGGGTTCTGGCCCGACCTCGAATGGCCTACGGTCTGCTGGCTCGCGGCGGTCGTCATCCTCGCCGTCACGTTTCGCCTCCGGCCGCTACTGTCGCTGCGGAACCTGGACGGACTGGTGCTGGCGGGGACCTGCCTGCTCTTGGCCTTGCGCGAGACTTCGGGCAACGCGTGCTGCGGGCCGCATACGTGGCAATGGTGGGCGTACGTCGGCCTGACGATCACCGCGGCGTACTGGCTTGTCCGCGGAATCGGCTGGTTGCTTTCACCCAGGCCGGTGTCGCGCGTGGAAACGGCCCCCAATGGCGCGCGCTGCGTGCTGCTGCTGGTAGCGCTGGCGCTCTCCATCCACCGTATTGCGACGGCGCCGATCTCCTCCAGCTCTCGTGACGGCATCGTGGGCGGGTTGTGCACGGCGGCGACGGGGAAGCTGCCCTATGGCGACGCGATCGAGTTCGAGAGTCGCTCGCCCCTGGTGTACCTGGTGCACGCCGGCGCGGTCCGCATTCTCGAACCGACGCTGGTACCCGCCGGCGAGGCCATCGGTCGCCCGATGGACTGGGAGAACCGGAGCTGGTGGCTGGCGGAGCCGTGGGTGGAATCGGCCGACCTGACGGCCGCCCGGCTCGTGAACGCCGTGCTGTTTGTCGTTCTGCTGGCGGGGTTGTGCCTGATCGGCACGCGCTGGCAGGCTTCGGGCAGCGCGTGGACGATGCTGGCCATCTTCTGCGTCTTTCCCGGCACGCTGGAATGTCTGGCACACCCGGACACCATGCTGCCGGCCACGCTGCTCACGTGGACGCTCGCCTTTGCGCTACTCCCCGGCGTGGGCGGCTTGCTCGCCACGCTCTGCCTGGTCATCGCCGGCTTCGCGTGGCCGTGGGCGTGGCTCGGGCTGCCGGTCCTGTTGGCACATTTCTGGCGGCGCGGGTGGCACGCCTGCGGCAGCGTGGTCGGATTGCTCGGCGGCGTGGCCGCCGGCGTGCTCGGGGCCGCGTGCCTCGTGCAGCCCGCCATCCCGCGCGCGAACGGTGCCCTGATGTTGGCCGGCCTCCAGCCGTTGTACACGGCGCGTCTGGCGAATCCCGATACTCTCGTCGTCGATCGCCGGGATGTCACCTCTGAGGAAGTCGCTTCGCCCGCCCTGACACGTTTCGTGTGGCGCATGCTGGTCGACAGCGACTCCGCGGCGCTCACCAGCGCCGAACAAGAGCCGCACGCCGTCAAGATCAACTGGCCGAACGGGATCAACGACCGCGCCGTTCTCTATCGACAGATCGCGGTCGCGCCCGCCGCGTTGCCGCTGCTTCAATCGCCCTACCGGAAAGCCGTGGCACAGATGCCGCATGCCATCCGGTTCGTGGTCGCAGCGCGAACGGTCCTGGAGGCCACTTGGGTACCGGCGCACGTCGAGGAACCAGCCGTCACCGGCGCCTGGCAACTGTGGGGCGGCCCGCCGCCCGCGACGGACCGCTGGGTACTCAGCCGGCGGATCGTCAAGGCGGTGGCAGTATTGCTGGTGCTTTGGGCCACACTGGCCGTTTTTGTCGGCCGGCGGATTAAGCCGCGACACTTGCTAAGCACGTTACTAGTGGCGGCGAGCGGAGCGCTGCTGGCCAGTGAAACCGGTGCGGCGACCAACTGGGTCTGGCTGGCGCCGCTGGTGACCGCGCTCTGGACGGTGCATGAGCCGGCGTTGCCCGCGGCCCCGCCGCCGGCCGTACCGCGCAGCATACCGCTGTCCCCGCTCGAACCGCCGCCGCGGATCACGCTCGACACCGGGCCGGCCAAACCCGTATCGTGATTGACCGCTCGCCGCGGGCATGGTATCGAAGTAACATGCCCCCGCGCGACACGATCGCCATCCTGGATTTCGGCAGCCAGTACTCGCAGCTCATTGCGCGCCGCGTGCGCGAGAACCATGTCTACAGCGTGCTGCTGCCGCCCGGCACGCCGCCGCCACGCCTCCGCGACATCGGCATGAAGGGCGTCATCCTCTCCGGCGGGCCGGCGAGCGTATACGAGGCCGGGGCACCGCGCTGCGACCGCGGGATCCTCGAGTTGGGCGTGCCGGTGCTCGGCATCTGCTACGGGATGCAAGTCGCCTGCCAGCTCCTCGGCGGCCAGGTCCGCGCCGGGCAGACGCGCGAATACGGCCGCGTGCGGCTGCACGTGACACGGCCCGAAGGCGTCCTGGCCCACTTGCCCGCCGAGATCAAAGTGTGGATGAGTCACGGCGATGTCGTCACCGAGGTCGCCGACTGTTTCGAGAGCCTCGCGACGACCGACGGCTGCCCGGTCGCCGCCGTGCGGCACCGCACGCTGCCGGTCTTCGGCGTGCAGTTCCACCCGGAGGTGACGCACACGCCGGACGGCGAGCAGATGATCCGCAACTTCGTCTACGACCTCTGCGGCTGCCGCGGCGAGTGGCGGGTGGAGAATGTGATCGAGTCGGCGGTGGCGTCCATCCGCGAGCGGGTCGGGCCCGGGGAGCGGGTGATTTGCGGCCTTTCCGGCGGCGTCGACAGCAGCGTCACCGCCGCGCTGGTCCATCGCGCCATCGGCGACCGGCTGGTCAACATTTTTGTGGACAATGGGCTGTGCCGCCGGCGCGAGGCGGAGCTGGTCGCAACGACGTTCCGCGACCATTTCGGGATGGACTTGCACGTGGTGGACGCCCGCGACCGGTTTCTGACGGGGCTGGCGGGCGTGCTCGACCCGCAGGAGAAACGCCGGATCATCGGCCACGAGTTCATCGAGGTCTTCAAGCACGAAGCGAAGTCCATCGCGGGCGCGCGGTTCCTCGCCCAGGGCACGATCTACCCGGACGTGATCGAGTCGGGCCACGGCCCGACCGGGCATTCCGCCGTCATCAAGTCGCATCATAACGTCGGCGGTCTGCCGGCGGAGCTCGGCTTCGAGCTCGTCGAGCCGCTGCGCGATTTGTTTAAGGATGAAGTCCGGCTGGTCGGCGAGGCCCTCGGCCTGCCGGAGAACCTGGTCTGGCGGCACCCGTTCCCCGGGCCCGGTCTGGCGGTCCGCATCGCCGGCGAAATCACGCCGCAGCGGCTCGAGCTGCTGCGCTCGGCGGACGAGATCCTGCTGGAAGAGCTGCATGCCGCCGGGTGGTATCGCAAGGTCGCACAGGGTTTCGCGGTGCTGGTGCCGGTTTCGAGCGTTGGCGTGATGGGCGACGGCCGTTCCTATGAAGGGCAGAATCTGATCGTCATTCGGCTGGTCGAGTCGAAGGACTTCATGACCGCCGACTGGGTGCACATCGACTACGACGTGCTGGGGACGATCAGCAACCGGATCATCAACGAAGTCCCCGGCGTGAATCGCGTCGCGTACGACATCTCCAGCAAGCCGCCGAGCACGATCGAGTGGCAGTAGCGGCCCGGGGTGGCGCGGGCGTCTCGCCCGCGAATTGCGGAGCCGTTGTGGTGCCCCGCGCCGTAGCGGCCGGCGGCTCGCCGGCCGAAGTGTAGCGTCCGGGCTCTGTACCGGACGTCGCGGCACCGGCTCGTGTCCGCCGTGTGGCTGTCAGCTCTGAGCTCTCAGCCGTCAGCTTTCAGCTACCGCGAGGTACCGGCCTGTAGCTGGGGTCTGGCGCGGATTGACGCCCGGCGGGGACCGCGCGCGGGCGACGAGATTCTGGTATAATGCACGTGTTCTCGCTGAACGGTGGTTGTGGAGCGGATTCGCGCCCGGCAGAGCCCTGCGGCGCGGAGCGACCGTCAGCGGGTGCCGGGGACAGCGTCGCACAGGGGCCCGTGCGAGAAGTGCGCTTATGGACGAACGTGGATGGAAACTGATCGCGGCGCTCGGGGTTGTGACTTTCCTGATGAGCGGGACAGCTTGGACGCTGGCCCAGCCGTGCGATTGGCTGCCGGGGGCCGGTGTGCCGGGCACCAATGGCACCGTGCGCGCGGCGACCACATGGGACCCCGATGGGCCGGGACCGGAGCCCGAGCTGCTCGTCATCGGCGGAGTCTTTACGATGGCGGGGGACGCCGCGGCCAACAACATCGCGGCCTGGAACGGCAGCGTCTGGCAGCCGCTGGGGTCGGGAGTGGCCGGCGGCAGCTTCCCGGTGTACGCCCTGACGGCCTACAACGGCGACCTGATCGCGGGAGGCACTTTCACGACCGCCAGCGGCGTGCCGTGCAATTACATCGCCCGGTGGGATGGTAGTGCCTGGCACCCGCTGGAATCGGGGATGAACGACGCCGTGCGCGCCCTGACCGTCTATAACGGCGAGCTGATCGCGGCCGGCTGGTTCACGACCGCGGGCGGCGCCACGTGCAACTTCATCGCCCGCTGGAACGGCAGCGATTGGCAGCCGCTGGGATCGGGGATGAACGACCAGGTCCTCGCGCTGACAGTCTATGATGGCGAGCTGATTGCGGGCGGCGGGTTCACGACCGCGGGCGGCGCGACGTGCAACGGCATCGCCCGCTGGGATGGCAGCGCCTGGCAGCCGCTCGGGTCCGGGATGGCCGGCCCCAGCTACCCGTGCGTGTACGCCCTGACGCTCTACGATGGCGAGCTGATCGCCGGAGGTTCGTTCGCGACCGCGGACGGCGTTGCGTGCGTCTGCATCGCCCGTTGGAACGGCAGCGCCTGGCAGCCGCTGGGGTCGGGGATTAACGACACAGTGCGGGCGCTCACGGTTCACAACGGCGAGCTGGTGGCGGGTGGCCAATTCGTGGCCGCTGGCGGCGTGGAGTGCCACTCCATTGCCCGTTGGAACGGCAGCATCTGGCAGCCGCTGGGGTCGGGGATGAACTACACGGTCCACGCCCTGACGGCTTACGGTGGCGGATTGTTCGCCGGGGGCGAGTTCACGACCGCCGGCGGCGTGTTGTGCAACCACATCTCCCGTTGGGACGGCGCCGCCTGGCAGTCGCTCGGAGGCGGAATGAACGACGCCGTGCGGGCCCTGACCGTCTACAACGGCGAAGTGATTGCGGGGGGCGAATTCCTGCTGGCCGGCGGCGTGGCGTGCAACCGCATCGCCCGCTGGAATGGCAGCGCCTGGCAGTCGCTGGGTTCGGGGGTGAGCGACGGCGTGCGAGCGCTGACGGCGTACAACGGCGAGTTGATCGCCGGGGGCTGGTTCGGGACCGCCGGCGGCGTGGCGTGTAACTACATTGCCCGCTGGAACGGCAGCGCGTGGCAGCCGCTGGGGTCGGGAATGGGCAACTACGTATTCGCCCTGACGGTCTACAATGGCGAGTTGGTCGCCGGGGGCATTTTCACAACTGCCGGCGGGGTCGCGTGCTCCGGCATCGCCCGCTGGAACGGGATCAACTGGCAACCGCTGGGGTCGGGGATGAACGGCGCTGTCGGCGCGTTGACGGTCCATAACGGCGAGCTGATCGCCGGGGGCGCATTCACAACCGCGGGCGGCGTGACGTGCAACTACATCGCCCGCTGGAACGGCATCACCTGGCAGCCGCTGGGGTCGGGGATGAACATCGGCTCCGCGGTGTATTCCTTGACGGTCTACAACGGCGCGCTGATCGCGGGGGGCTCTTTCACGACCGCTGGCGGCGTAACGTGCCGCTACATCGCCCGCTGGAACGGCCTCACCTGGCAGCCGTTGGGGTCGGGGATTGACGGTTATGGTTGGGTGTATGCCTTGACGGTCTACAACGGCGAGCTGATGGCGGGCGGCAATTTTACGAGTGCCGGCGGCGTCGCGTGTAGCAACATGGCCCGCTGGAACGGCAGCGTCTGGCAGCCGTTGGGGTTGGGGACGAACGACATTGTGCGCGCCCTCACGGTCTACCCGCAAGCGGGTGAGCTGATTGCGGGGGGTTACTTCACGACCGCCGGCGGCCACGTCTCATCCTACTGGGCCCGCTGGACGTGCGACATTTGCCCCGGCGACCTGAATTGCGACGGGGTCGTGGGCTTCGGTGACATCAACGCGTTCGTGTTGCACCTGTCGGATTTCGCGGCCTGGCAGACGACGTACCCGGGCTGCAATCCGCTCAACGGAGACGTGAACGGCGACGGGAACGTGGACTTCGGCGACATCAACCCGTTCGTGGCCCTCATCGCCCAGTGCGGCACGGGGTGCAACTGCCCCGCACCGATCGCTGGCCCGTAGGCCCGCGGCGCAGCGGCCGACCGCGATCCGGCATTCTTTTGGAACGTTCGCGGCCTTGGCGCTCTTCGCGCTTTGGCGGTTAATACCGCCATGAGCAAACTGCGCTTCGGCATCTGCGGGCTCGGGTTCATGGGCCAGAGCCATTTCGCCCGATTGCGCCAGCACCCACACGCCACGCTCGTCGCCGTCTGCGACGCCGACCCCGCTCGCCGCGCTGGCGAATGGAAGAGCACGCTCGGCAACATCGACCCCGTCAAGACAGAAGGCGGGCAAGTTTCACTGGCCGGCATCACGGCCTACGCCACGCCGCAAGAGCTGATCGCCGACCCGAACGTGGAGGTGGTCCTGATCGCGCTGCCGACGGCGCTGCATGCGGCGGTCGCCCTTGCCGCGCTGCAAGCCGGCAAGCACGTGCTGTGCGAGAAGCCGATGGCGCTGCGGGTCGGCGATTGCGACCAGATGATTCGTGCCGCGGAGGCCAGCGGCAAGACGCTGATGATCGCCCAGTGCATCCGCTTCTGGCCGCAGTACGAGACGATCAAACGCTGCGTCGACGCGGGGCGGATCGGCGCCGTCCGCTTCATGAGTCTCCGGCGACTCGGCTGTCCGCCGACGTACTCGGCCGGCAATTGGCTGCTCGACGGCGTGCAGAGCGGCGGCGCGCTGCTCGACCTGCACGTGCACGACGTGGACTTTGCCCACTATCTGCTGGGAATCCCGGAGTCGGTTTTCGCCCGCGGCACGCGGGGGCCGTCCGGCGATTTCGATCACGTCACGGCCACCTGGAGCTATCCGCTCGAACGCTATGTCGCCCTCGAAGGCGGCTGGGTGCTCGCCGCCCCGTGGACGTTTGACATGGAAATCGCCGTGCACGGCGAGCGCGGGACGCTCGGCTGGGCGCTGTCGCGCGGCAGCGACGTGCGGCTGCGAACGAGCGGAGAACAGGCCGAATCGATCCCGTGCGAAGGCGACGCCTTGCGGCAGGAACTGGATTACTTTGTGGATTGCGTGCAGGCCGGTCGCCCCGTCGCGAAATGCACTCCTTTCTCGTCGCGGACCAGCGTCGCCCTTTCCTGGCTTGAGCGGCGCTCGATCGAGGGGGGGCGTTTGATTTCGGTGCGTGAGCGCTTGCGGGCAGCCTGGACCGAGTAGGTACGCGGAGCGGGAGCCGGTAGAACTTATGGGGTGTCACGACGCCGTTATCGGGCGCGCTCCCGATGGTCCGCATAGAAGTGGCCACTCGGAACAGCGCTCGATTCCGCGGACCAAAATGCAGATAATGCGCTTGACCTTCCGGGCACGCTTGTAACTACAATGGGATGATGAGATTGGGATTGTGCCTAGTCCTGGGTAGTGCCGTATTCGCGGGCTGCGCTGCACCGCCGCATGGCACTACGCTGGAGGCCACTTGGGCCATGCCGGTGCCAGCCAACCTTGCCCTCGGCGCGTCGGAAGAGGATGCCCGGCTGGCCACGCTGCTGACTGATCGCTCGGATTGGCCGTCCGTCGACAACGGGTACCGCATGGACGACCTAACGATGTATGTGACAACGACTTACGATGTTCAATCGCACTATGACCGCTATGGCAGCCTGTACAACGAGGCACAGTCTGTCCGTACCGGAGTTCGCGTCAGGTGAGGCTTATAAGCGGCCCGGAGCGAGGTCTTCCGGGCAGCGCCACAGGGAAAGCGCGCAGTAACCTGGGAGTGGAATTCTCTAGCTGGTTGTCAGCCCAGGCTTGTATAGGTCCTTGACGAGAGGAATGGGTAAGGCAAATCGGGGCAACGTCGGGCGCTCCGGGGAGCAGTCGCTCCCGCGTCTCCAAGGAGGCTGCAGGCGATGAACAGATCATTGGCACGAATGGCAGGACTGCTCACGTTGTCGTTGGCCCTGGCGGTCACAGGTTGCGGCGTGATCGGCTCCAGCCTGCTTGATCAATACTGGTTGAGCAAGCTGTCGGGCGAGATAGACGGGCTGTCGCAGGAGGTCCAATCTGCAGCGGGGTCTCCGGCGGCCCCGGGAGCCAAGGGCGACCCAGGCACGTCAGGCGCCGACGGTGCTAACGGGCTCAACTGCTGGGACGTGAACGGTAACGGTGTGGCCGACCTGGACACGGAAGACGTCAACGGCGATGGCGTGGTCGACGCGCAGGACTGCCAGGGCGCGGATGGCACGAATGGCCAGAACGGGCGGGACGGTCAGAACGGTACCGATGGCGCGAATGGCACCAACGGGCAGAACTGCTGGGACCTGAACGGTAACGGCGTGCCCGACCTGGCGACCGAGGACATCAACGACGATGGTGTCGTCGACATGCTCGACTGCCAAGGCGGCGCTGGTCAGGATGGCACCAACGGCGCGAATGGCGCCAACGGGCAAAAGTGCTGGGACCTGAACGGCAACGATGTGCCCGACCTGGCGACCGAGGACATCAACGGCGACGGCGTCGTCGATGTGCTGGACTGCCAGGGTGCCGCGGGGCAGGATGGCACGAACGGCGCCAGCGGGCAGAACTGCTGGGATCTGAACGGCAACGGTGTGCCCGACCTGGCGACCGAGGACATCAACGGCGACGGCGTGGTCGACGCGCAGGACTGCCAGGGTGCGCAGGGGCCGCAGGGTGATCCCGGGGTGCTCGCGCGGGCCCAGATCAGTGCGGCCGGCACGAACCTGACCTTGCCGAACAACGTCGAGTCGTGGCGCGAAGCCACGGGCAAGTACCGCCTGGTGGTGCAACTTCCGGACAGCTTCGACGGGTCCCCGTACGAGCTGGGCGACTACCCGGTCAATGTGACGCCGCACCCTGTGTTCTTCAACCCGGATGCGGATGCCGACATGCTGGTAGTCGGGGTGCAAGCGCTGGAGACGGACGACGATCCGACGACGCTCGAGTTCCGCATCCACATCCGGCAACTGCCCACGCAGAGCTACCGCAATTCGGCCTTCACGTTCGTGTTGCTGCAACCGTAAGCAACACGTGCACGATTTGTCGCGTCCAGCAGGCGGTGCGGCTCGGCCTTGGGCAGCACCGCCTGCCGTCTTGCGCGGTCAGTGCGCGGCGCGCCGAAACAAAAAGACCGGCTTATCCGCCCAGGCGCTGCGGCTGAGTGGAGCGGCGGCACTGGGGAACTGCTCGACGAGCACGTAGTCGTGACGCCACCAATCGCGGGCGTGCGTCCGACCGTCGTCGGCGGTAAACACAAGCCAGGCCGGCAGCGCGGCCGGGTCGAAGTTCGCCGGGCGGTCCGGCGGCAGCAGGAGCACGCGGCGGCGCGTGAAATCCAGCGGGGGTACCGCATAGGGAGCTGGCTCCTGGAGCACGCCGATGGTGTCGTCGGAGCCGGCGTGCTCGTCCAGGTAGCGCCCGGCGAGCAGGCGGGACTCACGCTCGCCGCGCGCATCAACGACGAAGGACCGCACATAGGCCGTGGTCCGCATCGTGACGAGCAGCGCAATCGCCAGCAGGATTCCCACGAGCGGACGTCGCCGCGCGACCGTGGCCACGAGCCAGGCTGCCGCGACGTTCAGCAGCAAGATGGGCAGGATCAGAAACCGGGCGAATTCGGCGGGTTTTCCCGCCCCAAGCAGCACGCATACCAGCAACATGCCCAGGCCCGCGGCGGCACTGACGGCCGTGACTGCCGTGCGACGCCGAAAGAGCAGAAACAGGCCGACGGCGCCGGCCACCGGAACGCCGATGCCGGCGCCTTCGACCAGGAGCTGGCCGGCGCGCGCGGCGCCGTCCAGGGCGTGCTGCATCTGACCGCGGTACATGGCCGTGGAGTTCGCGAGGTTGCTCGCCACCGCCCCCCGGCCCGCGAGCGCGTTGTAGAGCACATACGGATTCGAGACGGCATAGACGAGGAGAGCCGCGAGCGCGGCGACGCCGAGCTGGACCAGCAGCCGGCGACGTGGCGCCGCGGGTCGGGACAGGAGCAGCACCGGCCACAGCAGCAGCGCCGCGCACCCGGTGAGCACCAATCCGAACGCCAGGCCGGCCTGAACCCCCAACCGCAATGCGGCCGACCACCGCCCGCGCGCGTGATAGTCCAGTGCGCTGAGCGTCGCCCACAGGATCATGCACGCGGAGGGCAGGTGCGGCTTGGCTTCCAGCACCGCCGTGATGAACACCGGGCAACACGCCGTGCTGAGCAGCGCCAGCCATCCGGCGGTTCGGCCCGCGGCCCGGCGGGCGAGCCGGTGGACGGCCAGCAGCGTCAACGCCCCGAACAGCAGCGAGACGGTTCGCGCGACGACGTAGAAGCCGGCAAACCACTCGGGGTGTTCGAGATAGATGCCGAGGTTGGCCGTCAGCTTCACCGCGCCCGTCAGCCCGGCCACGCCCAGTGCGGTGCCGATCAGGTAGATGTATGCGCCGCCGTATTGGTAAAGATGCGGGTCAAAATCCAACTGCCGCGGCCGCATGCGCTGCAGTGCACGGAAGATGATCATTTCATCGGGCTGGCGCGAGTAGAGGCGGTAGCGCCGCAGGATTTCGGCCCGGTGTGCTTCGTCAACGGTGAGCTCGACAACGCGGTTGCGGTCGGCGAGGGGGTTGAGATCGCGATCAGCGCCCACGTCACGCGTCTGGAGCTGCTCCAGGTCGCCGGCGACCTGATAGCGGTCGGCGGTCCATGCGGGCTGATGACCAAAGAGCAGTCGGTCTCGCTGGGAATCGGGCAGCCCCCAGACCAGCAGCGGGGCCATCAATAGCAGCCAGAGCAGCACGACGCGCCCGACAGTCCCGCGGCGGCGGCGGCGTCGTGGGGATGGAGCATTCCGCGCTAACTTGAGCTGCGCATCCACGACAGGACTACGTCCGCAACCCCGAGGATTCCGAGGGCCAGCCCAACGATGCCGTTGACGGTGAAGAACGCCACGTTCACCCGGCTCAGGTCCCGCGGGCTCACAAGGGCATTCTCGACGACCAGAAGCACCGCGACGAGGATCACCCCAGCGTAGTACAGCGCTCCCAGGTGCGCGGTCCAACCCACACCCACGAGCGCAACGGCCGCGAGCAAGTGAAGCCCGCGCGCCAGCCAGAGCGCCGCCGCAATGCCCATCTGAGCCGGAACGCTGTACAGCCCGTGCGTGCGGTCAAACTCCACGTCCTGGCAGGCGTAGATCAGATCGAAGCCCGCAATCCAGCACGCCACGGTTACGAGCAACAGCCAGGCCGGCGCCCCCAGCGTCGCCGGACTGACCGCGATCCACGCCGCAACCGGCGCACCCGCAATCACGAGTCCCAGGCCGAGGTGCGACCAGCGCGTGAAGCGCTTCGTGAACGAGTAAAGGCACAGCAGCGCGAGAACCGGGCCGCACAGCCGCAGCGGCCACGGATTCTGGTGCCGCCCGTAGAAGCCGGTGCAGCCCAGCACGAAGACCGCGCAGGCGGCGCCGAAGAACACCCACGCCGCACGGGGCGTGATGGTCCCGCGCGGCAGGGCGCGGCCCGCGGTGCGGGGGTTGGCGGCGTCAAACCGCAGGTCGACGATCCGATTGAAGGTCATCGCGGCGCTGCGGGCGGCGACCATGCAAAGCAGAATCAAACCCAGTTGCGACCAAGTCGGCAGCCGCGGCCGCGCCGCCAGGAAAGTGGCCAGCAGGGCAAAGGGCAGTGCGAACACGGAGTGGGCAAACTTGATCATGTCGGCCCAGGTGCGCACGTTCGTCAGGAGCGCCGCCATCGATCACTCCCGGGGCGTGGGCCGCGCGTGCGCGCGGTCGGGCTGGGGATCCCAGCGTGTGTTCAGCGTGTGCGCGAGCCCGAGGAGGTCCAGCACGCGCCCGACCACAAAGGCCACCAGGTCGTCGATGGTTTTGGGGAGCAGGTAGAAGCCTGGCGACGCGGGACAAATGATCCCGCCGGCCTGGCTCACGCGGAGCATGTTTGCGATCTCGATCTGGCTGAGCGGCATTTCGCGCGTCACCAGGATCAGTCGCCGGGCCTCCTTGAGGGTGACGAGTGCGGCCCGCGTGATCAGGTTGTCCGCCAGGCCGGCCGCGACCCCGGCTAGGGTGTTGCTGCTGCACGGACAGATCACCATCCCGTCGGTCGGAAACGAGCCGCTGGCGATCCGCGCGCCGAGATCGCGGTGCGCGTACAACGTGACTCCGGGCGCCGACGTGCCCAGCAGCGCCGCCGCGGTAAACTCGTGGAGGCCCAGTTCGTCGGCGAGCAGGCGCCGCCCATACGGCGATGCGATCAGGTGCAGGCACGCCCCGCTTTCGACGATGTGCCGGGCGAGCTGGCGGGCGTAGACGGCACCGCTGGCCCCCGTAATGGCCATCACGATCTGCTTCACGGCGGCACCGCGGTCCGGGTGCTCGGGGCCAGCTTCGGCTCCACGATGCGCTGTCGCTCCTTGGCGCGCTGGGCCCAACAGCTTGAGTCGAAGCGGGTCACGATTTCCCGCATGCGCGCGATGCCCGCGGCCCGCCGGGCCTCGTCATCCGTGCCGAACGCCTGCACCTCGAGGTCGGCGAGCTCAAACATGGCCTCGGGCACCGCGTCACCGGTCGGAAAGCGCGCAATGCACGCGAGGAGCTTCTTCGCCCGCTCCAGGCGATCGCCGGTCGCACTGGCCCAGCGCACCACCAAGTTGTCGTACAGCCGGCTGTCGGGGTACCGGTGCGCGAGGCGCTGCAACTGGTCGCGGTAGCCGCGGCGGTGCGGGTCCAGTCCGGCGAGGGCCTGCAACGGCGCGACGCCGTACTTGGGATCGTCGCGGTTCGCGAGAATCAGCTCGCGCAAGCGGGCCGCCTCAAAAAGATCCTGGTCGGGCTCGAAGCCGAGGCTGGTTTCCGGGGGCGGGCTGTGCAACAGGGCCTGGCGACCCGGTTGGGTATCGGCGCGGCGGAGGTTGTCCTCGGGATCGGTGTGGGCCTTGAGGGCCGTCAGCGCGCCGTCGGCGTCGCCCTTGCGCAGGCGCAGTTGCGCCACGCGCCGGCGGGCCGCCACCGCCAGGGGCGAGTGCGGGTACTGCTCCAGGAGGTTCGTCCAGATGGGCTCCGACTCGACGTGGGGGAAGTCCGTGTACAGCTCGCGCTGGGCGGTTTCGCCGATCAGCGTCCGCTCGTCCAGCCGGGTGTCGAGCACGCGCCCCTGAATGAACAGCACGTTGGGAACATAGCGGCTGGTGGGGTGGTCAGCGATGAAGTTCTTGCACGCCTCGCAGGCCTCGCGCCGGTCGTCCATCAGGTCGAGCAGCAGGCGGCGCGAGATGCGCTGCTTGAGCGCAATCTGCTCCTCCGGGTCGGCACTCCAGATCGCGAGCAGGGCGCTGCGGCGCGGCTCACGATCCAGGCCGGGCGTGGTCCAATGGTGCAGCAGCGCGAGGATGGTGTCCGTGGCATCCTGCACCGGCTCAAAGCGCTCCGAGCGCGGGCCGTACTTGGACTCGAGCACGCGATAATGCAGCTCGTCCACGCCGACGTACGTGTGGAAGAGCACCGCGGGCGTGGCAAACATGACGGCGATCACCGGCGCGACCGCGCCGGGGCGGTAGTTGACCACGTGGGCGATGAAGATGATCGCCGCCATCATCGTGCAGGCCGCGAGAATCGCCAGCAGCCACGGACCGGCCAGAAGCAGCCTTCGCTCCGGGGAGATGCTGGCGGCCAGCGGGTCGCTCGGTCCGCGCGTGGCCAGGTACAGGTACAACAGAATCGGGAGCATGCCCACCAGGGCCGACCCGAAGCGGAACGACATGCGGAACGGGCGTACCGCCGCCAGCACACAACTGGCGACCAGGGTAATGGCCATCCAGGGCAAATGGGCAAACACACAGACGGCCGCCATGAAGGGGATGGCGCTGCGAAAACGATAGAGGATCGCGACCGAGATGGGCACGGCGACGATCGACGCGAAGAGCAGCCCGATCACCACGCCGTAAATGGGCGTCTGGTCGACACTGATGGGGAACAGGATGAAGTCGTACAGGTTCTGGGTCTGCGGCCCCCAAAAGCGCAGCGGCTCATAGTAAGCGGCCAGCGAGAAATCGAAAGTGCTGCTCACGTGGAGCCAGTGCGTGAAAATGCACAGCCCACAGAACAGGATCAGATTGACCAGCAGCAGCGCGGCGGTCCGGCCGCGATGCTTGTCACCCGTCCGGGACCAGACGTCGGTAATCACGGGCTTGCGGGCCGGGGATTCAAGACTCGCGGGGGCGCTCTCCGCAGCCCGCGGGGGAGCCGCGGGCGTCGGGCCAGCGGGTATCTCCGGCGGCCGACCGTCCTGGGCAGTCGAGACCGTCAACGGCAACGGCACTACCGCGGCCGTCGGGGGCGGGTCCGCGCGATTCTCGGGCGTGGCCTCCGGCATGAGCGCTCATGCTACCGGCGCCCGGCAAACAACGAAACACCGAATCTGCCGGCGAATCTCGTGGGGCCCGTGCGAACGCCCGCCAGACGCCGTTCCTGATGAAGCCAGAGCGGCGGTTTCTCTGATCTTCGGACGCGGATAACATGGGTTGGCGGGCGTGTCAGCCCCTCGCAGCGGCCGAGCTTCGGCCCGGTCGTTCGCGGGGCCCATGATGATGCGGCCGGCCCGGAGCCTGGCCGCTACATCCGGCGTGAAACGCGCCCTGCGTTGAAGAGACGCATGGAGTCAGCGACATACGAGTGCCGCCGCTGTGGGGCCTGCTGTCACGCGCTGGATGTCCTGCTCACGGATGCGGAGGCGGAGCGCTTTGAATCTCAAGGGCGGCTGGTGGCGCTTACGCGACTGCATGTCCGGCGCGGCGCCCCGGCGCTGCGGTTCATGAGACGGGAGCCCGGCCCCGACCGCTGTGCCGCGCTGAGAGGGTCGCTCGGCGACTGCCGCTGCGGGATCTACGCCGAGCGTCCGGCCCTCTGTCGTGATTTCGCGGCCGGTTCGGAGGATTGCCGGGCAGCGCGGCGGCCGCGGGGGTTCGCGGCCGACGAGCCGACCGCGCCGGCGTAGGTCCGCACCCGCATCACCGCTTGGAGAAACGCGGCGGGTCGGGGCTCCGCGTTTGACGGGGTACGCCCGTCCAGTACACTGCCACGACCACGAGGAAGGAGCGTCATGCGATGACACAGGCCACGACCGCTGCGCCGCCGGCCAAGCCCGGCTTTTTCGCGCAGATGCGCAGCTTCCCGCGCGCGTTCTGGGTTGCGAACGTCATCGAGCTGGTCGAGCGGTTCTCGTTCTTCGGCGTACGCACGATCGCCGCGTTGTACATCGTCGGCGCCGCCGAGAAGGGCGGCCTGGCGCTCTCCAACGTCGATCGCGGCATCTTCTTCGGGACCTGGTCGCTGCTGCAGTGCATCCTGCCGATGTTCACGGGGGGCTTCGCGGACCGGTACGGCTATCGCGTGTCGCTCATGGTGGCGTTCACAATCAACATCGTCGGCTACGGCACGATGGGCTATGCAACGAGCTGGTGGAGTTTCATGGGCGCCTGCTGCCTGATTGCGACGGGCACCGCGATCTTCAAGCCGCCGTTGCACGGAACGCTGGCGCACTGCGTCAACGAGTCGAACTCGTCGGTGGGCTGGGGGATGTTCTACCAGGTCGTCAACATCGGCGGCTTCATCGGGCCGATGGTCTGCGGGTACCTGCGCCTGCTCCAGTGGCGCTACGCCTTCTTTGCGGCCGCCGGCATCATCATCGTCAACATGCTCGTGACGCTGCTGTTTCTGAAGGACTATGCGAAGGGCGCGGCGCGCGAAGACGCGAAACGTAAGGGGCCGGGCGCGGTGTTCGCGGAGAGCATGAAGCTGCTCGGGGACCTGCGGTTCATCGTGTTCCTCGCGATCTTCTCCGGCTTCTGGTTCATGTTCATGCAGCTTTTCGACCAGCTTTCGATCTTCATCGACCAGTGGGTGGACAGCCGGGACGTGGCCGCCTTCCTGACGGATACCGTCGGGCTGCACTTTCTCAAGGACAAGTTTGCGCAGAACGCCGGCCAGGTGAATCCGGAGTGGATCGTCAATGTCGACGCGTTCTCCATCATCATCCTGGTGTTGCTGGTCTCGTACATCACCGGCAAGTTCCGCCCGATCAGCGCGATGATCGTCGGCATGTTCATCTGCTGCGCAGGGTTCCTGCTGTCGGGCACGGTGATCACCGGGTGGCTCTGCGTGCTCGGCATCTTCATCTTCGCGGTGGGCGAGATGGCGTGCAGCCCCAAGTTCAGCGAGTACGTGGCGCTCATGGCCCCCCCGGAGAAGAAGGCCCTCTACATGGGCTATTCGAACATCCCCTTCGCGGTCGGGTGGGCCGGAGCCAACTTCATCGGCGGGCCGCTGTACGACCGGCTGTCGGACAAGATCGAGCTCGCCCGGCGCTACTTGATTCAAGAGCTCGGCCAGAATTCCGAGGCGGTCCGCACGCTGTCCAAGGGCGACGTCATGCCGGCACTCGGCAAGGCGCTCGGGCAGACCGAAGCCGCGGCGCAGCAGCTCCTCTGGAATCACTATCGTCCGCAGTCGTTCTGGTACATCTGCATGGGAGTCGGCCTGCTCGCCACCCTGGCGATGGTGGCGTATCACTTCTGGCTGGAAGCCGACGCCCGGCGGCGCACGCCGAACGCGACCGCGCTCTGAACAATCCTGCGCGAGCACGCGCCCCCAAGACGAGCTTCAAGCGCCAGCGCAGGGACCCGGGCCCGTCGTCCGCCGCGGCGGACTCCGGGCTCGTCCGCTGCACCACGGTGCTCCGGCCGAGCGGATCACGTGGGGGGACGGGACAGAAAACCGATGCTCGATGCAAAGCAGCGTTCGCGCAGCCGCTCGTGCGATAGCGCATCGCGCTCGTCCTCGCTGCGCAGGTCTTCGAGATTCGCGTGGCAGCGGTCGCAGTCGGCCTGATGCACGTGAAAATCGATGTAGGCGTTCCAATCGTCGTCGAGCACGCCGAGCAGGAAGCGCCCGAGCGTCGAGCGCTTCAGGCACGAGATGCCCTCCTCCCGCCAGATGCGCCCGACGGTGCTGTCGCGGGCCAGATCCGCCTCCTGCCACTCGTGCGCCCCGGGCGCGCCACGGGTCAGCGCACGCCACTGGTCCAGGACGCGGAACTTGACGCCGGCGACGGCGGGCTCGGTCAACCCCAGGTCGGCGGCGACTTCCTTGTTGCGCAGCCCGAGCACCACGAGCATCTCGATCACGATCAAATCCTGGAAACGGCCCTCCTCCGTGCACTGCTCGACCCACTGCCGGAGGCCGGCGACCAGCGCGGCCCGCTGCGCGGTGACCTTCTCCTGATTCGCCAGGTGCCGGCTGGGGGTTTCGGCGTCGATCCAGGCCTCGGGGGCGTCGTCCAGGTCGAGCTGCTCCAGGTTCTGGCGCTGACCCTTTTGTCGCCGGCGGAGGTAGTCGTGCAGCTTGTTTCGCAGGATGGCGAAGAGATAGGTCTCGAGCGAGCGGTTGGCGTCATACGTGGGCAGGCTGCGGAGCAGGCCGAGGAACGCTTCCTGCACGAGGTCCTCGGCCTCGCTGCGCTCGGCTAGCATACGCCGCGCGAAGCTCAGCATGCGGCCCTGATACCGGTCGATGACCTCGCGCCAGGCATGCTGGTCGCCGCGCTGAACGGCCTCGATCAGGAATGCATCTGCTTCGCCGGCGGCCATTGACAGCCCTGCGCCGGATACACGCCGCGTCCTGGACTCACTTCCCAGCATACCGCGGAGCGCTGGGGCCGGGTAGCTGGCCCGGATAAACCGGGGACGGGGCGGCGATTCGCGTCGGTGGGCCAGTTGGGCAACCGTATAATAGTGGATGATCCCGACCCCAGGCGGAGGCACGACGATGCTCGCCACGCGAAGCGGAATCGGTGTTTGCTGCGTGTTCGGCCTGTGCGTGACTGCGACGGCGGCGGGCGCCCCGCGCATCGCCGGCGGCCTGGCGCGTTATGTCCGCCACACACCGAACGTGGTTCAAGGCTTCATGGACTCCGACGGTGGGCTATCCAGCGCAGCGGACCCGGCTGCGACGGCCCAGGCCCGGCAGGGCGGGGACACCTGTGCGCTGGCCATGGTGATCAATAGTCTGCCGTACGACGGAATCGGCACGACCGTGGGCTACACCAATGACTACGACGCGATCTGTCCGCACAACACGCCCGGATCGCCGGACGTGGTTTATGCGTATGCGCCGCCCGCCGACGTCGCGGTGGACCTCTCGCTGTGCGATCCGAACGAGACTGATTATGACACGAAGCTGTACGTGTTCGCGGACGATTGCACCACCGCCCCCGTCGCCTGCAACGACGATGCCTGCCCAGGGTATCGGTCCCAGATTCTGGGTCTGACGCTCTCCGCCGGAAGGACGTATTTCATTGTCGTGGACGGCTACGGCGGGGCGGCGGGAAATTACCGGCTGACCGTCACCGGCAGCGCGCCGCCGCCCGCATGCCCGGAGGGCTCGCTCTTCAGTCAGCCGGCGGCCGAGCCCAGCGACTCGTGGTTTGCGGGCAAGAGTGATGTGGCCACCGGGTATCTGCGTTATGAGAGCTACGCGGTTGCGGAGGGAATGAGCATCGCGGGGCTGCGGGTTTGGGGATTGCGGCTGTACTACAGCGGAAGCTGGTCGGCCTGCGGCGAAGACCCGATGCCGTTTGAGATCAAGTTCTACCCCGATGTGAGCGGGCTGCCAGGGGCGGCGACGTGCAGCTACAGCGTGAGTGCCAACGGCTACCCCGCGGGGCAGGTGTTCAACGGCTTTCCGCTGTACCGGTACGACATCGAGCTCGGCAGTCCCTGCATGCAGCAGAGCGGCTGGGTGTCTGTGCAAGGGGCCGGTGACCCGCTTTGCTGGTTCCTTTGGATGAGCTCGCCCACCGGCAACGGCAAGTCGCTGGTCGACAGCGGCGGTGGCCCGACGATCGCCAATTACGACCTGTCCTTGTGCCTGTCGGGCGGTCCGGCGGTCTGTCCAGGGGACCTGAACTGCGACGGTCAGATCGACTTCGCGGACATCAACCCATTCGTGTTGTACCTGTCGAACAACGCCGCCTGGCTGAGCGAGTTCCCAGGCTGCAACCCGCTGAACGGGGACATCAACGGCGACGGCACGTATGGGCAGGGCTCCCTCGGCGACATCAATCCGTTTGTGGCCTTGTTCGCCAGCCACGCGCCGCCGATCCCGTGCCCATAGGCCCCTGCCGGGCCGCTTTTCCGGGCGAAAAAAGGTGTCAGGAACCTTTTCCCGCGCAGCGGCCCTTTGGGTGCTGGGCACAAAAGGTTCCTGACACCTTTTTTCGCCCGCCCGGGAAAATCACGCTCGCGCTGTTTGACTTTCCGTCCGGCACGCTCGCCGTCACCGAGGCCAGCGGCAAGAAGCGGGTCTCGCTGTACGTGGTCCGCGACGAAAGGGCGCTCGCCGCGCTCGACCCCGGCGGAATCGAGGTGCTCGACACCGACCGGGCGGGGTTCGCCGCTGCTCTACACCGGGAGAATCACACGCTCAAGCGGGCGCTTTCCGATCCAAGGCTATTCTCGGGCATCGGGAACGCGTACTCCGACGAGATTCTGCACGCCGCTCGGCTATCGCCGCTCGCGCTGACGAGCACGCTCGCTGACGTTGAGGTCGCGCGGCTGTACGCGGCGACGCGGGACACGCTGACGCACTGGAGCGACGTGCTGCGGGCGCAGTTCGCCGACCGCTTTCCTGGCCCGGGCGAGATTACGGCGTTCCGTCCCGAATTCGCCGTGCACGGGAAGTTCGGGCGGCCGTGCCCGGTCTGCGGCGTCCCCGTCCAACGCATTCGCTACGCGGAGAATGAGACGAACTATTGCCCCGGCTGCCAGACCGGCGGGCGCATCCTGGCGGACCGCTCGCTGTCGCGACTGCTGCGCGACGACTGGCCACGGACGGTTGACGAGTTGTAGGGCAGGTCGCACACGGACGCGACCTGCTCTGCTTGCTATGATGCCTTAACGAGCCGAAGAGGAACGCTCATGGGGCAAATCGGACAGATTCTGGCGGCCAGCGGGGGTCTCGGGCAGCTTTACGCGCGGCGGCTGCTCAACGGTGTCACGCCGGACAATTATGCCCGCCTGGCCCGGCCCGGCGGACCGGTGGTGCAATCCAATCACGCCGCTTTCGTGCTCGGGCATCTGGACCTGTATCCGGCCAAGATATTCGAGCGGCTGGGCCGGCCGGCCGGGGCGACGGCCTGCCCGGCGTCGTACCCCGCATTGTTCGCGGCGGGGGCCGAGTGCCGCGACGATCCGGATGGCACGCTCTATCCGCCGCTGGCGGAGCTGACCACGCGGTTCTTCGACGGCTATGCGGCGGCACTGAGCGTGGTGAGCGAGGCGGCGGACGAGGCGCTGCTGGCCCCGCACCCGGGCGATGGCGGCCCGCCCAAGCTCTTCCTGACGATTGGGTCGATGCTCGGGTTCTATATAAGCGGCCACGTCATGAGCCATCTCGGCCAGCTCAGCGCCTGGCGACGGTGCCTGGGCCTGCCGCCGGCGTAATCTCACGACGGAACACACGCCAGTGCGCGACGACCGCGTCCGCGGTTCCGAGGCACGGATCACAGAGCGTTCGGGCGTGCGTAGGATCGTCAGGCCCTAAGTCTTGCCCCGCAGCTTGGCGCCGCGCAACCAGCAGTCCAGAATATCGCTGTGGGCAGGTCCCCGCCGGCGGTGGCGAGCGGGCCGCTGGAACAGAACCGGATGGAGGGTGGCGCGTATGACAAACGCGAAGCTGACGGCCGTCGTACCGATTCACGAACTGAGAATCACGCTGCGCGGCACAAAGCCGCCCATCTGGCGCCGGATCGCCGTCCCGGCCGATTTCACGCTGGCGGAGCTGCATGAGATTATTCAACTGGTCATGGGGTGGATGGATGGCCACCTGCACCAGTTTCGGCTGAAGACCGCCAGCTCGCGCCCCAAACCCAGCGACCTCGCCCGCATCGTCTCGAGCGGCGATTGGACGGACCTGGGATTGCGCCTGCGCGGCGAACGGGTCTTCACCGACCGCCGCGTCGAGGACATGGAGGGCGAGGACGAGCGGGCTGTGTCGCTCGCCGACCTCGGTCTACGCGCCAAGCAGAAGCTGCTCTACGAGTACGATTTCGGCGACGACTGGGAGCATGCGGTTGAGCTTGGGAAGACCTACGCACCGACAGAGGGCGTGCGCTACCCGGTGTGCCTGGCCGGCAAAGGGGCGTGTCCGCCCGAAGACTGCGGCGGCGTCTGGGGCTACTACGAGATGCTGGCGGCGCTGCGCGACCCGAAGCACCCGGAGCACGATGAGCGGCGCGAGTGGCTCGGCGGCGCTTTCGATCCGGACGCCTTCGACCTGGAGGACGTGAACGCGCGTCTGGCGACGTGGCACCGGCATCCGCGGGGCAAAACCGGGCGCCGCGGGAAGCGACGCGGGTGGCTCTGACTTGGGCCGACGGCGGCGCATCAAGGGCCGCCCGAACGGCAAGATAAGTCGGGTTTGGCCAAAGCAGGAGGGTATCCATGACCACCACCATCGACACCGGCAAGGTGCAGGAACGTCGCCGGCTTCGCTTCAGCAGCGTGGACGAGCTGCGGGCCGAGATCGACCGGGTTCTGGCGGCCGAGTGCGCGGGGACGCTGCGACGCAGCGGCAATTGGACCGCCGGGCAGGCCTTCGGGCACCTGGCGACGTGGATCAACTTCGCCTACGACGGGTACCCGATGCGCCTACCCTGGTTCATCCGCCTGCTCGTGCGCCGCAAGCTCAAGCACTACCTCGCGGGCGAGATGGACGCCGGCGTGCGCATCCCGCGGGTCGCGGGTGGCACCTTCGGGACCGAGCCGCTCAGCGCCGATGAAGGGGCGACGCGGCTACGCGCCGCGCTCGACCGGATGGAGCGCGAGCCGGCCCGCCACGACAGCCCGGCCTTCGGTAAGCTGCCCGAAGCGCAGCGCATCGCGTTGAACCTGCGCCACGCGGAACTGCACCTGGGGTTTTTGCTTCCGGAGTAACCAAAGCTGTAGGGCAAGTCACGGCGGCTTGTGGCTTGTCGGTCTCGGCGGGCGAGAACCGCAAGTCGCACACAGGCGCAGCCCCCCCACTCACTAGTGCGCTATGTCTGTTCCGCACTCCGGGCACCGACCGCTTACGTTACCGGTCAAGTCGTAACCACATTCCAAGCACAGACCGGGCGCATTGCGTCGTCGCGGCCGAGAGATGATTCCTACAACCGCTCCGGCAGCCAGTCCGAGGGCACCATCGGATGTCACCGCGAGGACGGTGTAGGCCCACCAATTCTGGACTCCCGCGTCGGTGACAAGTTCGCTCTGCGACAATCCGAGCTCGCCGGCGACAAAAAACGCCGGGAATGCAAGGACAGGCCCGAGCAAGCAGAAGCTGGAACCCAGCACAGCGAGGAGACCGATGAGCAGCCCCATCATCATGCCCGCCAGGCCGCCCCGACGAATGCGCGCGGAAACAGATGAGCATCGCCGGCGCTGCCAGCGGCACACGGTATACAGAGCCGTTCCCGCTGGCGGGAGGACATTTATGATCAGCACGATTAATAGTGGTATTGCCATGTGTTGCGATGGTCCGGGATCGTAAGCGTCTGGCGTTCGCCCGATGCGCTGATCCGCCGCAGCTTCACGTGGCTGCCCTTCCGTGAGTGCACCGCGAATCCAAACGCCATGAAGATGCTGATCACTTCGCCCCGGACATGCGCTTGAGGCTAGGCACGAAGCGGCTCCAGCTCCATCGTGACAATCAACGTTGGCTCGGCGACCAGTCCCAAGTCGCCGAGGTCTTCGCCCTCCAGGTGCAAGGCCACGGCTTCCCGGAGGTTGGCGACGGTCTCATCGAGGCTCTCGCCCTGCGTGACGACGGGAACCTCCAGGCACTCGCCGACATAGCCGGACTGTTCGCCCGGCCGGATTACCGCCTTGATGGTGTGTTGCAGGGTCATGCCTGCCTCCAATCAACTGCCGCACCGCCGTCCGGAAGTACCATGCCCGGCGCGACACCTCATAGTATATCGAGTCGGCGGGTGGGCGAAACGAACCTGGCGCCACGCGAGCCGCGCACGCCGGGCGACCAAGCACGCAGCCGCAGAACGCCCGGACAACCTGCGGAACGACAAATGAATGCGATTCTTTCCGCCGAAGCCCACCAATCTCCGCGCCACGCCGCCAAACTCGATCCCCGAGCCCGCGCCCTCTAATTCGCGTGCTATTCTTCCCTCAGAGGCTGACGCTCGAGGTCCTGCACTCGCCCTGACGCATGACCGCTGACGGTTGACCACTCGTGACGGCAAACGCCACACAAACATCCCGCTTCCACGGCGGCCTCAGCGGTCGCTCATTCGAAGGCAGTGGTCCCATAACCAACACCGCCAAGAGGGGGGTGTCAAGAAATGGCAATCTTGGCGGCCTTGGGCTGGCGCGGTCAAAAACGCGGTCCCGGCGTCGGACGGCAGGCCAGGCCCCACGCTCCCTTGGCGCCCTTGGCGCTTTTGGTACCTCGGCGGTTTCACCGGTCCGCCACGGTCAGCTTCATCAGCTTGCCGACATCGTCGAGCTTTTCCAGGCTGAAGATCGTGTCGCGAAGTTGCGTCCTCCGCTTTTCGCTTATGATCGGACTCGCCAGGGCGTCGAACTTGACCTGGAGCTCCTCGATCGTCATCGGGTCGCGCGGATCGCCCTTCGGGTAATCCATCGCGTGCGTGAACGTCTGGCCGTCATTCGTCGTGATCGTTACCCGCGTACACTGCTTGGCCGGAAACGCTCTCTCGAAGTCGGCGTTCGCCACCACTTTTACCTTCGCCATCTGCGCCCGCAGCCGCGGGTCCCAGAGCTTCTCCTCCTTGAACTCCAGCGGCGTCACGCGGCCTTCGGCCAACGCGGCGGCGATGCAGTACGGCAGACTATGGTCCGCCGACTCCTTGCTCTGCGGGTCGTACTTGGCGGGATCGGAGAGGATGTCCGCGGCGCGGGCGATGCTCTCGATGAGTACAGACTTGACATCTTCCGCCCGCAGTTTGTTGGCTTGCATGATGTGCAGCGTCGCCGACACCGGCGAGTGCATCAGCGCCTCGATCGGGTAGCTCTTCATGCCGCACTGGGTGATCATCCAGCCAAGGCCGTTGGCCGGGTCGCCGCCGCGTTCAAGGGCGGAGGTGAGCTTGTCCGTAATCCAGCTATAATCCCAGCCTTTGCCGCCATCCTTGCCTTTGCCGAGGCAGTGCTCCATGCCCTCCTTGCCTTCGAACACGCCCTCGGGGCCAGTGTAGCCACGCTGCGCCAGCAGGGCCGCCTCTACCCCGTCGCGCGTGGCCAGCGGGCTGACCGTGTTCTTCATCATGGTGAGCTTGCCGGCCACCGCGCAGCCGAGCGTGAAGCGGTGGCACGCCGCGATGCCGATCGCGTGCTGCATCTGCTGCCACGTCAGGCCCAACATGCGGCCGGCCACCACCGGCGTCGCGTACGCCATCAGTGTCGCGTGGTGCCAGCCGCGTTCGCGGATGCCGGGGACGGCGATGTGGCACAGGCGCATGGTGAAGTCCCAGCCCAGGACCAGGCCGACGAGCAGGTTCTGGCCGGAGAGGTGCTTCCATTCGGCGATGGCCAGCGGGGCGGAGGCTAGGTCCGACGGGTGCGCGGGGTCCTGTTTCCAGTAGATGTCGTTGTAGTCCATCGCCCGGACCATAAGGGCGTTGAGCAGCGACGCGGCACCGACGTTCATCTGGTCGCCGGCGCCGATGACGGTGCAGGGCCCGGGCTGGTTCAGGTCGCGGTAATGCTGGAGGAACATCTGGCAGTCATGCACTTGCGACCCGCCCAGCGCGCAGCCGAGCGTGTCGTAGAGAAAGCGCTTCGCGGCGTCGATGGCCTGCGGGGTCAGATGTTCGTACTTGACTTCGGTAGCCCAGCGGGCGATCTGCTCGGTAATCGTCGGCATTCTGGCCTCTCCGCTCTGTGTCTCCGTGCCTATGTGGTGTTATGACATTCTTGCGAGCTGGTCGCGGATCACGGCCTCAAAACCGCCTTTGACGACCAGTTCCTGGGCCACCGTGCCAAGAGCCGGGAACGCGTACTCCCTACCATTAACGCGAATGATCGAGCGGGTAAAGTCAATGGCGGCTTTCCACCCGCTACGAATCGTCAAGGCCTTGTTGTCCTTCAGCGCTGCCCGCAAATCATCCACCAGCTTCGGGCACTCTATACAGATATACCCATTGTTGTAGGCATTGCGGCTGTACGTCTGCGAGAACGAGCCGGCGATGATCAACCGCAAACCACGGAACTTCAGCGCGGTCGCGGCTTGTTCGCGCGACGAGCCGGAGCCGAAGTTGTAGCCGCCGACCAGAATGTCGCCCTCGCGCGCCAGCCTCTGGAACTGCGGGTCGTAGTTCAGCATCGCCACGCGGGCCATTTCCGCCGGCGTCATCTTCTCGTTGTAGGTGTAGTCTTTGCCGTAAATCCCGTCGGTGTTCATGTTGTCCTTGGGGACCAGCAGCAACTCGCCTTCCGCCTTCTGCGGAAAGCCGGGGATGATCTCCACTTTCGCGGCCGCGGGCGTGCGCTCGTTGACCTTGATTGTGCCTTTGAGCCGCGACCCTCCCCCTGCCCCCTCCCTAGGAGGGAGGGGAATCCGCGGAGCGGCGATCTTGCCCGCCACCGCCGACGCCGCCACGACCGCGGGACTCGCCAGGTACACGAACGACTTCGGCGAACCCATGCGGCCTTTGAAATTGCGGTTCGTCGCGGAAATGCCAACCTCGCCGTCCTCGAGCACGCCCTGTCCCAGCCCGATGCACGCCCCGCAACCCGGCGGCAACGCGATCGCGCCCGCGTCCATCAACGCCTGCCAGTGGCCGCGCTCGCGCGCCTGCTGCTCGACCTCGCTCGACGCGGCGGCGACGTAGAACTTCACGTGCGGCGCCACCTTCTGCCCCTTGATCACCTGTGCTGCTGCCTCAAAGTCCTGCAGCCGCGCGTTCACGCAGCTCATCAAGAACGCCTTGTCGATCTTCACCCCCTTCTGCTCAATCTCCGGCAGCGGCGTGATGGTCTTGACTTCGTTCGGGCCGGCCACGAACGGCGTCACCGCGGAAAGGTCAAAATCCAGCTCCTTCGCGTAGGCGGCCTCCGGGTCCGCCGCGATGCGTTCGCGGTCAAGCTGCGCGACCAGCTCCGGCGTGATGCGCGGCTTTACGTCGCCGCGCTGCTTGAAGTGCTTCGCCCGCGCGAGCAGGTACTTCCGCGCGACGTCGTCGTAGGGGAACACGCCCGCGAGCGCGCCCCATTCGGTAGTCATGTTCGCGATGGTCAGCCGCTCTTCGAGGCTCAGATGGGCGCCGCCCGGGCCCGTGAATTCGAGGCAGCAGTTGAGGACCTCGTCTTTGTTGAAGGTGCCGATGAGCGTGATGATCACGTCCTTGCCGGTCGCGCCCGCCTGGAGCTCACCGCGCAGATTGACCTTCACGATCTCCGGGACCTGCCACCACGTACGGCCCGTAGCCCAGATGGCGGCGGCGTCCGTGCGCACCACCGGCGTGCCGAGGGCGGCGAGCCCGCCGTACAGGTTCGAGTGCGAGTCCGACCCGACGACGAGCGAGCCGGGCAGCACGAAGCCCTCTTCCACCATGACCTGGTGGCCGATGCCGCGGCCGGCCGGGTAGAACGCAATGCCGTTATCGCACGCGAACGCACGGATTTTGGCGTATTTCTCGAGGTTGTCGGGGCTCTGATTCTGAATGTCGTGATCCAGGGCGAAGACCGGCTGGCCGGGGTCGAAAATCCGCTTGGCGCCCATCTGCTTGAACTTGGGGATCACCGCTGACGTGTTGTCGTGCGTCAGGCAGTGCAGCGGGCGGACGGAGAGGAAGTCGCCAGCGTGCACCTCGTGTCCGGCGGGGAGGCCGACTGCGTATTGCTGAGCAATTTTCTCAACCAATGTCTGTGCCATCGGTGAACCTCCAGTACGGGGCGGATATCGGCGCCAGCGGGCTTTTCTGAGCCGCAGCGTTCACGCCGCGCGGTCCACCGCGCGGGTTGAAACCCGCGGCTCGGGGGAGCGCACCGGGCAGTCTAACCTCATTGAATCAGCGTATTCTTCTCCAACATCACGAGCGGGTCAAAGGTCGCGAAATCGGCCTGGTGGATCAGGACCGTTTCGAGGCATTTGGGGGCACCTTCGCCCTCTTTCGCGTGGCAGGCGATCGTGTTCAGGATTGTATCGTCGCGGATGCCTGCTTCGACCGCGAGGGCGGTGCCGGAGATCGGGTGCCGCAGGCACGTCCCGGAGCGGCTCTTGCGATAGCCGCCTTTGCCGTCCCTCTCCGTCTCCAGCAGCTTGCCGACATCGTGCAGAAGCCCGCCCGCCAGCAGCCGGTCGTAGTCGATCTTGTAGGGCAGCTTGCCGTACGCGGTCTCTTGTGCCTTCGCCAGCCCGTATGCGCCCTCGGTAACCGCGAGCGTGTGCTCGACGAAGTTGATGCCGTGGCAATTGGTCAGCAGCGTGAACGGCATCTTGGTCAGCTCGTCCACGCCGGTCCATCCGCCGCGCTCGCAGGCGAGCAGCCAGGTCTTGACGACCTTGTCGCGGAGGTCCTTGTTGGTGATGCGTTCGAGGACCGTACCAAACAGCGATCGAATGTCTTTGTCAGGGATCATGATTCCTCCAATGTGGCGGCGCACGGCGCCGTAGCGTCGGCCTCCCGTGTCGGCCGGTTGGTAGCGGCCGACCCCCGTGTCGGCCGTAGAAGGCCAAGAACGGTCATAGTGCGATGAACACCTTTGTCCACGGCCAATCCTGCCAGCGTTCCACCAACCCCGCGCGAACGGGGTTGTTGATAATGTATGTAAGCACGGTCTCCGCGGTTTCGCCTGTTCGGCACACATGATCGTGGGCCGATCGCTGCCACAACTGAGGTTCGCCGGTTCGCAACTGATGCTGCCGCGTGGTGAAGCTCTTGAACTGCCGCAACCATGTACCGACGGGGGTCCGCGATTTCACGGGCGATAGGAGCATATGCATGTGGTCCGGCATCAGGCAGTAACCATAGAGCTCAAATCCGAGCTTGCTACAGTAGAATTCGACGTTCACGCAGACCAGCCGCGCGGTCTCGGTGTTCGCAAATGCGTTGGTCTGCGCCGCACAGAGGGTCAGGTGCACGTCGACGTTTCCGCTGTAGTCACAGTCTGGGTGGCGCACGGCGCGGCTGGCGCCATAGGTCGTGAGGTCGCGGAGCGGGATGTCTCGGCGAGGTTTCGTCATTTGGCCTTCTACGGCCGACTCGGGGGTCGGCCGCTACGGTCGGCCAACACGCGGATCGGCCGCCGCCGTGCCTGGGCTTGGCGATGGTAGGCAGCGAGGATCATGACTGGCGCTTGTCCGGCCTGACCTCTTCTGATGCAACTTGTTGAGAAGCGGCCAGGCGTTTCGCGAGTTCCGTCGGGATCGGGGCATAGAAGAATTCGATTGACGCGGGAATCCGCCCACTCGCACGTTCCTTTTCGCATTCCGCGAACATGGACTGGTCGGTCAGGACCAGGTACCTGCGCTTCGCGTCCGCCAGCAGCAGGAAGAACATATCAGAGCGCAGCTTCATCATTTTGCCCACTGCACGCTTGCCCGTGACTGTTCGCGCGCAGCTCGTTGAAATCGTCGCGACGACGGAGAAGTCGCGGTTGACAGCATCGAATTCGAACACGCCGCCCGGAGCGAGACGGAGGCGCTCTCGGCTGAACTGCTCACCGAATTGCTTCGGAAGCCACTCCCGCCGGACCCAATCCTCCACTTCCAATTGCACCCGGGTGTCAGCCATTGGGGAGCTCCTCTGGGGGGACGACCGCTTCAGATCAAGGTCCGCTCCTGCCGCGGCGAGCTGGGTGTAGGCATGCTTGGCTCGCCCAAGGCATCGTCCGTCACTCGTTTGTCACTCACCGGCCGCCTCTCCGTCTTGTGCGCCCGACCGGGAGGTCGGTCGCTAAGATCCCGATCGGCCGGCACCCGCGCTTCCTCCCACGGCCGACTCGGGGGTCGGCCGCTACATTCCACAGCCGGCCGCGGTCACCGGCAAGATGCCGGTGCCACAGAGGCCGGGCCGCGCACAGCCCGCCTCTGGCTGAAAGCTGATAGCTGACAGCTTACAGCTTCTGAATAATCGCCTCCGCCATCTGCGTCGTGCTGGCGGCGCCGTGCTTGAAGACGTCCGGGCCGCCGGTCAGGCGCAGCATGTCGTACGTCCACACCTGGCCCCCTGCGATCACCGCCGCGATCGCGTCGCGAATGCGCTTGCCCTTGGCCGTCTCGCCCAGATGATCGAGCATCATGCACGCGCTCAGGATCATCGCGATCGGGTTGACGATCGGCGGATCGAGTTTTTCGTACTTCGGGGCCGAGCCGTGCGTCGGCTCAAACACCGCCACGTCCTCGCCGATGTTCGCGCTGCACGCGAACCCCAGCCCGCCGACCAGGCCGGCGAACGCGTCCGAGGCGATGTCGCCGAACATGTTGCTGCACACGACGACGCCGTAGTCTTCGGGGTTCTTGGTCAACCACATCATCTGGGCGTCGATGTTGGTCTCCCAGCAATTGATGCCCGGATAATCTTTGGCGACGGCTTTCCCTTCGCTCGTAAACAGCCCGCTGGTCTCGCGCAGCACATTCGGCTTCTCGCAGATCGTGACCGACCTGTAGCCGAACTTCTTGGCGTACTCGAACGCCGCCTTGCAGATTCGCCGGCTGGCTTCGCGCGTGATGATCCGCAGCGAAACCGCCAGGTCGGCCGGGGGGACGCTCTTGAACGCGGCCCACTTCTTGTGCGACTCGAACGCCTTGCGGACGGGCTCCGGCGGGTTGGTCCACTCGACGCCGGCGTACAAGCCCTCCGTGTTCTGCCGGAACACGACCGCGTTCACCTTCGGCTCCTCGATGCCGCCGTGGGGCGTGCGGCGAATGAAGTTCAGCGGGCTGCCCTTAAACGAGGTGCACGGGCGGATGCAGATGTCGAGGTTGAAGTGCTGGCGCATGGTGACGATCGGGCTGAAATACGTGTAGCCCTTGTCCTTCAAACTCGGCGAAAGCTCCGCCTCGGCCTTGTCCTTGCTCTTGGAGGTGATCGCCCCAAACAGCCCGATCTTGTGCTTTGCGAGCAGGTCGATCGTGCGCTGCGGCAGGGCGTTGCCCTCGTTGATCCAGAAGTCCCAGCCGATGTCGCCGTGGACGTAGTCCGCGTCGAAACCCGCCGCCTGGAGGACGCGCAGCGCCTGCGGCAAGACCACCTTCCCAATGCCATCACCGGGCATCGTCACAACCGTTCGCTTGGCCACGTGAGCTTCTCCTATCGTTGGTGGGTACGTCCGCCTCCGCCCCCCTGTGCTTCGTCGCGCCACTGTGCCTGCCACACGCCAGCGGGGGCAAACCACTACTTTACGGGGCGGCGGCGACGGCGGCAACGGCCGGGTGTCCGTGCCCCACCCATGCTGGTGCGAGAATCCCCTCGCGCACCCGGAGGGATGGGAATCCGGCCCGTCTCGGTGCGAGATGGGAATCTCGCACCCGCGGAATCACGCACCAGTGTCGTCCATCGCCCACCCCGAACCGCCTACGGCGGCTACGGGATGGGGCACCCACAACCGGCCTTGATTCGTGGTCGCGCCGCACAATTGACGCCCCAGCCGGCAGCCCTACACTCAGGGCATGCGCGGCCGAAAGTCCCGGACCTCGTTGCCGGAAGTTCACGCGAGCGTGCCGGTGCAGCACGGCTCGACGTTCTGGCAGCGCTTGTTCACGTTTACCGGACCCGCCTTCGTGGTGTCGGTCGGGTACATGGACCCCGGCAACTGGGCGACGGACATCGCCGGCGGGGCCCGCTTCGGCTACCGCCTGATCTGGGTCATCCTGGCCGCCAACCTGATGGCGATCCTGCTCCAGACGCTCGCGGCGCGGCTGGGGCTCATCGCCCGGCGTGACCTGGCCCAGGCCTGCCGCGACCACTACCCTACGGTCGTCGTGTGGGTGCTCTGGGTCCTGTGCGAGGTGGCGATCGCCGCCTGCGACCTGGCGGAAGTGCTCGGCTCGGCGATCGGCCTGAAACTGCTCTTCGGCATCCCGATTCTGTGGGGCGTGTTGATCACCGCGTTCGACGTGCTGCTTTTGCTGGTGCTGCAGTCCTACGGCATCCGCAAGATCGAGGCCATCGTGCTGAGCCTCGTGGTCACGATCGGCGTGTGCTTCGGGATGGAGATGCTCCTCTCGCGGCCGCCGCTGGGGCCCATCGTGTCCGGGTTTGCTCCCCGGTATCTGTCCGGTGAGGAGCTGTACATCGCGATCGGCATCCTGGGCGCGACGGTGATGCCGCACAATTTGTACCTGCACTCGGCGCTCGTGCAGTCGCGGGCGGTCGAGCCCTCGGTGGGTGGGCTGCGGGAAGGCGCGCGGTTCAACCTGGTGGATTCGGTCGTGGCCCTGAACGGGGCCTTCGTCGTCAACGCGGCCATCCTCGTGCTGGCGGCGGCCGTGTTCCACCAGAGCGGGCACAACGACGTGGCGTCGCTGGAGGACGCCCACGCCTTGCTGCAACCGCTGCTGGGAAGCGTGCTGGCCCCGATTGCGTTCGCCATCGCGCTGCTGGCGGCGGGCCAGTCCTCCACCATCACCGGCACGATCGCCGGGCAGGTGGTCATGGAGGGCTTTGTTTCGCTGCGGCTGCGCCCGTGGCTGCGCCGCTTGATTACGCGACTGCTCGCGATCATCCCGGCGGTGATCGTGATCCTCTGGCGGGGCGACAACGGCGTCGGCGACCTGCTAATCCTCTCGCAAGTGGTCCTGTCGTTGCAGCTTTCCTTCGCCGTCGTGCCGCTGGTGCACTTCACGAGCGACCGGCGCAAGATGGGGCAGTTCGCAACGCCGGTCTGGGGGCGGGTGTTGGCGTGGGTCGCAACCGCGCTCATCATCGGGCTCAATATCAAGCTGGTGATGGAGGCGATCGCGGACGGCTGGGCGGCCGGCAACGCCGCCGTGCAATTCCTGCTTCTCCCCGTCACGGTGCTGCTCGTGCCGCTGCTGGCGTGGATGACGTTCGAGCCCTTCTGGCGTGTGTGGCGTGAGCGGCTCGAAGTGCGGGTTCCTACGCCGGAGCTGCCGGCGCTGGAGACTTCGCTGCCCAACCAGTATCGCCGCGTCGCGCTCGCTTTGGAGGCCACGCCGCGCGATGGGCGCATCCTGGCCGCGGTGATTCCGCTGATCCGGGCGACCGGGGCCGAAGTGGTCCTGATCCATGCGGTCGAAAGCGCGACGGCCCGGTTTCTGGGGGAGACCGTGGACGACGAGGAGGCCCGGCACGACACGGACTACCTGGAGCGCGTCGGGGCCCGCTTCCGGGCCGCCGGGCTGCCCTGTGTCACGCGCGTTGGGGCCGGCGACCCCGCCGAGGAGGTCGCACGCATCGCCGAGCTGGAGCGCTGCGACTTGATCGTGGCCGGCACCCACGGCCACCGCTGGCTCGGCGACCTGTTTCACGGGTCGACCATTAACGATTTGCGGCATCTCACGAGCATCCCGGTGCTGACGGTCCGCGCCGCGGTTCCGCCGACCGGGGAATTTGCGCCGGCCGGCGTTGCGGCGCCATCCTGAGGCGATCGAGGCGGCAGCGCGCTGGCTGCCTTCCACGGCCGGTGCGCTGCGTGCAGGCAGCGATGGCTGACGGCGCGGTTTGCGCGCCCGTGCAGCAGTGGAAGCGGGGTGGTTCGTGTGTAGAATGGGGGGGAGGTGACCTATGGACTGGCGCGACCGGATTACCGCGGACCCTCAAGTCTGCCACGGACGGGTGTGTATCAAGGGCACGCGCATCATGGTCTCCATTATCCTCGACAACCTCGCCGCTGGGGAGAGCATCGAAGAAATCCTGCGTAGCTACCCGTCCCTGACGCGCGAGGACATCCAGGCGGCGATGCTCTATGCCGCGGAACTGGCCCGCGAGCGGGTCATCCCGTTCGTGCCGGGAGTGGCTTAATGCCCACCGGCCGCCCGCGCTTCAAGGTCGACGAGAATCTGCCCGCGGAATTCCTTTCCCTGTTGGCCGACGCCGGATTCGACGCGCTCGGTGCCCTGGACCAGCGGCTGGGTGGTGCCTCTGACGGCCACATGGCGGACACATGTCGCACCGAGAACCGCGTGATCGTCAGCCTCGACCTCGACTTCGGCGACATTCGGCAGTACCCGCCTGAGGAATATGCCGGTCTCATCGTCCTGCGTGTCAAACACCAGGCGAAGCGCCATCTCCTCGAGGTATTTGGCAGGGTGGTGACCCTGCTCGCATCGGAACCCATCGCGGGTCAGCTCTGGATCGTGACCGAAGCCGGTGTGCGCGTTCGCGGCGGAGAACATTGACCAACCGCTGCGGCCTGCCGCGGGCCGCTGCGGGTAGGGCAGGCGGCGTTCCCCCCGTTCTCATTCGTGGCGCAGGGCATCAATGGGGTGAATGATCGCCGCTTTGAACGCCGGAATGATGCCGAAGAAGATCCCGACGCTGGCACTGAAACCCAAGGCGAGGGCGACGGACCACAGCGGCACCGTGACCGGCACCATGCTGGGGTGCAGGGAAGCGAGGTAGCTGATCGAGTACCCCAGGGCAATCCCGATCGCGCCGCCGACGGTCGCCAGCACCACCGCCTCGGTCAGGAATTGGAGCAGGATGTCCCGCCGGCGCGCGCCGACGCTCTTGCGCAACCCGATCTCGCGGGTGCGCTCGGTGACCGAGACCAGCATGACGTTCATGATGCCGATGCCGCCGACCAGCAGCGAGATGCTCACGATCCCGGCCAGCACGCTCGTGGCAATGATGCGGATCTTGTGGAACTCCTGGAGGACCTGGTCCTGCTTGAAGATGCCGAAGTCGTTCACGTCGCCGGGCTTCAGGCCGTGCCGCTGGCGGAGGATGCGCACGAGCTGGCCTTCGGCCTCCGGGATTTGCGACTCCTGGACCGCTTCCACATAGAAGCCCAGGTACTTGCGGGCGCGGGGGTACATCTTCACCGCGGTCGTCCAGGGGATGAGGATCATCTCGTCCTGGTTCTCGCCCATGAAGCTCCCTTTCGACTCCAGCAGCCCGACGACCTGGAACCGCTGGCTGTCGATGTGCACGTAATCCCCGACGATCGATTCGTCGCATTCGAGCTTCCGCAGCACCTCACGCCCCAGCACGCAGACCGCCGCCCCACTCTCCACGTCCACCGCCCCGAAGAACCGTCCCGCGTCCACGTAGAAGTTCCGGATCGCCTGGAAGAACTCGTTCGTCCCACGCAGCTCGATGCCCGTGAGCTGCTGCCGCCCGTATTCGATCACGGCCCCGTTCCAGACGACGGGCGAAGTGCGGCGGATGGCCGCGGCGCCGGCGTCCACGGCCTGGATGTCCTCGATCGTCATCTCGGCGCGGCGCAAGACCTCGCCCCGCGGGCCGCGCACCGCCTCGGGGTAAACGACCATCATGTTCGTCCCGAGGCCGCGCAGAAAGCTGGTCACGTAGTTGCCGAAGCCTTCGACCATCGAGACGACCGTGATGATGGAGGTGACGGCGATGATGATGCCGAGGACGGTCAAGAGCGACCGGATCTTGTTGGCCCAGATCTGCACCAGCGCGGTGAGGACGTTGCCGGCCAGGGCCGCCACGCGGTCGGGGAGGAACAGCAGCACGTCGATCAGTACGGGTCGCGCCTTCATGGGGTCGGCACCTGCGCGGTCGCCAGCGCGGGGGCGCCCGGCGGACGCGCTCCATCCCCGTTGCCCGTATCCGACAGGATCTGCCCGTCGCGGAGCCGCACGGTCCGCCGACAGTGCCGGGCAACGTTCTCTTCGTGGGTCACGATGATGATGGTCTGCCCCTCGGCGTGCAGGCCGTCGAAGATGGTCATGATCTCGTCCCCGGTCGCGCTGTCCAGGTTTCCGGTTGGCTCGTCGGCCAGGATGATGTCCGGCTGCTGGGCTAAGGCCCGCGCGATAGCGACGCGCTGTTTCTGGCCGCCGGAAAGCTGATTCGGCCGGTGATGGGCCCGGTCCAGCAGGTTCACGCGGCGCAGCGCTTCGGTGGCGCGCTGCCGCCGATGGCGGGCGCGCGTGTACGTGAGCGGCAGCTCGACGTTCTTGAGCGCGGTCGTGCGGCCCAGCAGCTCGAACGACTGGAAGACGAAGCCGATCTGGCGGCCCCGGACGTGTGCCAGCCGGGATTGCGAGAGCTTCGACACATCCTGCCCGCGCAGGCGATAGGTGCCGGTGGTCAGCACGTCGAGGCAGCCGAGGATGTTCATCAGCGTGCTCTTGCCGCTGCCCGACTGGCCCATGACGGCCACGTACTCGTTCTCCTGGATGGCCAGCGATATGCCGCGTAGCGCATGCACCAGCTCCGTGCCGACGCGGTAGTCCTTGTACACGTCGAGCAGCTCGATTACGGGCTGGGCGGGCGCGGGCAGGTCGCCGGCTGATGGAGTGAACCGGTGACTCACAACACTAGGCTCCCTCGCTCGGCGCGGTCGTCGTGGCAGCCGCCTTATTGTCGCGCGCCTGGCCCTCGTTGGCGGTCGGGGCCGGCGTTCCACCCGTTGCGGCCGGTTTCTCGATACGTTTCACCCCGGACCCGTCCTTGAGCTGGTCCAGGCTGCGATACGGGCCCGTGACCACCTCGTCGGCCAGCGTCAGGCCGTCCGTAATCTCGACGCGGGCGATGTCGTTGATCCCCGTCTGTACCAGCCGCGGATGGGCCTTCCCGTCCGCGATGCAGAAGACCAGCCGGATGTACTCCGCCACGTTCTGCCGGGCCAGCGCGTTGGCCCGGGCCCGCTGTTCCTCGAGCTGCGCGACGAGCTCCGGCGGCAGGTCGCCGCGTTTGCGGTACACGACCGCCTGGACCGGGATCGTCAGGACGCTGTCCTTGCGGGCCACCTCGATCTCGACGTTGGCCGTCATGCCCGGCTTCACGCGCGGATCATCGTCGGAGATGAGCACCAACGTCTCGAACGTGACCACGTCACGCCCGACCGGCTTGGTGCCCTTGGTCCCCACGCGCAGGACGCTGCCAGGCACGCTGCGGCGGGTGTCCGATTGCAGGTAAATGCGGGCGGTCTGTTCCGCGGCGACGAGCGGCGCGTCGGCTTCGTCGACGCGGCAACGGACCTGCATCTTCGACAGGTCGCTGATCACCATGATGCGCGTGCCCGGGTTGTTCATCGTCCCCGTGATCACGACTTCGCCCTGCTTGGCGAAGCGTTGCGCCACGACGCCGTCAATGGGCGCGGTGATCACGGTCTTGGCGAGATCCTCCTTCGCCGACTGCAGGGCGGCCTCAGCCTCGACGAGCTCCTGCTTACGCATCTCGTGCGCCGCCCGGGCCCCGATGAGCGCGGTGCGGTAATTCGCCACTTCGAGCAGCGAGGTCGCGTTCGTCTCGCGCAGGCGTTGCTGCTGATCCCAGTCGCGCTCGGCCTTCTCTACGTCCGCTTCCGCTTGCGTGATCTGGGCCTTCAGCTTGGCGACGTTGGCCTCGCAGGACAGCACGCGCGCCCGATAGTTGGCGTCGTCGAGTCGGCAGAGCAGGTCGTTGGCCCGAACCCGATCGCCCTCCTCGACCGGCATCTCCAGGATCTTGCCGACGACCTCCGAACTGACATCGACCTCGGCGAAGGCTTCCACCTCGCCCGGGGCCTGCACGGTGCGGACGATCTCGCGCTGTTCAGGGCACACCGACTCCACCTGGATTGCCAGCTCGCCCGCGACGTGCAGGCGGCTCTTGCCGTCCTTGGTGCGCGTCAGGTCGTTGAGCAGGTAGATACCGCCCACCACCACGCCGAGGACTACGATTCCGATCGCCGTCTTCATCGCCGACTCCAACTACGTCCCAGGCGGAGCACCGCCCAGGACCCCCGGGACCAGGGCCACCGCCACGCCGCAGCGTCCGCCGGCGGCGGCGAGCCAGCATAACCCGCAGGTCAGCCAGGCTCGCCACCCCGGCAGTTGACTGGTGACGGAGAGCCCAGTGATCGTCACCAGCCAGTACCAGATGCGGAACGGGTCGAGCGCCGTCAACAGTCCCGACGCGACTGCGAGCGCTGTCGGGCTCACGCTCGGGGTCTGGGCGAACCAGTGCGTCAACAGCGCCAGTGACGTATCGACCTCCAGGCTCCGGCAATGCAGCATGAGCCCCAGCCGCGCGAGCAGCCGCAGCGCGTCGATAAACCCGGCCAGAACGCAGATTGTGAGCAGCGTGTGCCACTCGGGCTTGCGGCCCGTCAGGGCCGTGACGCCGTACAAGAACGCGGCGACCGTCAGGGCCGTCGCGAGAGCGGCGGCCGGCTCGGCGAGAATGACCCGGATCCGCTCCAGGAGCTTCGTGAACTCGCCCTGTTTGTACTCGTTGTCGTACATCTCGCGCAGGGCGGAGCGCTCGACGACGTCGCGCTGCTGGCTGTCGATCCGCGCGATGGCCTCGCCGACGGTGCGGTCCACTTCGCGGTCAATGAGCCCCGTCTCGACGGTGGCATAGCCGATGAGCGTCACAAAGGTGAGGAGCAGGACCAGGGGCCAGCCCCAGGCCGCCACGTCCTCGACCCGCGCAAATACCCGCCGCGGTGCCAGCAGCACCAGCGGGATATCGCGGACGCCCACCGTCCGCCGCACGCTGCCTTCCGACGTCTCCGCCAAGTCGTAACCTCGCGGCACATAGACCGCGGCGTGGCGTGTGCCACGCCGCAAGCGCATTATAAATCCACTGCGCTGGGACCCGGGGGTATTCGCGGCGTCCGGCGTGGTATTCGACGCGCCCCGACAACTTTCGACAGGTGCGGCGAGCCCAGCTATACCCCCAGCGACCTTGTTCCGGCCGCGACTCGCACCAGCATTCAAGCGCCCCCTTGGCGTCCGCTGCGCTCTCGGCGCCTGGGCGGTTTCTTCGGACGCGGATGCGCTACTCCTCGTCCGGCTGCAACACCGTCATGAACGCCTTCTGCGGGATTTCCACGCGGCCGACCGTCTTCATCCGCCGCTTGCCTGCCTTCTGCTTCTCCAGCAGCTTGCGCTTGCGGGTCACGTCGCCGCCGTAGCACTTGGCGGTCACGTCCTTGCGGAAGGGCTTGATCGTCTCGCGGGCGATGATCTTGGCGCCGATCGCGGCCTGGAGCGCGACCTCGAACTGGTGCCGGGCGATCTCGCGCCGCAGCTTGATGAGGAACCGCCGCCCGCGGGCCTCGGCCTTGCTGCGGTGACAAATGAGGCTCAGCGCATCGACCGGCACGCCATTGACCAGAATGTCGAGCTTCACCAGGTCCCCGGCCCGATAGCCGATCACATGGTAGTCCATGGTGCCGTAGCCGCGCGTCACGCTCTTCAGCTTGTCGTAGAAATCGTACAGGATTTCGTTGAACGGGAACTCGTAGGTCAGCATCACCCGCTGCGGCGAGAGGTACTCGGTCTTCTGGTAGGCCCCGCGGCGTTGCTCGGCAAGCTGCATGATGCTGCCGATCGCGTCGGCCGGCGCGATGATCTGCATTTCGATGATCGGCTCGCGCAGCTCCGCGATGACGCCCATGTCCGGCAAATCGCCGGCGGACTCGACGCGCTTCAGGTGGCCGTCGTGCAACACCACCTCGTACGTCACGCTCGGGGCGGTCTGCACGACGCTGACGCCGCACTCGCGCTCCAGCCGCTCCTGGATGATGTCCATGTGCAGCAGGCCCAGAAAGCCGCAGCGGAAACCGGGCCCCAGCGCGTCGGAATGCTGCGGCTGGAAGCTGAAGGAGGCGTCGTTCAGGCTCAGCTTCTCCAAGGCCTCGCGCAGCGCGTCGTAGGCCTCGCCGCTGGCCGGGTAGAAGTCGCAGAACACCATGTGCTGCGGGGGCTCGTAGCCGGGCAACGGCTCCGCGGCCGGGTGGACGGCGTCGGTGATCGTGTCGCCGACGGTCACGTCGTACAGGGTCTTGATGCTGGCGACCATGTAGCCGGTCTCGCCGGCGGAGAGCTCGTCGCACACGGCCATCTGCGGGCGGAACTTGCCCAGCTCGGTGACCAGGTGGGTGCGCTGGCGGCCCATCAGGAGGACCTTCTGGCCCTTGCGGATCGTGCCGTGCATGACGCGCAGATAGCAGATGACGCCCCGGTAGTCGTTGTACTCCGAGTCGAAGATCAGGGCTTGCAGCGGGGCGTCCGCATCGCCGGTGGGCGCCGGGAGGTGCCTGACGATGGCCTGGATCAGCTCCGGCACGCCGAGGCCGGTCTTCGCGGACACGAACTGCACGTGCTCGGCGCTGATGCCGAGGACGTGCTCGATCTCGATGGCGGCGTCCTCGGGCGTCGCGCTGGCCAGGTCGATCTTGTTGATGACCGGGATGATCTCGAGGTTGTTGTGGACGGCCGCGTAGGCGTTGGCCACGGTCTGGGCCTGCACGCCCTGAGTCGCGTCGACGACGAGCAGCGCCCCGTCGCACGCGGCCAGCGCCCGATCGACCTCGTAGTGAAAGTCCACGTGCCCGGGCGTGTCGATCAAGTTGAACATGTAGGTCTGGCCGTCGACCATAATGTCGATCGTGACCGCGGAGGCCTTGATCGTGATGCCGCGCTCGCGCTCGAGGTCCATGTCGTCCAGGATCTGCTCTTTGAGGTCGCGCTCGGAAATCGCCCCGGAGATCTGGAGCAGGCGGTCCGCGAGCGTGCTCTTGCCGTGGTCGATGTGGGCGATGATCGAGAAATTGCGGATGAGCTTGCGGTCCATG
>CAZWYT010000040.1:0-46867 GCA_964638325.1 uncultured Planctomycetales bacterium
GGAAGCTCGTTCTCCTGCTCCATCGCGCGGATCCGGGCCACCCAAGCTTTATGAGCCGCTCTGGCCTCATCGAGCGTCGAACAGCGCTCCCACTGGTCATTCAACCAGCCCCCCATGACCCGGGTCTCAAACAGCAAAGGCCGCTCGGACTCCGCCAAGGCCATGTTCATCCCCAGGAAGACCGTGACCACGGCACCGAACTTCACGGATGTTCGGGCGACGCAGCGAAGCTTCTCATACGAGCTGGCGTGCCAGGCCACCCACTTGCCGAAATCCGGTTCCTCGACCACCAACTCGCCACGCAGAATGTAATAGCGTCCCATCTTCGCACCGCCTTCCTCGGGGAAAAGGGGTCAGGACCCTTTTGTGCGAAGCACCCTCCGGGCCGTCCCGGCAAAAGGTTCCTGACCCCTTTTTCCCGCCGGGTTCCGCTCGCGGGGGGATTTTCTTATCCTACCATAGAGCAGGCGCGCCGAGTAAGCTTTAGCTCGACTTTCGTGCTTGGGCGAGGACACGGCCAGAGGCGTGCGATGGGACGAGAATTCCTGGAAGGCAACGAGGCGATCGCCCGCGGGGCGATGAAGGCCCGCTGTGATTTCTTCGCCGGCTACCCCATCACCCCGGCCTCGTCGATCCTGCACTACATGTTGGAGCTCGTGCCCGCGATTGGCGGCACGGCCATCCAGGCCGAGGATGAGATCGCCTCGATGGGCTTCTGCATTGCCGCTGCTATGGCCGGCCGCAAAGCCATGACGGCCACCAGCGGCCCAGGGATGAGCCTGTACAGCGAGAACGTCGGCCTGGCCCAGATCGGCGAAACGCCGCTGGTCATCGTAAACGTCCAGCGCCAGGGCCCGGCGACCGGCTCGGCGACCAAGGGCGCCGAGGGAGACATTCAGTTCACGCGCTGGGTGACCTCCGGCGGGCTCCCGGTCATCGCCCTCAGCCCGGCCACCGTTGGCGAGGCGTACGAGCTGACCTACCGCGCCTTCAACCTCGCCGAACAGTACCGCACGCCCGTCTTCGTCCTCACCAGCAAAGAGATCGGCGTCACACGCGAGTCGGTGGACCTGGACGCCATCGAGCTTCCGCCGTTGGTGGAGCGCAAGCGGGCCGCGGACGGCGAGGAGTATCTGCCGCACCGCTTCGGCCGGCCGGCCGAGGTGCCGGCGATCTCGGACTTCGGCGGGTTGCACATCGCCCGGTACACGACCTCGACGCACGATCAGGCCGCCTACCTGACAACCAAGCCCGCGGTCATTCAAGAGATGATCGACCACTACACCGCCAAGATTGACGCGGTCGCCAACGACATCGCCCTGGTGAAGAGGGACTTCCAGGACGGTGCCGAAGCGCTGGTCATCAGCTATGGCATCACGTCGAGATCGGCCGCCGTGGCCGTCCGGGAGGCCCGCGCGCGCGGGATCCGGGTTTCCGCGTTGGTCCTCCAGACCCTCTGGCCGGTTCCGGAGAAGGCCATCGTGGCGGCACTGGACGGGATCCGGAAGATCATCGTGCCGGAGATGAACATGGGCCAGTATCGGCTGGAGATCGAACGCCTGGCTCCGACCGGCGTCGCCGTGATCGGCGTGAACAAGATGAATACGAGCCTGATCTCGCCGGCCGAGATCCTGCGCGCGGGGGGTTGGCTGTGAGCCCGAAGGAAAAAGGGGTCAGGAACCTTTTGCCGGAACGGCCCGGAGGGTGCTTCGCACAAAAGGTTCCTGACCCCTTTTTCCGCTGCGCCACGTATATGACCGACAAGATCGGTCCGCTGCCTTTCTGTCCCGGCTGCGGGCACCACGTGGTTACCAAAGCCCTCGACAAGGCCCTGGTGAAGCTGCAGCTCGACCCGCGCAAGGTCGTGATCGTCACCGACATCGGCTGCATCGGCTTGTCGGACCGGTATTTCACCACGAACGCGTTCCACGGGCTGCATGGGCGCTCGGTCACCTACGCCTGCGGGCTGAAGCTGGCCCGTCCGGAACTGACGGTCGTCGCCCTCAAGGGCGACGGGGGCTGCGGCATCGGCGGAACACACGTGCTCAACGTCGCCCGGCGCAATATCGGGATCACGCTCATCGTCGCCAACAACTTCAACTACGGGATGACCGGCGGGCAGCATTCGGTGACCACGCCCAGCGATGCGATCACGTCCACGACGCCGTGGGGAAACGTGGAGGACCCCATGGACCTCTGCGGGACCGCGATCGCGGCCGGCGCGGCCTGGGTGGCGCGCTGCACGATGTTCGACAAGGAGCTTGCGGACGTCATGGCTCAGGCGATCGCGCAGCCGGGATTCGCGCTGCTCGACGTCTGGGAGCTGTGTACGGCCTACTATGCGCCGCAGAACAAAATCAAGAAGAAGGAACTGGATGACCTGCTTGAACGCTACGGCTTCAAGCTGGGTGTGCTGGCCGACACGCCGCGTCCGGAGTACAGCACGCGCTATCGAGAGGCCTACGCGGCGGGCAGACCGGTGATCCAACGCAGACCCGCGATTGAGGTGCAATATGACAACTCCGCGGAGCGGCAGACCGGCATCGTCATCGCGGGCAGCGCGGGACAGAAGATCCGGTCCACGGCGACCCTCTTTGGCCAAGCCGCCATGTTCAGCGGCCTGGACGCTACGCAGAAAGACGACTACCCCATCACGGTCATGACGGGACACTCGCTCTCTGAGCTGATCTTCAGCCGGCAGCGCATTGACTACACGGCCATCGAATCGCCCGACTACCTCTTGGTGATCTCCGAGGACGGGCTGAAAAGTACTCGCGAGCGAGTCCAGCGGCTCCCGGACACGTGCACCGTATATGCGGAGCAGTCGCTCGACCTGCCGGTAACCAAAGCCAGGGTTGTTCGATGTCCCATCGTCCAGGCCGCCGCTGAGACCAGCCGACAGGCGACGGCGGTCATCGCCGTGGCCGCCCTGCTGCAGGACACGGGGCTGTTCCCGTTGGACGCCTTCGCGCGGGCCATTGCGACTTTTCAAAGCGCCAAGATCGCCGAGGTTAATCTGAAGGCGCTGCAGGCGGGCGCCGCGCTGGTGAGCGACTGAGCGGGTTTTCGAGACCCATGAGAACCGGAGGTTTCAGCGGGTTCATCAACCATCATTATCATGAGATGTGCGGCGTTGGCAGACCGGAACGGAGGCAAGGCGGCGTTCGGCCGGCTGCACCGCGGGCTGCTGGCCAAGCTCCGCGGGCGTACGTCCACCCGTCGCAGCATTGCCCTCTTGCAGCAAGGTCACGGCGTACTGCCGCTCCGCCACCGCTGGGCGAACCTGCCCTGCGCGGCTGCGCGGATTCGTTGCGCCAGGCAGCGGATATGCCGGTCGTCCGTGCCGCAGCAACCGCCGAGGATCCTGGTCCCGAGCTGCTCGTGCACGTCGAGCATGGCTTGCGCGAACGGTTCGGGTTCCGCGCTATCGAGCTGCCCGAGGTGGTCGAGCTCTTGGGGGCTGAGGGCCGAAGTGTTCGCCTGCAGCCCGAGCACGCGATCCTTCACGTCCGGTGACGTGCGCATGGCGGCCAAGAGCGCTTGGGCGAAAACACGCGGGTGCACGCAGTTGACCGCGTACGCCAGCGGGGGAGGCCGCGCCGCCGCGTCGATCTGCGCGACCGCCTCGGCCAGCGGCGTATCGTCGAGCAACGTGCCCGTCGGCCGGACGACGAAGCTCAGCACGTAGGGCACGCCGCACGCCGCCATCGCTCGTGCGATCCCCAGCGCTTCGCACACGGCGGGCAGCGTAGCGGCCATGAGGAAGTCCACGCCGGCGACCGCGAGCGTGCGGACCTGCGGCTCGTGAAACGCGGCAGCCTCGCCGGCCGGCAACGCTTCGGCCGGCTGGTAGGCATCGCCGCGGCAGCCCACGAGCCCGCCGACGTAAACCCCCTCCGCGTACGCCCCGTATTCCGTGCGGATGCCGGCGACGAACCGAAACCCGTCCGCGTTGACCGCCGCGGGATCGGCGAACCCGGCGGCTTGCAGACGCTCGGGATTGGCCCGCCAGGTCGGCGTGCCCAAGATCATCGGGAGGCGGAAGTCGCGCCCAATGTCAAGGTATTGCCGGTACAGCGCGGCCAGCTTCGCCCGCCCCAGCGGATCGTAGATCATGCCGGCGTGCAGGACGTGCGGGTCGAGCCGGGCCGCTGGATCGCGCCGCAAGCGCTCGATGAGGGCGCCCTCGGTCAACACGACCCGCGACGAGCGCAGGCGATCACAGAAGTTCATGAGCGTCCTTCCGGCTTTCCGATTGCACCGGACGCGCCAGTTGCAGGCCCTCAATGGCGCGGGCGCTGCCCGGCCGGCCGGTGTTTTTTCGCCCGCTCGAGGACCCTGACGATCCGCGCCCCCATATCGTAATACACCAGCAACTCGTTGATCTCCGCATGGTCCGTGGCCGCGTTCACGATCACGCCCATGACCCCGCCGCCGAGTAGCCCATGGGTCGGAGGGCCCCGCGACGCGGAGACGTGAGCACTCCCCAATAGCTGGCTCGTGACATGGTCATACACGTCCATCTGACAGCGCATGCGATGCGGCGCACCCAGGAAGACGCGCGCCGCCTTGCGCGGGTAGTGGGCGGATTCGATGTTCACGCACAGGTCCAGCATGCGCGGAGTACGGCCGGCCTGCTCCGCTGCGGCGCCCAAGTCCGCGTCGTCTTCCTGAACCCACATCTTGCTCAGGTAGAGTTGGCCGGAGATGGCCGTGGAGAGCTGACGCGGCAGGCCGGGGTACGGCAGCTCGGGGTCGATCGTCACGCTTCTGAGGCTCACCGCGTCGTAATCGTGCAGGCTGACCCGCGTACCGTCCGGGGCTTTCAGGTGGGGGTTGCAGCCGGCCACAAGGCCGCTCAGCAGGACGACCGCGAGACTTGTTAGTGCGCGCTGTGCCATGCCGCTGCCTCCACCCTGCGCGGCGCGCCTGGTTTCTCAGAGGTGGCTGGGCTGCGATTCGGACTCCCGAGCGCACCGCGGGACGGCTGCCTGCCGGTGTTCCTCAGTATACGGGATTGCCCAGCCGGCCCGAAGGGCGATCTCGCGCTCGGGGACGCGGAGGAACACGTCTTGTCTTTATGCCGGAATGCGCCGCGCGCCGGCGAGTTCGCCCAGGCCGACCACCCGCGCACCACCGGCCCGGCGTCGCTCCGCCGTTCCACCAGGCGTTCTTACGGCCGGCGGCTTGCAAGGGCCCGCTCAAGCCAATCGGCCAACCTCCGCGTGTACTCCCAGCTATACTCGAAACCGGCGCTATTATGACCGCCGGGGGTTTCGATGAACTCCTTGGGCTCGGCGGCGGCGGCGAATAGCCGGCGGGCGTTCTCGATGGGGATCAGCTCGTCCGCGGCGCCGTGCAAGAAGAGCTTCGGGCAAGCGATGTGGGGTACCTTCTTGATTGACTCGTACCGATTTCGGCAGAGCAAGGCGACCGGCAACAGTGGGTATTCGCGCTGGCCGATGTCCACGAGACTGGTGAAGGTGCATTCCACCACCAGCGCCGCCGGGCGGTGTTTGCGGGCGAGGTCGATGGCAACGGCACCGCCGAGCGAACGGCCGAAGAGCACGATGGTCTCGGGCGCGATGTGCCGTGTATCGACCAGGTAGCGCCAGGCGGCCTCCGCGTCGCGGTACGTCCCGGCCTCGCTCGGCTCGCCGGCGCTTCGGCCGTAGCCGCGGTAGTCGAACGCGAAGACGCTGAAACCGAGCTGATGGAGCAGCTTGAGCGACGGCGTGATGTCGGCGAGGTTGTCGGCATTGCCGTGGCAGAACAGGATGGTCGCCTTGGGTGCGGAATGCGGGAGGTACCACGCGACCAGCGCGACGCCGTCCTCGGTCGGCAGCGCGACCTCCTCGTAGGGCGACCCGAAATCGGCGGGCGTGATCCGATAGCTCGGCGGCGGGAAGTAAATCAGCCGCTCCTGAATGGCGAAGAATACGGCGCAGATCGCGATGTACGTGAAGGCGACGGTACCTGCCGCCACCATCAGAAGCCGTCGCACGACGCGGCGCGGCTTGTGGGCGCGATCGAGCGGTGGGCTGGAGGGCCCGTGCGCAGCGGCGGCTGTGTCCGAATTATGATCGACCATAGGACGCCGCAGGCCGGTCGCCTCCGCCGAAGTCCGCGCGAGGCGCGACAAGAGACGATGGACGAGGTTTCGGGTGTTGCTGCGGCGCCGCTACGCCGTCAGCGTTTCTGCGACGCGCCAGGCACCGCAGGCTTTGAGGCGCGATTCCAGTTCCTGGACGACCTTCGGGTCGCTCCAGAGGTTCTTATAGAAGGCGGAGCAGCCCAAGTCGGCGTACCAGCCGGCCATGTGGGACCAGGCGTGCGCCTTGGGGCCGGCCGCAGCGGCATCCGGGCGGTTTGCCAGCCACGCCGCGATGGCCGGCCCACGCGCCGGGTACGCGGCGATCAGCGCGGAGCACGCCAGCCGCTCAAGCGTCTGCTGGCGTGGCACGCCCGGTGCGTCCGCGTCGGGGACTTCCCAGCGCACGAGAGACACTTTCGTTGCACCGTTGTCCAGGTCGATGTCGCCGTCCGGGCTCTGGGCGGCGCTCAGCTCGATCGCGTGCACGAGCCGCTCCACATCTGCAATACGCAACCCAGTCACGGAAGTTGGGCCGGCCGCCTGAGTGTCGGGATCGACGCAGAGCACCAACCGCGATGGCACGGGGTCAACGTGACGCCCTTCTATTCTCCGCCGCGCCTCGGACAGGAGGATCTCCTTGCCGTGGCAGGGAACGATCCGGATGAAGCGGCGATCCTTGGTCCAGTAGCCGTAATGCCCGTGACCCGACACTGGCTGTCCCCCGGTGTCATGTACCGAGCCCGGTACGGGCTTCGGACAGCCGAGGGACTCCAGCCACCCAGCCCAGAAGTCCCGGTCGTAGTAGCCCTCGCACAAGATGACCGCTTCGCTCACCTCAGGTCGTCCTCGATTACCTGCCGCGCCTGGGCGACCTCCGGCCCAAGGAGTCGATGCGAGATGAGGTGGCCGTTGTCGAGCTTCATGCGGACGACGCTCAGGCGCTCGAGGTCTTTGTCGTCTGAGACGGCGAGAACGCTGTCGATGAATTCGAGACTGTGGGTCGACAGGACCACCTGGATTCCGGCCCGCGCCGCGGCCACGATGACGCGGGCGCTTTGTGCGATGGCTCTGGGGTGCTGATGAAGTTCCGGTTCCTCGATCAGGACCAAGGCGCCAGGCGGCGCGGCGATCTCCATGCTGAGCCGAAGAAGCGCATGGATCCCGTCGCCAGCAAATTCCAGCGGCACACTCCGGTCTGTAAAGACAACGTGCACGACAGGCGTGTCACCTTCGGTAAGAATCTCAATGCGCTCCGCGCCCGGGAGTATCTGACGGACGATTTCGTTGAGCCCCTTTTGGTGGCCCTGCGATACGGCCTGCGTATAGAGGCGGTGCAACGGGCTGCCTTTACCGTAAGACCGCGCCTCCACCAGACAGGTTTCGGGAACCCAATCGGTCCGCCGGGGAGGCGGTGATTCACCCGGTCCGGCGCGCCCTGCCTTGAGTTGCGCTTCCACATGAACCGGCAAGCCCCGGATGTCCACGATCATGCGGAAGCCCGCATTCGACCGCGCGAGTATCCTGCAATCACCATACCCCCCACCACGCCAGTAAAGCCAACGCTGCCACTCGAGGAGCCGGCCGTGGCGCTCCGCCACAAAACGGGCCGCCGCCACGCCCTGGGCGGGCATCGTCGGTGCGGGGGTGCCGCCGGCCAGGTAAAGTGCGTCCAGAATCGTGCTCTTCCCGCACCCGTTCGGCCCTACGAGCACCGTGAGGGGCGTGAGGCCTTCGAGCTTGCCTTCGCGGATGCCTCGCAGGTTTTTGATTTCGATAGATTCGATCACGGCAGCGACTCCGACCGGAACGTGGCGTCGGGCATGTTAACCGCGCCACGGCGAGAATGAAAACACCGCACTCGGAGGTCCGGCGCTACATACCTCCGGGACGACCCTCCCCTAACCCCTCCCTAAGAGGGAGGGGGATTGGTTGTTGGGGCCGGGCACCCAGGACTCGCGCCGTGGGCTACTCTCGGGCGCCCCTGCCGGGGCTGGGCGGTTACCCGCACGACGCCGGGTACGGAGCCCCGGCGCTACACGTCGGCCACGGGGGGACCGACGCTACATACGGGCGGCGAGGCGCCGGAGTCGAAAAAAGTGACAGGCGCCTCGCGGCTGCGCCGGTCGGTCCGCCGCGGCGGACAGTCCCCGTTTTCGACGGACGCTACAGGGACGACAGGCGCTTGGGGCCGGCCTTCGTCACTTCGTCCGGGCAGCCGGTGGCGTAGAGCTTGAAGTTCTCCACAAAGCGGGCCGCCAGGGCGTCGTACTTCTTCCAGTACTCGTCCTTGTTGCCCCAACTGCCGCTCGGATCGAGCACGTCCGCCGGCACCTCCGGACACGCGGCCGGCACCTCAAACCCAAACAGCTTGTCCTTGCGGTACTCCACCTTCTGGAGCTTGCCGTCCAGGGCGGCGTTGAGCAGATTCCGCGTGTGGCGGATGCTGATCCGCTTGCCTACGCCGAACGAGCCGCCGGTCCAGCCGGTGTTCACCAGCCAGCAGGTCACGCCGTGCTTGGCCATCTTCTGCTTGAGCAGCTCGGCGTACTTGAACGGGTGATGGACCATGAAGGGGGCGCCGAAGCACGAGCTGAAGGTGATCTGCGGCTCGATGCCCAGGCCAATCTCGGTGCCCGCGATCTTCGAGGTGTACCCACTGATAAAGTGGTACATCGCCTGCTCGGGGCTGAGCCGGGCGATCGGCGGCATTACGCCGGAGGCGTCGCACGTGAGGAAGATGACGTTCTTCGGGTGCGTGCGGGTCATCTTCTCGGGGACGACGTTGGGGATGAACTCGAGCGGGTAGGAGGCGCGGGTATTCTCGGTGATGCGGTCGTCGTTCAGGTCGATCTTCCGCGTGGTGGCGTCCCAGACCACGTTTTCGAGGATCGTGCCGTAGCGGTGCGTGCAGGCGTAAATCTGCGGCTCGTGCTCGGCCGAGAGGCGGATCACCTTGGCGTAACAGCCGCCCTCGAAGTTGAACACGCCCTCGTCGCTCCAGCCGTGCTCGTCGTCGCCGATCAGCCGCCGCTTCGGGTCGGCCGACAGGGTGGTCTTGCCGGTGCCGGACAGGCCGAAGAACAGGGCCACGTCGCCGCCGGCCCCGACGTTCGCCGAGCAGTGCATCGCCAGCACGCCCTCGTTGGGGAGCAGAAAGTTGAGGATGGTGAAGACGCTCTTCTTGATCTCGCCGCCGTAGGCGCTGTTGGCGATGATGGCGAGCCTTTGGCCGAAATTGAGCAGGATGGCGGTCTCGCTGCGCGTGCCGTCGATGCGCGGGTCGCACTTGAACGACGGCAGGGAGATGATCGTGAACTCCGGCACGTGCTTGCGGGCTTCGTCCTGGTTGTCGATCGGTAGGAACATGTTCCGCGCGAACAGGCTGTGCCAGGCCTTCTCCGTGATCACACGGATCGGCATGCGGTAGGTCGGGTCGGCGCCGGCGTAGCCGTCCTGGACGAACAACTCCTCGCCGTACAGGAACGCCTGGATGCGCGTCAGCAGCGCGTTGAATTTGTCGCTGCTGAAGGGGCGGTTGTACTCGCCCCACCAGATTTGCTCCTCGGTGGATTCTTCGCGGACGATGAACTTGTCGGCCGCGGCGCGGGCGGTGTGTTGGCCGGTGTGGACGACGAACGGGCCGCCGGCGACAAGATGCCCCTCGCCGCGGAAGACGGCCTCTTCGTACAAGGCGGCGGCGGGGAGGTTCCAGAAGACGCGGTCGAGGTACTGGAAGCCGAGGTTATGCAGCTTGTGGTCGCTGGCCAGATCGCCGGCCTGCTTGGTCGCGGGGGTGTCGAATTCGAGGTACTTCATAGCTACGCTCCGAAAAAGCTCTCAGCGTTCAGCTTTCAGCTCTTAGCCTACAAACCCGATCTGCCCTTTCCGGGGCGGCGCGGGCGGGTTCATCAGGTCGCCCAGAATCTCGTAAATGCGGCGGATATGTGCTTCGTGTTGGTTGGTCTTATGAACGAACTCGAGTTCCAGGGCTTCGATGCGGCGGGCCAGGTCGCGATGCTCGGAGAGAATCTGCCGGAGTCGGACAAAGGCCCGCACGACGAGCACGCTGACTTGCACGGCGCGCTCGGACTTCAACACGCTGGCGGCCATGATGGCGCCGTGCTCGGTGAAGGCGTACGGCAATACGGTGGAGTGTTTCAACAGCGCGAACCGGTCACAATTTGTGACCAGTTCGTGGCGCTCGGACCGGGTGAGCTGAAACCGGAAATCGGCCGGGAACCGCTCCAGATTGCGCTTCACCGCCTGGTTCAGGGCTTTGGTGAGCACGTCATAGAACGCGGCCAGGTCCGTGTCGAGCATCACCCGCTGGCCGCGGATGAGGTAGATCGCCTGCTCGATCCGCGCCAGCGGGACCAGGGAACCGGAGCTTTTTGCGGCCGCGCGTACTTGCTTTTTCCTAGCTGCTTTCGGCATCGCTCGAACCGTTCTCTCCGCGTCTCAAACCGACTTGAGGTGCCGGATTGGAACCTCAAGTGTCACTGTCTAAGGTCGCCAATTGCGACCTTAGAACCAGCGGTTTTGAGGTCACAATCCGTGACCTCAAGTCTCTCTCAAGCACCTCCAGGTGGTCGCAATTTGCGACCCCCTGCCACGTGCATGCGTCATCCTACGTCGGCCACCCGCCACAGCGGGCAGGCTCGGGACCGATGCTACGGCCGACAGAAGGTTGGCCGCTACCAATCGCGGACCAGCTTCCGATTCCCGATGTACAGCTCGTTCGGGGCCTCCGGGTCGAGGGCCCATTTCATCCGCTCGATGCCCTCGGTGATGTCCTTCACCGTGCCGCAGTAGCTGATCCGCAGGTACCCGTCCAGGCCAAACTCGATCCCCGGCATCACCAGCACGCGCACCTTGTCCAGCAGCAGCTTGGCCAGCTTCTGCGAGCTCTGGTTGTACGCGCTGAAGTCCGCGAAGCAGTAGAACGTGCCGTCCGGCTTGTGCACCTTTACCCCGCGGAACGTCTTGAGCCGGTCGACCAGCACGTTGCGGTTGTTCTCCAAGGTCACCCGCAGGCTCTCGACGCTGGACTGCACGCCCATCAGGGCCCCCACCGCCGCCTGTTGGCACAGGGCCGACGGGCCGGACGTCTGGTGACTCTGAATGTTGGTCATCACGTTGACCAGCTTCTTATTGGCGACCGCCCAGCCGATGCGGAAGCCGGTCATGGCGTACTGCTTGGACACGCCGTTGACCACGATCAGCTTCGAGCTCTCGTCGCGCTGCTTGGCGTATTTGTAGCAGTTAATCGGCTTGCGGCCGTCGAAGATCAGCCGGTGATAGATGTCGTCCATGATCAGGTACAGGTCGCGCTGCTCGCAGAACTCGACGATTTCGGCGATGAACTGCTCGGAATACATCGCGCCGGTCGGGTTGTTCGGGCTGTTGATGATGACCGCCCGCGTGTACGGACCGACCTTGACCTCGAGGTCCTGCAGCCGCGGATAGAAGGTCCCGTCCTCGGCGAGCACCGGCACGCCGACCCCGCCGCACAGCTTGGCCATCTCGGGGTAGCTGACCCAGTACGGCGCCGGGTACACCACCTCCTCCTGCGGGTTGAGGATCGCCTGCAGCGCGACCATGATGCACTGCTTGGCCCCGCCGGAGCAGATCACGTTCTCCGGCGCGACCAGCCGGTCGTAGAAGTCTTCGGTGTAACGGATGACGGCTTTCTTGAGGGCCGGGATGCCGTCGGCCGGCGTATAGCGGATCTCGCCCGAGTTCAGGAGGGCGGACGCCGTCACCAGGGCGTCCATCGGGGGCTTGGTCTTGGGCTCGCCTCCGCCCAGGTGGATGACCGGTTCCCCTTTGGCCCGTAGGATGGCCGCCATCTCGTTGAGCTTCAACGTGGCGGATTCGCTGATCGACCGACCGATCTGACTGATACTCATCGTAGAGTGTCCCTGACAAACCGCTGACCGCGGTCCGCGCCACGCGAACCGCAGGAAAACAGGTCAAACTACCGGGGTGGCGCCCGACCGTCAATGCGCAGAGAGGCGTGCTTGGCGTCCGCGATGACGGTGGACCTTCTGCGGCTCACGTTGCAGGCAGGAGAGGCTGGCACTAGCATCGGGTTGCGATCCCGAAGTGGGGCGGCGCGCTGTCTTCTTCCACCGGGAGCGCGGAAAAGACGCAGGGCCCGATAACTGTGCGGGGCGCGGACTGCGCCGCCCGCGCGAGCGTGTTCCCACCGGCGAACTCGCCTTCACGGCGGGCGTAGTAGAGATGAGTGCTGTGGACCTCAAGAGCGACGAGCAGCTTCTGGCCGAGCACTTGGCCGGAACACCGGGTGCGTTCGACCTGCTCGTCGCCCGGCACGCTGAGGACCTTTTCAGCTTCTTCCAGCGCTTCGTCGGTAACGCCTCGGCCGCCGATGACTTGGTCCAGGAAACGTTCTTGCAGGTTCACCTGGCGGCCGGCTCGTTCGACTCCGCACGGGCCTTCAAGCCGTGGCTCTATACGATTGCGGCCAATAAGGGCCGCGACTACCTGCGGGCACGCGGGCGCCGATTCGTCCAATCACTCGATGGCCCCGCCACCGATGCAGAGAGTCCTTCGCCGGGCGCCCTGTTGCCGGCGAGCGAAATGCCCCCGGACGCGGAACTGGATCTTGAGCAGCGTAAGGAACTGGTGCGTGCGGTGATCGCAGAAATGCCCGAATCCCAACGGCTCATCCTGCTGCTGGGTTACTATCAGAAGCTGCCGTATGCGGAGATCGCCGACATCCTGCAGATCCCCGTCGGCACGGTCAAGTCGCGCCTGCACGCCGCGGTGAGCCGCTTCGCCAAGCTGTGGCTGACCCATACGAGCACCCTAACATCGGAACCCTGACCCCGAGGGCTGGCCAAGATGTCCGAGAAGCCCGAATACGAGTTTGACCCCCAGTTGCTGGACCTGCACCTGGGACATTTATCCGAGGCGGAGCAGCGGTCGGTGCGGGAGCAGATCGCGGCCCACCCGGCTCTGGCAGCGCAGCACGAGGCGCTGTCGAGCGTCTTTCGTGCCCTGGCGCTGCTTCCCACCCAGCGCCTGCCGGACGACCTGGCCGTGCGGACCGTCGCCCGCGTGCGTGCGGCGGGCCCGGCCCCGCGCCTCGTTCGCCCGTCGGACCACCTGACCGAGGCCGTAGAGGAAAGAGGAAACGGTGTCATTCGTCTCGGCGGCAACTTACGGGACATCCTCGCCATTGCTGCGCTGATCGTCCTGGCCGTCGGGCTCGGCTTGCCGGGGATGTTGCACCTACGGGACCGGCAGCAGCGGCTCGGCTGCTCCTGGAACCTGGCCCGACTGGGCAGCGGGCTACAGCAGTACGCCAGCATGTTCAACGGCAGCCTGCCGTTCACCGGCTGGAGTCAGGGCAGCTCGTGGCAGCCGAGCAATGATCCGCGCATCCTGACGATCCCCAACCGGCGGCACGTGTATCCCCTGCTCAGAATGGCGTTCGTCACGGACCCGCGCGTGTTTATCTGCCCTTCGCAGCAGCACATCCCGATGCCGATCGGTGAGATCCACCGCCACAGCGACTTCCTCGAGGGGCGCAACGTGAGCTATGCCTACCAGAACATGGCGGGTGTGCGGCCCTCGGCCAGGGACGACCCGCGGTTGCCCATCCTGGCGGACGAGAATCCGCTGTTTGCCGACGGGGTGCCGCTCTTCGACGCCCGTCGGCTCACGCGAATGAACCCCCAGACCGCGAACTCGCAGGCCCACCGCAGTGCCGGACAGAACATCCTGACGCTGAAGGGCGAGGTCAAGTGGACGACCACGCCGCTCGTCGGGATCGACGGCGACAGCATCTGGACCTTAAGCGGCGTCAACGAGTACACGGGCCAGGAAGGCCCCACCTGCGCCACCGATTCGCACTTGCTCAAGTAGGCGATGGCTACGGTTTCTCGTAGTACGCCTGGCCGGCCGCGTACAGCGCCTGCCGCGACTGGTAATCCTTGACGGCGTCCGGTTCGTTGACCGTCTGGGCGAGGCGGATCGCGTCGGCGATGGCCTTCTGGGCGTCGTCGCAGCGGCCCGCGGCCGCGTACGCCGCCGCCAGCGTGTCGAGCATCGCGTGGTCGTTGCGCTTGGTGAGCTGGCACGCCTTTTCGGCCCATTGGACGGCTTCCGTGGGGTTCCGCCGGGCCGGTTCCGCGCAGGTCGCCAGATGCCAGGCGAGCGAGTTGGCCAGCTCCGCAGAATTCGGCACGAGCTCCAGACCCGCGCGCAGCAGGCGTTCCAGCCCGGCAAAGTCCTTTTCCGCCAGCAGCAAGTCATGCAGGGCCATGCGCGGCAGGACGTACTTCGGGTCGATGCGCAGCGCTTCAGTGAATTGCTGGCGGGCCCCGGCCGCGTCTCCGCCGCGATACAGCAGCACCCCCAGGTCGTGACGGGCCGGCGCGGAATCCGGCTCGAGTTCGGCGACTTTGCGCAGCGCGGCGCGCGCCTCGTCCTCCTTGCCCAACTGCACTAGCCACTCGGCCGCCGCTTGATGCAGCTCAGCGTTCTGCGGGGCGGCCGCCAGGGCGGCATGGATCAGCGGCAACGCCTTGTCCGGGGCCTGCTGCTGGACGGCGAGCGCGCAGAAACGCCGCAGGGCTTCCTGATCATCCGCTTTCTGTCCCAGAACCTCGCGCAACAGGCGCTCGGCGCGGTCGTATTCCTTGAGCAGCGTGTGGGCGAGGGCGAGCTTGATCTTGGCGGGGGCGTAGTCCTTTCCTTCCGGGAGGTTGAGTACGTGCTCGAGCTCACTGACGGCCGTTTCGAGCTTCCCTTGCCGCCCCAGGACCTCGCCCAGGTTCGTGCGGGCGACTAGGCCCGACTCGTCGACGTCAATCGCGTCCCGCAGCAACTGCTCCGCCGCGGCATACTGCTTGCGATCGGCCAGCGTCAGGGCGCTGTTCACGAGCGTTTGCAGATCGAGTCCGCGCTGGAGCAGCGACGTGGCGTATTGGTCGAGCAGCGGGCGCAGCCGCTCGTCGCCGGTGGCCTGCCGCCGATGCTCTTCGGCTTCAGCCGACTTCCCCTGTTGAGCGAGGATCGTGGCCAGGCCGGCGTGCGCCGGGCCGTACTTCGGCGCGATCCTCAGGGTCGCGCGGAAGTGCTGGGCCGCTTCGTCGATCTTTCCTTCGGCCAGGGCCCGTAGTCCGAGGCCGGCGTGGGCGATGGGGTCGTCGGGATCGGACTGGAGCACGCTTTGCAACATCTTGACGGCCCGGGCCGGATCCTTCTCCAGCAGGAGTGCGGCCAGGCGGGTCCGCGCCAGGCGGAAGTCGTCCTTGAGCGCCAGGACCTTCTCATACGCCGCTATCGCCTGCGGGGTCTCTCCGGCGCGCTCGCAGGCCAGACCCAGGTCGTACCACCAGGTGAGGTCCTGGGGGGCCAGCTTGGCGGCGTGCTGGAAACAGGCGACCGCGCCTCGGGGCAGGTCGTGGGCATAGCACAGTGCGCCCAGGTCCACCACCTTGTCCACATCGTCCGGGGCACGTACGGCCTCGCGGCGCGCCGCGCCGATCTTCGTCTCAAGGGTCGGCGGCAGCTTGCTCAGGTCCATCTCGGGTAAGACAAGTTCCGTCTTGGCAGCAGCGCCCGGCGCGGCGGCGGCCCCAGGCTTGGAGCCCGCGGCGGGCACCGCCTCCTCGCGCTTGCAGCCGGTCGGCAGGACCGCGAGAAAAGCCAGCAGCGTGCCGAGGAAACAGCCGGTTACCCAATGTGGTCGGTTCATCGCACTTCCCTGCTTGGTCGATCGTTGAAGCGAATCGTCGCGCCGGACGAGCGCCGCCGGGACGACGCCAGCATACCGCGACCCGCGCGGGACGCCAACGCCGGCCGGGCCCTGGCGCGCCTTATTGCACCAGGAAGTCCTTCTCCGGGTTCTTGACGACCAGCACCGGACACGGGGCATGCTGCACGATGCGCTCGGCTGTGCTGCCGATCAACACGTGGCGCAGCCCCGTTCGCCCGTGCGTCGAGACGACCACGAGGTCGATGTCGGCGTCCTGCGCGTACTTGCAGATGGCGGACCAGGGGTTGCCGAAGAGGACGTCCGTCACAACGCCAGGAGCGCCGCTGAACTGCTCCGCCAGCAGCGCGGCCAGCCGTGTTTGGCACGCATCCACGAACTCCTTCGCGGAGAACGCAAGCGGGACCTCGGCTGGCAGCGTGACCGCCAGGTCGGGCATCAGCGGCGGGGGAACCACGTGGATCACGTGCAGCTCCGCGCTGAAGGAGTCGCGGAAGGCGCGCGCATAGCGCGCCCCGTGTAGGGACAGCGTGGAGAAATCCGTCGGCCACAGAATCCGCCGGGGACTGACGGTCATGCTGCACCTCCGTGTCTGCTCGGCCCGCGTCGGTCCCGGCCCGCCGGGCGGTCCGACGCTACGCGGCGTCGGGCTCGATACGCGTGCCCCGGTGGCCCGCGAGCGCCGCGGACATGTGCTCGATGTCGCAAATGATCACGCGCGCCTCCCCCGCCTTGCAACCCCGGAGGAACTCAATCGCGGCCTCGATCTTGGGCCCCATCGAGCCCGGCGGAAACTGCCCCCCCTCCAGGTAGCGCTGGGCCTGGGAGGCGGTGAGGTGGTCGAGGGGCTTCTCGTGCGGCGTGCCGTAGTCCAGCGCGACACGCTCCACGCTGGTCACGATGAGGAATACGGGGGCATCGAGCGTGCGGCCCAGCAGGGCGGCCGTGCGGTCCTTGTCGATCACGGCCTCGACGCCGCGCCAGGCGCCGTGCTCATCGCGCGCGACGGGGATGCCGCCGCCGCCGGCCGCCACCAGCAATTCGCCGGCGTCGACCAGGCGCCGGATGAGGTCAATCTCGACGATGGCCTTGGGGGGTGGGGAAGGGACGACGCGGCGGTAGCCCTGCGGGGGAATGGGGACCATCTCCCATCCGTACAGGCGTTGCATGTCCTCGGCCTTGTCCTTGCGATAGACCTTGCCGATCGGCTTCGTGGGCTTCTGGAACGCCGGGTCGTGGCGGTCGACTTCGACGCTGGTGACCAGGGCGGCGAAGCGCCGGGGGATGTTCTGCTGCTGCAATTCGTTGTTGAGGCACTGGGCGATCATGAAACCCATTTCGCCCTGGGTGTGCGCACCGCAGATATCCAGCGGCAGGCGGTACACCTCGCGGGCCGCAATCTCCACGCGCCGCAGGACGTTGCCGACCTGCGGGCCGTTGCCGTGCGTCACCAGGAGCTGGTACCCCGCCTTGACCAGGGCGACCAGGTGCGCCGCCGTGTATCGCGCGTTCTCGAACTGCTGCTCGACCTTGCCTTCCTGGTTCGGACGCAGGATGGCGTTACCGCCCAACGCGACGACGATCAACTGGTTGCGATACGTGTAGTCCGCGGGCACGGCGTCCGATCCTGGTCACAGGCTTTCCATAAACCCATCTATCGGCCGGCCCAGATACGCGGTCCAGCCAGGTGCGCGGGGGCGGCCGCCCGCCCCGGCGCGCCGGGGCCTACGTGCCTTCACCGGAGGACGCGAGATACCGCACCTGCTCCGCCGTGAGCCGGTCGATCCGGATCCCCATCGCCTGGAGCTTGAGCTTGGCCACCTGCTCCTCGATCTCCTGCGGCACTTCGTGAACGGCGACGGTGAGGCGGCGGCCCTGCTTGACGATCCACTCGGCCGTGAGGGCCTGCGTCGCGAAACTCATGTCCATCACGCTGGCCGGGTGGCCGGTGGCGGCGCTGAGGTTCACGAGCCGCCCGTCGGCGAGCAGGTAGATGCGCTTCCCGCCGCGAAGCTGGAACTCGGTCACCAGCGGTCGGACGTCGCGGACGACTTTCCTGGATAGCTTTTGGAGCGTGGGGATGTCGATCTCGACGTCGAAGTGACCGCTGTTGCAGACGATGGCCCCGTCCTTCATCTTGCGGAAGTGCTCCGCGCGCAGCACGTGCTTGTTGCCGGTGACGGTGATGAACACCTCCCCCGTCTCGGCCGCCGCGGGCATCGGACGGACGTCGAAGCCGTCCATCGCGGCTTCCAGGGCCTTGAGCGGGCTCACCTCCGTGACCGTGACAATCGCCCCCGCGCCGCGGGCCCGCATGGCCACGCCCCGGCCGCACCAGCCGTAGCCGACCACCACTACGTGCTTGCCCGCCAGGAGCACGTCCGTGGCCCGCACGACGCCGTCCAGCGTGCTCTGGCCAGTGCCATAGCGGTTGTCGAACAGGTGCTTGGTGTCGGCGTCGTTCACCGCGACCACCGGAAACTTGAGAATGCCGCTGCGGGCCATGGCGCGCAGACGAATGACGCCGGTGGTCGTCTCTTCCATGCTGGCGAGGATGTTCTTCGCGTCCCGCTGCCGCTGCGTGTGCAGCGTGTTCACGAGGTCGGCGCCGTCGTCCATGGTGATCTGCGGCCGGGTGTCGATGACGGCGTTCAGGTGGTCGTAGAAGACGTGCACGCTCTCCGCGCGCCGGGCGAAGACCGGCACGCCGAAGTCCTTGGCCAGGCTGGCCGCGCAGGCGTCCTGGGTGCTGAGCGGGTTGGAGGCGCACAGGGCAGCGGCGGCGCCGCCGGCCTGCAGCGTCCGCATGAGGTTGGCCGTCTCAGACGTGACGTGCATGCAGCAGCCCATACGGACCCCCCGCAGCGGCTGCCGCTTTTCGAAGCGCTCGCGGATCAGGGCGAGCACGGGCATGTCGCGATCGGACCAGAGGATCTTCTTCTTGCCCGCCGGGGCCAGGCTCAGGTTCGCGACGTCGCAACGTGTCTTGGGCATGCATTCAGCTCCTCTGTTCGGCCGGGGCGTCGGGCGTCACGGCCCCGCCAGCCCGGCCGGTCGCAACTCCGCAGAATGAGACCTGCGCACGCGCGTGTGCGCCGGACGCTCCATCCCCCGCGGTTACGCGGGCCGCGCGGCCGCCCGCCGCCGCGCGATCTGCAAACCCACGGCCAGGACCGCCGACAGAATACACAGGCACGCCGCCAGCACGAACGCCGCCCGGTAGCTGCCCGTCATCGTTTTGGCCGTGTTGCCGGCGTAAATGCCCACCACGCCGGCGATGCCGTACGAGGTGAAGACCCAGCCGTAGTTCGCGCCCAGGTTCTTGGCCCCGAAGAGATCCGCGGTGGCCGACGGGAAGAGCGCGAAGTTGCCGCCGAAATTAAAGCCGACCATGGAGGCCGCGACCGCCAGCGACAGCTCGGTGCGCATGCCGGCCAGCAGGAACATCATCACCGCCTGGAAGGCAAACATGGCCACAAACGCGGCCGTGCGGCCGATCCGATCAGAGACCAGGCCCCAGACAATCCGCCCAACGGCGTTGAAGATGGCCAACCAGCCGACGGCGTCCGCACCTTTTTTCAGCAGGGTCTTGACAGCGTCCGCGTCCAGCCCGCTGCCGGCTGCGGCCAGGAGCTGGTCGCCTGCAAAGACCTTCACAATCCCGATGACCATCAGGCCCGCCAGGGCGCCGCTGAAGAACATCAGCCACAGGACGTAGAACGCCGGCCGGCGCAGTGTCTCCTGCCAGTTGGACTCCGCGGCGACCCTGGGGAGCGTGCCGGGCGGGTTGCGCAGCAGGAGCGCTCCAAGCGTGACCGCCGCGAAGCACACCAGGGCATGTATGAGGAAGAACTGCGTAATCCCGTGCCGCTCGATGTAGCTGAACGCGCTGAAGCCCAGCGCCTTGTGCGAAAACAGGTACGCGCCGAAGCCGAACCCCGCCACCGCCAAGCCGGACACTAGTCCTTTGTGCTGGGGGAACCACTTGATCAGCGCGGCGATCGGACAGACGTAGGCAAAGCCGATCCCCGCGCCCGCCAGGAATCCCACCGTGCCCCACAGCAGGAACAACTCATCAAACTCCCCGTTCCGGCCCACATACTGGTTGCCGAGCAGGACGCCGGCCACGATGACGGCCGCAATGATGCCCAGCGGGACATAGCGTACGATCGGGACCTCCTCCTCGTTCACCCGGCCGAACAGGGCATAAAACAGCATGAGCAGCACGATCCCCACGCCTCCCGCGAAGGCCGAGTGGGCGATGTAGAACACGATCGGACTGGTCATGTTCCCGGCCAACAGGAAGCCGGCGGCCATGAGCACAGCCCCGATGACCGCCGGGAAACGCGGGCCCCTCACGTCCTGGATGCGGCCGGCGAGCACCATCACCAGCGCGAACGACAGGATGCAGATCGCGAACGCGTACTTCAGGTACCCCTGCCGCGCGTCGCTCAACTTCTTGGCCGCCGCCGCGTCAACGACCACCGTCGCATTGGTGACCTCCTTCCCCGCCGCGACAAGGGTTTCGCGCTCGGCTTGGGTGATGAGCGGGGGATAAACCTTGGCTTCGAGCGGCGTCCAGAAGATGCTGTACCCATACACCGTGCCGAGCACCAACTGCACGATGATTGCCCCGGTCAGAACGAGCCACCGCGTGGCGGGGTTCGCCACGCGCCCCAGGTCCGGCGCTGTCGCCACTGCGGCCATGTTCGTGCTCCCTTCAGGCAAACGGGCCAAGCGATGCCAGTGGTCCCGGCGCGCCGGGAGGACCGCACCACGCCCGGTCCCGCCCCGGCTTCGTCAGCGGTCAGGTTGGGTCGCCGCGGCGCGAAGGCCGCCGGGCGGGCAGGAGGCCCGCACGACCCGCGATCCCCGGGGAAAAAGGGTACCGGCACCGCTGGAAGGCCGCGCGGCGCTACCGCATGGCCATTTCTGGCGGTCCGCCGCGGCGGACAGTCCCCTTTTTCATCGGACCGCCTAGCGATTCTTGATCAAGCTGTCCACGACGCTCGGATCGGCCAGCGTGGTCGTGTCGCCCAGCTCCTCGGTCTGGCCTTCCGCGATCTTGCGCAGAATCCGCCGCATGATCTTCCCGCTGCGGGTCTTGGGCAGGCCCGGGGCCCAGTGAATGACGTCGGGCGTCGCGATCGGGCCGATCTCCTTGCGGACGTGCTTCTTGAGCTCCTCTTTGAGCGCGGCGGTGTATTCCCGGCCGACCTTCAGCGTCACGTACGCGTAGATGCCCTGGCCCTTGATCTCGTGCGGATAGCCAACCACCGCCGCCTCGGCTACCGCCGGGTGCGCGACCAGCGCCGACTCCACCTCGGCCGTGCCCAGCCGGTGCCCCGACACGTTGATGACGTCGTCGATGCGGCCGGTGATCCAGTAATAGCCGTCCTCGTCGCGGCGGCAGCCGTCGCCGGTGAAGTAGTAGCCGGGAACGCGCGTGAAGTAGATCTCCTTGAACCGCTCATGCTGCCCGTAGACGGTCCGCATGATGCCGGGCCAGGGCTCGGCGATGAACAGCGCGCCCGAGGTCGGCCCATGAACCACCCGGCCCTGCTCGTCGATCACTTCCGGCTTGACGCCGAAGAACGGCAGGGTCGCCGAGCCCGGCTTCGTGGGGATTGCGCCGGGCAGCGGGGTGATGAGGATGCCGCCGGTCTCGGTCTGCCACCACGTGTCGACGATCGGGCAGCGCTCGCGGCCAACGTGCCTGTGGTACCACATCCAGGCCTCGGGATTGATGGGCTCGCCCACGGTGCCGAGCAGCCGCAGACTGGACAGGTTGTGGCCGTCCACCCACTTCTCGCCCTCCCGCATCAGGGCGCGGATGGCGGTCGGAGCGGTGTAGAACTGATTGACCTTATGTTTGTCGACCACGTCCCAGAAGCGGCTCGGCGTCGGGTAGGTCGGGATGCCCTCGAACATCACGCTCGTCGCCCCGTTGCACAGCGGCCCGTAGACGATGTACGAGTGCCCGGTCACCCAGCCGATGTCAGCCGTGCACCAGAAGATGTCGCCGTCGTGGTAATCGAAGATCCACTTGTGCGAGATCGCCGTGAAGACCATGTAGCCGGCGGTCGTGTGCAGCACGCCCTTCGGCTTGCCGGTCGAGCCGGAGGTGTACAGCATGAACAGCGGGTCTTCGGCGTCCATCCATTCCACGTCACACTGGGGCGCGGCCTCTTTCATCAGCTCGTGCCACCAGTGGTCACGCGGGGCCTTCATGTGGGTCGGCACCTTGTCGCCGACGCGGCGATAAACGATGCAGGTCTTGACCTCCACGCCGCGCTTGGCCGCCAGGTCCATCGCTTCGTCCGCGTTGGCCTTGAGGGTGACGGCCTTGGCGCCGCGGTAGACGCCGTCGGTGGTGATCAGCATCCGGCAGCCCGAATCCTCGATGCGGTCGGCCAGCGAGTCCGGGCTAAAGCCGCCGAAGACGACGGAGTGCACGGCGCCGATGCGGGCACAGGCCAGCATCGCGATGGGCAGCTCGGGGATCATGGGCATGTAGACCGTCACCCGGTCGCCCTTCTGGACGCCGAACTTCTTGAGCACGTTGGCGAACTTGCAGACCTCGGTGTGGAGTTGGCGGTAGGTCAGCTTCGCGCCCTCGCTGGGCTCGTTGCCTTCCCAGAGGATCGCGACCTGGTCGCCGCGCCGCTCCAGGTGCCGGTCAAGGCAGTTGTACGTCATGTTCGTTTTGCCCCCCAGGAACCACTGGATGGTGATCTTGTCCTTCCACTCGTACGCGCGGACCTTGTTCCACTTCTGCTTCCAGTAGAACCCGTTGGCGATCTCGCCCCAGAAGCCGTCCGGGTCCCGGATGGACCGGTCGTACATCTGCTGATACTCGGCCATCGACTGGATGTGGGCCCGTTTGGCAAATTCGGCGGGCGGGTTGAACAGACGCTCGCCCGAGCCAGAATCCGTCATTACTTCTTGCGGCATCGTGATCTCCTCAAGTCACCTGTGTGCTTCCCTCAGCGTGTCGGTCAGCCGGTCAACCGAAACGTGTCTTATAGCGAATCCGGCCCCCGCTGGCAACCCCGCGGGGCCGCGGCGAATGGGGGGCGGAGTGGCGCTGGGACTCACAGGCGGCCGCGGTCGGGGGGAGAACTCCTGCACCTGTCGGTCGGTGGGGCCGTCACCCAGCGATCGGGTCGCTGGCGCTGATGGTCGCGGTGCCCGGGGGGCACCGTGGATGCCGTCACGTACGCGGCTGCTACCACCTTGACTTGCAATAGACTCGCGACAGCGGGACATCTACCGGCGTGAGCGCCGCAGCGCGCTGCGCGGCGAGCGTGGCGATACGGCAGCTAGGCGGCGGCGCTACGGTCTGGGTGGTGGGCGATCGTGGACCGACACGAGATACTCAAGCAGTTCCCGTTCTACGTGGAAGCGCCGCCGGCGTTCGGGGCCGAGATTGAGTCCGTGGTCGGATCGCGCTTCGCGACCCGGCCGCGCTGCGCGCGCCAGGCAGCACGGAGGCCGGATGATGCCGACTCCACCTTGTGATCGTAGTCACAGAAACAGGACATGGTGGTTGGGCGTGAGCATGGTAACCCGTGCGCTGGGCACTCCCGCTACCGTGTCCGTTGTGGCTGCGACCCTTGGCGGTGTGACCAACACAGGTGCGACGGCGGGACCGGCTCGTCAGTGACCGCGTCGCCCGGCGTCCCCGCGCTCGGGCCGGTGGTCATTCCGGGCTACTGGGCCGTCGGCGCGCTGGCGGTAACCGGCTCTGGCAGAAGTGCCCGATAGTGAGCCGCGTCATCGGGCCGGTCCCACTTTTCGTAAAGGTTGATGAGGGCGCTGAGGCCGGCCAGCGTCCGGGCATGCTCCGGGCCGAGGGCTGCCTCCAGCATCCGATGTGCCTCCACGAGTAGCGGCTCGGCTTCCGAGTAACGGTGCAGCGCCACCAGGCAACCACCGAGCCCCTGCTCCGTGGTGGCCGTGCGAATGTCACCCGCCGGCAGTCGGCGCGTGCGGATATCGAGGCACTCGCGGAGGAGCGGCTCGGCGTCGGCGGCATCGCCGACGGTGAGCAGCGCGCCCAGGTTGTACAGGCTGCCGGCTAATTCGGGGTGGTCGGAGCCCAGCAGCTCACGGTAGAGCGCGATCGATTGGCGTAGCAGCGGTTCTGCTTCGGCGATCCGTCCCTGCGCGGCCAGGACCACCGCCAGATTGTTGATCGCCTGCGCCACGTCCGGATGCTCCTCGCCTAGCAGTTTGCGGCGCACCGTCAGCACGTCGCGACAGAGTGGCTCGGCCCCCGCATAATCCTCGCGCGAGCGCAGCAGGTTGGCCAAATTGTTCAGCGTCTCGGCCGTCTCGCGGTGTTCGTCGCCATACAGGTGCCGGCGAATGGCCAGCGCCTGCCGTAACATCGGCTCCGCCTGTGCATCGGCCCCTTGCACCCGCAGCACGACGCCCAGGTTGTTCAGGTCCTGCGCGACATCCGGGTGCTCATTGCCGTAGATCTTGCGGTGCATGGCGAGGGCCTCCTCGAGGCAACTCTGAGCGGCGGCGTAATCGCCCTTGGCGTGCAGTAGAACTCCGAGGCTGTTGAGAGACTTGGCCACGTCCCAATGCTCTTCGCCGTGAATCTGGCGCTGGATCGCAAGGGCAGCGCGCAGGTGTGGCTCGGCCTCGGCATAGCGGCCCAGCTCCACGTAAGTCTCACCGATCGCGGTACGGACCGCCGACTCGACCTCTGGGTCATCGCCAAACTCAGTCGAAACACGGGCGGCGGCCTCGTCGAGCAGCGCGCCGACGGTCACGTCCGGTCCGTCGCGGCCCGGACTTGCCGCCGCGAGCATGTTCTGGAGAAAGGACGTGACGCGCTCCGATTTGTGGGCCTCGACACGGGCGTTCGCGGCCTCCTGCTGCGCGAACTGACGCGCCTGCACCGCTGTGTCGCGCTCCCGGCTGGCCACGTCCGCCGCCCAGGCCGTCGCCGCGATTCCGACGAGCAGCGACAGGGCCACGACCGCGGCGGCGGCGACGCCGGCCTTGTGTCGGCGGATGAACTTCGCGCTGCGGTAGCGGAACGTGCTGTGCCGCGCCTGGACCGGCAAGCCCTCCAGGTGCCGGCGAATATCCTCCGAAAACTGCTCCACCGACACGTAACGCCGTTGCGGTTCCTTGCGCAGCGCCATCAGCACGATGGCGTCGATGTCGCCCGAGAGACGGCGGCGCAGCTTGTCCGGCTGCACGCCCCGCCTCCGGCTCACCAGCTCGGGCGTCAGCAGTTCCGGCGTGCCTCCGACCGTGGTCGATACCTCCTCCACCCGGCGAACTACCGTGCTGGGGCGCACCGGCTCTTCTTCGCAGATCGTCCGCGCCAGCTCGTGCAGCAGCCGGCTCTTCGCGCGGTAGGGGTGGTGGCCCGTCAGCAGCTCGTACAGCACAACGCCCAGCGAGTACACGTCGGTTGCCGTCGTGATCGGCTCGCCGCGGATTTGCTCCGGACTGGCGTACTCCGGCGTCATGCAGGGCTGAACCGTCACGGTCGGCGCTTGGTGATCCGATTGGGGGTCGGGTGTGAGTACTTTCGCAATGCCGAAGTCGAGGAGCTTGGGCACGCCCTCCGGCGTAACGAAGATGTTGCCGGGCTTGAGGTCGCGGTGGACCACCAGGTTCTGGTGGGCATAGTGGACCGCGCCGCACACCGTGTTAAAAAGGGTGAGCCGCTGGGCGGTGCTCAGGCAGCGCTCGTCGCAGTACTCGTCGATCGGCTTGCCTTCGACGTACTCCATGACCAGGTACGGCAGGCCTTCTTCGGTCGCTCCGCCATCGAGCAAGCGGGCTATGTTCGGGTGATCGAGGCTGGCAAGCGTCTGTCGCTCCCTGAAAAAGTGCCGCAGGCAGTCCGCCGAGGCCATCCCGCACTTGATGAACTTAATCGCCACCCGCTGGTCGAATTGTTCGTCGGCGCGGACCCCGAGGTAGACGGTGCCCATCCCGCCGGACGCGATCAGTTGCGATAGCACGTAGGGGCCGATTCGCTGGCCGATGAGCGACTCTGGTTGCTCCAGCGCGAGCAGGTCGCCGAATGCCGCCACCGCGGGCGTGTCGAGGAACGCCGGTGCCGCGTTGCTGGCGGCGAGCAGCGACTCGACCTCGCAGCGCAACTCCGCATCGCTGCTACACGTTTGGTCCAGGAATGCGGCCCGCTCCCCAGGTTCCAGCTCGCAGACCGACTGAAACACCTGCTTGACCTGCTGCCAACGCTCCGCCCGCACTTCAATCCCCTTTCGTGACTTCCCGATGGAGCCAGGCCCGTGCCATGATCCAATCGCGCTGCACGGTCTTGGGCGAGATACCAAGCACCGCCGCGGTCTCCTCCAGCGTCAGGCCGCCGAAGAAACGCAGCTCCACGATCTGGCTGTGTTGCGGGTCGAACGATGCCAGGCGCGCCAGGGCCTGGTCCAGGGCCAGCAGATACCCGTCTCGCTCCGTAGCCACGCCCTCCGCCGCCTCCGGGGCGACTTTGCGGCGGTCGCCGCCGCGCTTAGCCGCTCCCCGGCGACGGGCGTGGTCGACGAGGATGTGCCGCATGGCCTGGGCGGCGACGGCGAAGAAATGGGCCCGGTTTTGCCAATCGGCGTCGGTCTGGTCCACCAGGCGGAGATAGGCCTCATGGACCAGGGCGGTCGGTTGGAGCGTATGTCCGCCCCGCTCAGCGCGCAGGTAGCGACCGGCGAGCGCTCGCAATTCTCCGTAGACCAGGGGCATCAGCCGGCTGGCGGCGTGCGGATCGCCGCGCCGGAGCTCCGCAAGTGCCTGAGTTATCGGGCTTTCGGGTGTCATCGCTGACGGTTTGCCGCCGCCGGGACTTCCGGAACCTTTTCTATGACCTGATCCTATCCGTTTTCGCGCTTTGCTCAATGATGCGACGCTTCAACACAGGTATCGCAGGCGTTTCGGACCGGCTCCTGTGAGGACTTGACATGCAAACGGATAGTCGATCACTGCTCTCTCTCGCCGCGAGTGGGCTCATTGCGCTGGCGTTGATCCCAGTCGGAGAAGCGCTTGGCGGCGCGAATTTCAGCCAGGGTTTTGACAACAATGGGACCGTTCCACCAGGTGCGGACGGCCCCCAAAACCTGATCAACCAGGGCTGGATCTTCCGCAACCAGAGCTTGCCGGTCGGGAGCGGCACCTGGCATACCGGGTACAACGATTGGTTCCCACCGCAGGCCGGCGCGGGTTACTTGGCCGTGGAGAGCACCTCGACCGACTTCTTCGGTGGCGACGTGAGCCAGTGGGCGATCCTCCCCGTGATCCCCGGTCAACAGGCGGGCGACACTTTCACGTTTTACGTCCGTCGATTCGACTCGGACAACGTGGATACTATGCAGTTGCGCTACTCCCCCAGCGGCGGGACGAGCACGGGCTCCGGCCCCGATGCCGTGGGCGACTTCACCACGCTGCTCGTCGATCTGAATCCGATCCCGCTCACGGGCTGGACTGTGGTTTCAGCCGCGGTTCCAGGCACGGGTCGGTTCGCGATCCGTTTCTATGTCAACGACGCGTGCAACTTCGCCTGCTTTTCCTCGTATGTGGGCATCGACCAGTTGACCGTGAACCAATCCGCTCCGCCCGGGCCGCCCTTACCAGCGCCGGGACAGACCGTGCACTGGACGACGGCCATCAGTCCCGTGGTACTCGGTTCCGACACGGCGATCGTCGCCGGCGGCACTGTGATCGTCGATCCCAGCGTGGAGGTCCGCGTGGAAGGCACGGCGACGCTGTACGTGCTCGGCGTCATCCGGTTCGACGCGGGCACCAGGCTGGACGTGTCGAGCACTGGCAACGTCCGTGTCGAAGGTCTCGGAGAGTTCCTCGGCACAGCCGCCGCGCCGATGACCATGACCGGCGGGCTCGGCGGTGCGTACGCCAAGGGCATCGAGGTCGCGTCCGGGGGAACGGCGCGGCTCGACTACGTGAACTCTGATCTGCCGGTCTACGTGCATCCCAACTCGATCTACGACGAAGACACGCACACGATCCTCATCGACCATGCGACGTTCACTGGCGACGGCGACGTCCGCAGCATGTTCGGAACGCTCGCGATCCGGAACACCTCGTTCTCTGGTCCCGCCGTCTACGTGCAGGACTCGTACCTCTTGCTCGACGCGGCAACGCTGAACGGCAGCGTCCTGCAAACGGCGCGCTGGAAGGCCGGCCAGCCGGTCTATCTGGACAACCTCCTCGCGCAGAACGTGGGCGGCGATGCGCCCTTTTTGCTGCACGGCTACGACTACTTCTTTGGTCCGAACAACATCATCAGCAACAACCTGTACCCGGTTCACTTGATCGGCGGCGGAATCGCGCCGGGCAGCACGCTACCCACCGCCGGCAACGTAAACAACTACGTACACGGTGGGATCGGCGAGTTCATCGGCCGCGTCACGTTCGCCGATGCCGGTCTCCCGTACCGCATCGACTTCGACAGCTCCGCGCCGGTGAATCTGGGGGAGCTGACCCTTGAGCCGGGCGTTACCGTGAAGCTCGGACCGGGGGCCTATATCCACAGCTACGTCGGCGGAACGGTGATTGCGGAAGGGCTGCCAGACGCGCCGATCACCTTTGAGCGACTCGATCCTGCTCAGCCGTGGCGCTCGATCTCGTTCCGCAACTCGCGGCGTCCGAAGATGGAGTACTGCATCGCCCGCGGCGCTGACTGGGCGTTCGGCGCGGACGAGACGATTGTACGCCTCGAATCGTGCCGACTGGAAAACAACGACATCGGCGCGTCCTCGTACTCGTTTGGCGCGACCGTGGCGCGCAAGTGTGAATTCATCGGCAACAACCGCGGCGTGCGCACGTCGCCCGGTATCAGCGGGATCGGGGCGGGCCACGCCGACCTGGACGGCCTGACCAACCCGAACAGCTTCGCGGGCAATTCGGTCGCGTTCGAGGTGCTGGCGCCGCAGAACACCGAGTACGCCCCGAATAACTGGTGGAACGATCCCAGCGGTCCGACCCACTCCAGCAATCCGGGTGGCACCGGCGAGGTCGTGCTCGGTAACGCCGTGGTGGTGCCGTTCCGCACCTCGCCGCCGAACATGAACGACACACCCCCGCGCGTGCGCCTCGAGGAGCATTCGTTCCTGTTCGAGGAAGGCCAGAAGGTCGTTCTGCACTGGACGGCGGCCGACGACGACGGCCTCACCGGTTTCCGGATCCTGTACTCGCCTCACAGCGAAAACCCGCCCCTGAGCCTCCTGTTGGACGGCATTTTGCCGAGCGCCAGGTCGGCCGAGATCGTTGTGCCGCAGGCCCCACCCTCCTCGAACAACGCCGCCTCGGTTCTGCGGGTGGTCGCGGTCGACACGGCCGGACAGGAAGGCTGGGACGAGATCATGTTCGACACACCCTACGTCGACTTCTCCGGCGGGGTCGTGCCACTCGATATCATCGGTCCGCTTCGGCCAGGGCAGAAAGTCGACCTGTGCTACACGGTGTTGCCGGGCTCCTCCGGAACCGTTGACGCCGCTTTGTTCATCGACGGCGACGCACAGGCGTTTTCGCTGGGTGGCGCGCACACTGGCGTTACCTGTCTGCCGCTCGGTCTGACCGCGCCGCCGGTCAGCACCGACACCGCCCGGGTGGGCGTACGCTACAACGCCGGCGCGGGCGGTCGCTTCCGGTGGGAGTTCACTGACTACTTCGCCATCCGTCCGGACCCGGCCCTTGGCGATGCGCCGCCCACGGTGCAGCTTTTGACGCCGCAGCCGGGGCAATCTTTCGGGGGTGGCTCCGTCGTGCCGATCACGTGGACCGCGTCGGATGACGAGGCGCTTCGTTCCTTCGACCTTCAGGCCTCGTACGACGGCGGGCGAACGTGGCACGTCGTCGTCAAGGACCTGCCAGGGACGGCCACGAGTTACAAATGGGCCCTGCCGTCCAGCGGCGGCATTCCCGACGTGCGCGTGCGGGTGATCGCGCGGGACCTCCGCTTCCAGAACAGCTCCGACGCGAGCGGCGCGTTCGCCATCGCGCCCGGCCAGGGCTACCCCGTCGGCGACCTGGATTGCGACGGCACGGTGAGCTTCGGAGACATTAATCCCTTCATACTTGCCTTGAGTGACCCGAGTGGGTACGCCGCGGCCTATCCCGACTGCTATATTGCGAACGGCAACATCAACGGCGACGGCAGCGTCGACTTTGGAGACATCAATCCGTTCGTAGCGCTGTTGGCCGGGGGTTGATCCGGCTGGCGCGCAGTGAATTGAGTGGTCTCGGTGCGAGACGTTGAACCTGATTGAAAAGCGAGTGAGGACATGAAGCGATTGGGTGTATGGATTACGGTCACGCTGGGCGTGGTTTGCAGCCCCGCGCAGGCACAAGTGAGTTACTCCTGGCGGTACTACCGGCCGGGCAACACGGGCATCCAGGGCGATTACAACCAGGCGGTGTGGGTCGGGTCGGACGGCGATCCGTACATCGGCGGCTACGACCCGTTCTTCGAGGAGGGAGGCTTCGCAAAGTTCATTCAGAGCGAGGACCGCTGGGTCAACTACTCCAATGTCGACTACCCGGTGATCGGCCATCCCAACGATACGGGATGCACGCGCGTGAACGACATCGTCCCGGACGCTGCTGGCCAGCTCTGGTTGGGCACCTGGCGAGGAGCGCTGAAGTTCGACCCCGCGGTAGGCGCGAGCTCTCTCGTCCACTACGGACCGGGGAATTCGGCCCTCATCGACGACACAGTCTGGGACATCGACCGGGCGCCGGACGGCACGATGTGGTTCGTGAACAACGGGATCGTGCGATACGATCCGGCGACCGACACCTGGACTCAATGGGACACAGGCAATGTATTCATCGCCGCGCAACCCAAGGCGGGTGGCGGCTACCTGGTCTGGTCCTCCACGAGGCCGCCATTCCAAGACTACACGTTCGTTTTCGATAGTGATACGCAAGAGTGGACAATCATCTATCCGAGCGGCGCGCCAGGCGAAGTGGTCGGGATGCCGGGGAAGGACTGCGTCGACGAGACCGGGAACTTCTGGGCGCTCCGGAGCACGAGCCCTGGGGACTTCGATAGTCTGGACTACCGCCGGCCCGACGGCACGTGGGTCACGCCGCCGGAGCCCTACTACGGCGTGACGTTCGACGTCTGGGCCTTCAAGGCCTACGGGGACCGCCGCGCGCTGCTCGTCGACGGCCTCGGCGACGTTTATCAGTTCGACGGATTCACGTGGGCGAGCCTTGGACAGTGGCGGCCCGGTGCCTACACCTATTCCGTCGACATCGACGCTGCGGGGAACGTCTGGGTATGCGGGGTCGGCGGAGCCGCGAAGCGGAACGCGCAGACCGGGCAGTGGCAGCGCTACCGCATCACCAATACGGGCAATTACGATAGTTTCAACCGCGACCTGACCATCGACGCGGCCAACAACTTCATCTACACCGGGGCCAACGCCGCCCCCGGAGTCGGCGGGATGGTGCGCTTCGATGGGACACGCTGGACGGGGTGGAATCAGCTCACGTACGGACTCGGGTACGATTGGCCGTTCCCCAACGACTACTGCGATGCTCTCGCCTACCGGCCCTCGAACGGACGCGTCGCGGTCTCGCCGAGTTGGCTCCACGGCATCCACGAGTGGACCGGCTCGGGGTTCAACACGCTGCTTCCGGTCGGCGGCACGAAACGGATGTGCGAGGACTCGTGGGGTCGGCTGTGGGCGCTCGGGGAAAACAACCTGAGTTATTTCGACGGAGCCAACTGGACGACTGTATCCGGGGGCGTGGCCCCTGGCACGCCGGTCACCCTCCGGAAGGACCCGACGCGTCCCGGTACGGTGTGGGCATCCATGGGTGCCGAGTTCCGCCGCACCGACGGCGGCGCCTACAACTTCTCGCGCACCATCGCCGACTTCCCCGGACTGACCGACAACACCGATCAGTTCCTAGGTCTCGCCGTCGATGACGACGGTGTCGCCTGGGTGGGAGCCACGGCGCTCTACGATGGGCCGGAGGGCCAAGCCGGCGCGCTTATCCGCATCGACGCGAACACAGGTGACTACCAGATGTTCCGCTCCAGCCAGGGCTGGCCGTTCCCGGGTCGGACCGTCACGCCGTGGGCTGTCTCGCCCGACGGACGGCTGTGGATGCAGTACGACACCTATTATCCGTACACGGAGCGCGGGCTGTGCTGGTACGACGGAACGAATGTCGGCGCATTTCCGGCCCCGCCGGGCGGCGAGCCGCAATGGGGCGGCCTGCCACACGCTCAAATCGAGGACTTGGAGGTTCGCGTCATTCCCGGCGGGTACGAACTGTGGATGAGTTGCGTGAGCCGCGGCATCGCGGTGCTGACGGTGACGATATCGCAGCCCGGTGACCTGAACTGCGACGGAAGCGTCAACTTCGGCGACATCAACCCGTTCGTCCTGCGCCTCAGCAACCCGGCCGCCTACACCGCCGCCTTCCCCGGGTGCTCGGATGCGAACGGCGACATTAACGGGAACGGGAGCGTGGGCTTCGAGGATATCAACCCGTTTGTAGCGTTGTTGACTCAATGATAGTGGAGCGGACCGATAGACACCCGCGCGCCGCGACGCGCGCAGGCAACCACAAAGGAGTACGAAAGATGATGTTTCCGACATCGATTCACCGCGCGTGGCGTGGCGCGACCGCCGTGTTGTTCCTTGGCACGGTTCTACCGACTGTCAGCGCAGATCCTCCGACGTATACCGCCCAGTTGATCACGCCCACCATCAGCACCATCTCCGCCGCGGCGATGAACGAGGCCGGCGACGTCGTCGGCAGAAGCACAACGGGCTCCGGCGGCTGGGTATCGTATGCGGGGGCGCCCGCGGTTTTCCTTCCGCTGCCTCCCGGTGCCAATTACAGCTTTCCGAGCGACATCAACGACGCCGGCGTGATCGTCGGTTCCGTGGGGCCAAGCGGATCCCCGGGGTACGGCGAGGCGGTAGCGTGGATCCCCGACGGCTCCGGCGGCTACACGATCCAGCAGTTCGGCACGCTGCCCGGTGACATCTATAGCGACGCGACGGCGGTAAACAACGTTGGAGACATCGTCGGATACTCGCGCGACGGCATGTTTCGACACCCGGTGCTCTTCACAGCCCCGGGAGGGATCCAGAACCTCACGTCGACCGGCGTTTTCGATCCCACGGACATCAATGACCAGCGCGTGCTCGTGGACCACTCCTACACCTGCAAGCGCCTGGACTTGGACACCATGGTCGTCGAGGACCTCGGCACGCCCGGCCCCGGCTACAACTCTTCCAACGGCGAGGCGATCAACGAATCCGGCCAGGTCGCCGGCAGCGTGATCAACACCTCGGGCGGCAACTGCCTCTCCCATGCCGCGCGCTACACCGACGGGGTTGGCTGGGAGGTGCTCAGCGGCTGCGGCCAGACGAACAGCGCCTGGGACCTCAACGACCTCGGCGACGTGGTCATGCCGCTCAACGTCGCGCCGTACGTGCGATTCCAGGCGATCGGCACGTTTCTCATCGAGGACCTGATCGTCGCCGACGTCGGTCACTGGTACGTGATCAATGGCTTTGGTCTGACCATCAACAACTCGCGCCAGATGGCCGTTCCCGCCACGAACAGCGTGACCGGGGAGGGCGGCATCATCCTCCTGACGCCCGTGGGCTTACTCGTGGGTGACCTGAACTGCGACGCCGCCGTCAACTTCGGCGACATCAACCCGTTTGTGCTGATTCTGAGCGACCCAGCCGCCTGGCAGGCGGCGTATCCGAACTGCCCGGCCGCCAACGGCGACATCAATGGCGATGGCAGCGTGGGGTTCGGTGACATCAACCCGTTTGTCGCCCTGCTGACCCGGTAGTTACGAAGTCTACGCAGGATTCGGATGAGATCATGGTAACAGGCCGGCGCTGGCTCTCCTTCGGGTGGCGGAGAGCGGCGCCCTGGAATCGTGGGGTCACACTCTTGGGATCGAGGTGCATGATGAACACCGGACGAAGATCAGTGGTCAAAGCCTCTGCGTTCACCGTCATGCTGGCGGTAGGCGGCCTGTGCCTGGGCGCGCCGCCCGCATGGAGACTCTATCGGCCGAGCAACACGGGCATTCCCGGCGAGGAGGTGCGCTTCGTGCGTTTCGCGCCCGACGGCAAACTGTGGGTCGGCGCGCGCTGGCCGTTCTGGCAGGAGGGCGGCCTCGGCATCTACGACTTCGACACACAAGTGTGGACGACCTATGCGAACTGGGAGACGCCGATCCCCTCGGAGTACGTGAACGACATCGCGTTTGAGCCGAGCGGCGTGGCCTGGATCGCGACGGACGGCGGCCTGGTGCGGTTCGACGGGACGAATTGGACGGTCTACACGACCGCCAACGCCCCGTTTCTGCACAATGTCATCCGCGAGGTGGAGCTCGATTCGCTGGGCAACGTGTGGGTGAACAACACGAACGTGCAGAACCAGAACGCCGCCCTGTTCCGGTTCAACGGCAGTACCTGGCAGAGCTGGGCCGTGCCGCAGCTTCCCTGGCCCGACCCGTGGCGGCAGCTTGTCGGCCTGCACGTCGATGCCAACGACCACGTCTGGATTGCGAACATGACGCTCAACGGCGTGGCGGAGTACAACGGTGCGACATGGACGTTGCGTTTTGGCTCGACCAACACGTTCGACGAGATCACCCACGACCTGGCCGGCAATATCTGGCTGATCTCCGGTGGCCTCGGGTACTCCTTCTACAAATGGAACGGCGCGACGCTCACTGAGTACAGCGCGGCGAACACACCCTTCTACAACACGACCATTACCACGTTCGGCATCGGCCTGGACGGGGCGGTCTACGTCGGCAACTGGATGGGGCAGGTCATCAAGACCACGAATGCCGGTCAAAACTGGTCGTTGTTCCTGAGCGGGCTGAACATCGTGTTCGGGATTTCGCCTCAACCGTCCACCGGTCATATCTGGATCGGCACGATCGGCGCCGTCGGGGACTTCGCCGCCGACGGGACGTGGGTCCGTGACTACAACACCTACAACACCGGCCTGCCCTGGTACTGGATCGACAACATGTACCTCGACCGCGACGGGTACTTCTGGGTCGCCACCGGCGAGGCCGGGCTCTCGCGGTTCGACGGCCTGCGCTGGCGCAACTGGGGCGACCACAACGTCGGCGCCGAGCCGTACCCCTTCGCTGGCAACGAGCCGATGTTCGGCATCTACCAGGACACCGCGGGGACGCACTGGATGGGTGGTAACGGCGTCGCCCGCTGGGATTCCGCCACCGGCCAGTTCACCGGCTTCTGGAACTGGCAGAACACGCCGGGCTTCGGCGTCGATCTGTGGTACTACTTCGCTCAGGACGCCAATGGCGTGCTCTTTACCGCGACCGAATACGGGACCGTCTACCGCTTCAATGGCACGACGTGGATCCACGACACCGGCGTGCAGCCGTACGCCGTGTTGGGCCTACCCGGCATGCAGGCGGACTCCCAGGGCAACATCTGGATCGCCGCGTGGTTCGACATCCACAAATGGGACGGCGCCGCTTGGTCGACGGTCACGCTCCCGTACGCCAATTACTTCTTCGACCTTGGGGGCATCAACGCCCTGGCCATCGCCCCCGACGACTCCCTCTGGCTAGGCACCAGTAACGGCTTGGTGCACTGGGATGGGACGCTGTTCACACGCTTTCATCCCGGCAACTCCCCGTTGCCCTTCGACGGCATCGCCAGCGTCGCGTTCCGTTTGGACGGCCGGATGGCCATCAGCGGACAGGATTCGAACGAGTTGACGCTCGGCGGCGTGTGCGTGGTGGACGGCGACATCGGCGACCCGGCAAACTGGAGTGTGTATCTCTACGGGCAAACGCCGCTGCCGCACTACGCGGTCGGCAAAGTCGCGTTCGACGCGCAGGGGAACCTGTGGGTCAGCGCGCTGAGCGAGGGTGTGGCGGTGCTGCTGATCGGGCAGGCCCCGCTACCGGGCGACCTGAACTGCGACGGCAGCGTCGACTTCGGCGACATCAATCCGTTCGTGCTGCGCCTCAGCAACCCGGCCGCCTATCAGACCGCGTACCCGGATTGTCCGGACGTGAACGGCGACATCAACGCCGACGGCAGCGTGGACTTCGGCGATATCAATCCATTCGTAGCCCTGCTGTCTGGAACGTGAAAGACCGGCCGAATGCCCAGCGGAGGAGTGCTATGATGAACCGTCCAAGATTGAGAGTCCTGTGGACCGTTGGCACCCTAGTCCTGCTCGGGACACAAGTCTGGGCAGCCGTCGAGTACCAATTCGTCCTTGTTGATGCCTTCACCACCGACTACAGTCTGCGCGAGTGCTACATCTGGGACATCAACAATCTCGGCACGGCCTGCGGCACCGCCACGATCCAGCAAGGGTCATCGATCACCTACACCGGATTCTATTGGTCGCTGGCCGACGAAAAGACGCCTGTCGGCATCGGCTGGCCCAAGGGCATCAGTAACACCGGCCTCATGGCGGGCGTAGCCCAAGTCTACAACATCAACACGGGCGAGTTTACCAACCTACCCTTGCTGCCCGGTACCTACCCCCCGTTGGCTATGAGCGGCGTCAACGACGCCGGGGTCGCGGTGGGCTACGTGCAGATCTGCAATTGCTCGAACAGCCAGGGCCTGCTCCAAACCCCGTACGTCTGGGATGCCCTCAACGGGGCGCGCTCACTACCGGTCTCAGGGGCGAACGGGGCCGCGCGTATCAATAACAACGGCCTGATCGTAGGGTGGATCGGCGGTTGGGCCATGACCAATGGTTTCGTCTACGACTTGAACACGAATCAGTATTTCCTGGCCAGCAGCTTGTTCTCTGGCACTAATATCCAGACGACGGCGGTCGATGTGAGCGAGAGCAATGTCGTCGTCGGCTGGCGCAAAGAACAGAACGGGCAGGTCAGCTACGGCTACACCTGGTCGGCCGCCAGCGGGGTCAGTCTGCTGCCCCTGCCGCCGGCGGGCTATCAGCCGCACGTCCGGCCGTCCGGCATTGACTCGGGTGGCGTCGTCGTCGGGTCGATCTACACGCCGACCGGCTCCAGTCGTGCGTTCGTGTACGACGCCGCGCATGGCGGCGAGCGATGGTCCGATCAAGACGTTCCCGCTGCGCGGCATCAAGGACTCGCCGCCGTATTTGCATGACGGGCGGCTGCTCACGCTGGAGGACGTGGTTGAGTTCTTCAACCTGATCCAGGGGCTGAAACTGACGGACGAGGAGAAGTCCGATTTGGTGGCGTTCTTGCGGGCGCTATAGCCTACTACGGCGGCCGCACGACGCCCGAAAAGCGCGCTCCCGCTTCGGCGGGTTCGACATGGCCGGCGCGGACCGCAAGGTCGGCGGCGGGGACTACCTGCTGCTATTCATGCCGGGCACGGCGATCGCGGAACGCCTGTAGCAAGAGCCATCAGCCCACAGCGCCGAACTTCTCGCTGCGCCGTCCGTCAGGGGCACGCAATCGGCCCCGGGCAAGCGCAGCCCTGACCGCACTGCGTCATGAGTGCCACGAACGGGTTGATGTCGCCGAAGGCGCCTTGCCCGAACGTCCCGTCGCAGTTGATGTCGCCGTTGCGCGGGTCACAACCCGGGTACGTCGTCAGCCAACTGGCGTTGTTGGAGAGGTACAGCACCAGCGGGTTGATGTCGCCGAAGTCGATCAGGCCGTCGCAGTTGAGGTCACCGACACAGATGGCCGGGCCGGTGGTGGGCAGGGCCCAGAACCCGCCGACGAGCTCGAAGCCACCGCCGGTCAGGACGACGCCGGCGTCGGGCTGGCCGACGGTGCCGGACAGTTCGAAGTCGCCGCCGGTGGTCCACATGTCTCCGCCGCCGTCGATGGTGAACCAGCTCAGGTCATAGTCCGCGATGCTCGCGCCGGTGAGCACCACGCTCGTGGCCACAACCATGCAGAGGCGAAGTCCAATGGATAAGCGCGTATTCACTGCTACTCTCCTACACTCTCACGCAGGGCAGTCAGCTCCTGCCGAAGTTGCTCTAGCTCCACCTTCAGCCGGCGAAGCTCCGCCACTTCGGCCCGCAGCGCGCCGACCTGCTTGGCGAGCTTGAGGCCTGTCTCGGGATCGCCGACCCGCGCGAAGCGGTCGAACAGCACCGAAACCAATGCGCGGCGCACGCCGTCGGGACCCGCGGCCACCTCGTCCCACCGTACCATCCCTGCTGCACGCGCTACGACGTAGCCGATCGGGAACGTTGCCGGATCGTCCTTCATCGCGCAGCCGGGTGCATCGGACGAGATGAGCAGGTCGCCGGGGGCAAGGTCGGCGCCCATGTCAACCACCCACATTTCCCCGTTGCCGACCGACATGATCTGATGTTGGTCGGTCACCTCCGGCGACTCGACCATCGTACACGGCGCAAGATAGGCCCCAAGACACGCGGGGTCATTCGCTTTGGTCGTAATCGCAACGCCATAGACGACTTCGCTGCCCGCGGAGGATTGCCGGTTGTCGCCGGTTAACGTAACCAGCGTGCCGCGCTCCAGCGGCTGCGGCAGCCAGGCCCAGTGCGAGCCGGTGAACGCGTTGTACGAGACCACGCCGCCCGCGACGGTAATGTTGCCGACCACGCCGTCATCGCGCGAAAACGCGACCAGCTCGCCGTCGCTGCCGGTACGGTCGAATTTCGCCGCGCGCGCCGCGGCGGCGGACACGTGCAGCTTGGCGTCGATCGAACCGCCGCTGACACCCACGCCGATGCCCACATTGCCGGTTGAGTTGATGGTCATGCGCGAGGCATTGCTTCCGGTGCGAAAGTCCATGCCGACGGAGTTCGTGTAATAGATGCCACCATGAACGGCACTGGCTGGCGACCCAAAAGCGATCCCGCGCTCGGAGGCGTCGGGCGCCATCAGGTTGATGTAGCAGCTCGTGTTGTCTTCCACGAGCAACTCGGCCGTCGACTGCGACGTGCCGCCGCTCGCTCCGTTCGATACGTGCAGCTTGCGCGCTGGCGAGGTCGTGCCGATACCGATGCTGCCGGTGAAATCAGCATTGCCCGTGACGGACAACCTGTTGGCCGGCGTGAGCGTGCCAATGCCCACATCACCGTCGTTGCTCACGAATACCGCGGAGGTCGGCGACGAGTCGGGCGCGTCGAGCCGCGTGGCTGCGGTGGCGAGGTCGGCTGTGTCGGCCGTGCCTGCGCTGCTGGCGAACGTGGCCGTGTTGGCGGTGTCGGCGGTACTCGCGAATGTCGCCAGACTGGCCGACGTAGCCGTTTCGGCGTGCGTCGCATTTGCGGACGTTATGGCGGCCGTCGCCAAGCCGGCCGTCCGGGCGTACAGGGCCAGCGGAGCCGAGTCGATCGGCTGGCGTGCGGAAAGCAACGTGAAGAACCCGCTGCCCGCCGGGCTGCGCACCAAGATCTCCAGCCAGCGCGGGGTGCTGTCGAAAAGCGAGCTGTTCAGCGGAAGTGCGACCGTGAACAGGCCATCCTGGACTGCGACATTGTCCACCGCGATGGCCGCCAGCGCCGCGCCCCCGGTGGGAGCATCAAAGAGCGAGAACACGAAGTCGGCACTGCCGTTGACCGGTGCGTTGTTGTGTTGCAGGCGGCCCTGGTACGTGACCTCGGACGGCGTGAACGTGATACTCCAGCCGCCGCTGATCGAGCCGGAGTCGAGGAACGCGTCATCGACGACATACAGGCTCCAGGTTCCATTCCCGTTCGTCCCGCTGAACAGCGACAGCGCGTTGCCGAAAGGCGGCGCTGGAGCGGGAGCGTCAAACGTCGGGTTGCCCAGGCCAGTTGGGCTATAGGTGCCGCTCGCGATGCAATCCGTCGGCAGCGGCGGGGCGCCGTCGGCAAACCGCAGATCGACGTTGGTGACATCGCAATTCACGCCGGCGTTGGCCATCAGCAGCACAGTTTGGCCGCTCGGCCCGACCAGCAGCATTCCAACGTCTGCGGGAAACGTGTGCGACAGGCCGAAGATGTTGATGGTGACATCGCCGACGGGCTGCGTCAGGCCCGACACGACGATATCGCTGGGGTACGGCGCGGCGGGACCGGGACCCGAGCCCGAGGCGGGAATATGGATCAGCGTCGGGTTGCTGAAGTCCTGTCCGGCGACTGGCGCGGCGAGTCCGCCGACCGCAAGTCCCATGATCCAAAGTCCAGTACGCTTCCATTGCACATGGGTACTACCGGGCAACGACATAACGTCTCCTCGATCCGGGACACAGGACCCGTGCCGCCCACTCTTCGATTAACCGTGGAACCGTAGCGGCGGGCAGCCCGATCCGAACACCTACGTACGAGCGTAGCGCAATCGCGCGGATTTTCAAGACAACGCTCGCAATGGGCGTCTCAAGCGACGTGGCGGAAGGTGCTTATCGGGGTCGGGCCGGGCCGTTAACCAACGCTTCGAGGGCACTCAGTCGGGCGCGCAACTCGGCGTTCTCCGCCCGCAGGGCGCCGACTTGCGCGGCGAGCTTGAGGCCTGTCTCGGGATCGCCGACCCGCGCGAAGCGGTCGAACAGCCTGGGGCGGGTCCGCTGCAGACGATCGCGCGGCGCGGCCTGCGCCGGCTTCGGTTTGCCACAGCGCTCTCACCCGCCGCGAGAAGACTGTCGCAGAAAAAACGGCGGGAACTAGTTGCGCCGCTATAATTAGGACCAATGATGTGCTGATTCGGGCCGATCGCGCGAGGCCAAAGTGCCTGCGCATCTACAGCAGAGTGTGAACTGAGGCGAACGCGGACGCTGTCCGCGGTCTTTCTTTGTTAAATGGAGGCGAACTGTGAAACACAATGTGTGGGCAGGGATTTCGGTGTGCTGCCTGATCGCGTGTGCCAGGCAGGCCGTGGCGCTGGATGATCACGGCGACACGTGCGGCACCGCGACGGCAGTGACGACGGACGGCTCGGTCGTCGGGGCGATCATCGATCCCGTCACGGACGAGGATTGGCTGAGTTTCAGCGCGGTGGGCGGCAACCGCTATGACGCGACCACGTTCGTGGCGTCGGCCAGCTTTGTCTACATTGTCGAAGTGCTCGGGCCGGACTGCGCGACAGTGCTCGCGGACTGGGGTTACTACAGTCCAGACGAGCACAGCGTCGTGCCGCCCACAACCGACACGTACTACATGCGCATTGCCTCCTATACGGCCGCGTACGTGGGCTACATCGAGCTGGGCCTGACGGACCAGGGGCCCGCGGTCGACGATTACAGCGGCGGCCGGGCGGGCGCCACGCCGATCCCGACAGACGGCACGGTGCTCGCGGGACTCACCGACTACGTTGGAGACGTGGACTGGTTCCAGTTCAGCGCCGCGGGGCAGCACCTCTACCAGATGGAAGTGCGCGCCCAGACGACGGACCACTACTGGTACGTTGCGGCCGAACTCTACCGCGACATGGGCAATATCGGGGGCACGGGCTGGTCCTTCGCGTACCCGGACGGGCCGCCCGGTGACTGGGCAACGGTGCTTTACTACGTGCCCGCGGGCATGGACGGCGACCTGCACGTGCGCGTCAGCGGCTGGCCGGACAGCACCGGTCCCTATGAGGTGCGCGTGACCGACGTGGGGCCCGGTGGTGTCGACGAACACGGAAACGACTGCTTCTCTGCTACGCCCGTCGCGACCGACGGCACCGTGACCGACGTGATCATCGATCCGGAGATGGACGAGGATTGGCTGAGCTTCGCGGCCACGGCCGGCTACCGGTACGAGCTGACGACGCTGACGCCGTCGGCCGCCTTTTACCCGCTGATACAGGTCATCGACTCGGATTGTGCCACGGTGCTGGCCGAGTGGACTATCTACACCCCCGAGGAGCACAGCTTCGTTGCGCCGGCGGACGGCACGTACTTCGTGCGGATCACGTCATGGGCGGCCGCGTACGTCGGCTACCTGGCGGTGGGCCTCACGGACCGCGGGCCGCACGTGGATGACTACAGCGGGATGCAGGCGGGGGCGACCGCCGTGCCAACGGACGGAACCGTGATCACGGGCGTGGTGAATTACCCGGGCGACTATGACTACTTCACGTTCAACGCCGATCCGGAGCACCTGTACAGCGTGCAGGTACGCGGGCTGACATACGTGGATACGTGGCTCGTTGCGTCGACCCTCTATGAAGGTCCCTACCAGCTAGATTTCACGGACTGGTCGTATGGCGGGCCGGGCGGGCCCGGCGACTGGCAAGGGCTGGCGTACGGGGTGCCCGCGGGTCCCGGCGCGGTCTACCAAGTGCTGGTCTACGCCTATCCCACGGACTCCGGCGGGTCGTACGAGCTGCGCGTGCAGGATCTGGGGCCCAACCAGGCGGACGATCACGGTGATGACGCCGTGACGGCCACGCCGATCCCGACCGACGGGACGCCAACCGGCGGGACGATCGGACATGGCGGGGATTTCGACTGGTTCCGTTTCACCGCCGACCCGCAGCGGGTGTACTCGATCGAAGTGCGCGGCCTGACGAGCCCCGACAGCGGCCTAGTGGGCGGGGATCTGTACTCGCTGGAAGCGACGTACTACCTGGGGTTCGCCGGCTGGTCGTATGGCGGGCCATCGGGCAACGGCGACTGGGCTCGCGTGCTGTACTACGTGCCCGCGGACGCCGCGGGTGATTACTACGTCGCGGTGCAGGGCTACAGCTTCACCGCCGGGCTGTACCAAGTGCGCGTGATCCTCGGGCCGGGTCTGCCCGGCGACTTCGATGGCGACGGCGTACCTGACGCTACCGACAACTGCCCCACCGTCGCCAACTCCGACCAGACGGATACGGACGGGGATGGCATCGGCGACTGTTGTGACGCGGACTCGCCCGACCAGGACGGCGACGGTGTCGCGGACAGTTGCGACAACTGCCCGGCCACCTACAACCCAGGACAGCTCGACACGGACGCCGACGGGATCGGCGATGCCTGCGACCTGGTCGGCGATCTCAACTGCGACGGCGTGGTCGACTTCGGGGACATCAACCCGTTTGTGCTCTACTTGTCCAACTTCGCCGCTTGGCAAACCGCTTTTCCCGGCTGCAACCCAGTCAACGGCGACATCAACGGCGACGGCATCTACGGCCAAGCCTCGTTCGGCGACATCAACCCGTTCGTGGCCCTGCTCAGCGGCGGCGGCTGATTGTGGCCCCCGGGCCGTTTTGGATGCGGCCCGAGGACGGAACGCGGCGGGCGCCGGGGGGCGCCGGAGCGCCAAGGTTTCGGCGGCGATCGCGGCGCGGGGCAGGATGAGCGCGCGGAGGAACCGCGTGACAACGCTTGCAATGCCCATCGCAACACTTGAATTCGGGTTCTGTGAGGCGGCATCAAAGTAGGGGCAGCACTGAATGGGCGAAGAACGTACGTGCTGCCGCGGCAACGACGACGGAATATTCGTTAGGGACAGCTGGGGCACGCCGGCTTTTCTGTCGTTTGCGGCTGCAAAGGGCGACCGCAACCGGCACGGACAAATACAATGGACGCACTCAATTCGTGCGTGGCGATGGGCCGCGCAGGGTTCTTACGCTGAAGGGAGAAACACATGCGTACTCGACTTGTCGCCGGTTCGTTGTTTGTCTTTGTGGCGGTTTCCGCTTCATGGGCGCAGACGCCGCTGGGCACCGCCTTCACCTACCAGGGCCAGCTCAACCAGGCCGGCCAGCCGTTCAACGGCCCGGCGGATTTGCTGTTCGACCTCTACGACGCCAGCAGCGCCGGCAACCTGGTGGGCACGCAGACGCTCAACGGCGTCCCCGTCAGCGCCGGGCTCTTCACCGTCCAGCTCAATGGCGGTGGCGAGTTTGGCGCGAGCGCCTTCACCGGCGAGCAGCGCTGGCTGGAAATCAGCGTGAACGGTACCCCGCTTTCGCCGCGCCAGGCGCTGACTGCCGCGCCCAACGCGCTCTTCGCGCTGAACGCCGACCAACTCGACGGGCTGGACTCGACGGCGTTCCTCCAATCCATCCCTATTCCGCTCACGCTGATTGGCACGAGCAACAACTGGATGATCAAGGCAGAGAACGCCACCACGGCGGCCGGCGCCGCGAGCATCCACGGTGCGGCCACCGGCGCAACGGGCAACACTTACGCCGGGTACTTCCAAAGCGCCAGCACGTCGGGGACCGGCGTTCTCGGAATATCGAACGCCCTAAGCGGCACGACCTACGGCCTCAGGGGCCAGAGTTCCAGCCCAGACGGGCGCGGCGTCTACGGGACAGCAATCGCCACCACGGGCGACACCTACGGCGTGTGGGGCAGGAGTGCAAGTACTTCTGGGCGGGGGGTATTCGGAGAGGCAAGTGCCACCAGCGGATTGACCTTCGGTGTGTTTGGACAAAGCAGCAGTTCAAATAACGGCCGTGGGGTTTACGGTTTGACGACAACCGCAACTGGAACGGCGTATGGCGTATACGGTGAGAGCGCCAGTACGTCTGGTATTGGCGTCTACGGCATAGCGACCGACCAGAACGGGACAAATTACGGCGGGAGATTCCATAGCGATGGGCTTGGGGCCGGCGTGTACGGCACAGGCAATCGAGGTGTAATGGGCGAGACCGACAGCACATCTGGGCGCGCTCTCTACGGCAATTCAACGGCCACTACCTTCATCAACTACGGCGTGTACGGCCAAAGCGCCAGTGTGCAAGGGCGTGGCGTTTTTGGCAGAGCAACTGCTACAACTGGCGAGAACTATGGCGGCGAGTTCTCGAGCGCAAGCACGTCCGGGTACGGGGTCTACGCCGAGGTCACGGCTACGACTGGATTAACCTATGCGGGCCGATTTCAGTGTTCGAGCAATGCGGGTATTGGAGTCTATGGGGACGCGACTTCGGGAAGCGGTTCAACTACTGGGGTTTACGGTCGCAGCGACGGTTCAACAGGGCGTGGTGTATTCGGCGAAGCTACGGCGACGAACGGAACCAATTACGGTGGCCGGTTCGAGAGCGACAGCAGTTTTGGGCGGGGGGTTTACGGAGCCGCGCTCGTCGGCGGAGGTACGCCTTACGGCGTTTTGGGCGCCGCGAGCACCCAGAGCGCAGGCTACGCGGTGTACGCCAGCGGCGACCTGGGCGCCAGCGGCACCAAGTCCTTCCGCATTGACCACCCGTTCGACCCCGAGAACAAATACCTCCTGCACTACGCGACCGAAAGCCCCTCCCCGCAGAACTTCTACAGCGGAAACCTGGTGACCGACGGGACGGGCTACGCCTGGGTGGAGCTGCCCGAGTACTTCGAGGAGATCAACGAGGACTACAAGTACCAGCTCACGGTGATCGGGAGAGACTTCGCGCAGGCGATCGTCTCGCAGGAGATCTTGGGCAACCGCTTCCAGATCCGCACCAGCGCCCCGGGCGTCAAAGTGTCTTGGCGCGTCGAAGCCAACCGCAACGACCTCTACGTGCGATACAAGAAACCCAAAGACGTCGTTGAGAAAGAAGGCTTGGAGCGCGGCACGTATCAGCACCCCGAACTCTACGGCCAGCCGCCGGAGATGGGCATGAACTACGACGCAGAGCGTGAGCGCCGGTCGGATGACCGTCCGTCCCTTGCGACTGCGCCCGACACGACGCGACAGAAATAGTCCGAGGTCTTGTGTTCAGCGGTGGAATGACCGCGAGAACGAGCAACAAAGGAAAGATGCAATGACCAAGACAAGCGTTCGAATCGCGGCACTCGCCGCCATGATCCATGTGCTCGCGCACACGGCTCCGGCCCAGACGCCGCTGGGCACCGCCTTCACCTATCAGGGCCGGCTCAACGAGGCCGGCCAGCCGTTCAACGGCAACGCCGACATGGTTTTCCGACTGTACGACGCCCAGACGGGCGGCGGCCTGCTCGGTTCGCAGACGATGAACGGCGTGCCGGTTGCCGACGGGCTCTTCACCGTCCTGCTCGACTTCGGGGCGGGTGCGTTCGACAGCGAGGCCCGCTGGCTGGACGTCACCGTCAACGGCACGCCGCTCGCGCCACGCCAGGCGATCACGGCTACGCCCTACGCCCTCAGCCTAGCACCGGGGGCCACAATCTACGGCGGAGCGAACGGCCTGAACACGCTTAGCCTGTACCATAGCGACGCCTTCACGAGTGCCATCTATGCCTTGCACACGGCGACGGGCGGTACCGCTCTCTATGGCGAGTCCGACAGCGGCGCGGGCGCCAAGGGCGTATGGGGCCTCACATCGGAAGGCATCGGCGTTTACGGAAGCTCCGATGCCGGCGCGGCGGGCGTGTACGGGCAAAGCGGCAACCCGGACGGAGCCGGTGTCTCTGGCCAGGGAACCGCGACCAGCGGCTCCGCATTCGGCGTGTACGGCCATAGCAACAGCACGGAGGGGATCGGCGTCTACGGCTTGACCACCACTGCCTCAGGCGAGGGGTATGGCGTATTCGGCCAGAGCTACGGCTTTTTTGGGTGCGGCGTCTATGGCTGGGCCTCCAACTTGACTGGCAACTGCATAGGCGTGGCCGGATACGCGGCCAGCCCGAGTGGGTGGGCCATCTACGCTTTCGGCGATGTAGGCGCCAGCGGGACCAAGGCCTTCCGCATCGACCACCCTGACGACCCGGCCAACAAGTACCTGCTCCACTACGCCGCGGAAAGCCCGGAGGTCATCAACTTCTATCGGGGCACCGTGGTGCTCGACGGCGCGGGCGAGGCCGTGGTCGAACTCCCGCACTACTTCGCCAAGATCAACAAGACGCCGAGCTACCAACTGACCGCCGTGGGTGCGCCCATGCCCATGCTGCACGTGGCCGAGGAGATCGACGAGGCTGCCCTCGTCGCCGGTGCCAAGGCCGGGCCGAGCGACGCTGCGCCGCTGTGTGCGTTCCGCATCGCCGGCGGCGTCCCGGGCGGGAAGGTCTGCTGGCGAGTTGAGGCCGTGCGAAACGACCTGCGCATGCGCCTGCACGGTGCCCCCGTCGAGCGCGACAAGGAGGGCCCGGAGCGCGGCAAGTATCAGCACCCCGAGTACTACAACCTGCCGTCGGAGATGGGTATGAACTACGACGCAGAGCGTGAGCGCCGGTCGGATGACCGTCCGTCCCTTGCGA
>CAZWYT010000041.1:0-46057 GCA_964638325.1 uncultured Planctomycetales bacterium
CCGCCGCGCTCGCCGCCACCGTCGAGGTCGCGCCAAAGTGGGGATGACTCAGGCGCAGCTCGAACCGGTGGTGGACCCGCGGACGCTGCCGTGGGCCGGCCGTCACGCGGCCAATCCGAAATGCGTGGAGGTCGAGGACGGCTGCTTTTTGCTGGGTTTCAACGCGGCGGACGCGTCGCGCGCCTTCCAGTTGGGGTTGGCGACCAGCGACGACGCCCGCCGCTGGCGGCCCATCGAAGTCAGCCCGGTGATTTGCACCACGACCGGCGATTACCGGATCGAATCCGCGTTCATGACGCGCGACGCCTGGCGTCGGGGCGGCCGTCAAGGCGGCCAAAGCCTCGGGCAAATCGGGCGTGGCGAACACACGGTCGGTACTTTCACACACCGAGGCATTCCAGACCGGCCTCGAGGCCCGGGCCAACACCGACACCGAGATCTTCCGGCAATGGAGTGACGACAATACCCGGCTGGCCAAAGAATGGACCCACAATAACAGCCCCAAGCACAAGCAGTGGGCCGAAGCGTGGCTGAAAAACCAGAAGGAGTGAGCCCGGACTGGATTTCGCCTCCGGCCGCGTTGGTCGAGATCCGGAGCGGACTTCGGACGGCTGATTGGCTCGCGCGACCGCAATGAGGAAGACGTGTCATGAGCGGCATCCCCACCATTCCCGTGCCCTCTGGGGGCATCGGGGGCAGCATCGGGCCCGAGGGCGTCAGTCTCAGCGTGAACTTGACGCTGGACAAGTGCAACGCCCGCCCGATCTTCGTGTATGTGGTCGCCAAGGGCGGCAATATCTGGCGAGTCTTCGATCCCCTCAGCCCGACCGAGAAGCTGCCCGTCTGGAAGGAATGGACCGACGAGATCACGCACGTCACGCCGACCTGGAAGAAGGAGCCGCTTCCGCCCCCACCGCCCCCGCCGGGTCCGCAGCCCCCACCCCAGCCGCAGCCGCCCGCGTGCATCGAGGGTCGGGCCGACGAGTACGTGGTCGAGGACACGTTCCAGTTTGACGAACCCGGACGGCACTTTCCGGTGGGCAACCCCGGTGCGTTCACTGATCCCGGCGCGCCGGCGCAGATCCAGGCGGACGTAACGGCGAAGCTGAATGCTCCGGCCCGTGACGGCAACGGCAATAACATTCCTCTGCCGAACGATTTCGCCCGCCACATCGTCATGTTCGCACACGCCGACATGTGTGCTCCGTATCCCTACAACAGCGGGCTGTCGAGCCGGCGGGCCGACGCCGTCAAGCTCGTGCTGCCGCCGCAGGCGCCAAGCGTTCTGAAGAACGTGAGCTGCTGCGCCGACTTCAACCCGAAGACCGGACCGACGCCGCCGAGTTGGCGGCCGAGAAGAGCCGCACGGGCACTGCCACTAACCCCAATCCGGGGACGCCCGATGGCAACGAAACCAACCGTCGCGTCGAGTTGCTCATCTATCCGGAGTACAAGGACGGATCGCGCAACCGGCTGAAGGACGTCCTGAAGCAGGTCCATACCGAAGTGCAGCCTCAACTCAATGGCCGCTTCGACTGGCCGGAGGAGCAGTTTCCTTGCAGCCGGGGCGATCTTACGGCGTGCCACCAGCTCACCGAGCCGTTCGATTCCCCCACTGATCCGCCGAGTTCCCGGTTGGACCAGCGCGAGCACCAGAACGCGGATGCGAGCGGCAATCCTCTCGGCACGGGAGCCGGCTACCGCCAATGCCTGTTCTACAAGCGTTTTCGTGACTTGATCAGCCAATCGGCTCGCTTGCCGTGTCCGCCGGCGCCGCCGCCTTCGTCGCCGCCGGCCTCTCCGCCGCCCGCGGCGCAGCCGGCCGAGCCGCAGTACCGGATGGTGCCGGGCGAGCCGATCGTCACGAAGGAGACGGTGGGGGAGTATCACCCGCCGGAGGGTGAGCACTATGGCTACTACATGGACCGCAGGGTGCGGACGGGCGTGACGTGCAACCCGGAGTTCGCGCCGACAGTGGCCGTTGCTCCAAACAAGAAGGAGAACGCCGACGATTTCAACCTCATCAAGGCCGGCCCCATCCGCGTCGTGAAGATGGACATCGGCTTCTGGGGCGAACAACGCGCCAAGGACGTCAGCCGCAAGTCCGGGGTCAAGCGCGTGCCGGCCCGCTACTTCGGCATGATGGAGGGGCAGTTCGTCTTCCTCTGCTACTTTCAAACGCCGGACAACGCGGGCTTCGTGAAGGGCTGCTCCGAGGATTTCGACGAGAAGCTAACGCCGCTATGTGCGAAGCTCGCGAAGGCCGTCAAGGACGCCGGCCACAAGATCCTGATCATGGCGAAGGCCGTGGCCGATGATGGGCCGGACGAGAAGAAGCTCAACGTCTTCTTTCCCGACATGCACCTGCCCCGCAAGTTTGACGAGAAGGACCCCGAGTACGCGACCGCCGACTGCATCTTCCGCGTGCAGATGGTCAAGAGCATGGTCCTGCACCAGCTCAAGCGGGACTACCGCCTGCCAGCCGAGCAGACGCCGTGGCTGGCCGTCCAGGACCGCCAGCTCTGCCGCGACTTCTTCGAGCACGGGGCGGAAAAGCTCAAGCTGCCGCACTGGAACACGGGCCGCCGCTTCAGCAATCCCTTCGATCCTGCCGGCAGCGATGTGGTGTCCGCCGCCGCCGACGCTGTCAAGAAGGCTTATCAGGCCCTGATGCAGGTCGGCTATTACATGTTCGAGTTCACCCAGGACGACTATCGCCGCATGGTGCGGAAGTACAACGAGGAATTCCCCGAGAAGGGCTACGGGCGGACCTGGGACGTGCTGTTCAACTGGTTCTACGGATTTGAGACCGACAAGAACAGGCCCCCGCCGCAGAAGAGCGGCGTTGGGGAGGAAGCGAAATCCATGATCCCGGCCATCGTGTCGGAGGTGGCCGACACGAACTTTGGCACCAAGCTCGGACCCGATGCCGGGACCAAGCCCGCGACCGAATCCTACGACCGGGTGGACGCCGCTCCGGCTCGCGATTTGTTGCGTTTTCTCAAGGTCATGAGCGAGCAGCGCCGCAAAGCCGGGCTGCAGATCCAGGTCTTTCAGACCGGCGACCTGTGTGAGCTGTGGGCGAATCGCCGCTATCTATTCGAGGATTTCGAGGAGACGGATGATCCCGGCGGCCAAATGCCGAGCATTGCCAAGTCGCTGACGCCCAGTGACTCCAGCTCCTCGGGCGGCGGAACACTCGCCGCCGTCGGTTCGGCCCTTAAGACTTACGGCCTGCCCATCGTTCGCACGTTCCTCCAGATCATGCTGGGCGGCATCAATGCGGGTGAGCACAACCTGTGGTTCCGCCGGGAGTGCAACAAACCGGCCGATTCGGACGATCCCGAGCATCCGGAGCAAGACCGCCTGCCGTCGGAAGAGAGCTGGAACGTCAATTCGATCGACGATGACTTCATGTTGCCGCAGTTCACCGGCCCCGGCCGCTCACCGGGCGCCGTCGGACTCGCCACCGACCCCGCGCATCCGCTCAAGACGCCCAGTGTGAATTACACCAACGTCAAGCTCAACGAACTCAAGAAATCCAAGGAGCGGCGCAAGGGCTACCTCACGGCCGAGGCCGAGCGCCGCCTCGGGCAGATCGCGGACTTCGAGGCGCCCTTGCGTCAGGACGCCAGCGGCAAGAGGGAAGACCAGGAGTTGCTCGGCGGCAACGTCGGCGGCAAGAACAAAGACCAGGGCAAGTGGAACCGTGCGGTGCTGGAGAAGTTCGCTGAGTTGGGCACGAAATTCATTTACGGCAATCACGACGACTATCGCGGCGTGCCGCGCAACGGCGGCCTGGCCCAGGCGCTGCCTTTCTACTCGGAGCTGGGCCTATGGGCCGAGCACGCCCATCGCTTCGAGGACAGCAACCTCGACGGGCAACCGTTCGGCGCATTCATTACCAGCCTCGCGTACGACATCCAGGAATTGGCCTTCGGCGAGGGGCTGCTCGACGAATACGCGCTGCACCGCGAGCAGAGCAACTTTCAGCCGGGCATCCTGCAGTGGTTCCTCCTCACGGAGTTTGGCCTGGACACGCTCAAAGACTTCCAGGAACCGCCCGAGCACGTGCCGCCGGTCAGCCGGTTCCGCATTGCCGTGAACAGCCACACGCACGTACCCGACCTCGTGGTGGCCCAGATCATCTTCAAGGAGCGCGAGAAGACGCCGTGGGAGGCGATCATCAACTATGGCGGCGCCGCGCTCAAAGGGCTCCTGCTGATTAAGCAGGTGGTGGACTGGTACAACAAGTGGAAAGATCATCACGGCTTCGAGAAGTGGTGGGAGGACATCCAGGGCAATACGATTAACTGGGGAGTGGACTTCGCGGGGCTGTCCAAGTGCGTCGACAAGGCCCTCGACTTCATCAACAAGGGCTATCAGACGGAGAAGAAGAAGCTCAAGGACGAGTGGGACGCCAGCCGCCGGAGCCTCAAGCAGGCCGTAGACGACAATGCCAGGAATCTCGGCTTGCCGCCGCGGTGACCGCGTATACCGGCGAGCGAGCCGTCGGTAAGGAGGTTTGACATGCCCATCGCCGTCGTCAATGGGGCGACGTTGCAGTGCACGTGTGGTAGCCTGACCTCCACGCTGACCGTCACCAGCCAGACGGAGGTCAGGGTCGGCAATCAGTTGGCGGCGACGGTCATGGACAACACGACGGCGAATATCCCGCCGTTCGGCAACTGCTCCGTTCTGACTTCGGCGGCCTCCGGCACGCCGACCGCGTGTGCCCTGGTGCCGGCCGGTCCGTGGACACCGGGTTCGACGTCGGTGGTGTCGATCGGCAACCTGCATGCCCTGCTGAGCACCGACATGCTGAAGTGCACCGTCCCCGGGAACATCTCCATTGCAGATCCCGGTCAGCAGCAAACGACGGACACGTAGTCGCGTTGTCGCGGCGAACGAGCCGAGCGAACCGGGACACGAACCATGTGGCCTAACCGATGATGTGCAGCCCCAGTAAAGCTGGCGCACTGCGTGTGAGATTGCTACAGGGCTTTGGTGCACTGGGCGTGACTGGCCGCGGAGTCCTGCCCATCCGTTGTCTGCGTAGATGTCAGGGGGCAGGGGCAGCCGCAAGCCGCAGCAGAACTCGTCGACGCCGGCGAACTCGCGCGCCGCTTGCCCGGAACCGGTCCGCGATCATAATGGCCGGTCCATACGCTGCCGCGGATCACGAGCGGCCGTGCTGGTCGCAAAGAGGCCGCCCGTTTGCCCGCCTCTGTACCGCTCGTGGGCATGCCAGGTTTATCGCCTTATCGCATTCGGCCCGCCGCTTGCAGCTCCGGCCGGGTCGTGACGTTTTCGGTATGGACAACTACGGGATTGGCGCCAGGCGTATGTTGCGGAAATGGATCTCCGCCCCCTCCGATTGCAAGCCGATCTGGCCCGGCGTTTCGAGCACCGCGCTGGCTTCGTTCAGCACTTCGCCGTTGACATTCAGTGTGATGGTGCCGTGATCGACGGTAATCTCGTACTCGTTCCACTCGCCGACCGGCCGTTCGGCCCCGTGCAGTTTCTTCGTGTTGCGGCCCTGCGTGCGGGCCGGGGCGGTTTTCATCGGGAATTCGTCGATGTTCCAGAAATCGCCGGCGTTGCCGCTCTCGAGCTGGGCCTCGATGCAGCGCGGCCAGACTTTGTCCGGTCCAAGGATGCGTAGCAGCACGCCGCTGTTGCCGGCCTGCTTGGTGATCGGGTTAAAGCGCCATTCCAACTTCAGAACGTAGTTTGTGTAATCCGCCGCGGTGCGGACGTAGCCGATCGGCTGGCCTTTACAGATCAGGATGCCGTCGGCGACGGACCACACGTCCTCCATCTTCTTTCCCTCGGGCAGGCACGCCGTCCAGCCCTGCAGGTCCTTGCCGTTGAAGAGCCGGACCTCGCCGGGCAGCGGTGCCGCGAGGTCGCGCACGCGGATGTTGCGGAACCAAACCTCGTCGCCGTGGTGTTGCAAGGCGATGTGGCCCCGCGGCTGAAGGCCGAAGCCGTCGTAGTCGCGGAATTTGCTCGCGGCGATGCGCGGCTTCCATTCCGGCCCGTCGAGGCGGCACTCGACGAGCTTGACGCCGTTGAGCCAGTGCTGCACCACACCGCCCTGCAGCCGGATACGGGCCTGGTTGAACTCGCCGGCCGGCTTGCTGACCTTCCCGGCGGCGGCCGGGTACAGATCGAACATCGCCCCAGCGGAGTGCGGTGAATCCGGGGCCTCCTGCGCGCCGCGGTCATCGAGAATCTGGTATTCGGGTCCGGTTTGCCACGTCTCGTCGTGGGCCTCGGTCACGCGGTACATGATGCCGCTGTTGCCCTTCTCGGCGACCTTCCATTCGAGGGTCAAGTCGAAGTCGGTGTATTCGTCGACCGTGATGAGGTCACCGCCGGCGCCGCCAGTGACCGTCTTCAGGCAGCCGTCGACGACGGTCCAATTCTGGGCCGGGAAAGCCGTGTGCCGGTAGCCGCGCCAAGCCGCTGCGTCTTTGCCGTCAAAGAGCAGCTTCCAGCCGGCGGCCTGCTCAGCGGGCGTGAGCTGCGTGGCTGCGGACTGAGAGGCGGGCGGCGGCTGCGCTACCGCCGACAACGCGATGGCGATTGTGCCGACTGTTACAAGTAGACGCATGAGTGCAATCCTCCCAGGGCGCGAACAACCGGACACCGAGCCGGAATGCGCCTCATTTCAGCATCTTCCGCAAGTTCTCGAGGTCCTTTCGAACACTCTCCAGCGGCGTATCGACGTAGGCCTCCTGCTCGACGACGTACCACTCCGTGCCGCCGGTCGTTTCGCAGACGGACAGGACCTCTTTCCATTTGACCTCGCCTTCGCCGATGAGAGCTCCGGGCTTGCCGTGTTCCTTGAGGTGGATGGTCCCAGACCGGCCAGGGTACTTCTTCAGGACCGCGACGGGGTCGCCGCCGCCCTGCATGCAGTTGGCCACGTCGAGCTGCATGACCACGTCCGTGCCGGCGTTGGTGAAAACCAGGTCCCACGGCGTGGTATCGTCGATCGACCGGAAATCCGCGGCGTGAGCGTGGTAGCCGACGCGCAGTCCGGCGGGCTTGGCCTTGGCCGCCAGCTCGGTCAGGAGCTTGGCCGTGTCTTTCAGGGCGTCTGCGGTGGCCGTCCGTTCGGCTGGCAGGCTGGGCACGATCAGGTAAGGATTGCCGAGCGTCTTGTTGAACTCGACGGTGGCGGGCAGCGTGTCGCCCAGGAGCGTATCGAGCGCGGTGTGTGTGCCGCAGCATTTCAGGCCGTGATCATTGAGCGCCTTGCGTAGCTCGGCGGCCGAGTGCTTGAAATACCCGGCGAACTCGACGGCTTCGTAGCCTAACTTGGACACTGATCGGATCACGCCCAACAGGTCCTTGGCGGCCTCATCGCGCAGCGAATAAAGTTGGAGCCCAATCGAGATCTTCTTCCGCTCCTGCGCCCGGGCGTGGCCCGGATCGAGGCCGGCCAGGCAGGCCGCCGCTCCGGCCCCCACCTTCAGGATGCTTCGTCGCGAGATTCCCATGCTTCCTCCGAAATCCGGGACCCGGGTGCGGCGGCTTCGCCGACCCGACGGACCCGCCGGCGGTCCGCGACCTTCCGGCGACGGTTGGCGAACGCGCACAATAACCGGAGCCGGGCAAGCCTGCGAGGGCTGCTCCGAGCTCGTTCGTGACCGAATGAAGACAGCGTGCGCTGCAATTCGTCGAGTAGATCGAGCAAGTGCTCGCCGCTGTGTGAATCAAGGGCGCCGGTCGGTTCGTCCGCGAGGAGGATGCGCGGTTCGTTGACGAGGGCGCGGGCGATCGCGACGCGTTGGCGCTCGCCGCCGGAGAGCCGCGCCGGCAGCGCCGGGAGCGGCAAGAATGTGGACAGGATCGCTGCCCCTACCAAACACTGACTCCTCGCCGGTTCGCAAGGACTCATGCGCCTCACGCACTCAAGCTCGATCCCCCGCGGACGATTTCACCATCGGTGTCGCCGACGGCTTCCAGGTTTTCACGTCGCGGAACGGACGCAACGCGTGGTGAACATGAACCGACCTGTCTGGACGTGCCGGTGCGCAAGATCCGTTTTATAAAGGAGTTACACGAAGCGGGCTATTGGATTCGAGCCCATGACGTCCAGCTTGGGAAGCCGAAGAAGGTCGAACCTGACCCCCCATGCGAGAATGATTTAGGTGTCGACGGGGAAGTGGCTTAGGCGCTGATTCCATGCTGGCCGCGCGCTGTTTCCTGGGCTGTTCCCACGCTGCTCCTGCCACGAATCCCACGCAGGGAGTCATGCTGTTGCCGGCCAGCACGCAGCCCGCCCAAGGCTGCCCGGGGCGACGACTTGCCGCCACTTGCGCGCAGCGCCCATGTTCGCACCGCCAGGCCTGCAACTGAGTGGCGCCGAGCGGCTGGGGCTGCCAGGACAACGGCGCGATTCCGCTAGCACAATCGAGATAGCCCGCCGATTTCAACTCCGATTCATGTTCACGTCCGCAGGATGAAGAGCGTCCGGTCAATCGATACGACGAGCGAAGAAGAACAGGAACAAGCGGCGTGGTCGCCAACCGGCAGCGCCTCCGAAGTCCCGGCTTGAGACCCGTGGCAAGACACCCCGAGGTCCGCTTGCATGGCCGCGCTCGAATCTAGTACAATCGCGTGATATGTGATACGGCATGCGAGCGTCCGGATGCACGTCAACGCTCGAACGGGGGACCGGGCGGTGAGGAACAGCCGGGCAGAGGTTGTAGCCGCGTTTATCGGAGGTCTGCCGCGTTGCGAAAGGTGCCTCGTCTGAAAGCAGTGTTCGTCTCCCCGTCGAGGTCCGCGCCGATGCCGAGGACCCGTGGGGGGCCAGCCCGCCGCGGCGGGCAGAGTCTGGGCCGGTCAGACTGAGGCTCCCTCACAGGCACCCACGCTAGGAATGGGAAATCAATGGCTGCCACTGCGTGCAAACACAAATGGTCCATGGTCAATATTCGCAACGGGTATCTGGTGGTGGAGGGGTGTCACCGGTGCAACGCCCGGTACTCCTTTTTTTCAGAGGAACCCCAGCCTCCCGTCGACGACCACATCGAGGGCGAGCACGCTTGGACGTACCTGGGCAGCTCCCAGGCCGTCAAGTTCGACCTGGCGTGCGATCATTGTGGCAAGCGCGTTGAACTTGACGACGTGATGGGGCTGATGCTCTCGACCTGCACGGACCCGGACTGCGGAGTCGCCCGCATCGCGGCCGAGGCCGGCCCGGGCACCTGGGTCTACGTGGCCCTCTGTGCGGACAGCACGCATGCCTCCGGACGATGTGTCAGCGCGCGAGGCATCCAAGCCCTGACCGAGTACTTCAACGCCGGCATCAAGAGCCCTGACAAGCGCGTGATCGTGGTGCCCTGCATCGAGTGCAGCAGCATTGACACCTGTCGAGGAATCGTCATCGCCGATACCGGCTTGACCGAGATCTATTGAGCCTGCTCCGCGCGGAGGATGCGCAGCGGATGGAATCCAGCGAACGAAGGGAAGTGCGATGAAGGTATCCCAACTGGCGGAACAAACGGGTTTGAACGCGCTCAATCAGTGCAAAGACCGGGTGATCGAAGGAGCCTACATCTCCGACATGGTATCTGACGTTATCACGGGGGCGAAAGCAAACCATCTGTTGGTGACCCTCCAGACCCACAAGAGCCTGATCGCGGCCGCCAACCTGGTCGATGTGGCGGCGATCGTTTTCACCCGTGGGAAGAAGCCCGCCGCGGACGTCGTCGAGCTGGCGACGAAAGCCGGCATCGCGCTCTTCGGCACCGACAAGGACACCTGGTCCTTCGCGCTCAAGATGGGAGAACTGGGAATCAAGTGACCGGGCTTGCAGATCGTGTCCGGTTCCCGGACGGCGGGTACGGAGACGCGTAACCGGCGTGCCCACGCTTGCGCAGGGTAGATGAGGATTGGCCCCATGCCGACGAGCACGTTCCAGACGATGATGCAGGATTTCAAGGGCGAACCCGCCGAGCTCGTCCCGGTCTTGCAGCGCATGCAGGAGGCGGAAGGGTATCTCTGCGGCGAGTCGCTGGCGCGGATCGCCCGCTGGCTGAAGCTCTCGGAGAGCGAAATCTACGGCGTCGCCACCTTCTATGCACAATTCCGGTTCAGTCCACCGGGGCGACGCCACATCCGAGTGTGCCTGGGTACGGCCTGTCACGTCAAGGGCGGCCGGCAGATACTCGACGTTGTCGTACGCCGGCTGGGCGTTGGGCCGGGGGAGACCACCGCGGATGGGGAATACGACTTGGAGCGGGTGGCCTGCCTCGGCTGTTGTGCGCTGGCGCCGGTGGTTGTGATGGATGGTAAGACGTTTGCACAGATGTCGGTTCTCAAGCTTCAGGAAACGTTGAGTGGTCGCGAGCAGAATCAGCCAACGCCGTAGCAGCGCCGCGGACAAATGGGCGCAATTGCAGCACAGCCCGCGGGCGGTGATCTATGTCGGCGCCGGGTCCTGCGGCCGGGCGGCCGGCGCCACGGAGGTCCTCGACGCGATCCGGGAGTACCTGCGGGACAAGCGCAGCGACGCGCGGCTCCTCGAGGTGGGCTGCATCGGCCCGTGCTATCTGGAGCCGCTGGTCGACGTGCAGTTGCCGGGCCAGCCGCGCATCAGCTATGCGAACGTCGATCCGCGGCTGGCTATTGGGATGCTCGATTCCTTCTTTCAAGGGGCTGAGATTCCACGGCCACACCTGGTCGGCTCGTTCGGCGACGAGTCCATCGACGGCATCCCACGGTTCTTCGACCAGCCGATGCTCAAGCCCCAGGTCCGCGTGGTGCTGCGCAACTGCGGCATCATTGATCCCGAGGACGTCGACCATTATCTGGCCCGGGACGGCTACCAGGCCCTCGAGAAGTGCCTGGCCATGGATTGGAAGGAGGTCATTGAGGTCGTCAAGCAAGCCGGGCTGCGCGGCCGGGGAGGCGCCGGCTTTCCCACCTGGCGCAAATGGTCGGTTTGCCGCGAGACCGCGAGCGACCGGCGCTACCTCATCTGCAATGCCGACGAGGGCGACCCCGGGGCTTTCATGAATCGGTCTTTGATTGAGGGGGATCCGCACTCCCTGCTGGAAGGAATGTTGATCGCGGCCTATGCGATTGGGGCCAGCCAGGGGTTCATCTACATCCGCGCGGAATACCCGCTGGCGATCGAGCGGCTCAAGCGGGCCCTGGGCCAGATGCGCGAACTGGGTCTGCTGGGCGAGCGCATCCTCGGGACGGATTTCCGCTTCGACATCAAGATCAAGCAGGGAGCCGGGGCGTTTGTGTGCGGGGAGGAGACCGCCCTGATCGCCTCGGTAGAGGGTCGCCGGGGCATGCCGCGGACCCGGCCGCCATTCCCGGCGGTGGCCGGGTTGTGGGGCAAGCCCACGATCATCAACAACGTCGAGACGCTCAGCACGCTGCCCAACATCTTCCGCAATGGGGCCGACTGGTACAACCAGTTCGGCACGGAGACCTCCAAAGGCACGAAGACTTTCAGCCTGGTGGGCAAGGTCCGACGGACCGGGCTCATCGAGGTGCCGTTGGGGATCACCCTGCGCAAGGTGATCTATGATATTGGCGGCGGCCTGGTGAAGGAGTTCAAGGCGGTGCAGACCGGGGGGCCCTCCGGCGGCTGCCTGGGAGAGGAATTTCTCGACACGCCCATCGACTATGAGAGCCTCGCCGCGGCCGGCTCCATCATGGGCTCCGGCGGACTGATCGTCGTCGACCGGGACACGTGCATCGTCGATACGGCGAAGTACTTCCTGAACTTCACTCAGGAGGAGTCATGCGGAAAGTGCGTGCCCTGCCGCGTCGGGACGCGACACCTGGTGGAAATCCTCGAGCGGATCTGCAAGGGCAAGGGCGAGCTTGAGGATATCACCAAGCTCGAGCGGCTCGGCAGCACCGTCAAGGGGGGCTCGCTGTGCGGGCTCGGCCAGACGGCTCCGAACCCGGTGCTCTCCTCGCTGAAGTACTTCCGGGCCGAATTCCTGTCCCATATCCGGGACAAACGCTGCCCCGCCGCGGTCTGCCGCGACCTGGTCGTGTACCGCATCATCAAGGAGAAATGCACCGGCTGTCAGCGCTGTGTGCGGGTCTGCCCCACGGGGGCCATTGTCGGACCGCGCTCAGAACCGCATAACCTTGATCCCGAGAAATGCATCAAGTGTCGTTCGTGCTACGAAATCTGCCGCTTTGATGCGATCGCCGGCGACGCCATTGTGATCGAATCGTGAGGGTAACGTGAGCGCGAAGCAAGCACGCACAGGCACGCTGGAGATCGACCACCGGGAGGTCCTCTTTCCGGAAGGCGTGACGGTCTTGCGGGCGGCGGAGCTGAACGGCGTGTACGTTCCCGCGCTGTGCTCCCACAAAGACCTGACCCCCTTCGGTGGCTGCCGGATGTGCATGGTCGAGATCGCGGGCCAGCGCGGTTACCCGCTCGCCTGCAGCACGGTGGCGGTGTCCGGCATGAAGGTGCTGACCGACACGGTGGCCCTGCGGCAGATGAGGAAAGAGATCCTACAGCTCATTCTCAGCGAGCACCCTTCGAGTTGCCTCATCTGCACCGAGCAGGAGGAATGTCGCGAGAATCAGTACACGGTGCGGAAAGCGGGCGTGACCACCGGTTGCCGCTACTGCCCCAACGACGGGCAGTGTGAGCTCCAGAAGGTCGTGCAGCACATCGGCATCACCGACATCGAGTATCCCATCATCTACCGCGGCTACGAGGTGGAGCACGACGACCCCTTCTTCGACCGGGACTACAATCTCTGCATCCTCTGCGGCCGCTGCGTCCGCATGTGCCAGGAGGTCCGGGGCACCAGCGTCCTGGCCTTCAAGTTCCGCGGCCCGCGGGCGCGCATCGGTCCAGCCTTCTCGAAGAGCCACATCGAAGCCGGGTGCGAGTTTTGCGGCGCGTGTGTCACGGTCTGCCCGACCGGTACGTTGGCCGACAAGGCTTCGAAGTGGGACGGCAAGCCGGACGGTCTCGAGGTGTCGACCTGTCCCTTCTGCGCCCTCGGGTGCCAGATCGAGCTGTACCACAAGAATGGCCGGCTTTCCCGCGTCGAGGCGCACCTGGATCCGGAAGTCAATGACGGGCAGCTCTGCGTGCGCGGGCGCTTCTGCCTGCCCGAGGCGACCCACCACCACACGCGGGCCAAGAAACCCATGCTCAAGCGCGGGAAGTACTTCCGCGAAGTCACCTGGAACGAGGCCCTCGATGAAGTGGCCAGCCGCCTGCGCGACTTGCGGCCGGAGGATTTTCTGCTGCTGGTCTCCGGCGACCTGACGAACGAGGGCCTGTACACGGCACAGAAATTCGTCCGCCGTTGCCTGAACTCCAATAGCATCGACTCGACGGCCCGTGCCAGCCTGCCCGGCGGGCTGGGGCTATGGACCCGGCTGTTCTCGCTGCCGATCTCCATACGGGGTCTCCGCGAGGCGGACGTGATCCTCGCCGTTGGCCTTGATTCGCGCTTCTACTTCTCTGTCGCCGGCGTCGAGATCCGGCATGCCCTGCGTCACGGCGCCAGGCTGGTGACCATCGATGCACGCGAGTCGAACCTCGCGCGGTACACGGATCTCTGGCTGCGTCCGGCCCCGGGCGACGAGGGCACACTGCTCGCTGCGCTCGTCCGCCACGGCGGACGGGCCACCAAGGGGGGTCTCACGTCCGTGGCGGCGACGACTGAGGTGGATCAGGCGCTGTTCGAGCAAGCCGCGGATGCCCTTGCGGACGGCAAGTCCCTCGCGGTGGTCGTCGGACCGACGGTATTCGGGTATGCGGATCCGCCGCGGCGGAAAGCGCTGGTGGAAGCGCTGCTGAAACTCGCGCAGCGCGAGAATACCACGTTCTTGCCACTCTATATGGGTACGAACACGCGGGGCGCGCTGGAGCTTGGCGCTTTCGGTGAGGTCCTGCCTGGGGGAAAAAGGTGTCAGGAACCTTTTGCCGCGCAGCGGCCCTGCGGGGGCTCCGCACAAAAGGTTCCTGACACCTTTTTCCCACGGAAAGGCATCTCGCTGGCCGACGTGCTGGACGGCAAGGCCAAGCCGAAAGTGATCTACCTGGTGGGCGAGGTCCCGTTCTTCACGCGACCGCAGTGCGACTTCGTGATCGCCCAGGGCCTCTACTCCCCGCCGTTCGAGGTGGATGCCTTTCTGCCCGCGGCGAGCTTTGCCGAAGCGGAAGGAACGCTGGTGAACATCGAGGGGCGGGTGCAGCGGCTGGTCAGGATCGAGGACCTCCCCGATGGTGCTGTGACGGGCCTGGTGCGCCCGGACTGGTTCATCTTCAGCCAACTGGCACAGAGACTGGGATCGTCCGAGTGGCCCTACCAGAACGCGAAAGCGGTCTTACAGGAAATCAGCGCGGCGATCCCCGGGTTCCCGCCCGAACCCGACCGCAGACCACGCCAGCTCACACCACAGACCGATTGGGGATTGGCGATCGAAACCTCAGCGGCCCCCGTCCTTAGTGCGCAGTCAATCCCCAATCCCCAATCCGCAATCCCCAATCCCGCACACGCCGGGTCTTTCCTGCTGGTCGCTGAGCCCGGAGGATTCGGGCACTGCGGCGTAGATCTCAGTTCCAAGGTGGAAGGGCTGGGCGAACTCGGCCTGGAAGAAGGCTTCCGGCTGCATCCGGAAGACCTGGGCCGATTGGGCCTCAAACCGGGCGAGCACCTGACCGTTTGGTTGGACGAGGTTTTCGTCACGGGGCCGGTGCGGCCGGACGCGGATTGCCCGCGCGGAGCGGTTTATTACCACCGACCGGTCGCGTTCGGAGGGCTTGAGCATCGCGCGGAGTTCGAGGCGCTATACCGGTGGGGATCGAATCCTGTCCGGGTCGAAGTCCAGCGGGCCGGGTCGGTCGGTAGGAAGCCGAAACGTCGGGTCGCTTCCGCAAGGGCCGCCGCTGCGCCCTAGCGCGTACGGAGAACCGTATGTACCGCATCGTTCAGCGCCGCATGATCGTGCCCAACCTCCATGAGTTCACGGTCGAGGCGCCGGACGTGGCGGAGTCAGTCCAGGCGGGCAACTTCGTCATCGTCCGCCCCGACGAGCACGGCGAACGTATCCCGCTCTCGGTCGCCGACTGGGACCCCGCGGCGGGCACGGTCACGTCCATCTTCATGCAGGTGGGCGGCTCCACGGCCAAACTTGCCCGGCTCAAAGCGGGAGACACGATCCCTACCTATGCCGGGCCTCTGGGCCGCGAGACGGAACTCGGCCCCTTCGGGACCGTGCTGTGCATCGGCGGATGCTACGGGATCGGGAGTCTCTACCCGGTGGCACGGGCCTTGAAGAGCGCGGGGAATCGGGTGTACACGTTGCTGGAGGGGCGCAGCTCCTACCTGCTCTACTGGCAGGACCGGTTTGCGAAAGTGTCCGAGCGGGTCATCCAGGTCACGCGGGATGGGACCGCGGGGTACAAGGGGCACATCTCGCGCCTGGGCGAGATTCTGACGCTCGAAAAGCTCAAACCGGATTTGATCGTCGTCAACGGTTGCACCTTTGTAATGATGAAAACGTCAAAGGTGACCGAGCCGCTGGGCATCAAGACGATCGTCAATATGAACCCGATCATGATCGACGGCACGGGGATGTGCGGCGTCTGCCGGCTGACGGTGGCCGGCAAGATGAAGTTTGCCTGCGTCGACGGGCCCGATTTCGACGGACATCAGGTGGACTGGGACGAGTTCCTCAAGCGTCGCCAGACGTACAATCCCGAAGAAATCCACCCGCTCCAGACCAGTGGATGCGCGTCCCATTTCTAGCAGCGGAGGTGCCGCGCCGTGGGCAAGAAAATGGACCTAAACCGGCGTCCGATGCCGAAGCAGGAACCGTTCGAGCGGATCAAGAACTTCGACGAGGTGGCGCTGGGCTACCCTGAGGAACTGGCGGTAGAGGAGGCCTCCCGCTGCCTGGCGTGCAAGAAGCCGCTGTGCAAAGACGGCTGTCCCGTCGCCATTGACATTCCTGGTTTTGTCCAGTGCATCGTGGAGCGCAAGTTCGCGGAGGGCGTTAGGAAGATCAAAGAGACCAACGCCCTTCCGGCCGTCTGCGGACGGGTATGTCCCCAGGAGGATCAGTGCGAGAAGACGTGCGTGCTGGGCAAGAAGGGGGAACCCTGCGCCATCGGCCGGCTGGAGCGCTTCCTGGCCGACTGGGAAGCGGCCAGCGGTGAAATCGAGAGACCCAGCCTGGCGCCCCCGACGGGCAAGAAGGTGGCGATCGTCGGTTCCGGGCCGGCGGGCGTCACGGTGGCGAACGACCTGGCGCTCCGCGGACATCACGTGGCGATCTTCGAGGCCCTCCACGAAGCCGGTGGGGTTTTAACTTACGGGATACCCGAGTTCCGGCTCCCCAAGGCCATCGTGAAGCGTGAAATCGATTACGTGCGAAGCCTGGGCGTGACGCTGCGTACCGACTACGTCATCGGCAAGACCCGAACCATCGACCGGCTCTTGGAGGAGTTCGATGTGGTGTTCGTCGGCGCCGGGGCGGGCCTGCCCTGGTTCATGAACATCCCGGGCGAGAACCTGAACGGGGTTTACTCGGCCAATGAGTACTTGACGCGCTGCAATCTGATGAAAGGATTCCGGTTTCCGGAGTACGACACGCCCATTAAGCGCCCCTCTCGAGTCGCCGTTCTGGGTGGGGGAAATGTGGCCATGGATGCCGCCCGGACCGCGCTGCGGCTGGGTGCGGACGAGGCGCACATTGTCTATCGGCGCAGCCGGGCCGAGCTTCCCGCCCGGCTGGAGGAGGTCGAGAATGCCGAAGAGGAAGGGGTGATCTTCGATTTTCTGACGCTGCCGGTCCGGTTCATCGGGGACGCTCGTGGCTGGGTCACCGACATGGAATGCCTGAAGATGGAGTTGGGCGAGCCGGACAGCTCCGGCCGGCGCCGTCCGGTGCCTATTGCGGGCTCCGAATTCGGCATGAAGATCGACGCCGTCGTGTGTGCGATCGGCAACAGCCCGAACCCGCTGATCTCGATGACCACGCCGGGCCTGGAGATGGGCAAGAATGGGAATATCGTCGCCGATGAGCAGACGGGCCGGACGTCACGGAACGCCGTCTGGGCGGGCGGCGACGTGGTGACGGGGGCCGCGACGGTCATCAGCGCGATGGGCGCCGGTCGCCATGCGGCGCGAAACATCCATGAGTACCTCTGTGGACCTGACAATGAAACTCGCTGAGATCAAGGATGTGCTGAAGTGCGAGGTGCTGGTCGGACACGACAATCTGGCGCTGGAGGTTGAGACCGTCGTTGCGTCCGACGGGATGAGCGAGATTCTGGCCTTTGCCCGCCCGGGAGCCCTGATGCTCACCGGCCTGACCAATGTGCAGTCCGTCCGGACCGCCGACATCGCCAACGTGCGCGCGATCATCTACGTGCGCGGCAAGCGTCCCGACGAGAAGGCGCTCAACCTCGCGCGGAAGCAGGGGATTCCGGTGCTGGCCACCCGGTTGGGCATGTTCGACGGGTGCGGCATCCTGCGTGAACGAGGGCTGAAAGGTGACATGTGACCATGGGTCAAGAGCTCCTCAAAAAGACCTATCCGGTCCATGGGCGCAACTTCGACAAGGCGGGCGAAGCTGCCACGGCGATCAAGCAGCTCCTCAAAGAGCTCGGGTTGGACGCAACCCTCATCCATCGCGCCGTGGTCGTGGCTTTCGAGGCGGAGATGAACGTGGTCATGTATGCCTCCGAGGGCACGGTTACCCTGGTGCTCACGGACGACGATATTCAACTCGAGGTCGCGGACCGCGGGCCAGGGATCGCGGATATTGCCCTGGCCATGACCGAAGGGTACTCGACGGCGACCAACGAGATGCGCGAGATGGGGTTCGGATTCGGCATGGGCTTGCCCAACATCAAGAAGAACTCGGACGACTTTCACATAGACTCGGTGGTGAACACCGGGACCACGGTTTCCTCGGTAATACGGCTTGACTCCAGTGCCTGAGCTGACCCACGGTTTCATCATTGACTCGCAGAAGTGCAACGGGCGGCTCGCCTGCATGCGCATCTGCCCGACAAAGGCTATTCGCGTCCGGGAGGCCAAGGCGCAGGTTCTGCCCGATCTGTGCATCGACTGCGGGGCCTGCCTGCGGGCCTGCCCCAGCGGTGCCATCCACGCCACGACGCGGTCATTTGCCGAGATCGACAAGTACCGCTACAAGGTGGCCTTGCCTTCGCCCATTCTCTTTGGGCAGTTTCCTTTGGCGGTCACTCCGGCGCAGGTGGCGGCCGGTCTCGGGCGTTGCGGATTTGATGTGGTCTGCGATTTCTCGGCTGAGCTCGCCCTCGTCAACCGCGCGGTCCGGGACTTCGTGGACCAGTGGCACGGCCCGTATCCGCTGCTTTCGATCTGGTGCCCCGTCGTGGTGCGGCTCGTGCAGGTGTCGTACCCGCGTATGGTCGACCAACTCATTCCGATCCAGGCCCCCCGCGAGCTCGCAGGTCGGACGGTCAAACAGAGATACTCACAGGAACTCGGCATCCACCATAACGAGATCGCCGCAATCTACATCACTCCCTGCCAGGCCAAGACCGTCTCGATTCGCGCCCCGGCCGAGGGCGGCCGGAGCAATCTGGACGGTGCGCTGGGGATCTCCGATGTGTATAACGACATCCTGGCCCTGTCGCGCCCGGCGGAGAAGAACGCCGGCGGGCCGGCCCTGCCGATCTTCTCCTGTGGCGCCGAGATGCTGCGCTGGAGTACCTCTGAGGCGCAGGGGCGCGTCCTCTCCCGGCACCGGTACATGTCCGTGACCGGCTTGGGCAACGTCATCCAGGTGTTCAACGACGTCGAGAAGGGCAAACTGCGCAACATCGAGTATCTGGAGTGTTACGCTTGTCGGGGGGGTTGCGCCAACGGCAACCTCACCGTCGACAACGTCTACGTGACGCTCAGCAAGATCCATCGTCTGCTGGCGAACTTGCCTGAAAGCGACCCCGCGCTGGAAGCCGAGGTGGAGCGGCGCTACCCGCAGGAGGACTTCTCACTGGCCGCGCCCGTCAGGCCCCGCGGGATTGAGAGCCAGCGGTGCGACCTGAAGGAGCGGGTCCGCTGGGTGAAACGCCAGGAAGCATTGATCGAGGCTTTGCCCGGTCTGAACTGCGGGCTCTGCGGCGCGCCAACCTGCGCGACTTTCGCCGGGGATGTCGCGCGCGGCGCCGCACGCCTGGCCCGATGCGTCTTCTTCTCGGACGAGCGTTTGCGAGAGTTGCGGGACACCTACCTGCGCCGCTGCAAGCCGCCCCCGGATGACTAACCCGCGCTTCTCACCGGAGCACGAAGTCGACGCCGCGACTCGTCCAGCGCCCTGCTCAGGCAGCGCCCGATCGTGGTCCAGATGACCTACCCGGCCTGCAAACCACTGCCGGCGGGATTGTCTGGGGGCCCCACGGCGCCGGACTGCTCTCCATAAAGACCCATCAGAACCCTCCGCAGCCGGCCGATTATCTCAACTGGTTTCACCGGCTGAGGACAGGTCTTCCCGCAGCGCGCGCACTGGAAGCACTGCCAGACGACGGAATTCTCCGTAAGCAGCTTATCCGCAAGCCCGTACCGTAGCTTAAGCACGATCACACGCGGATCGAAATTCAGGCCGAACTTCGCAGCCGGGCAGTCGGCGACGCAGGCGCCGCAGTCCTGGCAGAAGCTCGCCCAGAAATCTCGGTCGACCTGCTGCTCAGCATGCCGCCACCAGGCCTCGATACCGATCCGTGCCGCGGCGAGCCCGTCCGTTTCGCTTAACGTCTCTACCATGCAAAGCACTCCCGGCAAGGGGCAGTGTCCGGGCCCTATTGCGGTTATTATACCGGAGCGTCACACGCCCCACAAGACATCCGATTCCCCGGCAGCGATTCCCACCTTGGGTCGGCGGTTGCGACGCGGCCGGGGTTTGCGTTGGTTTTTCGGGGCCCGCCGCTCCGCAGGGCGGGAAGGGCCGCGGCGCGCAACGAGGCGCACGCGGCCGAGGTGCACCATTCGAACACACACAGCCGCGATGCTTCCAAGAGCCGTAGCCGAAGGTCAGGCGCACGCTCCACCGGCGCCAGTGAGCGCGCACGAACCCAAGACATGAATGTGAAGTGCGGCGCGCTTCTAACACGCGGGCCGTCGACGTGTGCCCGCGGGGTGTTAGAATGCACTTGACGTGGACGGATCAGGACGCATCTGCGCGCGGCGCGCAGCTGGTCTGCGAATCGCCGGGCGGGAGCGGCACGGCGGAAAGAGGGCGACGGTTCGAGCTTCGCCCGACAGGTGTCGCGAGGTCTGCCCGGCGTGGCCTCGCGCTTGTGGAGTCGCGGTCTGGAGGGTCCGATCATGGCCGGCGCACACCTGGTGATCATTGACGACGATCCCGATCTCCGGGACGCGCTGACCATAATCCTCGAGTCGGCGGGCTACCGCGTCACCTGCTGCGCCACGGGCCCGGAGGGCCTGGCCGCCGTTCGCGCCGAAGCCATCGATCTGATCATATTGGACATCATGCTGGCGTCGCCGTCCGAGGGCTTCCATCTGGCCCATGAACTACGCCGGGATGAAGCGCTGGGCGGGATTCCGATCATCATGATCTCGGCCATCGGCGCCGCGACGGCCATGGATTACGCGAAGGAAGCGGGCACCGATGCGGTCTCCTTTGAGAAGTTCCTGGACAAACCGTTGACCGCCGCGACCGTACTCCAGGCGGTCGAGGAGACGCTCGGCAAGCGCTCAGGCCGCAGGGGGCTCTGAGCCGCGGGGCGGGGGCGGTTGGGCCCCGGGGGATGGTTCGCTGCGCGCCAAGGAGTGTACGACGCCCGCATAGCGGGGATGGGGGCAAAAGCCGAACTGCGCCAGCCAGGTCTGCCGGATGAACTCGGCCGACACGATCGCGACGCCTTCGGCGGCCTGGCGGCGCAGAAACTCCTGCATGAGGAGCTGCCCGATCCCGCGCCCGCGGCAGCGGGGCAGGACGGCGACCTTGTCGAGCAGGACGTGATATGGCGTGCGGCGAATGTAGCCCACCCCGCCCACGACGTAGCCGGCTTGGTCCACTACGACGAGAAGCTGCTCATGGGCGACGAGTCCGCCGCCGATGCCTCCGGCATAGAAGATGCGGTAGAGCGTGTCCACCTCGCTGGAGCTCGAAGCCGGTCGGATGCGAAGTTCGCGCCCCAAGCGGTCGGAATGGACCGTCACCAACTCGGCCCGGCCTGGTCCGGCTTCGGCCGTCTTCACGAGTTCGGCTTTCTCGTCCGGATCCAAATGGGGGTAGGCGGCCCGCGTGAGGAAATAGTGCTGATCGTGCGAAGGAAGTTGCTCCTGGAGCTCCGTGTAGAGCCGGCCGAGGACGTCCGTGATCTCCGCGCCGTCGCGCAGATTTCGGATGGCGTGCTCAAGCGTCGCACGTCCGTCCGGTGGGCAGTCCTTCAGAACCGTTTCGGCATAGAGCCACAAGCGCGCTTCGGGGAACTTCCGCACGAGGGTATCGAAGTGGTAATTGCTCTGGAGTTGCCGCAGTTGAGCCGCCCGGACGTGCACACTCGCATCCGCGACCTGTTTGGCCCAGGCGTGGTAGCGCGCCATGGCGAAGTACAACGCCTTGGGCACGTAGCCCGCCGCGCGTACGTGCGCCACGTAGTCCCGCATTCCCCGACACAGGGCGGCGGTCTCGTCGGCGGGTGCCGGCCAGCGCTCGGCTTCGGCCAGCGCCTCCTCCAGGAGCGCTAGTCCGGCAGACCATCCGTAGGCCTCGAGGGCCGCGGCAAAGAGGACCTCATCGTGGGTCTCCGGGGCCAGGGCGGGGAAATGAAAACGTACCCGGTCCAGAAACGCGTGCTTGAGCCCCAAGAGCATGTCCAGCGTGCCGCGGACGGGGCGCCACCCCGCCGTGCAGAAGATACGTGTATTCTCGTCGAAGTCATTCAACGGGACACAGACGTCGCGCGCCACCGCGCCGGTCAGCATCCACTGGCCTTCCGTGCGGCGATGGAATTCAAACGCCGCGGTGAGCGCCGACCAGGACAGATGCCGCCAGGCGTTGTTGAGACGCTGGCGGATGTCCCGGTCGGGGTGTTCGTGCATATGGCCGATGAGGGCCTCGACCGATTCGGCCGGGACGTGTTCGAGCGTGGCCAACCCGTATTCGGGCCAATACCCCGCGAGCTGGGGTGTCAGGGGGGCGGGGTCCGTGCTGTCCGCGGCCACACCCATCAAGCGGAGGTCCCTGAGAAACTGCTCGGTCGGCGCAGTGCTCCGGACGTACAGCGCGAAGTCGCAGCGTTCGCGGTTGCGCAGGCGGGCGGCGACATGATAGATACTGCGCCCGAAGCGTGTTCCCAGCGGGCTGATCCAAACGCTCTTCGGGGACAGATCGCTCAGGTCGATCTTCCGCTGCCGATGCAGCAGGTACACGGCTTCGCGAACGAGCTCGGTGCGCTTTACGGCGCCCGCCATGCGGCTCCGTTCCTCAAGATCGATGCCGTCCTCAAACTGGAGGGTTTCCTCCCAGGTGTAGGGCCGGCCCGTCTCCGAATCGAGCACCTGGCTCTGCTTGGTCCCCAAACGCCGCCGCAACGAATCCGTCAGTCGCTCCGCGGTTTCCGCGGCCGCGGCGCGAACGGTCTCCGAGAGCGGGGCAAGCATCCACGCCATCAACTCCTGGCGAACCGGGAGGTAGAAGCTCTCCTCGAGATCCGCGATGCACCCGAGCGACCGCAGTAGCAGGATCGCAAACGGGTTGGTGCGGGGGGAGCCAGCCTGGGCGGCCCGCTGCCGCAGCGACGCGCAGGCCCGGCGCAGGGGCTGCCACTTGTCAGGTTTAAAACCCAGCGTGGCAAGGCGCGCACAGGCCTGGTCGCCCAGAAAATCCAACTCGGAGCCGCAGAAGCACGACGCGGTCTTTTCAAACGACCTGGCGGGCTGATGTTCCCACAGGGCCATGAAGGCCCGGCTGCGGACGGCCGCGTCGCCGTGCTGCGCGGCGTATTGCAGGTGCGACTCCGCCAGTTCCTGGTAGCGGACGCGTCCGGCCGTCATGGTGTGGGCGAGGTAGTCGGCCGCCCCCACCGCGTCCGCGCGCGACCCGCCGGACAGGGCGACGGCAGCCGCATGGACGCTCAGAAAGCTGGGCGCCAGGTCCCGGGTCGCGTTCAGCCGCGAGTGCCACTCATCGATGGGAACCTCCGGTGGTGCGAGGCGCACCATCCTGGCGGGCGTGGCGCGCTCGTCCCCCGCGAGCGACCAGAGCAGGATATGCTCACCTGTGATCGCGGTGAGCTCAGCGTTGCCGACCCATAGCCTGGGCAGCCGGAGCCAGTGATCCAAGTCGACGATCCGCTCGATTCCGTCGTAGCAGCAGTTGCCGATCCACACACAATCCGCCGCATCGCCGTCGCGACGGATGCGCAGCCTTCGGTCAGCCGCCGGGGCATCCGCCCGATCAGCGACGGCGCGGAACACGAGCCCGTCCTCATCGGCTTGTGTGTCGGTCTCCGTTACGCCGAGGTGTTGGAGGAACGCGTACGGGATCCGGACGCGCAGGCCGCGCACCAGGCGTTCGATGGCAGCGGAGGCGTACATCGGTTCAATGTCGGCGCGGAAATTCTGCACCACGACCGCGCGCCGGAACGAGCTCTTGGGCGTCAGCTCGCCGCGCTCCGGCGAGAAATCGCGGTCGATCAGGGCAAAGTTGACCACGCGCTCGAAGGGTGCCAGAAAGCGGTTGCACGAGACCACCAGCCCGCGGAAGTACTCGCGCAGCTCCGCCGCCGACATGCGGCCGAAGTCGAGATCGGGATAACCCAGGTTCGGCCGTATCAGCAGCGTGACATAATCGCGCCCGTCGCCGACCGCGAACACCCGCGCCACCTCGGGGAAATCGGCGAACAGCGCTTCGACGCGCTGCGGGGCGACCGTCCGTCCGCTGGCATTCTTGTAGACGTCTTTCTTGCGGTCGACCAGCTTGAAGAACCCGGCCGCGTCGCGACTGACGATGTCCCCGGTGCAGAGCCAGCCTTCCCGGAAGGCGGTCGCGTCTTCCAGCGGATCCGTATAGCCGCTGGTTACGTAGGGCCCGCGGAGCAACAGTTCGTTGTCGTCGTCGAGCCGCAGCTCGATGCCGGGCAAGGCCTTGCCGATCGAGTCCTCGATGTACCGCCGCGGCGGGGTCATGGTGATACCACCGGTGGCTTCGGTCATCCCGTACCCGCTCAAAAGGTCGATGCCGTGCTGCTGGAAGAAGCGGAAGACGGCCGGATCGAGACGGCCCGCTGCGCTGAGGCCCCAACGCAATTGACCGCCTGTCAAATCTCGGACCGCCCGCTGAACCTCCGCCGCGCTGGCCAGCGGCTCGTCGGCGCCGGCGATGCGGTGCCGCAGATCGATCCACTTCTTCGGCACGCCGATCATGGCCGTAGGTTTGAGCCGCCGCATATGTTGCACGAGCGTTTCGGTGGACGCATCTTCGGCGAAGATGTACGCGGCGGCCAGGTGCACGGCGCCCAGCATTTCCAGGTACCGGCCGAAGGTGTGGTAGAGCGGCAGGTAGCATAAGAAAAGCTCATGCTCGTCAACATCGGGCAGTGCGGCCGCGCGGGCGTACCGCTTGCTGACGAGGTTGAGCTGCGAGAACTTGATTCCCTTGGGTGTGCCGGTGGTGCCCGAGGTGTACATGGTGGTCGCGAGATCGTGGGAGTGCAGGCGCACCAGCCGCTCTTCCAGCGTACGGACCGCGGCCCCCGAACCCCGGTCAAGCAGACCCTCCAGGGCCATCACCCTGCGTCCGGGAGCCGCCGGCAGCGGGTCGAGGGTAATCACCCACTCAAGCGCCGGCAGGTTTTCGAGCGCGGTGCAGGCCGCCCGGAACTGCCCCAGGCCCGAGACCGCGAGCAGCCGCGCGCCGGACTCAAACAGAATGTGCTCGAGCTGCGCCGGGACCGCGTTGGCCGGGACGATGGCGTTGAAGATGCCGTTGGTCAGACAGGCCAGGTCAAACAAAGCGCCCTCGATGCGGTTCGGCGTAAAGAGCGCAACCCGCGCGTCGTCCCCGAGGAGGGCCAGCACGGCGCCGGCGATTTGCCGCGTCGCTTCGGCCACCTGTTGCCAGGAGTATTCGGTGACGGACTTGCCCTGGGGTACGATGAACAGCGTCTTCCTCGAGTATTGTGCCGCCCGCTGACGGAACAGGTGCCCGACCGTGAAATCCGCGTGCTCGATGAGCTGGATGATCCGGTCCAGCCAGAGGCCACCGGGCTGCCCCAGCTCCGCGGGATACGCGGCGCGACGGACGGAGGTCCACCGGGCCAGGTCGATGAACTCGTGCGCGAGAGCGGCCAGCGCCCGGCGGGGCTCACCTTCCGGCTCGGATTCCAGCGCTGCCCGCAAGAGGTCCGCGGCTTCCGTCAGTGCCGCGATGTCGACGGTGCCGGCGCAGTGTTGCCGGGCGACCTCCAACATCGCGCGCACAGCCCCCACGCGGGCGTCCGGACGCTGTGCCGAGCGAAGCTGGTCGGTGGCCCTGGCCCACCCGGACGCCTCGGGTTCCTTCGCCGAGCCCGCAATGGCGTTGGGCATACACGCGGATTCTCCGCGGAGCGAAGCCCGACTGCAAGCGGAAGGCACCTTTGATCTCGGTCGGCGAACGGGGATAATGGCGGGCGATGGCTGATATGTTCCTGTCGTCTTTCGAACGCCCGTCGCAGCACGAAGCCGTGTCGGACATCATCCGGCGTAGGTCCACAAACCCCACGGACGTGCGCGAGGCGCTGTTGTACGGTCTTGATCTGTCCCGCGCCGGCGCGGTTCTCGATCTGGGTTGCGGCTTCGGCTTCATGACCGAGGCGATCGCCCAACGCGTGGCGCCCGATGCCCGAATCGTAGGCGTGGATGCGTGCCCGGCAAACCAGGCGCCCTATCTGGCGCGGGTCGCCGCGACCGGCCGCACCGGCCAGTTCGTATGCCGGCGTATCGAGCGGCGACTCGACTGGCCGGACGATAGCTTCGACTTGGTCGTCGCTACCTATACGCTGTATTTCTTCCCCGAGGTGTTGCCGGAAGTGGCCCGGGTGCTTACGCCGCATGGCGTGTTTTTGGCCGTGACGCATACGGAGGCTTCCTGTCGCGATCTGGCCTGCGTTCTTGGCCTTCCGGAATCCGATTCCCTTCTGCTGGCAGGCGTTCGCGACTTTTCCGCTGAAAGCGGGGCCCACCGCCTGGCGCCGTGGTTCGAGGACGTGGTGCGCATTGAGTATCGCAATTCGCTGGTGTTTGATGCCGCGGACCAGGACGACCTCCTCGCCTACCTCCGGTTCAAGCTGCTGCTGCTGGCGCCCCAGGCGGCCCTGGCAGGTGAGCTGGCCGAGGCGCTCGCGCACGCCGCCGAAGTCTTGGCGTGCCTGGGACGCGTCGTCTTGGAGAAGAACGACGCCGCCTTCCGCTGCACGAGGCCACGATGCCTTTGAAGCCCAACTATTGCTCGCAGTGCGGCCAAAGCGTGGTTCCGCGGGTGGTCGGCGGACGGCACCGGGCGGTCTGTCCCGCGTGCGACCACGTCTTCTACGAGAACCCCCTGCCCGTAGCCGCCGCGGTCGTGCTCAACGAGCGCCGCGAAGTGCTGCTGGTCAAGCGCAAGCGCGAGCCGCACAAGAACCTGTGGTGCCTTCCCATGGGATTCGCGGAAATGGGCGAGACGATCGCCGCCGCGGCGCTGCGCGAGCTCACGGAAGAAGCCGGCGTGCACGGCCACGCCCTGCGGCTCCTGGACGCCGACTCGTTCGAAAGCAGCCACTACGGCGACTTGCTGATCGTCACGTTCGAAGTGCAGAAGCTGAGCGGCCACGAACAACCCGGCGACGACGCAGAGGAAGTCCACTACTTCCCGATCGCAAGGCACCCGCCGCTGGCGTTCAGCTCGAACGAAAAAGCCCTGCAGGCCTGCGTTGCGGCGCATCAGGAGGAGTGGGCCATCCAGGATTCGTTCGTCGCGCTGCATAGCGGGGAAGACAAAGCCATGCTCTCCGACGCGCTGGTGCGCCTTATTGAACAGCGGGCCGACGAGGTGGCCCGGCTCTGGCTGACGGAGGTGCGCTCCAATCCGACCACCCCGTCCTACCCTACGCTGGACCCGGTACGGCTTTTGGAACGGGCGACGGTGGCGATTTCGCAGTTCGGCCGGTGGCTCAAAGGCGACGAGGCCGCGGTGGAGGTCAAAGCCTTCTACCAAGCGCTGGCCGAGGAGCGGCAGGAGCAGGGTTGCCGGGCGCATGAGGTTGTCAGTTCACTCACCCTGCTGAAGAAGCACCTCTGGACTTTTGCCTGGTCTCAAGGCGTGTGGCAACGTCCGGTGGATGTCTACCGCGTGCTGGAGCTCAGCCGGCGCATGGCGGTCTTTTTCGACCAGGCGATCTATCGCGTCGCCCGCACGTTTGACGCCGACCGACCGGCCTGACGCGCTCCCCCCGAGAACCCGCGGCCAATCCACCTCAGTCCTGGGCCCCGATGTCCTGCGTAAACGCATAGAGCACCAGGTGGTTTTCGTGCTCCTCGTGGCGCTCGATCCAGGTCAGCAGGCACTCGATTCGCTTGCAGCAGTCGCGCAGCAGCAGGATGTCCGTCGGGGCCAGCTCATGCACGGCGGCCTGCACGTCACGGAAGATCTCCGTCAGCTCCTCGTGCTCATGTCGGATCAGCTCGACGGCCTCGGACAGCGTCGGGCGTAGTTCCACCACCTGTGTCAGATAGCCGTCCTGTTCCTCCATCTCCAAGTGCCGGGACACGTGGGCGGCAAAACCGTCGAACCGGTCGCGCAGGCGCGCGATCCACGTGGCGCGATCCCCGCGCGGTGGGGCCGCAACGGTGGCGCGGAGCTCGGCGCTCAATTCGTGGATCTTCTCGTGTTCGTCGAGCATCCAGTTGGTCAAATCGTCCGCGTGCATACCGTACTCCGCCGTCCGTCAAAAACACCTCTGCCCGATCCAACGCCCAGCCGGGTCCCGATCGGAGGGTGGCCAGCGGTCAGAGCTCCGGCGCCGGGGCCAACGGCGTGCGGCGATCAGACCGGCGCGTGCGCCCCGGAGCCTTGGGCAAACGCATACAGCACGATGTGGTTCTCGTGCTCCTCGTGGCGCTCGACCCAAGACAGCAGGTTCTCAATCCGCTTGCCGCAATCGCGCAGCCGGAGGTTATCCTTCGGCGTAAGCTGGCGCACGGAGCGACGGAGTCGGTCGATGAGGCGGGTCAGCTCGACATGCTCATGCTGGAGCACGTCGACCGCCCCCGTCAGCGACGGCCGGGCCGCCAGCACTGGCTGGAGATAGCCGTGCTCTTCCTCCTCGCCCATGCGTCGACAGACATGGGAGGCGTACTCGTCGAAGCGCGCCTGTAGCTCCGCAATCCACTGCGTGCGGCCCCCGCGCGGCGGTGTGGCCACCGTCTTGCGCAAGGGGTCGGCCAATTGGTGGGTACCGCCATGTTCGCTGCGCAGCCAGCGGACGATGTCCTCAATCGCCATGCTGTTGTCCTCCGGCGTCCCGGACCTTCAGGCGCGAGTGGGACGCGGGTTCACCGGCCTCGCCGACCGCCCCGCGCGCCTTTTCGATTCTCGACCGCCGTCTCCTGAGATGTAACACCGTAGGTCGCTCCGCTGCGCGCCGGGCAACGCCGCAGGGCTTCTGGTTACATTATCCCCAAATACGGCCGCCTCCGACAACCCCGTCAGGGCGCGTTTTTTCAGAGCTGGTTGACAGGGCCGTGGACGGAAGGGTAAACTATTTAAGCGGGTTAAATACTAACCGGGTTAAATACATGTCCCGGGCAACAAGCCAACGCGGCTTCCGTACAAGTTCCGGCATGGGCGCCGGAGGAATCAAGGGGGGAATGCCGTACCACTTGGTCCGCTACAGCCATATTTTCGCGTCGGCAGTGCGCGAGGTCCTGGAGCTCAGGCTGCTGCGCGAAGCGAGCCCCCTAGCGCTTACGCTGTCCCAGTTTCATCTGCTCGAGTTGATGACGCGTAACGGGCAGCACCAGATCGGCGAAGTGGCCCACTTCTTGGGGGTCAGTCCGCCCGCCGCCAGCAAGAACATCGACAAGCTGGAGCGCCTGAGGCTGGTGGTCCGCAGTCCGTCCCGGGGCGACCGGCGGGCCACGCTACTCTCGGTCAGCCCGGTGGGCCGGCGGCTGGTGCGAACGTACGAGGCGCTCAAGGCCAAGCGTTTGTCCACCCTGCTGGAGGGCTTCCAGCCGGAGGAAATCAAGCAGCTTTGCACGCTGCTGGAGCGTTTTTCGGTCGCGCTGCTCAAGCTGGAGTCGAACGGGTCCCGCTTCTGCCTGCGTTGCGCGACGTACCTCGAAAGCGACTGTCCGGTCGGCCAGCTCCGCGGCGGATGTCCCTATCAAAACGTCCGCACGGTGCGTGTCGACGAAGGTGCTGACGCCAATACCCCATAAGTTCCGCGCCGGCGCCGGGGCCCAACCGGCGCAGCGCGGGCGGGAGCGGCCGATGAAGTACTGGCGAAAACCTCTGGATTTTGACCAGGTGAAGATCCCCCACGGCCAGGTGCGGATCCTGGTGGACCGCTGCAAGGGCTGTGGGTTCTGCGTCGAGTATTGCCCGAAGGACGTCCTGGTGATGTCCGAGGAGTTCAACCGCAGGGGCTACCATCCGCCGAAGGTGATCGCGAGCGGCCAGTGCGTCAACTGCAACCTCTGCGAAATGATCTGCCCGGACTTCGCGATCTTCAGCGTGCCGCTCCCGGACGGCCAGGTCCCCGCGGACGACGCGGCGGGCGGACGCGACGCCGTTGCCGGCGCGCCGTTACCGGTTTAGCACGGAAGGAGGATGCGCATTGAAAGCTGAGCCTGCGGGCGTATTGACGGGCGCCCACTATCTGGACGGCGACTTTGCCTGCGGAGAAGGGGCCATGGCGGCGGGTTGCCGCTTCGTCGCGGGCTACCCCATCACTCCCTCCACGGAAGTGGTGGAGCGGATCGCCCGGCGCTTCCCGCTGATGGGCGGCACCTTCATTCAGATGGAGGACGAGCTCGCCAGCATGGCCGCCGTCGTGGGGGCGTCCTGGACCGGAACCAAGTCCATGACCGTCACCAGCGGTCCGGGTTTCAGCCTGATGATGGAGAACATCGGTCTGGCCGCGATGATGGAAATCCCCTGCGTCGTGGTGAACGTGCAGCGCGGCGGGCCGTCCACCGGGCTACCGACCATGGTCGGGCAGGCCGATATGATGCAGGCCCGCTGGGGTTCGCACGGCGACTACGAGCTGATTGCCTTGAGCCCGCAGTCGCCACAGGAGACGTTTGAACTAACGATCGACGCTTTCAACCTTGCGGAGACCTACCGGGTTCCGGTGCTACTCATGATGGACGAGTGCGTCGGTCACATGACCGAGAAGGTCATCATCCCCCCGGCCGACCAGATTGAGCTCGTGCCCCGCGAGCTGACCCGCGAGCCGCCCGAGCGCTTCCAGCCGTACCGGGTCAACGGCCGGCTCGTGCCGGAGTTCGCCCGGGCGGGGGACGGGTACCGGTTTCACACGACGGGTCTGACGCACGATGAGCGGGGCTACCCGGTAATGAGCGCCGAATGCCAGGAAAAATGCGTGCGGCGGCTGCTCGAGAAAATCCGGAGCCACGTCGACGAGATCGTCCATTTCGAGGAAGAAGCCACCGATGGTGCGGACGTCGTGGTGGTGAGCTACGGCATCACCGCCCGCGTGGCGCGCATGGGCATCGAGCTGGCGCGGCAGAAGGGGGTCAAGGCCGGTGTCCTGCGGCTGATCGTCGTCTGGCCGTTTCCCGAGCGGCGCATTCGAGAACTGGCGGGGAAAATCAAGGCGTTTGTCGTGCCCGAGATCAATTTCGGTCAAATGGTCCGTGAAGTCGAGCGCGCTGCGGCCGGGCGGGCCGCCGCGGTGGGCGTTCCCCATGCCGGCGGCGGCGTGCATAACCCGGAGGATATCTGCGAGGCCATTCTGAGGGCAGCGAGATGAGCACCGACGTGGAACAGATTGAGGTTGAGGCCGAGGAGCATCCCATCGCGCCATACATCCGCATAGACCGGATGCCCCACATCTGGTGCCCGACCTGTGGGATTGGCACCGTCGTCAAGTGCTTTGCAAAAGCCCTGGAGCAGGCCGGCGTGGACTTGAACAAGGTGGCGGTCGTGTCCGGCATCGGGTGCACCGGCCGGGTCGCGGGCTACGTGAAGCTGGACGGGTTTCACACCACGCACGGTCGGGCCGTACCGTTTGCCACCGGGCTGAAGCTGAGCCGCCCCGAGTTGCTGGTGGTGGTCTTCTCGGGCGACGGAGACCTGGTGGGCATCGGCGGCAACCACTTTATTCACGCGGCCCGGCGGAACATGGACCTGCTCATCGTCCTGGTCAACAACTTCATCTACGGGATGACCGGCGGACAGAACGCCCCGACCACGCCGCTGACGGCCAAAACCTCCACCATGCCGTTCGGGAACTTCGAGCGCCCGTTCAATCTGCCGCACCTGGCGGCCAGTTGCGGAGCGACCTACGTGGCACGCTGGACCAGCCTGCACGTCCGGCGGTTAACGAAGTCGTTCAAGGAAGCCCTTCAGCGCAAGGGCTTCCGCTTCATCGAGGTCATCACCCCGTGCTCGACCTTGTACGCGCGGTTGAACAAGCTCGGCACGGGGCTCAGCCTGATGCAGTTCTATCACGACAACGCGGAGATCCGCCACGGGGCGGACACGCGCGCGGTCGAGATCAGGTTCCAGGACAAGATCGTTTGCGGCAAGTTCATCGATGAGGAGCGGCCGACCTTTACGGAAATGATGGACGAGCACTACCGCAAGATCCTGGGTGACAAATATGTGCCCCTGTCGCCGGAAGGAGGGTTCATTCGTGGCTAGGACGGAGATCCGCATCACGGGCTTCGGCGGCCAGGGTGTGGTGTTGTCGGGTTACGTCATCGGCCGGGCCTGCGCGATTCACGCCGGCCAGCACGCCACGATGATCCAGAGCTTCGGACCGGAGGCCCGGGGCTCGGCCTGTAGCGCAACGCTGGTCGTGTCCGACACGCCCGTGCTGTATCCCTATATCCAGCGGCCGGACATCTTCGTCGTCATGTCCGGCGAGGGATGCGAGAAGTACGCCGGCGAGCTCAAGGACGGCGGCATTCTGATCTACGAGCGGGACCTGGTCCATCCGGTTTTCAAAGAAGGACAGCCGGCGTTCGGCATCCCGTCCACGCGGATCGCGGAGTCGCTGGGCCGGGCCCTGGTCCAGAATATCGTGATGCTGGGGTTTTTCACGGCCGTGACGCAGCTCGCGGCGCGCGAGCAGATGCGCGCCGCGGTGAAGGCCTCTGTGCCAGCCGGGACCGAGGAACTGAACATTAAGGCCTTTGAGGCCGGCTGCGCGTATTTCGATCAGGAGTACGGTCAAGAGAAACTGTCAGCCGTCAGCGGTCCGCTTTCAGCCGGTCAAGCCGGCGGCTGACCGCAGACTGCGGCAAGAGGTGCGCGAGCGTGGATGCTCGACCGGAAAACCTGGCCGCTGCGCAGGAACCGGTGACGGAGAAGCGCGCCCTGGTCATTGGTGGAGGTATCGCCGGCATACAGGCGGCCCTCGACTTGGCCAACGCGCGCATCCGCGTGACCCTGGTGGAACAGTCGCCCGCGCTGGGTGGCCGGATGGCCCAGCTCGATAAGACGTTTCCCACCATGGACTGCTCGATCTGAATTCTGGGCCCCAAGGCCATGGATGCCGGTCGGCATCCGCTGATCGAGGTAGTCACGAACGCGGAAGTCACGGGCTGCGAGGGGGAGCCGGGGAGTTTTCGGCTCCGCATCCGCAAGAACCCGCGCTACGTGCGGGAAGACGTGTGCGTCGCCTGCGGGTTGTGCGTGGACACCTGCCCACAAGTCGGCGGCAACGAATTCGACGTCGGGCTGAAGGCCCGCAAGGCGATCTATCGGCCCTTCCCGCAGTCCGTGCCGGCCGCCTACGTGATCGACCCCGAGGCCTGTCTCAACCTCGGCGGTTTCCTGAGTGCGAAGCAGCGCCAGCGGCTCGAGAAAATCCAGAAGGCCAAGCAGCGCAAGCACCTGGAGTACCGGGCCACCCTGTTGGTCTGCGGCCACTGTCTGCACGCCTGCGAGGTGGGGGCGATCGACTTCGACATGCCGCCGGAAGAGATCGAGCGGCACGCCGGTGCGATCCTGGTCGCCGTGGGGTTCCAGGAGTTCGACGCGCGCAAGCTGGGCAACTACGGATACGGCCGCCTCCCGAACGTGGTCACCAGTCTCGAGCTGGAGCGGATGCTGAACGCTTCGGGCGTAACCCAGGGCCACATCGTGCGGCCGTCCGACCGGACGACCCCCAAGCGGATCGTGTTCGTGCAGTGCGTCGGCGCCCGGGGGGAGGGTGGACGACCCTACTGTAGCCGCTTCTGCTGCATGAACGCGGTCAAGGATTCCATGCTGGTGCGGCAGCACGATCCGGAGGTCGAGGAGGTCACGATCCTTTACACCGACCTGCGGGCGTTTGGGAAGGGCTTCGACGATTTCGTCCAGCGCAGCCGCGACCAGCAGAGCGCCCGGTACATCCGGGGCCGTCCGGCCAAGATCGACCGCGGGCCCGGGGACACGCTCGAGGTGTTCGTCGAGGACACCCTGCGTCACCGACAGCAACGCATTCCGGCCGACCTCGTGGTGCTGTCGGTCGCCGCGGCGCCGAACGACGGTGCCCTCAGGCTGGCCGAACTGCTGGGCATCCAGACCGACTCGTACGGGTTCATTGCGCGGCAGGATCCGGCCATCTCCGCGGTGGAGAGCACGCGGGACGGCATCTTCGTCTGCGGCAGCGCGGTCGGTCCGCAGGTCATTCCCGATTGCGTGGCGCAGGCGTCGGCCGCGGCCGCCCGGGCCCAGTTGTTCCTCACCGAACATCGGGTTGACGAGAAAGAGCAGCCGGTCGAACCCATGGACCTCACCGGCCCGCCGCGGGTGGGCGTGATGGTGTGTCACTGCGGCGTAAACATCGCGGGCGTGCTGGACATTGACGACCTGGTCCGGTACGCGGCGACGATCCCGGACGTGGTGGTTGCCCGGAACCATCTGTTCGCGTGCTCCAGCACGGGCCAGGACGAGCTCGTCCAGCTTATCCGCGAACATAAGCTGAACCGCATCGTCGTCGCAGCCTGTACGCCGCGCACGCACGAGCCGATCTTCCGCGACAGCTGCGCCCGGATCGGGTTCAACCCGTACTTGCTAGAGATGGTTAACATCCGGGATCAGTGCTCCTGGGTCCACGCGCAGCAGCGGCGCGAAGCGCAGGACAAGGCCCGGACCCTGACCCGGATGGGCGTGGCCCGCGCCCGGCATCTCGAACCGCTGCAAGCCGGCGCGGTGCCGATGACCCGCGCGGCGTTGGTTATTGGCGGAGGGATCGCCGGGATCCAAGCGGCGACCGACCTAGCCGTGCAGGGCTTCGCGGTCACACTGGTCGAGAAGCAGGGCCGGTTGGGAGGTCGCTTGGCCAAGCCGCACTTGAAATATCTCTATCCAAACATGCGGCCGGCTGCCGATGTGCTGGAAGAGAAGCTCAGACGTCTGGACGCCAGCGGCGCGCGTGTCCTGCAGAACACCGAAGTCGAAAAGATTACCGGTTTCGTGGGGAATTTCGTGGCGACCCTGAGGGGGCAGGTCGCGGAGGAGCTGCCCGTCGGGGCGATCCTCCTGGCATTCGGCGCGGACCTGTACGATCCGGCCGGAGAGTATGGCTACGGCAAGCTGCCCAACGTGGTGACGAGCGCCGAGCTGGAGCGGATGTTCTGTGCAGACGGCCACGAGGCAACGGAGCGACCAGGCGCCCGCGTGCGGCCCGCCGCCGCGGCGACCCTCGACGGGAGCAAATGCGCGGCCTTCATTTTGTGCGTCGGTTCGCGTGACCCAGCGGGGTTCACTGGCTGTTCGCGCTATTGCTGCCCCACGGCCATCAAGCAGGCCATGCAGCTCTGTCGGCGCGGCATCGACACCACGATCTTCTACCGCGACATCCGCACGATCTCCACGGGCGCGGAGGAGATGTATCGCGAGGCGCGCGGCCTGGGCGTGCTGTTCGTGCGCGTCCCCCCGGGCGAAAAGCCGGAAGTGGTCGGGCACGAACGGGCCGAAGGCGTGCGTTGTTTCGATGATCTCCTGGGGCGGCGATTGGAGGTCCCCACCGACCTGGTGGTTCTGAGCGTCGGCATGCGCGCGCGACAGCCGGAGACAGACAGGTTCCACGACCTGCTCAAGGCCAGCGTGGGGCTGGACGGGTTCTTCCTGGAACGGCACCCCGAGTTGGCTCCGGTCGAGACGGCGGTGGAGGGGGTGCTCTTGGCTGGGACGGTCCAAGGTCCGAAGGACATCGTCGATACTGTGGCGCAGGCCTCCGCCGCCGCCGCCAAAGCCGCCGTATACCTCGCGCACGACCAGGTGCGCTTGGATCCGGCGGTGGCGGTGGTGGACGAGGAGAAGTGCCGCGCCTGCGGAACGTGCGTGGACATTTGCCAGTTCCGGGCGCCGCAGCTCATCGAGGCGGCGCCGGGGCTGAACACCGCGCGAATCAATGCGTCGTTGTGCAAGGGCTGCGGTACGTGCGCGAGCTGGTGTCCCTCCGGCGCGATCACGTCCAAGCACTTCACCGATCGGCAGGTGTACGCCATGGTCGACGCGTTCTTCACTGATGTGCCGGCCGCTGCGGCGCCGGCCGCGGCCGAGGAGGTTGTGTCATGACCGCCGCGGCCAGGCCACCGGCGCCGTCCGCCCCAGCGGACGAACGGTTGACAGCCGGGGCCACAGAGTCCACGTGGAACCCGCGCCTTGTGGTGTTCGCCTGCAACTGGTGCTCGTACGCGGGGGCCGATACCGCGGGCGTTGCGCGCATTCAGCACCCGCCGCACTTTCGGATGATCCGGGTCATGTGTTCCGGGCGCATCCAGCCCGGATTCGTGCTGCGGGCGTTCGAACACGGGGCCGATGGCGTGGTGGTCTCCGGTTGCCACTTGGGCGACTGCCACTACGTGTTCGGCAATGAGCGTGCCGTCGAGCAGTTCGAGAAGACCCGGAACGTGGTCCGGCTGCTGGGGCTGGAAGACGGGCGTCTGCGGCTGGAGTGGATCAGCGCGGCGGAAGGCGCGCGATTCGCGGAAGTGATCAGCGAATTCACGGCGCAGGTGCGCGCCTTGGGACCCAGCCCGCTGGGCAAGAGCGGTCAGCGCTCAGCCCTCAGCCGGATCGTACCCGCAACTGACGGCTGACGGCTGATGGCTTTCTGCGGAGTCGAGGCCAATGGTTGACGTGGCCGAAATGATGCGACAGACGCGGGCCTGGGCCTGCTACGACTGTGGGAAATGCACGGCCACATGCCCGATCGCGCGCGCCGGCAGCCGCTACAGCCCGCGCCGGCACGTGCTGGCCACGAACCTGGGCCAGCAGCGCGAGCTGCTGGAGAACGGCAGCCTTTCAAGTTGCCTGACGTGCAGCCTCTGCGACCAACGGTGCCCGGTTCAAGTCTCTTACACGGAGTTGGTCCAGAAGCTCAGGGAGCTGTCGTACCGCGCGGGCGTCGATCCGGAATGCCCGCACGGGGGCGCGCTGCAGTCCCTGATGCGGATGATGGCCAAAGGCGGAACCCAGCAGAACCGCCTGAGCTGGTTGTCCGCCGACTTGAAAACCCACCCGCAGCAGGGCGAGGTCTTCTACTGGACCGGCTGTACGATGTACTACGACGCCTTCTTCGCGGACCTGCGCGTCGCCACGCTGCAGAGCACGCGGGCGGCGGTGCGGCTGCTGAACAACCTGGCGATCACGCCGGTTGTGTCGCCGGACGAGCGCTGCTGTGGGCACGACCTATTGTGGAATGGGGACCGCGAGAACTTCGAGCAATTGGCCCGGCACAACGTCCGGCTGGTGGCCGAGAGCGGCGCGAAAACGCTGGTGACCTCGTGCGCCGAGTGTCTGCGCACGTGGCGAATGGACTACGAGCGCTTTTTCGAGGGTGCGGCGCCACGCATCGTGCACATCAGTGAGTTTCTGGGAGAACACCTGGCGGAACTGAAGTTCAAGGTCAACGGTCACCGGCGGGTGACCTTCCAGGACCCCTGCCGCCTGGGCCGCCACTTGGGGGTCTACGACCCGCCGCGGAATCTGCTGGCAGCCCTTCCCGGCGTGGAAGTCGTGGAAATGCGCCGCTGCCGGGCCGCGGCCGTGTGCTGCGCTGGCGGAACGTGGTCGAACTGCGATCGCTATGCCAAGCAGATCCAGGTGGAGCGTCTGCGCGAGGCGCGGGCGACCGGGGCCGAGGTGCTGGTCACGGCCTGCCCGAAGTGCCAGATTCACTTCCGCTGCGCCATGAAGGACCCGAAGCTTGGGGGCGAGATTGAGATTGAGATGCGCGATGTCGCCGAGCTGGTGGCCGAAAGCTGTCAGCAGTCAGCTCTCAGCCAGAAACACCAGCAACTCCCTCTAGCTAAGAGCTGAGAGCTGAAAGCTGAGCGCCTTTGAGGATTCGTGATGGTTGCGACAACGACGGATGGCGAGCTGCGGATCGGCGTGTTCGTCTGCGATTGTGGACTGAATATCGCCGGCGCGGTGGATTGCGCGGCGGTCGCGGAGCATGCGCGGGCGTTGCCGGACGTGATCTGTGTGGTGCGGAACAAGTACACCTGCGCCGATCCCGGGCAGAACGAGATCAAGAACGCGATCCACCAGCACCGCTTGAACCGCGTGGTGGTCGCCTCGTGCAGCCCGCGGCAGCACGAACCGACCTTCCGCAAATGCGTACACGAGGCGGGGCTGAACCCCTACCTGATGGAGATGGCCAACCTGCGCGAGCACTGCGCCTGGGTGCATCCGGGCGACTGGGCAGGCGCGACGCAAAAGGCCAAGGACCTGGTGGCCAGCGCCGTCGCCCGGGCCCGCTTCCTGCAACCGCAGGAGGAGACGACCGTCCCCGTTACCCGGCGGGCCCTGGTGATCGGCGGCGGCGTCGCCGGCATCGAGGCCGCCCTTCAGCTCGCCGATGCCGGCCACCGCGTCGTCCTGGTCGAGAAGCGGGCTTCCATCGGTGGGATCATGGCCCAACTGGACAAGACCTATCCCACCATGGACTGTTCGATATGAATTCTTGGGCCCAAGGCCATTGATGCCGGTCGGCATCCCAACATCGAGCTGATGACCTTCAGCGAAGTCGAAGAGGTTTCCGGGTACGTGGGGAACTTCTCCGTCAAGATCCGCAAGAAAGCCCGCTACGTGGACCCCAAGCTGTGCAACGCGTGCGGCGAGTGCGTCAAGGTCTGTCCGGTGGTCAAGCCGGACGAGTTCCAGATGGGGCTCTCCTCGCGCAAGGCCATCCACATTCCGTTCCCGCAGGCGGTGCCGTGCTCCTACATCCTCAGCATGAAAGACTGCCTCGGGAACAACCCGATCGCCTGCGGCAAGTGCGCCGAGGTGTGTGAGAAGAAGGCCATCGACTACGACGACCGCGACGAGATCGTGACGCGGGAGGTCGGCGCGGTCATCGTGGCCATTGGCCTCGAGGTTTACGACCCGACCGAGATGGACGAGTACGGCTACACCCGTTTCGACAACGTCATCACCTCGATGGAGTTCGAGCGTCTGATCTGCGCCAGCGGCCCCACGGACGGCCACTTCGTGCGCCCCGGCGATCACCAGCGGCCGAAGCGCATCGGTTTCATCCAGTGCGTCGGCTCCCGTAACCCGAAGATCGGCCGGCCGTACTGCTCCAACATCTGCTGCATGAACACCATCAAGGACACCCTGCTGCTCGCCGACCACTACCCGGATGTGCAGAACATTGTCTTCTATCAGGACATCCGCGCGTTCGGGAAGTCGTTCGAGGACATGTTCCAGCGCTCCAAAGCCGCCGGCACACGCTACGTTCGCGGGCTGCCCGGCGACATTGAGGAAGACCCCCAGACGCGCAACCTGGTCGTCACGGTCGAGAACACCACCAGCGGCAAGCTCGAACGACACGAGCTCGACCTGGTCGTGCTCTCGGTGGGCGTGCAGCCGCCCGAGGACCTCGCCAAGATCTCCGGAATGCTGACGCTGTCGAAGACCTCGGACGGTTTCTTCATGGAGTCGCATCCCAAGCTGAAGCCCGTGGATGCTCCCACCCGGGGGGTCTTCTTTGCAGGTGTCTGCGAAGCCCCCAAGGACATCAAGGACTCGGTCTGTCAGGCCGGGGCGGCGGCCTCGCGGGCCGGCGGCCTGCTCAACGCCGGCCACATCCAGATCGAGGCCATCACCAGCCGCATCGACGCGGAGGCCTGCCAGAAGTGCGGCCTGTGCGCCCGCGTCTGTCCGTACGGCGCGATCATTTGGAAGAAGGGCGAGCCCGCCGTGGTGGTGGAAGCGGCGTGTGCCGGCTGCGGGTCGTGCGGCGCCACCTGCCAGTTCGGCGCCATTACCATGCGCCATTTCACTGACGAGCAACTTCTGGCCCAGGTGCGGGCGATTCTGGCAGAACGCCCGCAGGACAAGGTCTTCGCCTTCGCCTGCAACTGGTGCTCGTATGCGGGCGGAGACATGGCGGGCATCTCCCGTATCCGCTATCCGGCGACGAGTCGCGTCGTGCGGACGATGTGCTCGGCGCGCGTTTCGGAGGAGTTGGTGCTGGAAGCGTTCCGCTGCGGCGCGCCGGTCGTGCTGGTCTCAGGCTGCCACTATGCGGACTGCCACTACATCAACGCCAACCGGCAGACGGTCAAGCGCCTGCAACGCCTGTGGGATACGCTCGAGAAGGCCGGCGTCCGGCCGGAACGCCTGCAACTTGAGTGGATCAGTGCGGCGGAAGGGCAGAAGTTCGCCAAAGTGATGCGCCAGCTTGAAGAGCTGCGTAAGACCGTGACGCCGGAGGAGATCGAGCACGCGCGCCAGGCGCTGAAGGCGAAACCCAAGAAGGCGGCCGAACGCGCCGCGGTCGCCGTCGGCGGGTGACGCTGGGAGAAGAGTATGGCGGAAACGACGCTTGAAATGTTTCGCTGCATGATGTGCGGGCACGAGCATCAGGAGCAGGTGCCCAAAGGTGAGGACAAGGAGCGTTCCTGTCCGAAGTGCCGCTCGAACAGCATCCGGCATCTGAAGAAGAAAGCTGTCAGCTCTCAGCCATCAGCTATCAGCCAGACGCCGCCGCCTTAAAGCTGACCGCTGAGAGCTGAACGCTAACTGCTTTAGGAGACTGCATGCCCGACGATTCGCATCATCAGGATGATGTTGTGCGAGTGGACTTCGCCTTTCGGCGCGCGTTGGCCGAGAAGGTCGAGGGCAACCTGGCCTCGTACTGCTACCAGTGCGGGGCGTGCGTCGGCGACTGCCCGGCCGCCACGTATAGCGGGACGTTCAATCCGCGCGAGATCATGCTGAAGGTCCTCTACGGCCTCGGCGCGGAGTTGCTGGTCGAGAACTCCGTGCTCTGGCAATGCACCAACTGCTACAACTGCCACGAGCGCTGCCCGCAGGAGGTCAAGCCGGTCGAGGTCATCATCTCGCTCAAGAACATGCTCGCCGACCGCGGCATCTACCCGGAGGCCGTCGCGAAGATCATCCAGACGTTCGAGGAAACGGGGCGCACGACGCCGCTGGGTCCACCGGTGGAGCGCCAGCGCGAGCGTTTCGGCCTGCCGCCGCTAGCGCCCGTCCCGATGGACGAGATTCGCGCGCTCATCACACCCGCTGTTGCACAGGAGGACGACGCCCGCATTCTGGCGCCTTCGTCCCTGCGTGCCGCCGTGCCTTCGTGCCCGCCCGAAGCGAAGCGCTTCGCCTTCTTCCCGGGCTGCCTGATCCCGGCCCGCCATCCGGCGATGGAGTTTGCCATCCGCCATACGCTGCCGCGCCTGGGAATCGAGGTCGTCGATCTGCCGGGCGCTTCCTGCTGCCCGGACCCGATCTACTTCAAGTCCAAGGACAAGCTCGCCTGGCTGGCGGTCGCCGCCCGCAACCTGTGCCTGGCCGAGGAGCTGGGGCTCGACGTCTTTACGAACTGCTCCGGGTGCACGGCGACGCTGTCGGAGACCTACCACTTGCTCCAGGACGAAACCCTGCGGGCGAAGGTCAACCAGCGCCTCCGGCGGATTGGACGCGAGTACCGCGGGACGAGCCGCGTGCGGCATGTGGTGACGCTCCTTCGCGACGCCGCCGGATACGACGCGATCCGGCAATCCGTCGTCCGGCCGCTGGACGGTCTGCGGATCGCGATCCATTACGGCTGTCACCTGCTCAAACCCAGCCGGATCATGCAGGTAGACGATCCGAACGACCCGACGGTCCTGGAGAACCTGGTCGTCGCGCTGGGCGCCACGCCGATCCGCCACCGGAACTGGTATCTTTGTTGCGGCAAAGCCTGCCAGACTGAAGAGATTCCGGCGAACATGATGCATGACCTGCTGGGCACCGTCAGCGCCGAGCAGGCCGACCTGCTGTGCATGATCTGCCCGACCTGTTTCGGCCAGTTCGATCACGGCCAGATGAAGGTGGCCAAGCAGTTCGGCGAGGATTTCCACACGCCCCCCATTTACTATTTCCTGCTGCTGGCATTCGCCCAGGGCGTCCCCTACGAGAATCTGGGTTTCGAGCGGCAGCGCTTCAAGCCGGAATGCTTGCGTCGCTTCGAGGCGCCGATCGGCGCCGCGGCAGCGCCACCGGGCTAGATCCGCGTGACCCCCATTGCCAGAATCGACCCGCTTCGCTAGGCTGCGTGTTATAGAGCGTCCGCTCTAGGCCGGCCGTGATTGCGGCGCCGAGCCGTCCGCGTCTGGCCGCTCGCGTGGGGCGAGGCCGCGCCGCACCGCGAGACATGCCGACCAGGGCCATCAGGGAGCGCAGGTCATGAGACGTCCCAAGATCACGATCATTGGAGCGGGTAACGTCGGGGCAAGCTGCGCCGTGTGGGCAGCAGAGAAGGAGCTCGGCGATATCGTCCTCATCGATATCCCCGAGCTGGAGGACAAGACCAAGGGCAAGGCCCTCGACCTGGCCCACTGCGGCCCGGTGGACGGGTTCGACGCCCGCCTGACCGGCACCGCCAATTACGATGCGGCCGCGGACAGCGACCTCGTGATCCTCACGGCGGGCGTCCCGCGTAAGCCCGGCATGAGCCGCGATGATCTCGTGGAAACCAATGTCAAGATCGTGGGCTCCGTCAGCGAGCGCATCGCCCGCGTAAGCCCCCAAGCCCTGCTGATCGTCGTATCCAACCCACTGGACGCGATGGTCTACACGGCCTGGAAGAAGACGGGTTTCCCCACGCGGCGTGTGGTCGGTCAGGCCGGCTGCCTGGATATCGCCCGCTTCCGGGCCTTTGTCGCCCTGGAGCTGGGCTGTAGCGTCGAGGACGTCACCGCGCTGCTGCTGGGCGGGCACGGCGACGACATGGTGCCCTTGCCGAGCTGCACGTCCGTCGCCGGCATTCCTGTCACCCAACTAATTCCCGGGGCGCGGCTGGCGGAGATTGTCACGCGCACCCGGATGGCCGGCGGTGAGATCGTCAAGCTGATGGGCACCAGCGCCTACTACTCGCCGGCGGCCGCGACCATCCAGATGGCCGAGGCGATCCTCCGTGACAAAAAGCGGATCCTGCCGTGCGCCGCGTACTGTGACCGGGAATACGGCGTGGGCGGCTACTTCGTAGGCGTGCCGTGCGTGCTGGGCGCCGGCGGGGTGGAGAAGGTCATCGAGGTGGAGCTGGGCGCGGAGGAACGGAAGATGTTGACCACGAGCGTCAGCCACGTGAAGGAGCTGGTGGCGGTGGCGCAGAGGTTCCTCGGTAGCTGACGGTCGGATGAGATTGGGGACTGACGACGCGCGGCCCGTGCCCGTCCGTGAGTGACCGGCGATGCGACCTGGCGGAGAGTTAGGCCGATCGACCCCCAGGGCGCTGGTCGCGTTTGGCGCTTGCGTCCGCACACAATGAGGACATTGGCATCTGAAAGTTGGAGAAAGGACATGGCAACGCTGAAGGAAGCGCTGGCCGCGAAGATTCCGGCCATGCGCGACGAAATCAAGGATCTCGTGGCCAAGCACGGGGAGCAGGTCATCTCGCAGGTGACCGTGGGACAGGCGTATGGCGGGATGCGGGGTGTCAAATGTCTGGTCTGCGACACGTCCGATGTAGATCCGGACAAAGGGCTTTCCATCCGCGGGCGGCCGATCAGCGAGCTGGCCAACCGGCTGCCCGAAGAGCTGTTCTACATGCTGCTCACGGGGGAGCTGCCGGACGCCAAGACGCTGCGGTCGCTGCAAGACAGCCTGCGGGCGCGGGCCGAGGTGCCGGCCTACGTGTGGAAGACGCTCTACCAGCTTCCGCGTGACACACACCCGATGGAGATGTTCGAGGCCGCCATTCTCGTCCTGGAACGCGAATCGCTTTTCCGCCAGCGCTACACCGAGGGCATGCGGAAGGACGAGTATTGGGAGCCGGCGCTCGAGGATGCCATGCGCCTGATTGCCAAGCTGCCGGCCCTGGCCGCCGGCGTGTACCGTATCCGGTTCGAGAAAGGCGACCCCGTCCCATCGGACCCCACGTTGGACTGGGCCGGCAATTACGCGCATCTGCTGGGCGCCGCGGATCCGACGGGCGAGTTCGCCAACCTGTTGCGCTTGTATCTGACGCTGCATTGCGATCACGAAGCCGGCAATGTGAGCGCGCTCACCTGCCACGTCGTCGCCTCGTCACTGGCGGATCCCTACTATGCCGTCTCCTCCGGGCTGGGTGGACTGGCCGGCCCGCTGCACGGGCTGGCTAGCCAGGAATGTCTGGCGTTTGTGCTCGATATCCGCGATCACTTCAACGGCGTTCCCGCGGCCGACCAGCTCCGGCAGTACGTGTGGAAGATGCTGGAGAGCGGCCGGGTTGTTCCGGGGTACGGGCACGCCGTACTGCGCGCAACCGACCCGCGTTTCACCGCGCTACACGCGTTTGCGCAACGCCTGAGTAGCGACGATCCCGTGCTGCGCATCGTGGATATGGGCTTTAAAGTGATCCCGGAGGTTCTGATCCAGCACGGGAAGGCGAAGAATCCCTATCCGAACGTGGACGCTACCACCGGCGCGCTGCTCTACCATTTCGGCATCACGGAGTTCAGCTATTACACCGTGGTGTTCGGCGTCTCCCGGGCGCTGGGGATGTTGGCGCAGCTCGTCCTGAACCTGGCTATCGGAACGCCCATCACGCGGCCGAAGTCAGTTACAACGGCCTGGATCAAAGGACAGGTCAAGGAATAGACCCGCGCCGGCTTATCGCGCGCTGCTTGAGCGCGTTCGTGCATCCGCGGCGGCGGGACCCAGAACCCGCCGGTCAGTTCGAAGCCGCCGCCGCCGCGTGTTACGGTAACCTCGGGTAGTGGTGCATGGGCTGCCAAGGGTGGTATGGCTTCGCGTGATTCGCAGAGCGTAACTGTCCTGCTCAACGCGGACATCGGTGTTCTCCACGCGAACGGAGAGCCGCGGACAGGGACGGGTACGTGCTGCTGATGTCCGGACGCGAGTGCAGACGGAACGACAGGCGGCCACGGAATCACCACACTTTGGCGCTGTGTGCCCTGGGGGTACACTATCCAATGTGGCGCTCTGGCCTGGTTGGGGTGACCGCAAATGGAAGTCTCCGACGACGCGCTGCTGAACGCGGCCACAACCGGCGACGCCCACGCGCTCGCGGAGTTGCTGCACCGAAACGGCCCCGCGGTTCGCCGGCACCTGCTCATCAGCCCCGTCTGGCAGGGGACGCTCGACGCAGCCGACGTGATGCAGGTCACCTACCTGGAAGCCTTTCTCCGCATCGCGCAGCTTCGGGCGCACACAACGGCGGGGTTTGTCGCTTGGCTGACGCGGCTGGCGCACAACAATCTTCGCGACGCCGTCCGGGAACTGGAGCGGCAGAAGCGTCCGGATCCGCGGCGCCGGCGGCGACGCGGCCGGGCCGACGACTCTGCCTCTACGCTGCTGAACCAACTGTGCGGCACCACGGCGCGCACCCCCAGTCGTAGCGCGGCCCGCCACGAGTCGCAGCGAGCTCTGGAAACCGCCCTGTCGCAGCTACCGCCGGCGTATGCACAAGTCGTGCGGTTGCATGATCTTGAGGGTCAATCGGTTGTTGAGGTTGCCCAGGCGCTCGAACGCTCGCCGGGGGCCGTCTACATGCTGCGGGCACGGGCTCTGGAGCGCCTTCAGGAGCTGCTCGGGTCCGAGTCACGATTTTTCAGCAACGGCGCGTGAGAAAGCGGCGAAAACGTCGCCAGTCTTAGGGTGACATATCGAGGTTGGTTCTACTGATTGGACGGCGTGACCGGGAAGGTGCTGCCATGAGCGTTGAGCGACCCGACCATTCGGAACAGCCGGACTCCGGTGTGGACGACGCGGCCCTGATCGACGCCGCGCGGCGGGAAGCTGAAGCGGCCCGCCCGGCGCCGGCGGACAGCCCCACACAGGACTCGCCCGGCGAGTCCGCGACCGCCGCCGCCGCGCCCGTGCTGATGCCGGACTCGTTCGCGGGCTATCAGCTCCTCAAAGAACTCCACCGCGGCGGGCAGGGCGTGGTGTACCAGGCCCTCCAGAAGTCCACCAGACGCAAGGTCGCGCTGAAGGTCATGAAAGAGGGGCCGTTCGCCACGCCCGCCGAAGAGGCCCGCTTCGAGCGCGAGGTGCAGATTCTGGGCCAACTCAACCACCCCAACATCGTGGCGATCCACGACAGCGGGCAGGCCGCCGGCTGCCACTACTTCGTGATGGACTACATCAGCGGCCATTCGCTGGACGTGTGGATGGCCGGCGCCTCACACTCGATCGACGACACGCTCAAGCTGTTCGCCAAGATCTGCGCTGCTGTTAACGCCGCCCACCTGCGCGGGATCACGCATCGGGACCTGAAGCCGGGCAACATCCGGGTGGACGAGAATGGCGAGCCGCACATCCTGGATTTCGGCTTGGCGAAAGTGGCCCACTCGCCCGAAGAGGCCTCGCTGATGACCATGACGGGCCAGTTCATGGGCAGTCTGCC
>CAZWYT010000042.1:0-44474 GCA_964638325.1 uncultured Planctomycetales bacterium
AATGTAGAGCGCGCTGAAATGTCTCGGCGGCCTTTGGGCGGCACGGCTTCTTCATTCTTAATTCTCAATTCGGCATTCACAATTCCCTCCGGCGTTCCCGTGGCCACAATGTGCCCGCCCGCGTCGCCCGCCTCCGGCCCGAGGTCGATGATCCAGTCGGCGCACTTGATGACCTCCAGGTTGTGCTCGACGACGAGCACCGTGTTGCCGAGGTCCGCCAGCCGGTGCATCACCGTCAGCAGCTTGCGGATGTCGTCGAAATGCAGCCCGGTGGTCGGCTCGTCGAGGATGTAGAACGTCCGCCCCGTGTCGGGCTTGCCCAGCTCGGCGGCCAGCTTGACGCGCTGGGCTTCGCCGCCCGACAGCGTCGGGGCCGGCTGCCCGAGCTGCACGTAGTCCAGCCCCACGTCGGCCAGGGTCTGCAGCATCCGCCGCACTTTGGGCACGTTCTCGAACAGCCGCAGCGCCTCCGCGACGGGCAGGTCGAGCACGTCGGCGATGTTGTGGCCCTTGAAGCGCACCTCGAGGGTCTCGGGGTTGTAGCGGCGGCCGCGGCACGTTTCGCACTCGACCCACACGTCCGGCATGAAGTGCATCTCGATGCAGCGCTGCCCGTAGCCTTCGCAGGGTTCGCACCGCCCGCCCGGCCGATTGAAGCTGAAGCGGTTGGCGTTGTAGCCGCGCATCTTCGACTCGGGCAGCCGCGTGAACAGCTCGCGAATCCAGTCGAACACGCCGGTGTAAGTGGCCGGGTTGCTCGACGGCGTGCTGCCGATCGGCGATTGATCGACGTTGATGATCTGGTCGAGGTGGTCCAGGCCGTCGAGGTGGTCGTGGTCGCCGACGGCCAGGTTGGCGCCGTGCAGCTCGTTGGCCAGCACTGGCCAGAGGATGTCGTTGACCAGGGAGCTCTTTCCCGAGCCCGAGACGCCGGTGACGCAGACCAGCCGTCCGAGCGGAATCGGGACCGTAATGTTCTTGAGGTTGTGCTGCCGCGCGCCGTGGACGACGAGCCAGTTCGCCGGCATCGGCCCGACCGCCAGGGGCGGAGCACCTTCGAGGTCGCCATCCGCGACGCCTGCGCTTGCCATCCTTCTCTTCGTGCCTGCGTGCGTGCGTGCCTCCGGGCCTGCGTACCCGGTCACTGGCCGGCGGTTCGTGGGGATCGGGATCGCCGCCGCACCGCACAGATACGCCCGTGTTAGTGAGTCGGGGGGCTCGGCCGCGCGGCGTTCTACGGCCGGCGAGGCGTCGGCCGCTACTGGGCCCGCCAGGAACTCCGCCGGCGGCCCCTCCGCCACGATCCGGCCGCCCGCGCTGCCGGCCCGCGGGCCGAAATCGAGCAGCCGGTCGGCGCTGCGGATCACGTCGCGGTCATGCTCCACCAGCAGCAGCGTGTTGCCCAGGCCGCGCAGGCGGGCCAGGGCCGCGATCAGCCGCCCCGTGTCGCGCGGGTGCAGCCCGATCGTCGGCTCGTCCAGCACATAGAGCACGCCGGAGAGCCCGCTGCCGATCTGGCTGGCCAGGCGGATGCGTTGGGCCTCACCGCCGGCGAGAGTCGGCGCGGCCCGATGCAGCGTGAGGTACTCCAGGCCGACGTCGATGAGGAATTGCAGGCGGTCGCGAATCTCCTTGAGCAGCTCGCCGGCGATCCGCCGTTCCTGCTCGCTCAGCTCAAGGTCGCGGAAAAACGCCGCCGTGGCCGACAGCGGCATTTCGCAGACTTCGACTATCGTCTTGCCGCCCATTGCTTCCCCCTCCGTCCTAGGGAGGGGGGCGGGGGAGGGTGTTCCAATTGTCCGTGCGCCCTCGACCCCCTCCCGACCTCCCCCTGGGAGGGGGAGGAGCGGACCGCCCAACCGCACGGCGGTAGCGTCGGGCCGCAGTCGCCCGCCGCGGCAGGTCACGCACGGAATGTCCGTCACCACGTTGCGGAGCCGGTGGCGGAATACCCACGAGTTCCGCGTGGCGTGGTCGATGGCGGGGAAGAAGCCCCGCCACTGGAACCGCGTGCCGCCAAACGCCGCACTTCCGTCGATCCAGGCGCTCCCGGTGCCGAACATCAGGGCGCGCTTCTGCTCGGGCGACCAGTCGCACAGCGGCGTGTCGGGTGGCACGCCCAGGTGCTGGCAGAGTGCCGTCAGCATGCGCCCGAGGGGGGAGCGGCGGTCGATGCGCTGCCAGCCCGCGATGGCCCCGTCGAAGAGCGAGTGGTTGGGCCGCACGATGATCGCGGTGGCCGGGGCGCCGCGCTGCACGCCCAGCCCTTCGCAGGTCTCGCACCAACCGAGCTGGCTGTTGAAGCTGAAGTGGTTCGGGCCGAGCTCCTCGTAGCTCGTGCCGCATTTCGTGCAGACGAGCTTCTGCGAATACAGGAACTCGCGGGCCGGCGTCTTCTTGACGCGGTAGGCAGGCGTCGGAGCGGTCTTCGGCCGATCCACGGCCGGCGCGGCGCCGGCCGCCACAGCCCCTTCGTCGCTCTCTTCGTGAACCGTCTCGACTTCTTCCACCACCAGCGTCATTAGGCCGTTGCCCAGGGCCAGGGCGTGCTCGACGCTCTCGGCGATGCGGGCGCGCGACTTGGACCGCACGACCGTCCGGTCGATGACGACTTCGACGCGGTGCTTACGCCGTGGGTCCAGCGTCGTGGCCTCGGCGGTCGGGCGGATCTCCCCGTCGATGCGGACGCGCAGATACCCGGAGCTCTTCAGCCGGTTGAACAGCCCGGCGTAGGTCTCGCCGTCGCCGAGGCCGATCGGGGCGAGAATGACGATCGGCGCGCCGGGCTCGATGGCCATGACGCGGGCGACGATCTCGTCGGCGGTCTGCGTGCCGATGGGGGCGACGCAACCCGGGCAGTAGCGTGTGCCGACCCGGGCCCAGAGCACCCGCATGTAGTCGTAGATTTCGGTGATCGTGCCGACCGTGGAGCGCGGGCTCTTGCCGGCGGCGCGCTGCTCGATGCAGATCGCCGGCGACAGCCCGTGCACATGGTCCACGCGCGGCTTGGCCATTTGCCCCAGGAACTGCCGCGCATAGGCCGACAGGGACTCGACGTAGCGGCGGTAGCCCTCGGTGAACACGGTGTCGATCGCGAAACTGGTTTTGCCCGACCCCGACACGCCGGTGCAGACCGTCATGCGGTTCCGCGGGAAGGAGACGGTGAGGTCCTTGAGATTGTGCTGGCGGGCGCCGACGACGGTGACAGAGTCAGAAGTACGAGGTACGAGGTCAGAAGTCTCGGAGGCCGATTCGCGTTGCGGCGCCTCCCCTTCTGACTTCTGACTTCCAACTTCTGACTTTGTGCCGAGCACCTCCCGCAGCGCCTGTCCGGTGAACGAAACCGCGCAGCCGGCGACTTCTTCCGGCGTGCCCTCCGCGACGATGTACCCGCCTGCGTCGCCGCCCTCCGGCCCCAGGTCGATGAGCCAGTCGGCGGTCTTAATCACGTCCAGGTTGTGTTCGATCACGACGACCGTGTTGCCGGCGTCCACGAACCCGTGGAGCACGACGAGCAGCTTGCGGATGTCGTCGAAGTGCAGCCCGGTCGTCGGCTCATCGAGCACGTAGAGCGTGCGGCCGGTGCTCTGCTTGACCAGCTCGCGGGCGAGCTTGATCCGCTGGGCCTCGCCGCCGGAGAGCGTCGTGCTCGGCTGCCCGAGCTGGAGGTAGTCGAGTCCGACGTCGTGCAGCGTCTGGAGCATGCCGCGGATGCGCGGGACGTTCTCGAAGAGCGTCAGGGCGTCGCCGACCTCCATCTCCAGCACCTCAGCGATCGACTTGCCCTTGTAGCGGATTTGCAGCGTGCCGTGACTGAAGCGGTGCCCCTCGCAGACGGGGCACGTCACCCACACGTCGGCCAGGAAGTCCATCTCGATCCGATGCGAGCCGTTGCCTTCGCACGCCTCGCACCGTCCGCCGCCGCGCGGGCCCGGCACGTTGAAGCTGAACCGGCCGGGCTTGTAGCCGCGCAACTTCGCGTCCGGCAGCTTGGTGAACAGCGTCCGGATCTCGTCGAATACCTTGACGTAGGTGGCCGGGTTGCTGCGTGGCGTGCGGCCGATGGGCGACTGGTCGATCGCGATCACCTTGTCGAGGTGTTCCAGGCCGTCGATGCCGGCGTGCGGGCCGGGTTCGAGCGTGGTGGCGCCGTTCAGGTCCCGCGCCAAGGCCTGGTAGAGGATGTCGTTGACCAGCGAGCTCTTGCCCGACCCGGAGACGCCGGTGACGCAGGTGAACCGCCCCAATGGAAAGCGGACGTTGATGCGTTTGAGGTTATTGTGTGCGGCCTGGCGGACGATGAGCCACGGCACGTCGCCGTTGTGCGGGGCCGCCGCGGGCCCGGCACTGGCGGTCCTCCGTTGGCCCCGTGTTTTGCTCGCCCACGACGCCCTACGCCCAAGCATGCCCCAATGATAGCCGGGCGCGTGGGGCGTGTCCCCGGCGGCGCGCGACCCGTTGCGAGGGTGCGTCCCCGTCGTATAATCCGCGCTCTTGATATGTCTGGTCGGCTTACCAACCTGCTCGGGGGGCGAAAGGATACGCGTGGCTAGCGCACCAGGCTTTTTCGATCGCAACCATTTCCTTCTGCGGCGTCTGCATTCGCTCGCGGGCATCGTTCCCGTCGGCGCGTTCCTGATTAACCACCTGCTGGCCAACTCGACCGCGTTCCTCGGCCCGGAGCATTTCGATCACCACATCGGGATCATCCACAGCCTGCCATGGCTATTGGCGATCGAGATCGTCTTCATCTTCGTGCCGCTCGCGTTTCACGCGACCTACGGTGTGATTATCGCCTGGCAGGGCAAACTGAATCAGAACCAATACCCGTACATGGACAACTGGCGCTACACGCTGCAGCGCGTCACGGCGTACATCACGTTCGGCTTCATCCTGTTGCACCTGGCCCACTTCCGCTTCGCGCCGCTGTTTGGCGGGCAGGAGTACGGCGGCGCGGACCCGGCGTTCTTCACGTTCACGCTCGCCGGGTTCCAGCACATGTGGCTGCCGCTGTGGACGTGGGTTCTGATCTACGCCATCGGGCTGACGGCGGCCGTGTTCCACTTCTGCAATGGAATCGTGACGTTCTGCATCACGTGGGGCATTACCGTGGGTGTGGCGGCGCGGAAGAAGATGTCGGTCGCCGCGGGCGCGCTGGGCCTCGTGCTGCTCACCTGGGGCGTCCTTTCGCTCTACGCCTTTGGGCAGCCGCGGCCGGCCGGCTCTGATTCGGGTGGCCGGGTGGTGGTCAGCGCCGAGCAGCTTACGGAGACCCGCGCGAGTCCCTGAGCCGCCTGGCCCCGCAGCCGGTCTGTGAACCCAATCTCTGACGCAAAGAGAAGCAAAGATGGCCAAGCAACGTGTGATCGTCGTGGGGGGCGGGCTCGGCGGTTTGTGGGCGACGCTGCGTCTCGCCGAAGCCGGCGTGCCCGTCGACCTGTTCTCGCTGTTCCCCGTGAAACGCTCGCACTCGTGCTGTGCCCAGGGCGGCATCAATGCCGTGCTCGACATCAAGGGCCAGAACGACTCGGTCGGGCAGCACGTCGTCGACACGATCAAGGGCGGCGACTATCTCGCCGACCAGCCGCCGATCCGCACCATGTGCGACGAGGCGCCGGGGCTGATCCGCACCTATGACCGCATGGGCGTCACGTTCAGCCGCACGCCGGAAGGGATCATGGACCAGCGACTGTTCGGGGGCGTGAAGAACAAGCGGACGTGCTTTGCGGGTGCGACGACCGGGGCGCAGCTCCTGTATACGCTGGACGAGCAGATTCGCGCCCACGAGGCCGGTGGCCGGGTCCGGAAGTTCGAGTTCTGGGAGTTCCTCGCGCTGGTGCTCGATGAACAGGGCGTGTGCCGCGGCCTGGCGGCGCTGAACCTGCGCAGCATGAAGGTCGAGGCCTTCCGGGCCGATGCGGTGATCCTGGCGACCGGCGGGGCCGGCCTGATCTGGGGCCGCTCCACGATGTCGACGAACTGCACCGGTGCCGCCGCGGCGCGGGCTTATCAGCAGGGGGCGAAGTTTGCCAACGGGGAGTTCGCCCAGTTCCACCCGACCGCGATGAAGGGTCACGACAAGCTGCGGCTGATGTCAGAGGCGTGCCGCGGCGAGGGTGGCCGCATCTGGGTGCCGCGCAAGGCGGGCGACTCGCGAGCGGGCCGCGACATCCCGGAGGACGAGCGGTTCTATTTCTTGGAGGAATGGTATCCGACGTATGGCAACACGGTGCCGCGCGACGTGGCTTCCCGTGCGATTGTCCGGGCGACGCGGCACATGGGTCTGGGCGTGCGCGGTCAGGAGATCGCCTACCTCGACCTGACGCACCGGCCGCGCGAGTTCCTCGAGGCCCGCCTGGGCGGCATCCTCGATATGTACCAGACTTTCGCCGGGGTGGATCCCTACACGAACCCGATGGAGATCTTCCCCGCGATGCACTACACGATGGGGGGTCTGTGGGTCGGCTACGACAAGGACGGCCACACCGGCGGGATGACGCGGGCCCATCCCAAGAACCAGGCGACCACGATCCCCGGTTTGTACGCGTGCGGCGAGTGTGACTTCGCCTACCACGGTGCGAACCGCCTGGGGGCCAACTCGTTGCTCAGTGCGTCGTTCAGCGGGCGTGTGGCGGGCGACGCGACTTTTGCGTATCTCAAGAACCTGAAGTCGAGCTGCGACAAGGTGCCGCAAAGCACCTTCGACGCGGAGCGCCAGCGGCAGGAGGAGATCAACCAGGGCATCCTCAGCCGGACGGGCGGCGAGAACGCGAGCACGCTCCACCGCAAGCTGGGCGAGCTGATGTCGGAGCACGTGTTCGTCGAGCGCGACAACGCGGGGCTCGATAAGGCGCTGGCCGGCATCGGCGAGCTGAAGGAGCGGGCCCGGCGGATTTCGCTGGACGATCGGGGCAACTGGATGAACCAGTCGCTGCCGTGGGTCCGGCAGGTTCTGGACATGCTCGTGCTGGGCGAGGTGATGACGAAGTGTGCCCGGCTGCGGGACGAGTGCCGCGGGTCGCACTACAAGGCGGAATTTGAGCTTAAGCAACCCGCCGGCAAGTTTGCCGGTGATCCGGAATACGACGAGTACACGGCCAAATGGAAGGCCAACAACGAGAAGTGGCTGAAACAGTCTGTCGCGACGCACACTCCGGACGGCCCGCAGGTCGAGTACTGGCCGGTCGAAACGTCCGTGATGGCACCCGAGACGCCGCGGGATTACCGGTAGGGCGGGTTCCGCCCGCCTGTAGCGTCGGGGCCCCGCGGCCGACGTCGCAGTCTAGGAAGCGTGTGCTTTTCAAGCCGTTGCCGCGTCGGCAAGGAGTTTTTTGACGGACTGGTGAATTGCCGCAATGAGCCAACACGCGGAGCGGCCCGATGCCCGAAATAAGCCGGTTCTTCGGCATTATCATCCGGATGTTCTTCGATGAACACAATCCTCCGCACATCCATGTGGAGTACCAGGGCAACAAGGCGGTGTTGGACCTCAGCGGAAATATCATGCGCGGCGACCTGCGGTCCCGCACGGCCACCCGGCTCGTGCGCGAGTGGATCGACCTCCATGTCGCCGAACTCCGCGAGGACTGGGAGCTCGCGCTGGCTGGAAAGGAAATGAAGAAGATCACTCCGTTGGATTGAGGTGTGAAATGTGGGATCTCAACGAGGTGGTACGAATCGAACCCAGATCCGGCCACTCGTACCTGATCGTATTCGATGACGGCACGCGTGCGGTCGTCGACTTTTCGGAGTACCTGGACAAAGGCCCCGTGTTTGCCCCGCTGAAGGACCCCGAGTTCTTCAAACAGGCCAGAGTCGAAGGCGGCACCATCGCCTGGCCGAACGGAGCGGATATTGCACCTGAGACGCTATATGAGAAATGCCAGCAAGCAGCAGCGCTCGCCAAGAAATAGCTCGCTGGGCCTTGGAAATACTGGCCTGCCCTCACAATAGAACGCGGCGACTTGCAAGGAGCGTGAAGATGCAGACCAACTTCCTAGAAGAACTTGTGGCCGAGTGGCTCGAGTACAAAGGCTATATCGTGAAGCGGAACGAGCGCGTCGGACGGCTCGCCACAGGCGGTTACGAAGGCGAACTGGACGTAGTGGCATTCAATCCAAAGAGTGGCCGCCTGATGCATGTCGAAACTTCGACCGGACCGGACTCCTGGGCCGACAGAGAAACACGATTCGCAAAGAAGTTCGCATCGGGCGCGAAGCACATCGAGGATATCTTTGCCGGCCTAGCGCTTCCGGAGACGATCGAGAAGATAGCGCTCTTCGGCTTCGGCAGCGACAAGAACCACAAGACCGTTGGTGGCGGTCAGGTACAAATGGCAGAGGACTTCATCTTGCAGATTCTCCGTGGGCTGAAGAATATACCCCTCTTGTCCCGCGCCGTTCCCGAGAAGTACCCTATCCTGAGAGTCCTCCAGATGATTACGGAGCACAAGGACAAGGTGGTCGAGGAACTGAAGAAATGACCTCCGAGCTAGCCCATGCAGGCGACGCGCCTGACGGGCCTCGTTGGCCTCCAAGGAACCCACGCAATGCCGGCTGAGATTCACTTCAGGATCAAACGCCAGGACGGCCCGGATTCGCCGCCGTACTGGGAAGAGTTCAAGATGCCCCACGCGCCGCAGCACAACTGCATCTCGGCGCTGTTGTACCTGCGCGAACACCCGCTCAACATCCGGGGCCAGCGCGTTCCGCCGGTCGCCTGGGAAAGCAACTGCATGGAAGAGGTCTGCGGGGCCTGCACGATGCTGGTCAACGGCGTTCCGCGGCAGGCGTGTGCGGCCTTAGTGGATGAGCTCGAGCAGCCGATTACGCTGGAGCCGCTCACCAAGTACCCGGTGATCCGCGACCTCGTTGTCGACCGGCAGAAGATGTTCGACGCGCTGATCCGCGTCAAAGCCTGGATTCCCCTGGACGGCTCGCAGGACATTCACCAGTACGCCCCGCGTATTTCGCCGGTCGAGCAGTCGCTCCGCTACATCTTCTCACGCTGCATGACCTGCGGCTGTTGCATGGAGGCTTGTCCGCAGTATCACGACGGGTCCGCGTTCATTGGGCCGGCTCCGTTGGGCCAGGTCGCCCTGCACAATTCGCACCCCACCGGCGGGTTCTTCAAGGAGGACCGCCTGCACGCGATCATGCGTGACGGCGGCATCACCGACTGCGGCAACGCGCAGAACTGCGTGAAGGTGTGCCCAAAGGACATTCCACTCACGCAGGCGATCGGCGAGCTGGGCCGGCAGACGACGATTCAGTGGCTGCGCGACCTGCTGGCGCACTAAGTCAGGCCCGCGTGATCGCAGAGCCGGCCCGTCCCCGGGCCCGGTTCCTGCGTAGCGGCGCTTCATGATGCGTACGACTCGAAAAGCGCGACGTCTCACTTGACTACTGCGGGGGTGCCATTACACTCTTAAAAGAGTGTCAGGTGTGTCGAGCGCAGGGCTCGAAGTAAGCATTATGGCGGAACAAGGGTCAGGACGGCGGCGAACGGTAACACTCAAGATCCCGGGAGAGTTGTACGATAAGTTATCGGAACTCATTCAGGGGACAGGATTTAGGAGCGTTACCGAGTTCTCCACGTGGGTGCTCCGGGATGTGGCGAGCGGCGGCAAGCTCGATCGTTCGCCACCCGGACTTACCGAGCAGGAAGTCGATGCGGTGCGACGGCGGCTCCGCGCCCTCGGTTATATCGAGTAGCGACCGCCTGCCGGGGCCGAATGTTGTAATCTCACAATGGACCGCAGCAATACATGGGGCGTCCGAGAGGCGGCGATTCACTTGCCGCACGGTAACGAGGTTCAGCGCATTGAGGAGTCAGCTCATGTTCGCGACGAGGACGATTGGCCTGACGGTCTTGCTGGGTACGCTTCTGGTGCCTGCCAGCGCGGCATGGGCTCAGGCCCCGCAGGAGGTGACACTCCTGAACGTGTCCTATGACCCGACGCGCGAGTTCTACCAGGAGTTCAATGCGGCGTTCGCGAAGTACTGGAAGGACAAGACCGGCACGACCGTGACCGTGCGCCAGTCGCATGGCGGTTCCGGCAAGCAGGCCCGCGCGGTCATCGACGGCCTGGAGGCGGACGTCGTAACGCTGGCGCTGGCGTATGACGTGGACGCGGTCTACCAGCACGGCGAGCTGATCGCGAAGGATTGGCTGAAGCGCCTGCCCGACAATAGCGCACCGTACACGTCCACGATCGTGTTCCTGGTGCGCAAGGGGAACCCGAAGAGCATCAAGGATTGGGACGACCTGGTGAAGCCGGACGTCGCGGTCATCACGCCGAATCCGAAGACCTCGGGCGGGGCGCGCTGGAACTACCTGGCGGCGTGGGCCTACGCCCGTCACAAGTACAGGGATGAGGAGAAGGCGAAGGACTTCGTCGGGCGGCTCTTCAAGAACGTGCCGGTGCTAGATTCGGGGGCGCGCGGCTCGACGACCACGTTCGTGCAGCGCGGGATCGGGGACGTGCTCCTGGCGTGGGAGAATGAAGCGCTTCTGGCGCTCAACGAGCTGGGCAGGGACAAGGTGGAGATCGTCGCCCCCTCGATCAGCATCCTGGCCGAGCCGTCGGTCGCCGTGGTGGACAAGTTTGTGGACAAGCACGGGACGCGCGCGGTCGCAACCGCCTACCTGGAGTACCTGTACTCGTCCGAGGGGCAGGAGATTGCGGCGAAGCATTACTATCGCCCGCGCCTGAAGGCGACCGCGGAGAAGTACGCGGACCGCTTTCCGAAAGTGAAGCTGTTTACCATCGATGAAGAGTTCGGCGGGTGGGAGAAGGCCCAGAAAGAGCACTTCGACGACGGGGGCGTTTTTGACAAGATATATCAGCCGGGGCCGTAGTCCTCGGCGCTGAGCACGCGATGGATCGCCCCACCCGTCCTAACCGCCAACGCCGCATTCTGCCAGGCTTCGGCCTGTCCCTGGGCTTTGCGTTGCTGTACTTCTCGCTGATCGTGCTCATTCCGCTGGCCGGGCTGGTGGTGAAAAGCATGGGGATGAGCTGGGGGCAGTTCTGGAACGCGGTGACGGCGCCGCGGGTACTGGCCTCGTACCGGCTGAGCTTTGGCGCCGCGGCGGTCGGGGCGGCGATCAACCTGGTATTCGGCTCGGTGGTTGCGTGGGTGCTGGTGCGCTATCGGTTTCCGCTGCGTAAGTTCATCGACGCGCTGGTGGACTTGCCGTTCGCCCTGCCGACGGCCGTGGCGGGGATTTCGCTCACGAGCATCTATGCGGCCAACGGCTGGATCGGGCGCTTCCTCGAACCGCTGGGCATCAAGGTGGCGTTCGCGCCGCTCGGCATCATCATCGCCCTGACCTTTGTCAGCCTGCCGTTCGTCGTGCGAACGGTTCAGCCGGTATTGGAGGATTTGGACTTCGAGCTTGAGGAATCGGCGGCCAGCCTGGGGGCCAATCGACGGCAGGCCTTCCTGCGGGTCATTCTGCCGGAGCTCTGGCCGGCGCTGGCGACTGGATTCGCGCTGGCGTTCGCGCGTGCGCTCGGCGAGTACGGGTCGATCGTCTTCATCGCGGGCAATATGCCCATGCGGACGGAGATCACGCCGCTGCTCATTGTGATCAAGCTGGAACAGTTCGACTACGCCGGTGCGACGGCCCTGGCGGTGGTGATGCTGGCGGCGTCGTTCGTACTCTTGCTCACGATCAACGTGCTGCAACGGTGGGCCAGTCAGCGGCAGTCCGCTTATGGTGATTAGGGCGCATGACCAGCATTAGCGCGAACATCCCGCTACGCCGCTCGATACAGCGCGTCACCGCGGAGCCGGTTCTGATCCGCTGGCTACTCATCGGCGTGGCGGCGGCGTTCCTGACGCTGTTCCTGTTTCTGCCGCTGGCGGCGGTGTTCGGGCAGGCCTTTGAGCGCGGCCTCGGCGCATACGTGGCGGCGCTGTGCGACCACGACGCGCTGGCGGCCATTCGGCTGACGCTCATCACGGCGGCGATCGTTGTGCCGCTGAACCTGGTCTTCGGCGTTGCAATGGCGTGGGCGGTCGCCAAGTTCGAGTTTCGCGGCAAGAGCCTGCTCATCACGCTGATCGACCTGCCGTTTGCGGTGTCCCCGGTAATCTCCGGCCTGATCTACGTCCTGCTGTTTGGTCTGCGGGGCTGGCTGGGCCCGTGGCTGCAGGCCCACGATATCCAGATCATCTTCGCGGTGCCGGGCATCGTGCTGGCGACGCTGTTCGTGACCTGCCCGCTGGTGGCGCGCGAGCTGATCCCGCTCATGCAGGCGCAGGGGACGGAGGAGGAGGAAGCGGCGGTCGTGCTGGGGGCGCGCGGCTGGCAGACCTTCTTCCGCGTCACGCTGCCGAACATCAAGTGGGGTTTGTTGTACGGCGTGATCCTGTGCAACGCGCGGGCGATGGGCGAGTTCGGGGCGGTGTCCGTGGTGTCCGGTCATGTCCGCGGACTTACCAACACGATGACGCTGCATGTCGAAATCCTGTACAACGAGTACAATTTCGTCGGTGCGTTCGCGGTCGCGTCCCTGCTGACGCTGCTGGCTTTGCTCACCCTGGGCGCCAAGAGCCTGGTGGAGTGGAAGACGCGCCGGCGGGCGGCCGACGTCAGCGGCGCGCCCGAGTCCGAAGTCGCGAGTGCCGTGCGCGTGAGTGTAATCCCCGCGAGCGCGGCGCCGCCGGTGCGGGACAGACCGGCGAGCGAGTAGACCGGGCATGAGCATCGAAGCGCGCAATGTGACCAAGACGTTCGGGGCGTTCACCGCCTTGCGCGACGTCACGCTCGAGGTGCGCACCGGCGAGCTGGTCGCGCTGCTCGGGCCATCGGGCTCGGGCAAGACGACGCTGCTGCGGATCATCGCCGGCCTCGAAATCCCGGACCGCGGCACGATTCTCTTTCACGGCGAGGATGCGACCGAGCGGCGGGTGCAGGACCGCCGGGTGGGCTTTGTCTTCCAGCATTACGCGCTGTTCCGGCACATGACGGTGTTCGAGAACGTGGCCTTCGGTCTGCGCGTGATGCCGCGCGGCGTGCGGCCGACGAGCGGGGAGATTCGGGTTCGCGTGCAGCGACTGCTGTCGCTGGTGCAACTGGATTGGCTGGCGGACCGCTATCCCACGCAGCTTTCGGGCGGCCAGCGGCAGCGCGTGGCGCTGGCCCGCGCGCTGGCGGTGGAGCCGAAAGTGCTGCTCCTGGACGAGCCGTTCGGGGCCCTGGATGCCAAGGTCCGGCAGGAGCTGCGGCGCTGGCTGCGCCGGCTGCACGGGGAGATCAACGTCACCGGCGTGCTCGTGACGCACGACCAGGAAGAAGCGCTCGAGGTGGCCGACCGGGTGGTCGTCATGAACGCCGGGCGCATCGAGCAGGTGGGGACGCCCGAGGAGGTCTTCCACCACCCGGCCACTGAGTTCGTGATGCACTTCCTGGGGCACGTGAACGTGTTTCACGGGCGTGTGGAAGGCGACAAGGCGTTCTTCGGGGCCCTGGAGCTGGACTATCCGAACGGGACTTCCACGGGCTCGCTGGCGGTGCGCGGGTTTGTGCGGCCGCACGACCTGGAGATTGAATTGCAGCCTGGCGAGACCACCCTGGTCGAGGGCATGATCGCGCACCTCAACGCCGCCGGACCGCAGGTGAAGCTCGAGCTCGTCACCGTGCTGGGGGAGACCATCCATGTTGAGACGACGCAGGAGCGGTATCGGGCGCTGAAGTTGACGCACGGACAGCGGGTGTTCGTGCGGCCGCGCGAGATCAAGGTGTTCCTCGGCAACCGCAGCGGCTGAGAATCCAGCCGAGCGCCGCGCGCCGGAGTTGACAGTCCGCCGCAAAAGTAGCGTCGGCCCCCCGTGGCCGACGTAGAATGCCGAGAATGCCCCGGAGGTTCTACGCCCGCCACGGGGGGTGGACGCTGCGGCGGCGCGCCACCGTTCTTGAGCAGTGGCGCAGCGTCGGCGGCACGCGCCGGCTACTGTGGCGTGTCAGGCGCGGGCAGCGGGCTGCGGCGTACCGCCCGGTTGGTCACCACGACGAAGTGACCCGGCACACTGCGCTCGATCACCGGCCAATGGCGCTGAAACAGCGCCAGCCGTTCCGCTTCGCTCGGGACTCGGAGCCGTAGCAGGATAACCCCTGGAACTGCCAGCAGTCGCCGGAAGACCAAGTCTCCAAAGTCCTTGTCGGCCGTGAGGATGATCCGCGCCTCGGTCACCACAATGCGCAGTAGCTCTTCGTCCGGCAGGGCGGGGGAGCGGAGTTCCGCATGCGCGCAATCATGCCCTGCGGATTGCAGGAACCCGCAGAGCATGCGGCTGATGTGGGCGTTGGCCAAGAACTTCATGTGGACCAGACCAGCTCGTCCCGGCGCAGGACTGCGGCGGCATACGCCGTGGCAGCGCGAACGTGCTCCGGCGTCAAGCCGACGTAGTTCTGGACCAAGTCCTCGACCGTAGCGCCGTCGCCGAGGCGTTCGAGCACGAACTCGACGGTGAGGCGGGTGCCCTTGAAGACCGGCTTGCCGAGGGCGACGCCCGGCCGCACCTCTATGTAATCCTGCCAGTTCATGTGCAGTTGCCTCCTGCAACCCCATTATAATCGCCAGCGCGAAACCTGCACCGCGGAAAACTGATGACATGAGCACGGACGGCGTGCGGCGAGTTCACCGCTGACGGTCTAGTCGGGATCCGCCCGCCGGTGCTCAGGCCTCCTGTTCCCAACCGCGCGGGCGCGGCGCGCCACTGCTCCCAGGCAATGCTCTTCTGACCGCAGCATGGACCCGCGGCGTGCCACAGAGCGCCGGGGCCTCGGAGCAGTGAACGCAAGCCCCCCGTTCCTGTGGATGACCTGTTCGGCGGCGGATCGCCGCTGCTCAAGAGCAGTGGCAGGCCGTCAGCGCCACCCGCCCCGCAAGCTAGGACGCAGCAATCGTTGCTCCACAGTGATTGCATCGCAGAATCTTCTTTTTCATCACCAACAGAAACCCGAGCAAGCCGCTGATCAGAGACGAAACAAACCCGCAGAGGCCCACTCCCAGGAAACCGGCCCCGGCCGCTGTGCCGCCGTTACCGGCGGAAAGGGCGCCAAGGGTGCCTCCCAAGATCAAGAGCGCGAAGAACGCCATTCCCAAAATCGGCGGTACCAACAGCAGGTAGCCGATCCCGACGACGACCGGGCTCATGCGGTAGACGTTTTGGCACACCATGCTACCCACACCGCAGGTGTTGCACTGTACGTGCAATGTTGCGTATCGCAACGCCTGCGCCTGTTCCTGCTGCTGGTTTCGTTGCTCCTGGACCTGCTGTTGCCGCTCTCGTTTGGCGGCTGCCTGGGCTTGGCGTTTCGCTTGTCGTTCCCTGCGCGAGCGCTCTCTTTCCTCGCGCCGTTCCTCTCGCTCCTGGCGCCTTCGCTCGCGCTCATAAACCTCGCGCTGTCGCCGGCTGTCGGCCCGCAACTCCACAAGCTTTGGGTACGCCTTCAGATCGATCGGCCAGTTGCACAGCGATCATTCCATGCGCTCTTCCAAGAGGCGCTGGTCACAAATGATATCCTGCCTGCAATTGGCGCAATTGAGCTTGTACTTGCGCGCCGTCAACTGTCCGCACTTGTGGCAGAAGGGGGCCGTTCCGTCAATGGTGCTTGAGCAGTTAGCGCAGCGTCGTGGCGTCTCGTGTTCGCCGGCAGCCATAGCGCAATCTCGGCACGTGTATTGTCGTTCGCGATATATTAGCCTATCCAGGCTCTAAGCTCTGGCCTCGATCTGATCAGCCGCTCGCCCCATTTGCCTCAGTTTTCTAACACCGCCCAGCAATTCCGCTACGCCCCAATCGTCGGCGTCTCCCTCCATAGTCCCTTTTTGGCGGTCGTGCTGACCCAGCACAGGAGGCAATGTGTCCTCTTGCACGCGTCCGCCCCATCGTAAGTCGCAAGCTACGGCGCGCGCGTATTGACCGCCAGGAAGCTCAGGGGCGGCGTCCGGTGCGCGGGCCGGAGGCTACAAGTCACGTCCCGTGGCGCCACCGCCGGGAGCTTGGTCATATGGCGACCTCAACCGGCTTGATCAGCAAGTCCTCCTGCGGGATAGGTTCGCCGTGAGCTTCGACGCTCTCCAGGTAGGCCTCGATCGCCTCGCGGATGTTGTCAAGGGCCTCGTCCAAGGTGTCGCCCTGCGAATGGCAACCCTTCAGCACCGGGCAGTAGGCGTGAAATCCGCCATCCGCCTCGCGCTCGAGAATGATCGTATAGTGGTAGGTTGCCACCGGCTTGGCTCCATGCTTGATCGGCTTCGACCAGCGCCATTGTCCGCTGCGACGCGTGCGTGTCAAGCCGGCGCGGACCAGCGCTCGAGGCGGGTCGCTCGGGCTTGTACCGCGGCCCGCGTCCGGCCTGAGCGTCGCCACCGCTCAAAGAGCAGTGACACACCGTCAGTGCCATCCGCCCCGACCACTCAAGAGCAACACCACGTAGTCAGCGCGATCGGCCCACCTGGCGCCCGGACGGACGAGGTTCAGGTAGACTATTCAGAATGCCGGCGCATAACGTCATCCTGATCGGGTACCGAGGTTGCGGGAAGACCTGCGTCGGGCGCGCAGTCGCTGCCCGGCTAAGATGGACGTTCGTCGATACCGATGCGCAGGTCGAGGCCGCGGCCCGCCGGTCCATCCGCGAAATCTTTGAGCAGGACGGAGAAGCCACCTTCCGGCAGCTCGAGACGCGTGTCATCGCGCAGGTCACCGGGGCCGCTGGGCAGGTCATCGCCGTCGGCGGCGGAGCGGTTCTGTCTGCGGCGAACCGGGCGGCGTTGCAGCAAGCCGGCGTCTGCGTCTGGCTGACGGCGCCGGCGGCCGAGCTTCTGGGTCGAACGCAGACGGACCCGCGGACCGGTGCGCTGCGGCCGCGTTTGACCGAGCTGAGCGAGCTCGAAGAGGTTCGCCACTTGCTGGCCGAGCGCGACCCGTTGTACGCTGCCGTGGCCCATCACATTGTGGAGACGCGGGCGCGGTCGATCCCGGACGTCGCGGACGCGGTTTTGAGCGCGGTCGCCCGAGACGGCGTGCTGCCGGAAGCTCCCTGATGCGTCATGTACTTGTCGAGATCGTGCTGTGGCTGCTCGGCCTGTGCATGGGGAGCTTTCTGAACGTCGTCGTGTACCGCCTGCCGGTCGGACTGTCGATCCTGCGTCCGCGGTGGTCGTTCTGCCCGCGCTGCAACGCCACAATCGCCTGGCACGACAACATCCCGCTTTTGAGCTGGCTCTGGCTGGGGGGGCGGTGTCGGGGCTGCCGGGCGCCGATCGCGGCACAATACCCGCTGGTGGAGGGATTGACCGGCTTGGCGTTTGTGCTGGTGTATCACCTGCTGTTCGTGACTCCGTCGGCGGCAGGGATCGAGCAGCCGATGCTGCCGCAGGATCTGCCGCTACTGCTGGCCTGGCTGGTGCTGGTGGCCGGGCTGGTGGCGTGTTCGGCGATGGACATCGTGTCGTACTCGGTCGACGTGCGTGTGACCGGTACGGTCATGTGGGCGGCCATCGTGCTGCACGCTCTTTGGCCGCGGGCTGAGCCGCTGAGCGCACGGGCAGGGTCCGCCGCGGCCGCCGCTGCGGTCGGCGCCTTCATCGTCAGCGGCCTCGGGATTTGGTGGCGTGAACGGCGCATGGCGGAGCCGCCGGTGGATGAGGAGGACGGCGGGGACATGCAGGCGGAAAACGGCGCGGCACCGGCGACCGCCGCTCGCTGGCCGGGCTATCTGGCCATTTTCGCGTTCGTTGCGCTGGCGGCCTGGCTAATCAGTGCCGCGCGTATCGCCGACGGCCGCCTTATGGCACAGGTCGCGGTCGCGGCCGCGCTGTTGTCGGTGTTCGGGGCCACGGTGTTGGTGGGCGGCGAGCGGCGCTCGGCTGACGCCGAGATCAAAGCCGCCATCGAGGAGGAGCAGCCGCAGGCCCGACGGGCGGTGCTCAAGGAGCTGGTCTGGCTGCTGCCGGCGATCATGGTGGCGGCAGTCGTCTTCGCCCTGGTTCACGGGCTGCCGAGGTTCGGAAACGCCTGGTCGGACTTCGTAGCGTGGTCGCCGAGCGCGGGATTCGCGCCGGTCGCCGGCGCCGTCGGTGCGGTCCACGGGGCGATCGTGGGCGCATTGGCCGGCTGGATCCTGCGGATCTTCTTTACGCTGGTGTTTGGACGCGAGGCCTTCGGCGTGGGCGACATTCACATTCTGGCGGCGGCGGGGGCGGCGGCCGGGTGGGACATCGCGCTTTTGGGCCTGCTGTTGTCGGTGGGGATTGCCTTGGCCGGGTGGCTGCTCGGCCTGCTGCGCAAGTGCACCGTGATGATCCCGTTTGGCCCGTGGCTGGCTCTGGGTTTCATTCTGGCCCTCTGGTGGCACCGGCCCGCCGCGCGTATCGCCCGCGCTTACTGGGGGAACCTCACCTTCGCCTGGAGAGAGCGACCGGACCTGCTGCTCACGGTCGGTGGGCTGATGGTGGTCGCGGTCGTTGCGGCCATTGTGCTCGCCCGGCTCGTGCGGCGCTGGGTCGCCCCAGACGCAACGTGAGTGATCCGTAGCCCTGGGCAGAGAGAGCCGGCGCCGGTCGCCGTGCGCACGGTCACACGCGGTCGATGAAAAAACGTCCGATCGTCGATTTGCTCCTGACAGCTCGCGATATCGAAGATAAACTAGTCATCGCTGGGTGGGGTCGGTGTCATGAAGTACCTGCACTGAAAGCGGAGAGGGGACAACAATGCGTTCTCCTATTGCGCTCATGGCGGCACGGTTCTTCGCATTGGCGGCAGTGCTGGTCCTCGCCTCATCAGCCGCGGCGCAAAGTGGCGGCGACTACGACGGCGACGGCGATGTGGACGGAGCCGATTTCTGGTTCTGGAGCGGGTGCATGACCGGTCCGGCCGGAAGCCTCCCCGATCCGAACTGCGCCGCGTTCGATTTTGATTTCTCGCGGGGCGATGGCAAGGTGGATCTGGCGGACTTGGCCGCATTCGGGCGTGCTTTCACTGGTTCGCCCTGCACGCCCGGTTATAGGTACGCACTCGCGTGGCAGGACCTTGACGATGTGACTGGATGCAGCGCATACATCCGCACGCGCACCCCGACGCTGTGCGGCGAGCCCTTGGCCCAGGGGCTCACGGCCAGTGCTGCGTCGGCGGGCGTGCAGAAGCACGAGGGCACATCGCTGGTCAAATGGGCTCAAACCGGTTATTCGCGCCGTCGACTGTTGAACTCGACGACGATTCTCCAGCGCGGCTACGCGGAGGTAGTAGCCGGACCGGATCCTATCGGCGACCGCTACGTAAACTACACGGACGACCCACCGGGCTCGGGGACCCACGAGTACAAGTGCTACCTGATATCGTCGCTTTTCGGAACGTGGAGGTTTGAATACGATGGCCTCGTCTGGGACCAATGGACGCACAACGGGTGGAAAAACGTCGCGGGTGATGAGCTCCAGTGGTCCGGAGAAATCTGGGACATAGAAAATGACATGGTTGGTACGGCGACCGCGAAGTGCGACTTTACGCAGTGCCAGTATGCGTTCTTCTGGACTTGGTTCGAGGACGCGAACATACCGCCAGGCAACATATACACCAGCGATGCAAACGAGTGGGGAGTTGAACGAATCAGTGGCACCAGTATTAACGTCTGGGACAAAAATACACTTCCCCTTCTTGAAGGAGGGCCACCAATGAGTTCCGCTCGAAGTGCCAGGTTGGCCGCGCTTGCCGGTGTGATTATGGCGCCGGCGTCGCTCGCGCAGAGCGTTCCCGCCGGTCCCTCGCCGGTGGAAGTACCGCTTTCCATGGATAGGGTGCGCCAGAGCTGGGCTGTTCGATCCGAGCCGGAGGCGGTCGCCAAGACGCGCGAAATTGTTGGCCTCGCCCAGGCGAGCCCGGCTCGCCTTTCCGCAGAGCTCGTCATGCCTATCGAGGACAATACTCCGTTTCTTTACGATGAAATCGTCGGGTGGCCAGTCTGGCATGTGGTGGTAACCGACTGGATGCCCGATCCAAAAACGCCTTCATCGACTGTAGAACCCTACTTGCGCGTCCTCGACGTACTCATCGACGCTGAGAAGGGTTGCCTGCTGGAGGCAGTCACGCGCTGGCCGGACGGCGTGCCACCCATAGCGCCCGAGCCTTCAGCGCGCTCGGCGGAGGAGCAGTTGCGGAACGCCGGTTTGGAGAAGTACGTGGGTTTTCCAGACGGGCCGCCGCGCGTGAACTTACTGCGGGCACTGGAGATAACCAGCAAGGAGGCAGGCGAGCCGGACCACGCCAAGCGAATCGTGGCGCATTATGTAATGCAGAGGCGCATGCGTAGTGATGCACGCCCCGTCTGGGCCATCACGCTGCGTGGTATCGGGCCCATCAAACCTCTTCCTCCAGGCGAACCCGTGGGGGCGCTAAACGACATTCGCGCCATCATCAATGCCGAAACCGGGAAGTGCCTGGGTTCTAACACCGTCCCGCAACCGGAAACCGGGCCGGCGCCGGCGAATTCAAAGGCGCAGGATGATGCTCGCACCCGCTGAGAAGGCCTCCACCACGTTTTGAAGGAGCCTGCCGATGAAACGTCTTCTCATCCTTGCGAGTATTGGGGCCCTAGCTGTCTCCGCGCACGCGAGCGGCACCGTCACCTTCAATCTCTCTTCGCCCAGCAACGGCGCCACGGTGAGCCCAGGCGAGCTGATCGAATGGACGATCACCGTCTCGGCGAGCACCGGCGACAACCTGGGCCTCGCGCTGGCCGCCGTCGATCTCGTCCAAGATGCCGCCAATCCGGCCTCCTTCGACCTGCCCGGCGGCGAGACGCCCCTCGACATGACCGACTTCGACCGCCCCGACGGCATCAGCAATCCGGGCCCCGGCGGGGTCGGCTCGGCCTATGGCGGCACGCCGATGGGTACGACCGGTTCCAAGAACTTGATCCAGATCGGCGGCGCGCAGAACACTTTCGGCGTAGCTGGCAACGGCATCGGGCTGGACTACGCCGTGCGCGGCGCCGTGGGCCAGGGCAGCCTACAGATTCTCGCGACGGGCTCCTTCCTGGCTCCCGCGGAGCCGGGCCTCTACAGCTTCTACCTTCAGAACCCAATTGCGAATACGCTGGACGACATCGGCACTCCGCCCGATTTTTCCCCCGTCAGTGGTGCGACGGCGCTGATTGGCGTCGGGCAGATCACGTTCACGGTGGAGACGGCCTGCATCGGCGACCTCAACTGCAACGGCAGCATCGGCTTCGACGACATCAACCCCTTCGTGCTCTACCTGTCCAACTTCGCCAGTTGGCACACAGCGTTTCCGGGCTGCAATCCGCTTAACGGCGACATCAACTGCGACGGGACCTATGGGCAGGCCTCGTTCGGCGACATCAACCCGTTCGTCGCGCTGATGGGCCAGTGCGGCATGGGGTGCGCCTGCCCCGGCCCCATCGTCTGTCCGTAGTCGGCTGACCGGCGGCCTACACGAACACGTAAGACGCGCGGCGAACTGGCCCCGCGACGGCTCTGGACGTATGCTCTCCGCCATGATCCCGACGCGAAGCTGGTCACGGAGGGCCGCATGAATTCGCATCCGATCGGCGTGTTTGATTCTGGGCTGGGCGGGTTGTCGGTGGTGCGGCACCTGCGGCAGCTCCTGCCGCACGAGAACCTCGTGTATTTCGGCGACACGGCCCGCATACCCTACGGGACGAAGTCGCGGCCGACCGTCGTGCAGTTCGCCCTGGAGACCGCCGGGTTTCTGCTGCGGTTCGACCCGAAGCTGATCGTGGCGGCGTGCAACACGGCCAGTGCGCTAGCGCTGGACGTGCTGGCGCGCGAAATGCCGGTTCCGGTGATCGGGGTGGTGGAGCCCGGGGCGCGCGCCGCCGTGCGGCTGGCGCAGGGTCACCCGGTGGCGGTGATCGGCACGGAGGCGACGATTGCGAGCGGGGCGTACCTGAAGGCCATTCGAGCGCTGGCGCCCGAGCAGCCGGTGGTGGCGAAGGCGTGCCCGCTGTTCGTGCCGCTGGTCGAGGAGGGGCGCGATTGCGACGATGAGATCGTCCGGCTCACGGTGGAGACGTACCTTGGCCCGCTGCGCACGGCTGACGTGCAAGTCATCGTGCTGGGGTGCACACACTATCCACTCTTGCGTGAGGCCATTGCCGCGTGCCTGGGACCGCAGGTGCACATCGTGGACAGCGGCCGCGAGACTTCGCTGGCCGTTCAGCGGCACCTGAGCCAGCACGATGGCTTGAGGTCGCCGGCCGCGCCCGGTACCATGCAGTGTTATGTGAGCGACAACCCGGCGCGGTTTCGGGAGGTGGGATCGAGGTTCCTCAATGAGCCGATCGAGCACGTGGAACTCGTGGAGCCCGAGCAGTATGTCGGCATCCCGCGCGTACCGGGCTGAGCGCGGCGCGCAGCTCGGCGCTCTGCTCGTCAGCGCTGCGGCCCTGCTGCTCGCCGGCTGCCAGGACCAGACCCTGAAGCTCGAAGCCAAGTTCGATGAGGGCTTCAAGAAGCTCTTTACGCCCCGCAAGACGCCGCAGCAGTACATGCTCGTCGCAGTGTCGTCGGAGGACCCCGACGCCCGGCGGGACGCGGTGGCGCAGATCTCCAGGAGCAAGCAGTACGATCGTGAATGGGCGATCAAGGGCTTCGTGGCGATTGCGCTCTTGGAGAGCGAGCCGCAGACCCGCTGCGTGGCGATTCGCGCCTTGGCGCGCACCGGAGACCGCCGGGCCACCGAAACGGCCCTGAAGATCCTGAACTACCGCGATTATCCGCCGCAGGAAGTGTGGCCGCCGGTGGCGCTGTGCCGCTGGGATGCGCTGGTCGCGCTGGCGGACTTGTCGGCGGCGGGGAAGATTCCGGAGGAGTACCGCGAGCCGGTTTACAAGGCGCTGCTGGACCGGTTGCGAAACGACGATGACCGGCACGCGCGGATCGCGGCCGCCCGCGGGCTGGCGTATTACCCGCAGGAAGAAACGGTCAAGGCCCTGATCGAGGGGCTGCGGGACGAGGATTTCGCAGTGGCGCACCAGTGTGAGGATTCGCTGGTGCACCTCACCGGCCAGACCCACGAGGCCAACGTGCTGGCGTGGGAAGAGTGGCTGGCGGCCAATCCGGAGGGCGTCTTCGCACATGCCGGCGAAGTCCCCGAGTCGCGCCGGCCGCCATACCGCAATGGCTTGGAGAAAGGCTGGTACGATACGCAGGAGTTGATCCGCTGGCTCTGGCCGGGCTCGAAAGAGGAGTAGCGGCCGGGAAGAACACCGGCGGACCCACGCCCGACGCCTATGTGCACGAGGAGTTTGCGTGCAGGCGCTGTTCATCTCGGCTGACCCGCCGCGACAACTCCGGTTTGTAGCCGACCACCCGGACCCGCAGCCGCGCGCGGGGGAAGTTATGATCCGGGTGCACCTGGCGGGGATTTGCGCCACCGATCTGGAAATCAACCGCGGGTACATGCAGTTCACGGGGGTATTGGGTCACGAGCTCGTCGGCACGGTGATCGCGGGGCACGCGCCGCTGATCGGCCGGCGCGTGGTCGCCGAGATCAACTGCGCTTGTTTGGAATGTGACTTGTGTCAGCGCGGGCTGCCGAGTCACTGCCGCCGGCGCACGGTGCTCGGCATTGCCGGGCGTGACGGTGCGTTCGCCGAATACCTCACGGTACCGGCCCGCAACTGCCACGTTGTGCCGGACAACGTCACGGACCAGCAGGCCGTGTTCGTCGAGCCACTGGCGGCCGCGGTGCACGTACTGGACGCCGCGCCGCTCACGCCCGGCGCGCGGGTTGCGGTTCTCGGATCGGGTCGGCTCGGGCTGCTCGTGGCACAGGTGCTGGCCCTGCAGGACTGCGAACTGGAGGTCGTCGGGCGCAATCGGCAGACACTGGCGTTTTGCGCACGCCGGGGCATCGCGATTCGCCTCGTCGACGAGGTTGATTCGCACGGCCAGCACGACGTCGTCGTGGAGTGCACCGGGTCGCCGGAGGGCCTGCGTCTGGCGCTGCGGCTAATCCGGCCGCAGGGAACGATCGTGCTAAAGAGCACGTATGCTGAGCCCGCCGGCCTCGACCTGGCGCCGCTCGTTGTCGACGAGGTCCGTGTGGTGGGCAACCGCTGTGGCGTTTTTCCGCCGGCGTTGCACCTGCTCGCCGACCACCGCGTTGAGGTGGACGAGCTCGTCAGCGGGGTTTATCCGCTCGAGCGTGGCGTTGAAGCGTTGGCGGCGGCGGCGCGCCCGGAGAGTATCAAGGTCCTCCTGCAACCTGGTTTGAAGTGATGCACTTCGTCGAGATCGAGGGCCGGCGCTACGCACAGTTCGAGCGCCTCCGGCACGTGGTCGGCGTGGTGCACGCGTTTTCGACGCGGCCGATGAACGTGGTGCCGCGGGACGGCCCGGACGCGCCCCGGCGGGCGGTGCACCGCGGCCGGATGGTGGCCGACTGGGGTCTGGACCCTGCGCGACTGTGCTATTGCGAGCAGGTGCACGAGACCCGGCTGGTCGTGGTAGATGAAGGTCACTCGGGCGGACTGCTGCCGGAGTGCGATGGTGCGGTCACGGCGCTGGTGGGCCGGCCGCTGATGGCCTTTTCGGCGGACTGTCCACTCGTCCTCCTCCTGGACCCGGTGCGACGAGTGTTGGGCCTGGTGCACGCGAGCTGGCGGTGCACGGTGGCGCGCCTGACGATCGGGCTCGTGGGGTTGATGTCGGAACGTTTTGGCTGTCGGCCGGCGGAGTTGCGGGCTGGCATCGGGCCGGGCGCCGGGCCGTGCTGCTATGAAGTGCAGCGCGACGTCTATGAGGCGGCCGCGGGACTGACCGATCGCGAGCGGTGTTTTTACAAACGGGAGGGGCGGCTATACTTCGATCTTTGGGAAGCGAACCGGTCGCTGCTCGTGGGTGCGGGAGTCCCGGGGGAGAACATCGAGGTCGCCGGCATCTGCACGATGTGCCGCAATGACGTGTTCTATTCCTACCGGCGAGAAGGCCCTGGTTGTGGGCACATCGGCCTGCTCGCGGCGTTGACCGCTGGCTCAAGCGGCTGAGGGGGACGGCATGAAGAAGGCAGCGCCGCTGTTTGAGGATCGGACGGCCGAGGTCGGGTCCGGTGCGCCGCCGGTGGGCCGCCTGGCGCGCGGTCTGCTGCTGGTCGTGTTGATTTTCGTTGGCACACGGCTGGTCACGTGGACCGGGACCTATTGCGGGGCGGCGCTGCTCTTCCGCATCGAGCACCAGTTGGATCCGCCTTTCGAGCAGCACCTGCGGCGCTTGCAGGAGCAGGCGGTGCAGCACCGGGGGGCGGAGTACGAGTCGTTTGTCGATTTGCTGACGGACTTCGCCCCATTGTGCCGGTTCGACGGCGTCCATTATCGCTCGATCATCGAAGACGGGTATCAGTACCGCACGCCGCCGCCGGGCACCACAGATCGCAAGATCCTGGAGCAGAACATCGCGTTTTTTCCGCTGTTTCCGGCGCTGTGCCGGCCGTTGACCGGGCTGCTGTCCGCTCATCAGGCCATGGTCGTGGTCGTGCACGCCGGCGCGCTGGCGGCCGCGATCGTGCTGTACCTGTGGATCCGCCGCCGGGTTGACGAGCCTACCGCTCTGCTGGCCGCGGCGATCACTCTGTGCTGGCCGTCCGCGGCGTACTACAGCTACGGGTATGCCGAGAGCGTGACGCTGCTGCTCGTCGTGGTGGCGTTGTGGCTGATCGACGGTCGGGCGTTCGTGCTCGCGGCGGTAGCGTGTGGACTGGCCACCGCGACACGCCCGACGGCGCTCGCGATTGTCGCGGTGCTGATGCTGGCCTATTGGATGAACCCGCCGCGGCGGGCGGAAACGCGTAGGCGGCGCCTCCTGAAGCTCATCCCGCTCGCCCTCATCGGGACGGCGGGGATTCTGGCCTACGCCGCGTATCTGACCTGGCGGTTTGGATCGCCACTGGTTTACTTCGCCAACTTCAAGGCCGGCTGGGTGCCGGACAAGGAGCGGGTGGACTGGCTGGCGTTCCTGACGCTCACGCCGGTGTGGGAGCAATTCAAGTACTTCCGCAACCTGGTCCTGCTCGCGCCGCCGATCGGTCTGGTGAACGCGGCGAATCCCTTCCTGTGGAACATGCCGCTGAATCTGTTCATCCTGTTCCTGAGTCTGGCGGGGCTGAAGCGTGTGCCCCGCAGCTTTCGGCCCCTGCTGGCCCTGGGACCGCTGATCTTCCTGCATTCGTACCTGGCGTCGGGCGGGGCGAAGTTCGGCGTCGAGCCGATGGGGCGCTACATGGCGGTTGCGGTGCCCGCGTTCGTCGTGCTGGCGGCGTGGTGCCTGCGGGAGTGGCGCCCGGCGGCACGGCACGTATTGTTGACGTTCATGATTCTGCTGCAGGCGGCGTGGGCGCTGCGTTTCGGCTTGCAGGAATGGTCGGGCTAGACAGGCATTCATGCTCGTGCGGCACGAGACGAGCCCCGAGCGCGCCGGTCGCTGACGCTCCGGGCTCGTACCCGCGCGTGATTGAAAAGCCGGGAGGGCAGGTGGAGCGTAACGAAACCTGCCGGCTCCGCCGTTCGTGGCTTCGGTGAGCTTCACCGGCAGCGCCGCACGTGCGCAGGCTGGCAGTCACGGCGCTCACTTCGTCGACCGTAAATAGGTGACTGTCCCTATTTTACTACCACGACAGCCCGCCGCGGAGCGGCTTTTTCCGCTTGCGCGGCGCTGGCGGCGCCGGCGCGGCGGCGGCAGCGGCGGGGGTCGCCTCGACTTCAGCTTCGGGCTTTTCGCCGATGCCTTTGAGGGACAATGAAATCCGCCGCTGCTCGGGATCGACCGCGAGCACGCGGACCTGGATGACTTTGCCGGGCTCGACGACGTCCTTGACGCTGCGCACGCGCTGCTCGGAAAGCTGCGAGATGTGCAGCAGTCCCTCGATGCCCTCTTCAAGCTGCACGAACGCACCGAAGTCGGTCAAGCGCGTCACCGCCCCGGTGACCACCGCGTCGGGCAGATAGCGCTCCGTCACGCCGTTCCACGGATCCGTCGCCAGCGCCTTCAGGCTCAGGCTGATCTTGTGCTTGTCGGGGGTGACGGCCAGGACGGAGACGCGCACGGCATCGCCGATGGTGAGCACGTCCTTGGCGTGCCGGACGCGCTGCGTCCAGCTTAGCTCGCTGATCGGAATCAGCCCCTCGACGCCGGGCTCGAGCTCCACGAAGGCGCCGAAATCCATCAGGTTGGTCACGCGTCCTTCGACGGTGTCCCCGCCGCGGTACTTAACGGCGACCTGGGTCCAGGGATCGGTGGCGAGTTGTTTGAGGCCCAGGGAGATGCGGTCCTTGACGAGGTCCACCTTCAGGATTTTGACTTCGAGCTCCTGCCCCTCTTTGAGCAGCTCGGACGGATGGTTCATGCGGCTGTAGCTCATGTCGCCGATATGCAGCAGGCCGTCGATGCCGCCCAGATCGACGAAGGCTCCGAAGTCCATCAGCCGGCGGACCACGCCCTTGCGGACTTGGCCTTCCGCCAACTGGAAGCGCAGTTGCTTGCGCTCTTCCTCGCGCTCGCGCTCGAGCACGCGCCGCCGGCTCAGGACGACCTTCTTGCCCCGGCGGTCAATCTCGGTCACTTCGCACTCGAGCCAGCGCCCCATAAACGAAGCGAAGTCGTCGTGCCGCACCAGATCGACCTGGCTCATCGGCATGAAGCCGCGCAGCCCGTGGATCCGCAGCTCCAGGCCGCCGATGTTGCTGCCGGTGACCCGCGCCTTGACGACGTCGCCCACCCGCAAGGAATCGAGGTCGGCCTGCACCTTGGCCTCGCGCAGCGAGAGGCGCATCAGCCCGGAGTCGCGATCAAACCCCTGCGGCACCAGGCTGAGCATCTGCCCCACCTGCGGCGGCTCATCGGGCTCGAACTCATCGAACGGGAGCACCCCCTCGCTCTTGCTCCCGATGTCGACGAAGACGTCCGGCCCGTGGATGCTGACGACCCGGCCCATGATCCGGCCCTTGCCGTCGGTGGGCGCAGAATGGGGCCGGGCCGTGGACATGTGCCGCTCCAAATCCTGCGGCGACAAGTCCCCGACCTGGTCGGCAACCTCGCGATTCAAGTAAGCGTCATCCAGCTCGAAAGGGTCAATGGACACAGCAACACCACCATCACGTCCCCCTACATTCCCGCAACCCGGTATCGTACCACTGGGGGCATCAAGCACAAATGGCTTTGGGGACCGCCTTTTTCTTGAATCGGTCGATTGGCCGGCCAATTATACTTGGAACTCCTATTAAGACCCCTCCCCGCTGGGGAGAGGGCCGGGCGAGGGGCGTTGAGACCCAGGCCGCGCGCGTCGCGCCCTGGCCGCCCGGCTCCTCATTATCCGCCGAAGAGCTGCCTGATCATCGCCGGTCCGCTTTCCCAGAAGATCAGGGCGACGCCCATCAGGCTTTCGCCCGCGATCACGCCGGAGGCCACCGGGAACGTGTATTGCTCGGCCAGCCTGGGGCGCTGCTTTTCCAGGACGAGTCCGATGATAGCGCCGAGGAAGAACAGCAGGCTGTAGTACCAGTGGAACGTCCAGGCCAGGCCGAGGCCGGCGGCGGAGGGGAGATACTTCTGCTGCCTCGGAAACAGCAGCGCCAGCACGGGCAGGAGGATGCCCACCAGGCCGCCGATCACGATGCCCCACACCTTGATCGGGTGGAGCGAGCCGAGGCCTTCGCCCAGCGCGCGGGCGACCGCCGCCCAGGTCTGCGCCGCCGGGGCCGGGAATTGATCGGAGCCGAGTATGTGGGCGCTGCTGACCAGCAGGTTGAAGGAGAGCACCGACACGACCGTGCCAATGAAGATGCCGGAGAACTGCGCGATGAACTGCTGGCGCGGATGGGCCCCCAGCAGGTACCCGCTCTTCAGATCCGTGAGCAGGTCGCTCGACGAATCGGCCGCCCCCGCCGTGATGCAGGCGCTCATCAGGTTCACGTTCATGTCGCCCGGGCGGATCGCGCCAAAGGTGAGCTGCGTCACTTTGCCCATGGCCCCGACCGGCGTGGTGTCCGTCTCGCCACACACGCGGCACGCGACCAGCGCGAGGGCGAACGACAACACGACGGCAATGATCGTCAGCCAGTAGGGCATTCCGAACGTGGTGTGGGCCAGATAGGCCAGGCCGATCGTGCCGATCACCTGGCCGCTAATGAACCACGAGGCGGGCGTCTCGATGGCATCGAGCTCGTCGCGGCCCTGGCTGCGGCCGGGCGTGAACATCTTGCCCAAGTCATGGAAGGCGCGCAGCGCGCTGCGCCACTGGAGGGCGAAGGACAGCAGCCCCGAGGTCACCATGCACGCCGCCCCGCCCCACAGCGTCCATTGCACGATGTCGCGGTAGCCGGTGCCGGCGATCGTTCCATTCTGCTGCAGGATGGGCACGAAGATCATCCAGCAGGTCACCGCGCCCAGCCACATGCTGGCGCAGGCGCGGACGCCGGTGATGGCGCCCGCGGCGATGAACATCGGCTCCCAGGAGAACATGACCGTGCGGTCGACCCACGTCTGCCCGAAGAGCCACAGGTTGAAGCGGTCCACCCACGCCGCGATCTGAAACGGGGCGAGCCGTTCGTTGATCAGCACCAGCCCTGCCGACCAGAAGCGGCTGAGCGCGCCGAAGAGGCCCGCGATCCCCAGCGCAATCGCCGACTGGATGCCCTGTTCACCGGTCGTGTGCAGGGCGCGCAGCGTCTCGGCGGCGGCGACGCCGCTCGGGAAGCGCAGTTGCTCGATGTTGATCATCTGCCGCTTCATCGGGATCGCCATCGTCACGCCCAGGATCGCCAGAAAGAACACCCAGCCCATCAGCGTCCAGGTCGGGATGGTGTGCCCGTTGATCAGGATGAAGGCCGCGATGGCGGACACCAGCGTGCCGCCCGTGGAGTAGCCCGCCGAGCTGGCGGTGGACTGCATGCAGTTGTTCTCCAGCACGGTCATCGGCGTGAGCCAGTTGCCGGAGAGGAGGCGCAGGGCGCGCCAGATGGCGTAGGAAAGGATGCACGCCGTAATGGCGACGCCGAAGCCCCAGCCGGTTTTCAGCCCGATGTAGAGGTTGGTCAGCGACAGGAGCGCGCCCAGCAGGGAGCCCATGATGATCGCCCGCCAGGTGAGCTGGAGCATGGTGTCGCCGCGGCCCTTGTAGCACCGTTCGAACCACTGCCGTTCGATTTCCGCGGGCGTGCCCTGAAAGCCCTCGACCGGCAGTTGATACTCGGGCTCGCCGGCGGGTCGCGCTGCCGTCGTGTGCTCGGGAGTTACCAGCGGAGCCCCGCAGCGCGCGCAAAATCGCACCTCTGCGGCGTTGGGGTGGCCGCACTGGGGATTGGAGCAGGTTACGACGGGCGTGGATTTGTCGGGCATGGAATGTCACTTTCCGGACAGGCCGCCCACCCGGGTGCTGCGGCCGTCGGGGTTTTGGGGCGCGATTATGCCCGGCGCTGCGCCGCGTGGCAAGCCGCGCCGCGGACGGCCCGTCTTTGACAGCGCGACGGTGCCCCTTATACGATCCGCGCCGGAAGTGGCGGCCGGGCTCTGTACCGGCCGTGGTAGGACGTGTGCTCTCCGACGGCCGGTACAGAGCCCGGCCGCTACATCACTTTCGCAGGCCGGACAGGTAGTTTAACGATGGCCCTCAAGCAACTCACCGACGAGCAAATCCGCACGATGACGGTCGAGCAAAAGGACCGGTGGTGGCTGGAGAACGTCTACCAGGGTGACGTGCCGCAGATGACCGTACGGGCGGTGCTCATGGGGTTCCTCTTAGGCGGCCTGCTTTCCATTCAGAACCTGTACGTGGGCGCCAAGGCCGGCTGGTCGCTCGGCGTGGCGATCACGTCGGTCATCCTCGCCTTCGTGTTCTTCAAGGCGCTCGTGAAGATCGGCCTGGTGCGCCAGTACCACGTGCTCGAAAGCAACATCCTCCAGTCGATCGCCTGCTCCGCGGGCTACATGAACGGCCCGCTCATCGCCAGCATGGCGGCCTACATGATCATCACGAACTACGTGGTCCCGTGGTGGCAGATGGTCATGTGGCTGCTGGGACTGTGCGTGCTCGGCGTGCTGTTCGCGTTCCCGCTGAAGCGACGGTTCATCAATGAAGACCAGTTGCCGTTTCCCGAGGGGCGGGCCGCGGGCGTCGTCATGGAGGCGCTGCACAGCGAGGACACCGGCCGGTCCGTCCTGCCCGCCCGGCTGCTGGTCATCTTCAGCCTCCTCGCGGGCCTGCTCAAGCTCGGCCAGTCGCCGAGCATCATGAACTGGCTCCGCCGCTGGGAGTTGCCGGCAATCAACATCCCAGAGATGCTGGACGGCTGGTATTACAGGCTGGTCGAGAAATGCGGGTGGTGGATGCCGAACATCCTCGGCACGCCCTTGCGCGAGCTCACGATCCGCCCCGAGCTGGACCTGGCCATGATCGGCGCCGGCGGGCTGATGGGCATTCGCACCGGCGTGTCCCTCCTGATCGGGGCCGTCCTCAACTACTTCGTCCTGGCCCCGATCATGATTCAGCGCGGCGACATCCGGACCACGGTCGACGCCGCCGGCGTCGTACACGTCGGGTTCCGGGCGATCGCGACCTGGGCGCTGTGGGGCGGCGTCGCGATGATGACCACGGCCTCGTTGTACTCTTTCTTCGGCAAACCACGGGCGCTGCTGAGCGCCTTCAAGGGTCTCGGGCGGCGCCGCAGCGGCGCGCTGGACCCGCTGCGGCACGTCGAGCTGCCGCTGTGGGTGTCCGGCATCGGTGTGCCGCTGGTGGGCGCGTACCTGGTGTGGATCGCGCACTGGTTCTTCGGGGTCCAGATCTGGCTGGGCGTCATCGCCATTCCGATGGTCTTCATCTTCACGCTCATCGGCGTGAACTCCACCGCGCTGACCTCCATTACCCCGACCGGCCCGCTGGGCAAGCTCACGCAACTGGCGTACGGAGCGCTGGCGCCCGGGAACATCACGACGAACATCGCCACCGCCGGCATTGCCGCCGAGGTGGCCGGCAGCGCCTCCAACCTGATCCAGAACATCAAGCCCGGGTACATGCTGGGCGGCAAGCCGCGGCTGCAAGCGCTGGGCCACGTGATCGGGGGCATCGCCGGTGCGGTGGCGTCCGTAGCCGTGTTCTACCCGCTGTTCCTGAGGAACAATCCGGCCGGATTGATCAGCGAGCAGTACCCGTATCCGGCGGCGACGGTCTGGAAGGCGGTCGCCGAGATTCTGACCAAAGGGTTGAGCCAACTGCCGGCGACCGCGCTCTGGGCCGCCGCCATCGGCGCCGTGCTAGGCATCGTGGTGGAAGTGGTCCGCACGGCGAGCAAGGGGAAGTTCCCGATCTCGCCCGTCGGCATCGGCCTGGCCTTCGTGATCTCGTTCCAGACCTGCTTCGCCATGTTCCTCGGGTCGTTCGTGTTCTGGCTGATCGGCAAGATCTGGTCTCGGCCCGAGCAGCGCATGAACACGGTCTTCGTGCAGAACCAGGAGTCCATCTGTGCGGGCGTCGTGGCCGGGGCGGCCCTGATCGGCGTCGCGGTCATGGCCATCGAGGTCATCTGCGAGCAGGCGGGCGTCAAGCTCTCATGAGAACCGGTCAACTGGAGACCAGGTCTACCGGCCGACACGGGGGTCGGCGGCTACGTCTGGGTGCCGCCGCACGTCGCGTTGTGCCCCATGGGGTTGTACTCATCGCGGCGCTGCTGCTGCCTGGCTGCCCGGGGCCGCCCGCGGACATCACATTCCAGTTCAACGTCGGCGGCGACCCGACACCCATCGCCAACCACGGTAACCCCGTCTTCACCAGCGAGCCCATATTCGACAGCATTGCCGGCGAAGTCGGCAGCCACGCCCCTGCGGTCACCGCGTTCCCCGACGGCGAGTTGCTGGCGGCGTGGTATTCCTACAGCGGCCCGGGAGAGCTCGCCGGCTCGGCGATCTACCTGTCGCGGCAGAAGCCCGGCGCGGGCGCCTGGGAACCGCCGGAGCTGCACATCGACCGCCCGGAAGGCGACGGCAACCCGGTGCTCTATAGCGAAGGCAACGCGGTGTGGCTGTTTCAGGCCGTCGTGCCGGGCGGATGGAGCACCGGGCATATCGAGTTCCAGCGATCTTCTGACCGGGGGCATACGTGGTCGTCGCCACGGGTGCTCGACGGCACGCCCGGTTCCAACGTGCGGTTTCCGCCGGTGCGCCTCGCCGATCAGACGCTGCTGCTGCCGGCGTACGACGACCTGTTCACGCGGTCGCTGTTCTACGTGTCCGCCGACGGGGACCGCTGGACGCTGCGCTCGGCACTGGCTACCAGCCCGCCGCATCAGAACTTGCAGCCTTCGGTTGTCGTGCTCGCGAATGGCCGACTGTTGGCGGTGATGCGCAACGGCGGCCACGGGTGGCTTTGGGTGACGGCGTCGGACGACGGGGGGCAATCCTGGCAGGCACCGGCCGACAGTGGTTTCCCCAATCCGGGCAGCGCGACGGCACTGCTCCGACTCGCCGACGGCCACTTGGTGCTGATCTACAACGACAGCAACGTCGCCCGCCGGCCGCTGTCGATCTCGATCTCGGGCGACGAGGGCGTGACGTGGTACCCGCCGCGGGTGCTCGTGGACGGCAACGGGGCGTACGCCTACCCGGCCGCGGTGCAGATGCCGGACGGCCTGATTCATGTCGTGTACTCGCACAACCGTGAGCGGATCGTGCACGTCACCTTGAATGAGGCCTGGATCGTCGGAGGCTAGGGTCCGGCGGGAGCGTACGCATGGCGGCCCGCGGGCGGTTCCGGGTCGTCCCGATTTCCCGCGGCCGCCTTAACGACAATAACGCCAGCCGTGTCTACGAATACAGCGAGAGGCCGGCGCTGGGCTTGGCCGAGAGCGGTCTCGGCACAACCCAATCAGCGACCACAGGAGGACACACACATGAAACGCGGACTGGTCATGGTCGTTCTCACGCTCTGCGGCCTGGCGAGCACCGGGTGCGTCGTGCAAGCCACGCGGGACTTCACCCTCACCAAACCCTGGGAACCCTACGAGCGGGTCGTGGTGAACAGCACCAACGGGCGGGTCGAGCTGCGCTGCGGTAAGGGCGACCAGGTGCGGATCGACGGGCGGAAGCGGATTGACGGCACGAGCTTCGCCGATGCGGAGCGTGACCTCGACGCCATGGAAGTCGTCATCGGCCCTGACGAAAACGATCCGAAAACGTTGCGGATTGAACTGCACATCCCGGACACGCTGGCCGACCATTCGCCCGGCGCCGACCTCCTGGTCCGAGTCCCGACGGCCTGCGCGGCCGAGCTGGCGACCAGCAATGGGTCGATCTGCGCCACGGACCTCACGGGTAACGCCGTGCTCGAGACCAGCAACGGCCGCATCGAGGTCGAGCAGGTCCAGGGCCCGGTCAGCGCGCGGACCAGCAATGGCAGCATCCGGGCGCGCGAAATCGGGGGCGACCTGACGGCCCGGACGAGCAACGGCTCGATCGAGGCCCGCGCTATCCAGGGGAGCTGTCGGCTGCGCACGTCGAACGCGTCAATCAGGGTCCTGGATGCCGCGGGGCACGTGCAGGCCGACACCTCCAACGGCTCGATCCGCCTGGAGGCAACGCCCCCCGAGGACGCTCAGATCGCCTTGCACACCAGCAACGCCAGCATAGAAGTCGTGCTGCCTAAGCAGCTCAAGGGCGAGCTCCGTTTGCGCACCAGCAACGCGGGCATACACGCGCGCCTGCTCAACGTGCCGGTGGAGATCAGGCAGGCGGACGACGACCACTTGTGCGCCATCCTGAACGGCGGCGGCGCGGCCGCGGTCGTGGGCGAGACATCGAACGGGTCTATTCGCCTGGACCTGCGCTGAGTGGACGGAGCAACGGCCGCGTCCCCGAAAAATGGGGATAAGTCTGATTGTCACGGCGGCCAGCGGCACAGGCGGCCGCATCGGACTCGGTATCGCGGTAATTGGACTTATCCCCATTTTTCAGGGTCCGGGCTGGATGCGCAACGCGACCAGCGTGAGATCGTCCGTCTGCTCCGCCAGGCCGACGAAACGCCGGATGTCCCAGACGATGTTCTGGAGGACCTGCGGCAGGTTCAGGTCGCCGTACGCGCGGAGCGCCTGCCACAGCCTTTCCCGCGTGAATTCCGCACCGGCGAAATTGCGGGCCTCGTTGGCCCCGTCGGTGTACAGCAGCAGCAGGTCGTTGGGCTGCAGCGCCAGCGGGTGCTCCTGGTACTGCTCACGCGGGTCGATGCCCAGGACCAGGTTGCCTTCGGACAGGGGGTGCACCTGCCCGCCGCGCAGCAGCAACAGCGGCTCATGGCCGGCGTTGACGTAAGTTAGATGGCGGGTTGCGCGGTCAATCGTGATGAGCAGCAGGGTGACGAATTCGCTTGGCAGCGTCTCGCGGCACAGTTGCCGGTTGAGCCGCGTGAGCAATTCGCCGGGCCCCGCGCAGTACTCGACCGCCGCCCGCAACGCCCCGCGTACCGACGACATCAACAGCGAGGCCGGCACGCCCTTGCCGACGACGTCCGCGACCAGGGCGATCAACCGCCCGTCGCAGAGCGTCAGGAAGTCGCAGAAGTCGCCGGCCACGTCGTACGTCGGGTGAAAGGCCAGGGCCGTCTCGACGCGCGGATGGCGCGGCGGCGGGATGCGGATCATCCGCTCCTGCAGCTCCCCGGCCAGCGCGAGCTGCCGCTGGGTCTCCGCGTTGCGCAGGCGCTCGTCGACCAGTTGGGCGTGCACGATGGCGGTGGCGGCCTGGTAGGCCACGGCGCGTAAGAGGTCGCGCTGCACTTTGCGAAACCGCCGCCGCCGCTTCGTGTACACGCGGATCACGCCCACCGGCTGGCCGCGATAGATCATGCCGGCCGTGAGCATGCTGACCAGCCCGTGGCGCCGGAACTCCTCCGGGTACTGCACGCGCGGGTCGTCGCCGGCATCCTCCACGTACACGATGTTGCCTTTCAGCGCCTGGTCGTCGACCGGGCTGGCCGCGCGGACGACCGCCCCCTTGCCCATGTACTGCGCGGGCAGGTTGTGCACCGCCTTGATGGTCAGCTCGTCCGTCTTCGGGTCGTACAGCCGCATGCTGCAAAACGGGCACTGCATCACGCGCGCCGTCTCGGCCACGATCCGCCGGACGACTTTTTGCAGGTCCTGCTCGCCCGTGAGCAGCTCGGCGATGTCCCCGACCAGGGCGACCTGGTCGGTGGCCGCGAGCAAGCGCGACTCCCGGCGGCTCCACTCCGCCAGTTGCCGCGCACCCCAACGCGCGGTCACCACGCCCTGGGCCTGGCCGCGGCGGTCGAGCAGCGGGAGCTTCTCCCAGGCCTGCGCGAGCGTGTCCCGGTTGACGCCGCGACGGCCCTCGGGAAGCTGCCAATGCTCCGCTGTCGGTGGCGTGTCGCGGAACTCGCCGATGCCGATGTACCCCGCCACGCGATGATCTTCGGCGTACACCGGCGCGACGACGTACCACACGGCCTCGGTCTCGACGAAGGCGACTGCGCCGGGCGGGTCGTGGGCGGGAACCGGCACCAAGTCCACGTGCGGCGGCAGCCGGTCCAGCACGTGGCGAGTGAGGAGCGCGAAGTCGTTGTCGGGGGGTGAGGCGACGATCAGTTGACCGTGGGAGTCGTAGGCGCAGACGCGCAGCCGGGCCGCGCGGGCCAGCCCGCTCACAAAATCCTCCAGGGAGGCCATGTCGATGACTTCACGAAGCATAGGCAGTAGCTGCGGCGTCCGGCAGGCGCCCAGAACCCCGCATTATCCGGTGGCCGCCGGAATCCGTAAACTGCCCATTCGGGGGGCGACAAGCGCGCACGGGGCGCTTACAATGGACGTGGGCGAGAGGTCCCGCGCGGGGCACGCGGCGCCGAGTCACTGGATTCGGCAGGCCTTGGGGGGCGGGATGCTCCGGTGGATCAGCGACGTGGCGACGACGACTCGTCCGGAGGTAACTGGCAATGAGTAGCAGCACGGAAGCCTCCGCAGCCGGGGTGGTAGGTATTGCCTATGCGAGCCGACCCGTGGCGCGATCCAAGCGCCGGCGGTGGCTGATCGGGGGCCTGGTGCTCGTGGCGGCGGTGGCCGTGGTCGGCATGTCGCGCGCGGATCGGCTGCTGAAGCGGCTGTTCACCGGGCAGACGGACGACACGGCCGTGCACCGCGTCAAGCCGACCCCGTTGAGCATCACGCTGAAAGAAGACGGGGAGCTCAAACCGGTCAATTCGCTCGATGTCAAGTGCGAAGTCCAAGGGGAGCGGGTCACGATCGAGTGGGTGGTCGACGAGAGCGCGCGGGTCAGCAAAGGCGACCTGATTTTGAAGCTCACGTCCCCGGACATGAAGGACCGGGTGGACAGCGAGGAGATCGAGCTGCGGGGCATTACGGCGGCGTATGAGGACGCGCAGCAGGCCCTGACCATCACGAAAAGCGAGAACGACAGCCGGCTGAAGAAGGCCGAGATCGACCTGCTGGTCGCCGAGCTGGAGCTCAAGAGCTATGTCGAGGGGACGTACGAGAAGGACGTCGCTTCGATCAACATCGACATCAAGCAGACGGAGATGGACCTGAAGCGCAAGCGCGACGAGCTCGCCAAGAGCCAGCCGCTGGCCGACAAAGGCTATCTCCCCAAGTCCCGCATCGAGGAGCTGGAGGACGAGATCGAGAAGCTGCTGATGACGCTGGCCAAGAGTCAGCGGGAGCTCGACAACCTGAACAAATACGACCACGAGAAGAACCTCGCGCAGAAGCAGTCGGCCGTCGAGCAGTCCCGCGAGGAACTCGACCGCGAGAAACAGCGCGGCGCTTCGCGCGAGAAGCAGGCCGAGGCGAAGGTCGACGACCAGCGGCAGGCGCTCGAGATCCGGCAGCGTAAGTTCGAGCGCATGAAGGAGCAGCTCGCCAAGTGCGAAATCCACGCCCCGACCGATGGCGTCGTGCAATACGGCCCGTCCGGCGAGCGGCGCTTCTGGAGCGAAAACCGCGTCGCGGCCGGCGAACAGGCCTATCCCGGCCAGACGATTCTGACCTTGCCCGACACCTCCCAGATGCTGGTCACCACCCGCATCCACGAGGCGGACCGCCACAAGGTCAGCGAAGGCTTAAAGTGCCTGGTGACGGTACCGGCGGTGCCCGGCCGCACCTTTACCGGGACGCTCACCAAGATCACCAAGTTCGCCGACTCGGAGCGTGGCTGGCTGAATCCCAACTTGAAGGAGCACGCCGCCGAGGTCCGCCTCGACGAGAACGACGCGGCCCTGTCGCCCGGCGACACCGCCCACATCGAGATCCTGATTGAAGAGGTGCCGGACGTGCTCGCGGTGCCCGTCCAGTGCGTATTCTCGCGCGGCCCGAAGCACTTCGTGTTCGTCCGCCACGCGCTGTCGACCGCACCCGTGGAAGTCAAGCTCGGCCGCACGACGACCACGATGGTCGAGGTGGCCGCCGGACTCGCGGCGGGCGATGAGGTGGTGATGGCGCCCGACGAACGCTTGCAGGCGATGCTGCCCGCGCCGAGCACGACGCAACCCGCACCGCCGCCACCCGGCCCGCCCGATGGGTCGCCAGGCAAAGGGCATCGGGGCTAGAGGCGCGGGTGAAAAAAGGTGTCAGGAACCTTTTGTGCCCAGCACCCAAAGGGCCGCTCCGCGGCAAAAGGTTCCTGACACCTTTTTTCGCCAGCCTTGTTGCGGATCGATCAACCAGCGCCGCTCCCCGCCAGACTCTGCCCCGCACTCTGCATCTCAATCCTTGATTCTTAACTCCCCATGCGGCCGCCACTGCCACTGATAGCCGTACAACCGTTGCCCGTAGTCGTACGCGTTGACGGCGTTACGGGTGTTGTGGCTGTCGCCGCCGTAGAGCCCCCACTCGACCGGGCCGTACCCTTCCGTCGCGAAGCAGTGCAGGCGGCCGGACTGATCGGCGACCAGCACCTCAAGGCGGCCGTCGCCATCCACATCGGCTACCACCGGCGAGCATTCGATCGGCGCATCGACCTCGACGCGCTGCACACAGTGGCCCGCCGAGGACACGATCGTGACTACGCCGACTATGCGGTTCTCCGCGCACGGCTCGATCGAGGCCGCCACGATCTCCGCGCGGCCGTCGGCATTGAGATCCGCGACGGCGGGCGTGCCCCAAATCGCACCGTCTAGCGGCAGCCGCCAACGCTGCCCCGTCGGCGCGAGCGCGCACACGCCCGCCCGCCGCCCGGCGTAATCGCCCGTCACGCAGGCCAGGATCAACGGCGCCGCGAGTCCGTCTTCCGGGGACCCGGCTCCGGGGGACCGACCTGCCGGTTCAATGCTCAACGTACGCAACCCGGCCACCAGCGTTTCGTCGCGTCGGGTCGCCAGCGCCTGCCAGCGCACGGCCTCCAGACTCCGCCCGGCGTTAACCAGTGACCAAATGCTCGCCGTGCGATCACCCACGTACACCGGCGGACCCGGGGTCGGAGGCTCGGCGGTACAAATGGCGCCGGCGACGGTCCCGGCGGCCAGCTCATGCCGCCAGAGCGACTTTCCCGTCCGCAACGACAACACGTCGATCTGGCCCGGCGGCAGGGTCACGATGAGCTCGGGCTCGGCGTGGCCCATGATCCGCCGCGGCGGACCCAGCGCCAGGGTTGCCCCCAGCAGCGTTTGCCCAACGGCCGGGCGCGCGATGTTCGCCACCCAGGTCGTCTTGCCCGCCCCAGCGGGCCGCCCGCTCAGGGCCAGAACCTTTCCCGCACGCGTCACAACGACGACGTCCGTGACTCCGTCGAGGTTTGTGTCGACGGCCAGCGGCGGTGCCACAATGGGATCGCCAACGTGCACGTGCCAGAGCACGCGCGCCGCCGCGTCGATGTAGTAGACGGAGCCGTTGTGACACGCGACGAACAGTCCCTCGTCGCCGGCGGCAATGCCGATCACGTCGCGCGGCCCGCGGTGCTCCGGCGGCGGCATGAACCATAGCTCCGCGAACCCGCTCGCTCCGTCGACGCGCACCACGCCGTCGGCTGCATCTGGCCCGCCGTCAAAATCCGCACCCAGGGAAGCGACGTAAATCTGGCCGTCGAGCGGCAGGATCGTCGTGAACCAGGCGGTCAGCCCCACCGGTGCGACCCAGCGCGGCTTCAGCGCCACAGCCTCTTTCCGGGCCACGAAAGGTGGCAGACCGTGCCGCAGTCGCCGGCGGGCTTCATACCAGCGCTGCCAGTCCTCCCGCCGGTCGCCGTAGTCGGCACCCGCGACGCACGTCAGCAGCAGCCGCACGCGCTGGTCTTCCAACGGGTAATCGCGATACAGGAGGGTGATGAATTCCTCGAGGCGGGGTTCCCAGGCGGCACGGGTCTCCGCTTCCCAGCGTTCCAGTGCGGCCCGGAGCTTCTGCGGCGTGTCGGCGGTTTCGAGCTCCTCCAGCCCGCGGCGCACCTGCCACGTGAGACTGCGGCGCGTCAAGTACCACCGGCCCGCCGACACTCCGCCGGCCAGTACGAATGCGACGATGCCCAGCACGCCCAGCCGCGTCAGCAGGTTTCGGCGTGGTTTGGGAATGCGGCCAGACGGCGCTGTTGCGTGGGCGTGCATCGGCATGGGCGTTCGCACAGCGAATCGTATCGGATATCTAAGCACGTGGGCCAGCGTGGAGGATCAGACCGGCGCGACGTTGCCTCGGTAGTCCAGCGCGGCCAGTGCAAGCTGGCGCGGCATTCTTATCGGACGCCGGCTCGCGGGCCAGCCCGCCGCGGCGGGCAGCCGGGCGTGAATGGGGACGAATTCAATATGGAATCGTTGCCGCGCGCGGGGCGACTTGCTAGGCTCATATTTTGGGAAACGGCGAAGCCATTGGTCCCCAATCGCACCATGGTTCTCATGTCACAGAGGTCGTGCAAGGAGAAGGAGTAAGAGAATGCGCTGGTGGATGGCTGTCGTTTTAGTCTCGTTTAGTGCTGCATTAGTGCCGGGCGGCCCGCAGGTCCGGGAGGCTCGCGATCAGCTTCAGCAGGCCTTTCCGCAGGTGCAGTTCATGGTCGAGAGCCGGCAACTCGCCCAAGTATACGGCACCGCGTTCGGGTACGGCCTGTCCGCCGAGCAGAGTGCCGACAACTTCGTGCGGACCTATGCTGAGGTTTTCGGCGTGACGCCCGATGAGTTACTGCCGGGCAGCGTCTTCAGCCCCGGCGTGCCGGGGTACACGCTGCCGCTATTGTACGACGAAAACACCGGGACCTTCCGCGCCACCGTGGTCTACTACCGGCAATACAAGGAAGGCATCCCGGTCTACGGCGCGGACCTGCGGCTCTTCGTCCGTAACGAGCCGGGTTACCCGCTCGTGCTGGCGAACTCCGCCTTGTACGACCTGGGCGACTTCACCGTGCCGGCCAGTGCCGCGGACGTGTCCGAAGGCGCGGCGCACGCTGCCGCGGCGGCCTTCGCTCCGGGGCTGATCAACTTCAGCGACTCCGAGCTGGTGATCTGGCCGGACCCGCTCGGCAAGCCGCAGAGGCCGCGGGTGGCGCTGGCCTTCGTGGCCGACAACGGACGGCCCGCGACGGGGCAGTACCAGAGGTGGCGGTTCGTGGCCGATGCCGTCAGCGGCGAAATCCTGCGCAGTGAAGACCTGATCGTCCATACGAACGTGTCGGGCAGCGTCCACGGCATGGCGACCACGATCCCGAAGGCGGACATCTGCAATCCGGAAGTGGATACGCCGATGAAGTACGCCAAGGTGGCTATCGGCAGCACGACGGCCTACGCCGACGCGAATGGCAACTTCACGATCACGAACGGCGGTTCGTCGCCGGTCACCGTCACCTCGTACATGTCCGGACAGTATTTCACCGTCGCCGACCAGGGCGGTCCGCTGGAAACGCTGACGTTGACGGTCACGCCGCCGGGCCCGGCGAACTTCATGCACAACAGCGCCAACATTAGCGAGTTCATTCGGGCCGAGGTGAACGGGTACGTGCAGGCCAACGTGGTGCGGGACTGGGCGCTGACCTATGACCCGCTGTACCCGGTGATCTACAACCAGACCAACTTCGCGGTCAACGTCAACATCAACGACTCGTGCAACGCGTACTATGACGGCTACTCGATCAATTTCTACCGCGCCGGCGGTGGTTGCCCCAACACGGCGTTCTCGAACGTCGTCCACCACGAGTACGGTCACCATCTGGTGGAGAGCGGCGGGAGCGGGCAGGACTCCTACGGTGAGGGTATGGGGGACACCGTCGCGGTGCTGATCGCCGACGATCCGGTCCTCGCGTATGGTTTCGAAGGCAACTGCAACGCCGGCATTCGGACCGCCGAGAACACGCTGCAGTACCCCTGCTCCGGCGAGATTCATTACTGCGGGCAGCTCTTGTCCGGGTGCGTATGGGACACGCGGCAGGAGCTGGGAGTCACCAACCCCGGCACCGCCTTGCAGATTATCTCCAAGCTGACGGTGAATTCGGTTCCGCTGCACACGGGCGGCAACATCACGCGGACCATCTACAACACCTTCATCGCCCTGGACGACAGCTATTACGGCGGGGCGCACCACGCCGAGATCACCACCGGCTTCGGCAATCACAGCATGGTTCCGTTGCCGCCGCCGGCGAACGACCTGTGCGCCGCCGCGCTCGTGGCCTGCCCGGGCCAGAACTACACCGGCAATACCACCGACGCGAGCACCGATGGTTCGACCACTTGTGGCACGGCCAACAGTGCGCCGGACGTGTGGTACAAGTACACGCCGGCCAGCAGCGGCAGCGCCCATTTCACGATGTGCACGGGCACGAACTATGACGCCGTGCTGTCGATCCACTCCGGGTGCCCCGGCACGACTTCCAACACGCTGGGGTGCAACGACGACGCCTGCGGCCAGCCCTACGACGCCCCCTCCGAGGTAACGCTGAACGTGACGGCCGGCAACACCTACCTCATCCGGCTCAGCGGCTGGAGCGGTGCGGCGGGCGCCTATGGCCTGACGATCGAAGGGCCGGCTTGCCAGGCGGTCAACTACACTCTGACGACCAACGTCACCCCGGCGGGCGCCGGCTCGATCACACTGAACCCGCCCGGTGGCACGTATCCGGCGGGCACGACGGTGCAGGTCACGGCCAACGCCGCCAGCGGCTACCACTTCGACCATTGGGAAGGCGACCTGAGCGGCAGTACGAACCCGACCTCGATCCTGATGAACGGCAACAAGACGGTGACGGCGGTGTTCGCCCTTAACCAGTACACGCTGACGGTGAACATCGACGGCCAGGGCACGGTGACGCTGAATCCGCCGGGCGGGACCTACCCACAGGGCACCACCGTGCAGCTCACGGCCAACGCTGCGCCCGGCTGGCACTTCGACTTCTGGTCGGGCGACGTGACCGGCACCGCGAACCCGGTCAGCATCACGATGGGCAGTAACCAGACCGTCAGCGCGCATTTCGGCCGGCTCGGTGACCTGAACTGCGACGGCGTGGTCGACTTCGGCGACATCAACCCGTTCGTGCTGGCGGTAACCAATGCCGGTGCGTACCAGGCGGCATTCCCGGATTGCTACCTCCTGCATGGCGACTTCAACGGAGATGGATTGGTCGACTTCGGCGACATCAACCCATTCGTCGACGCACTGTCGCTATAGCCCGCAGCGCACCCGCAACGCCGGGTGTAAAGCGCTAAATGCAGCCGCTGGCCCGAGATAAGGGTCGCCCCAGCGGCTGCATGGCTTTGTCCGCCGCGGCGGACCGGCGCAGACGCAAAGAAATGAGGCTCCGTATTGCTCTGGTCGCGGGTTGCGGATATTCTGGTCTACAGGAGTAGGAGAAGCGTCAAATCCGCCTTGGATAGCAACGAGAATGGAGGACTAACGATGCGCCGGTGGATCTTCGTGAGTGTGCTGCTGACGAGCAGCCCGCTCGCCTTCGGTGGTGCAGCCCAGGATGTCGCCAACCAGTTGCAGCAGGCGTTCCCGCAGGTGCGGTTCTTCACGGAGGGCCGAGAGCTCGCCCAAGTGTTCGGGACGGAGTTCGGTTACGGCCTCTCGCCGGAGGCCAGCGCGGACAACTTTGTCCGGACCTTTGGCGAGGTCTTCGGCGTCGCACCGGGCGAGTTGCTGCCCGCCGCGGCGGACGATGCGTTCCGGGTCCAGTACACGCAGCCGCTCCTGTACGACGAGGAGACCGATACCTACAAGGCCACGCTGGTCTGCTACCGGCAGTACAAGGGCGGCCTTCCGGTGTACGGCGCCGATCTGCGGCTGCTGGTCGTCAACGCGCCCGGCTACCCGCTCGTCCTGGCCAACTCCACCCTGCGTGATCTCGGCGATTACACTGTCCCTGCCGGCGCGGCGGCCCACGTCAACGAGGGGGTGGCGCAGGCGGCGGCGGCGGCCTTTGAGCCCGGCTTGAGCGACTTCGGCGCGTCCGAGCTGGTGATCTGGCCCGACCCCGAGGGCGTGCCGCGGACGCCGCAAGTGGCGCTGAC
>CAZWYT010000043.1:0-43393 GCA_964638325.1 uncultured Planctomycetales bacterium
TGGGGAGAGGACTCGCACCTCCAAACGGTTAAGCATGCTCGGCACACAACAAAAATCGCCGCTGGCGGGTAACCAGCGGCGATCACAGAGTCCAGTCGGATATTTGAGGGCCCGGCGCAAAGCCCGGCGCGTCAGGGGCGGCTTTCTATCGCGAGATTAGCTGTCCGAGAAGCTGCACGAGTACGTCGCGCAGCGCCGACTGCACATTGTACTGCACGCCGTCCCAATACGTCTGCCAGCTTGGCGTGAGGACGAGCGCGCCCGGCTCGGACTTCGCGCTCAGGAGGACGACATCCTCAACAGGCACGTCGGAGAAATTTCCTCTGGTCTCGGTCGGTATGGCCGAAATCTGGTCGACGACCGCCATGCCCTCAATCACGCGGCCGAACACGGTATAGCCCGGGGACGTCGCGGTAGGGTCGAGCGTGGGATTGTCGGCCACGTTTACGTAGAACTGCGAGGTGGCTGAGCTGGGGTCGTCGGTGCGCGCCATCGCGACGCTGCCCCACAGGTTCAGCAGGCCGTTGTTGGCTTCACTTGCGATGGGCGCGCGGGTTGGCTTCGCCTCCAGCCCCGGCAGGTAGCCGCCACCCTGCACGACAAACCCGGGGATCACGCGATGGAAGATCGTGCCGTCGTAGAACCCCTCGTCGACGTACTGCAGGAAGTTCTGGACGGTATTCGGGGCATTTGCGTCATCGAGCTCGATGAGGAACTCGCCCAGGCTGGTCGCGACCCGAACTCGCGGCGGGCCCTCCGCGACGGGGTCGCCGACCGGGCATCCGCCGCAGACAAGCACGGCTGCGAGCACGAGGCCCAGCGCTGCCTTCACTTTCGTCATCCGCTTCTCCTTTGACACACTGCGCCAAGGATGGCACGGTGCGTCGCGCGCTCTTTGACGCGTGCTTGACGGATGGCCGCTACTGACCGGCCGCCGGCGTTGGCACCGGCGGAATGAACGCGCCGGGAAGCGTCGACCCCAGGGTCGACCGGATGCCCTGCAGCACGCCGTTGTTGCCAGTAGTCCCCTGCAACGCGCGATTGGCGTTGTACTGGGCCAGCGGATCGTAATGCAGACCGACGTTAAACGGCCCCGGGATCAGGTTGCGGAAGAACCACTCCTGCATGAACGTGTCCACTGTGTAGGGGATGTGCAGAATGTCCCCCGCCAGCAGGGCCACATCGGGCTTCCGGCCGGCCAGCATCTCGCTGAGGTTCAGCTTCACGTGCACATCCTCGCCGTTGGCCCCGGTCCGGATGAGCGTCGCGTCTTTCACGTCCAGGTAGTCCCGCAGCCCCCCCGCCGCCATCACCGCGCGCAGCACGGACAAGGTGCTACGCGGTGGGATCATGATCGGTCCGGGGCGGTTCACGACGCCGTCGACGTACACCGCGCTGCTCTCCGCGGCCTCCACGATCAGGAGGTCGCCCGACTCCAGCGGCGGCGCCTGCAGCACCCGGCGCAGGTCGTTCATGTCGGCGAGGTTATAGACCACTTCTTCGTGTGCAGGATTGATCGGCCGGTAGCGCACGCGCCCCGAGATGTCGCGGCTTAGGCCGCCGGCCGTGGCGGTTTCGCCGAACCCGCCGGCGACAGCCAGCGCGTACAGAATGTTCCGCTCATTCTGCCGGAGCTTCACCAAGCCGGGGGTTGTGGCGGCGCCAAACACGAGCACCGTGGTCATTTCCGCGTCGGCCAGTTGCACGTAGACCGACAGGTCCTTGACGATTTTCGGCACGTGGGCCGCGATGACGGCCTGCTCCACCTGGTTCAGGGTCAGCCCCTGGACCTCGATGGGCCCCACGAGCGGCGGGACAATACGGCCGTCGTCGTGCACACGCAGATCCAGCGCTACTGGCGTGTAGCGCTCGTCCGCGAGCCCGAACATCCGGATCGACAGGATGTCGCCCGGCCTGACCTGGTACGGATGGACATCCGTCAGCGCCAATGCAGCGAGATCGACCGGCATCGGCGGAGTTTGGGCCACTGCCTCCTCGCGCTTTACGAGCTCGGCCACCGAGATCCGCTTGTCGGCGCAGGCGGGCAGCACCAGCAGGAACGCGGCCAGGACCGGCAGTTTCAACTCGTGTGGGCGCGTGCTGCGACGCGGAGGGAAGCTACACTTGCCGCGTCCACGCGGGTCCGAAGCGCTACTGTCACGAAATGGGTCCGACAGGGTCTTCTTCTGCATTGTCGCCTCCTACGCTTGCCACACCGTCTCTTTTCTCCGGAAGCCGACCTACTGTCAAGGTGGGGTACTTCGGTGTCTCCTCGAAGGAGGGCCGCCAGAGCGTGTTCAACGCTGCTTGGCTGCTGAAACCCGGCTGGTGTCTTGTGTAGCGCGAAGCAGGCGCTCGATCTCGGCCCGCTCGTCCGGAGTGAAGATGGGCGTACTGCTCTCGGTTGCCAGCGCTTCTTTCAGGTGCTCGGGAATCGACAACCAGTCGTTCAGCGCGTAGCACACCTGGGCCAGGTGGAACAACGACCGGGCGCGCAGAGCGGAGCCCGCCTCCGCCAACTCGGCGCAGCGACGGAACTCGTCGCGCGCTTCCCCCAGCTTGCCGGGCATGTTCCGCAAGATGAAGGCCAGCGTGTCGCGGAAATTCGCATCATTCGGCCGAAGCGCGACCGCCTCGCGCGCGTAGGCGAGCGCTTCCTCGAACGCCGCGCCCTTGTCCGCCAGAATCCAGGCCAGGTTGTTCAAGGCTTCCGGCTGGGCCGGATGGAGGCGCAGGGCGGCCCGGTAGGCCTGCACGGCGCGATCGATGTCGCCCTTGCGGTATGCTAGCTCTCCCAGTGACAGGTAGGGGCGAAAATCGCCCGGGGCGAGCTCCACGGCCTGCTGACAGAGGTTGACCGCGGTGTCCAGGTGGGCCGGCGATGCCCCGAGCATCGTCGCGGCCGACAGGAGGATCTCCGGGCGTGGATGGTCGGTGCTCTCCTGCGCCGTGGCTAAGGCGACGATGTCGTCATAATGCTTGGCCTCGGCCAGCAGCACCAGCCGCGCATGTAGCACGCCGAGGTGATCCGGCGCCAGCGCGCTGGCGGCGTCGAGGGCCCGCTGGGCCGCCATCGGGTCGCCCTTGGCTCGGTACAGATCGTGGAGGAAGAGCTGCGCCCGCACACTCGCACGGCCGGCCTCCGTGGTGGTAAACGCTTCGAGATTGGCCAGCGCGGCGCCTGGCTGCCCAAGAAGCGCGTGCACGCGCGCGCGGAGAAGCTGCCAGGCCTCGCTGTCGGGCTGCTCCCGGAGGAGTTGCTGCAAGGCCGTCAGGGCGCTTTGCAGGCTCGTGACGTCCTGTCGCCGGGCGGCGATCTCGATAATCATGTCCAGCGCATCGGGGTTCTTGCCGTCGATCTGATGCGCCGCCCAGGCCGTCTGGCGGGCCGCCTCGAGGTTGCTGAGGGCCAGTTCGGCGCGGGCCCGCAAGAGCAACAAGCCTGCGTCGCCCGGATTCACCTGTGTCCCGCGATCCGCCAGGTCGCGGGCCGCGGTGGAGTCCTCCAGCCGCAGCGCGATCTCAACCAGCCCCCGATACGTCTCGGCGCTGGCCGGAGGCGACTGCGCTGCCTGTTTGAGTAGTGCGCGTGCCTCCGTCACGCTTTCGGCCGTCCCTTCCCCGAGGTCCCATACAGCGCGCACCCACAGGAGGTCGGTGTCGTTGGGCAGATCCTGCTGCAACTCAGCGAGGAACTTGCCAGCCAGTTCACGGTCGCCGGCCTGGCCACGGGTGAGCAAGGCCTTCGTCAAGCCGCGTTTGAGCTGGGCCGAGTCGGGGTAGTGCTCCAACCCCCCCCGCCAGGTGTCGATCGCTTGATCGAGTCGCTTCGTCTGGGCGTAGAACTCGCCGAGCATCGCGTAGCCCCCGGCGTCCGTGGAGATTCGCACCAGCTCTGTATAGTCTCTCTCCGCCAAATCGCTACGCCCGAGACTCGCATGGTAGGATGCGCTTAGGAGGTACGCCTCCGCTGAAGGCTTCGCGGCAAGCAGCTCTTCCAGTACTCCCTCCGCCTCGTCCAGGCGCTGCTCGGTTTTGAGAATGGAGACACGCGTGCGCGCGACAGTCGGCGGATCGGCGCCCAGCGCCGCGGCCTGGCTCAAATACTCCAGGGCGCGATCGGCGTCGCGCGTCTGCGTATAGACCAACCCCGCGAGGCGGACCAGGTCCAGCGGGTCCCGCTGAGGCCCGGCCAGGCGCAGCTCGAGCTCGCTGATGGCGTCGCCATACTGCCCTGCGCCGACGGCCAGAGCGATTCGCCACGTGCCGACCAGCCGCTCGTCCAGCTTCTGCTTGAGCTGATCGAGCAGGGCACGCGCCTCAGAGAAGCGTTTTTGCCGCTGCAACAGCACCAGCAGACGGTCCGCAGCCTCGGGTGCGCCGCTCGTTTTGAATCCGGCGGAGTAGACCGCTTCCGCACCCGGGAAATCGCCGTTTTCCTCGTACAGCCCGCCGAGCAGCAGGATCGGCGCGGCTCGCGTGGGGTCGGCCTCCAGGCAGTACCGCAAGAGCTCAACAGTCTCTTTCTGCCGCGCCTGGCGGTCCGGCGCAGCGAGCCAGAGCCGGGCTTGGTGCAAGCGCCACAGCAGCCCATTGTTGCCTTCGACGGCCTTGATCTCGTCGACCAGTTGCTGGGCGGCCGGCTGGTCCTGCAGGATCTGCGGCAGTTCGAGAAGCAATGCGCGGGCCTGGATGTCCTGCGGATCTTCGGCGGCAAGGGTGTGCAGGGCGGCGATGCCGGTGGCAACCTCGCCCTTCCGAAGGTCCAGGGCGGCGAGCGCGACCGCGACGCGGCGCTTGTCCTCGGGTGACGCCACGGCCTCGGCTGCCATGCGCAGCGCCGCGCGGGCCTCGTCCACTCGCGCCCGATTTGCCAGCAGGTCGCTGAGCGCCAGCCACGGCATCGCGTGCTCGCCGGACCGCTCACATGCGGCGCGCAGGGTCTGCAGGGCTTCGTCGACTTGCCCGGCACCGGCGTGCAACCGGCTCAGGGCCATGAGTGCGGGGAGCGGGTCAGTGCATTCCGCGCTCGCCCGTTGCAGCTCGGCGGCGGCGGCGTCCCGTCGGCCCTGTTGCTCGGCGATGGAGGCAAGCAGGATGCGGACAGCGACGCGCTCCGGGTCCGCGTCGCGCAGCTTCGCTAGCTCGTCTGCCAGACTATCGAGCGCGCTGGCTCGTTGCTCCGGCAACTCCTGGCCAGCCAACCCCAGCCGGGCCGCCAATTCCAAGACTTGCGCGTCGACGTCTCTCTGCGGCTCCGTCAATGACCCCAGTACGTCGCGCGCCGCGCCCCACGCCCCCTGACCAAGATAGAGGCGTGCCAGTTGCTTGGTGCCCTCGGCACCTGTCGGCCGCTCGGCGGTCTCTTTCGCGAGCACCTTAGCCGCCCGGCCCATCTGCCCGGTCCGGGCGTACGCGTCCGCCAACATGGCGCGGATCAACGTCCGCGTGGTCGGCCGGTCCGCCACCGGCGCGAGCAGGTCGATCACCCGGTACGGCTCATTCTCGGCGTTGGCGACGACGGCCTGGAGAAACGCCGTCTGCTCCTCGACGGCGGTATTGGTCCGCACTAGCTTCACGGCTTCGAGGAACTCCTCGAGTGCCTGGTGCGCCGCGGGCATTCGCTGACCAGCGACGAACAGCTCCAGCGCCAGCGGGAGGACCTGCTGGCGCTGCGGCCGGTCTTTCAAGCGATCCAGCGTGTCTTGCGCAAGCTGCGCACCCTCGTCCCGTGCTCCGGTCAGCAGGGCGAGCTTCGACCTGTTGGCGAACAGCGCCGTCACCCAATCCCCTGGGTCCACATAGAACTCTGTCAACGACTCCGGGTCGATCTTCGCAGCGCCTTCCAGTTGCGCCGCGGCCCGATCGTACGCCCCGTGGGACATCCACTCCTCGCTAAGCGCCAGGCGCACGCGCGGATCGGCCAGGCCAAGCTTCTCGGCTTCTTCCAGATCCTGACGCGCGGCGCCAATCTCGGATTCACTGAGCGGACGTCGGGCGCGTTCCGCGAGGGTGCGTACCAGCGTGGCCCGCTGCACGTGGGCCAGCGCGGAATCCGGGTTGTGCTCCAGCGCCCGGTTTAGCCAGCTCAGTGCCTCGGCCTCACGCGTGGCGTCGCCTCCCGCCGGCACGGCCTCGGCTGCCACCATACTGAGTAGAACGCACGCCTCGACGAGCTCGGGCCGCTGTTCACCGAGGCTGGCGAGCCGGCTGACGAGCTCTTCGAGCTCGGCGTAGGCCTCGTCCGACTTCTGCCGATAGAGCAACGACTTGGCGCTTGCCAGGATCGCTGCCGGGTCGTCCGGTGACACGGCGCGCCGGTTGCTGGCGATCTGGGCCAGCTCGGCGAAATCGCCAGTCGTCTCGTACAGCAGGGCGAGGCGTCGGAACGCGGCATCATCACGGGGAGTGACGCGCAGCAGTCGGCGATACGCACTCATCGCCTGCGCGACGTTCGCGCGCGGCAGTGGGCGAACCGAGAGCTGCGCGTGCGCGTACTTGCCGAGAATCGGAGCATCGTCGGGGTATGCTGAGAGATAGCGCCCCAGCATCCGCCGCGCGGTCTCCCAGTCGCCGCGCTCGAATGCTGCGGTGCCCTCGGCGAAGGCGGTCTGGATCATCATCCGCTTGCGGAACTTCCAGCCCGCATAGGCGCCGCCAACGAGCAGGACCGCGATCGCCGCAGTGCTCAAAAGGATTTTCAGCTTGCGATGCGCAGACCCGGATTCATGAGCAGCCATACTACCTGCCCTCCGCAACGTAATTCCTCCCGGGCTGAAGCGGACGCCTCATGAAACCCGCGGATTGTTAATCTGGATTCACCCCGCTGCGCCGTGACCGGGCGGCCCGTGCGCTTGGCATTGGCGCCCCCGCGCACGAGAGAGTCCCCCTCCGGCGCTTGTCGGAGGGTGACGAAGAGTCAGAGAATGGAACCGAAACTCCTCGACCCCGGAGCCGCGGGCTTCAGCCCGCGCGGACCCGCCGCGCAGCATGAGTGCGGCGGCTCAGAAGCCGGCTTCGTTAAGCGAGCTAAGGCGGCCGGCGCCGGAACCACACGAAGATACCCAGCCCTACGGTGCCTAGTCCTACGGTGCCCAGCAGGGCCGCTCCGGGGGCGGGGATCGAACCGTCCGGACGCTCGCCGCCGTCTTCGGGCGCAATCGCGTCCTGCGGATAGTCCCACGGCGAGTCGTCGAACCCAGCGCTCTGGCCCATGTCCTCGCCGGCCTGCTGATAAATCCAGTCCGAACTTTCGCTCGGGTCCCCGAGCAGCCCGGTGTCCAGACTGGCAGGCTCGGTGCCGGCCGCGAATCCGGATGCACTATCGGATGTTCCGTGCGGCGTGAACAAATCGCCGAGCACGTCACTGCCGAACTCGGGCCGAGGAGCCGCGAACCACGCCGGCTGCAGCGCGGCGGCGCCCTGAGAGCCGCTGCCTGCAGCCGGCACGTTAACGTCCTTGGTGGCGCCGGCTTCGAAGCCGGCGGAGGCCATCGACGCGAGCAGCCCCAGTACCCACACTGGGATCGCTACGTTCGTTTTCACAAATCACGCTTTCTCGTGGCCGCGCCACCTGCCAATCGGCAGCCACAAGACCGAAACTGAACCTTGTTCGAACGGAAGCTCCTTATGACAACCGTCGCTTCAGCCAACCCACGAGGCCCAGGCCGAGCGCACCGAGCACTGCTGCGCCGGGCGCGGGTACGCCCAGCGGCAGATCACCACGCGGCTTGGACCAAGACGCCGACTGAACAACCCACACACAACGGGTGCCGGCGCCATCCCAGGTGAGCTCGAATGCCTCGAATGGCAGCGACTCCCCAGGATGCCAGGCGCCGAATAACAGCGATACCGGGTCTTCCGGCTCGGCGGCGAACCAAAGCTCAAAGCTCACCGCCGTGACCGGATTCGTGTACGTACCGGCTGCGGCCAGCTCCGGCGCATCTGCCGGGTACTCGCCCAGGACGCTCCAGTCGGGCACGTTGAACGCCCGAAACGTTGGCGATTCAAACGGGCCGCCCCGCACAATCGCAACCGCCATCAGGTCGATGGCGTCGTCGCGCGGACCGGTGTAGTCGAAAGCCTGGCCCCAACTGCCGCCGTAGATAGGATCTCCATGGGGCTGAATACCCGCGGCGGAGATCGGACAGACGGCAGCCAGGGCTAACGCTATCGCCGCTCTGAGTACTGCACTAAAGTATCTCAAGCCTCACGCTCCTTTCGTTTTGCGGTATACGCGGTCCGCTCAGCATCTGAGGAGCAGACCAGAGTCCGCATTCGTTACCGGAAGCGTCAGCTCAGCCGTCGCTTTACCCAGCCGACCAGCCCGAGGCCGATCACACCGAGCAACGCCGCTCCAGGCACCGGGATCAGGTTCACCGTATAAGTGAAATTGCCATCAAGGCCGCCGCCGTCCCAGTATATTTCCTGGTGGATCAAGGCTTGCCCAGTGGGGGCGTATCCCCAGTAATCCATCGTGAATGGAACATCTAGCAGCGAATCTTCGAATGCAAGCCAGTAGTATAAGGTCCCCGAGACCGGGGTCGCGCTATCGGCTGTAACAAGCTTGTTGTCCAAGCTATTACTTGCAGTCCAACCGCCGATCGAAAAACTCTGTACGCCGGGATCCACAAACCCACCAGTGACGTTCGAGACGATTTCAAACGTGAAGGTGTCGAATGGGGCTCCGGCCGTATAAAGGCTGTAGTCCGACGACTCGGCCCATTGCGAGTACCAACTATCGCCGTATTCGATCGGGCCGACAGCGAATCCCGCCATTGCCGCAGAGGCTCCCAACAGGAGAATCACTGCGGCCGTGTAAGCTCGTCTTCTCATATCCCTTTCTCCCTGCTGCGCGGCGCGCGTCTTACGCTCCGCGTCACAGTTTTTTGGTCGGCCGCGCGGCGCCCTCCGAAAGAGATCGGAGGGCACCGCCAGCGACCGATTGTCATCGTTCATTCGGGCAATGTGCCCTCCATCAGACTACGCCAAACGCCGCTTGACCCAGCCGACCAGACTCAGGCCGAGCACGCCGAGCAGAGCGGCCCCGGGAACCGGGATGCAAATAAGCATGTCTTGAGCACGATGCTCCCAGAGGCCGTCTTGCGACGTGCTCAGATTCAAGACGCGCGTGCAGCCGATCTGATTCGTTTCAAAAAGGTGGTCCTCACCGAACTGGGCCACCGCGTCGGCGTAGAACTTTCCGCCTGGGTTGGCCCCGACACCCATGAAATACCAGATGGTTTGCTGAAGTAACCCAGCATCAAGTACGCGCTGAGGATTGCCGCCGTAGGCGTAGTCGTCGAGGTTGCCATGCACAAATTCGCAGTACAGCCACGCCGCACCATTCGTCAGATTGTAGCCCGTATACACGGACGCGGTGCTAATCTGTGCATAGTACGTTGTTCCTGGCCAAAAGGTCTCGCTTACTTCGACACAAAACGTCTGAAACACCTGCGCACCGGGTAGGGGTATACCCGCGTTGGTGATCGTGAACTCGCCGCCTTGCCCATAGCTGTAGTCACCCGTGGTCGGCGTCACCTGGTAGTCGTAGCCCGCTTGCACCGCGGAAGCCATCAGCGAAAGGGCGGCCACAAGTCCGCCCAGAATGATAAGCCTTTTCATCGTCCTTTTCCTTCTTCCTCAGCAGCACCCCGATGCACATCCGCTTGGCGGCGCTATCAGCGAGACTTGCCGAGGATAAGAGCTTCCTAGAAACAGCCCAAGAAACGCTCCGCACGCCGCCTATGTGCGCGTGCAGGAGCACGGCCGAGTCAGGAAACGCGCGGCGGGCCCCGGGGGGATTCGATGAGGAGAAAATACTGTGACCGTAGTCGCGAGCCGAGCTCGCGCGGAATGCGATAAGTAAACGCCGGCATGGCGACCGGTGCATCGAAGACGCATGGCGGCAACGCGCTGCAGTCCAGGTCGAACGGCGTCGCGTGGCCGATCTGCGCCGGGCCCCCGGTGTGATACCAGTCGGGAGTGAAGTTCAGGTGCAGCCGCTTGACGGAACGTACGCCCTGATAGGCACCCAGCATCGCCAGGGCGCTCAGCACGAGCGCCATGCTGCTCGGTGCGGGGGGAAGCTCCCGCAAGGACGCATCGGCCGGCGCTACGTCGCTCGGTAATGCGACCGTAGGCTGCGCAAGCCCAAACACGCCATGTGAAAAGCTCGGCCGCAGCGCGTTGATGTCGTCCAGGGACTGGACGGCGGTAGCGGAATCCGCCGCGAACTGCTTATCGGAGGTGGGCAACTGATCCGCCGGGTCCGTTGCCACGGCCGAAGGCGCGATGCCGCCGTATGCGGCGCAGGTCGCATATACTAGCAGCGCGACCAGCGCTGCGCCGAACCAGCCCGCCTCTGTTCGAGCACATCTCATGGCGAATACATCCCGCCTTGTCTTATAAAAGTGTAACACCGCCGCGAGGCCGCGTCAAAACAATATCCCCATATTCAGCGCAAATTTGGCACCTAGGTGTAACCCCTGCTGGACACCTAGGTGTTTCCTATAGTATCCGATGACATTATGGACCGTCGCGCGATACGTCCCGGTAAAGCCGCCCCGCCGCCACAAACGCGATTGCATCTCCACTCCACGATTCGAATAGTACACGGGGACATGAAGCTGGGAAGAGGAAAATAGCGCCATGTCTATGCCCCAATCTAACGCGCGTTTGCTTTTCGTGCCGGCAGTGGTCGCTTTCGCATCCTTGCTTGGGGCTGGCGGCTGCCCGCGCCCCCCAACGGATCTCGACCCGGCTGACCCGAATTCGGTCATCGCCGGCATCGTGCAGGGCAGCGGTGCTGGAGCGATCGTGCTTCCGCCGGGCGACTTAGACGGCGACGGAACGCTCGTCGAGGGTGACGGAACGTCCATCGAGGGCGATGGCGCCGGTTCGGGAACGGTTCCAGGGGAAGGGGGAGGCACGGTCCCCGGCAACCCGCCTTCCGGTGGGGGTGCGAGCAACGGGGGTTCGACCGATGGTGAGTCCCCGGTGGTTTACGACCTCGGCGTGCTGACGCCGCCCGACACGCCCATCGAGATCGAGCTGAGCGGTGCGAGCCCGGCTGGTCTGCCGCTTGAGTTCGCGATCGTCGCTGCGCCGGTGAATGGCAGTTTGAGCGAGGTTGAACCCGTCGATGATCTCACGGCTTCAGTCACGTTCACGCCACCCGCCGGTTTCCAGGGCCACGCCCAGTTTTCGTACGAGGCGAGCGACGGGATCAACGACTCCAACGTAGGCACGGTCGTCGTGCTCGTGTATCCGCTGGTGTATTTCGCGCTGGACGTCTATGAGGGTGACGCTCCGTTGACCGTGGTGGGCCACGCCTTTACGATGACGGGTGATTCACTCCCGGATGGCGAGTACCGCTGGAGCTGGGGCGATCTGGAGGAGGGCGGGCCGGTGGCCACCTTCGGCGAGCGAGCGCACACGTTCGTGCAGTCCGGCACGTACACCGTGAAGCTCAGCATCCTCCTGGCCGGATTGACCCAGCCGATTGGCTGCATGCACAGTCACGAAAGAAAACAGACCCAGTTTGCAGCAGTCGTCGTGTCGGCGCCCGGCGCCCTAGCGGTCTCGCCGGCGGAGGGGCTGGAGAGCACCGGATACGTCGGCGGGCCGTTCACGCCGGATTCCAAGCAGTACACGCTGACCAATCGCGGCGAGTCGCCGCTCACGTGGACCGCCGCGGCCACGCAAGCGTGGGTTGCCGTGTCAACCGCCGGCGGCATGCTGCTACCGGACGCTTCCGTCGAGGTGACGGTCTTCATCGACGACGTCAAGGCGAACGAACTGCCGGAGGGCACCTACAAGGCGTCTGTCACGTTCACGAATGTGACGAACGGGCAGGGCAACACGACGCGTTCGGTCTCGTTAACCGTAGCGCTGCATCCGAATCTCACCATATCAGGGCATGTCGTCGACACTGACGACTCCCCGGTTAGCGACGTGACCATCAACGGCCTACCGGGCAATCCGCAGACCAACAGCTTGGGTGACTACAGCGCCACGGTGAGCTACGGCTGGAGCGGGACGGCCACGCCGACGAAAGCCGGCTACACCTTCAATCCGGCCAGCCGCACCTACAGCAACGTGACGGCCAATCAGACCGGCCAGAACTACACCGCCAGCCTGCCGGGCGACTGCGAGGTGAGCTCCGCCACCTGGCAGAACTTCGCGTTTGATGCACAGAGTGGGGGCTTTACGGTGGAGTTTGATGCGACTCCCAACGACGCGAATATGGATGGCATCACGGCGCTGTCGGCAGCTCCCGGTCAGGCCTATGCCGATTTCGCCGTCTTGGTCCGCTTTAACTCGTCGGGCACGGTCGATGCCCGCAACGGTGGGGCGTACGACGCCGACGTGACGATTCCTTACACGGCGGGAACGACCTATCACTTGCGACTCGTGGTGAACGTGTTGTCGCACACGTACAGCGTGTATGTGACGCCCCAGGGCGCGGGTGAGCAGATGCTGGCGTCCAACTACGCGTTTCGCACCGAGCAGGGCACTGTAACTAGCCTCAGCAATTGGGGCCTCATCGCCGGGCTTGGCTCCCACCAGGTCTGTAACTTCACGGTGCAGCCGGGCACTGGCCCGGGAACCCTGGCGATCGCGCCGAGCGACGGGTTGAGCAGTTCCGGCAGTCCCGGAGGTCCCTTCAACCCGCCGAGCAAGGACTACACGCTCACGAACGTCGGCGGGCAGCCGATCAACTGGACGGCGACGAAAACGCAGTCCTGGGTGAGCCTGTCCAGCGCGAGTGGGTCGCTGGCCGCCGGCGGGTCGGCAACGGTGACCGTTTCCATCAACAGCGGCGCCGACAGCCTGCCGGAGGGGACTTACAACGACACGGTCACGTTCACGAATGCGACGAACGGGAGCGGCAACACGACGCGCTCCGTATCGCTGACGGTATCAACCGGTGAGATGGCGAGCTCGATCAGCCAGTATGGGATCACGTGGACGTTTGACCAGCCGCACCAAGTGGGCCAGTTCGTCAACGGCGACTGGTGGGTGGTCGGACCGATCACGGTCGTAAGCATCGACCCTCCGCCGATGGTCGTCGCATTCACCAATCCATACCCGATGCCGGGCAACTACCATGTCCACGGATCCGTCATCGACCCGGCGACGACGACGGATGCCGGTGACGGATGGAAGCAGGGTTACGACGAGCGACAACCGCTTTATGATGGTTCACTGCGCGTTGGTGAGTCTGGCGCCTTTGTGCTCGGCACCGACAAGTCGCTAGTCAGCACGGCGAGCATCCTCCAGTCTGACCTTGTGGGTGGTGTCTATTATGACATTACTGGCTACCCTGTTGTCCGCGACGGCGGCACTAAATGGTGTACGTACATCAAGTCCTGCGCTATCCTGACTTGCCTCGCCACTCCCCCTCCGACCGACACCTTCCGCCCGCCTTACTGTGCCACGGCGAAGAGCCTCTGGACTGAGTCACAGATACACCTTGACCGCCTAACCTCTGTCGCGCCGCAGGGGGCGCCGCCGAACCTGTCGACGATTGCCAACCTGTTCCAACGTCCCTGGCTAGATCATCAAGGAAACGACCTCTCGCGAACCATGCACCCCGCGGACAACATGCCCAATTATAGTGAGACGATAGCGAGCTACGTTGGCGATGCAGGGTTGCTCCTGTGCTGCAACTACTCACCTGCTGAGAAGCGCACTCTGCTCCTTAACCTCATTCAGCGCGGCATTGATGCCTACGGCTGCGCCCAGCTCAATAAGCATCTATGGCGTTGCAGCGGTGGCCATGGTCTGGGTCGTAAATTCATGATACAATTCGCCGGTCGGCTGCTGGCTGATGACGCAATATCCGCATTGTCCGGCTATGAGAACCAAGAAGACGATGGTACTTACTTCGGCACTGGTAATCAGTTGTGGACGGGCTGGCAAAACTCGGGTCACCCCTATGCCGCCGACGTAATGGGGTTGGCGTTTGGTGACTGGGGGCCATCGTCACGGCACGAAGAGTACCCACCAAGTGCCTGGGGTGGTCCGCCTTTTCCCATGGGTTCAATGTACCCCTACCAATACCACGAGGGGTATCGTCGAATCGCCGGACATGTGTATGCTGGTCAGGCGCTCGCCGCACGGATGCTCGGAATGAAAGGTGCCTGGAACCATGACGCGTTTTTCGCTTATGTAGACCGGTGTCAGTACGAAGAGGACTCCGCTGTACGAAGCATGATAAGTGCGGCGGCCGTGATCCCTCCGTGGCCGAGCGGCTCCAATCAAGCATCCTATTGGTACCCATATCTCGGTGAGACGCCGGTGTCACCTTGGCAGACGGCAATGTACGGGGCGTACAGACCGTCGTATTAGGTTGACACTGAGCCACGCACGCGAGATCGAGGCCCTATGGCGCGCCGAGGAACAGCCACTATGTGGACCCATTGTGGTTAGTGTGCTCAGCTCGATCCGACATGCCCTTTGAAAGCCACAGTGGTCGGGTGCTGGCTTCGGCAGTCGGTACCACGCTCCGGATCGACCTCGGTCCCGCCGTGACTAAGTGCCCGTTTACGGGAGTCGTCACGTTCCCAGACCCTGAGCACTCCTTTGACCAGACAACGCCTAGCCTGAAACCGCATCGCCAAGTTGAGAGCGAAGTATACCGGAAGGTTCAGCCACAGGCGCGGCCGTGACATCAGTACGCGCAGTATTGGACCGAGTGTCTTGTGGTCCGCCCCGCGCAGGCTCGGGAACCGCTGTCGCAACTGCAACTGTCCGAGCTTGGCCCTGGTCTTGATGCGGATCAGGCCACCAGACGTCCGTGGCGGATCGACCCGCACTTCGGCACCGTCCACGCTCTGTCGTTCCTCAGGCCTAAAATGGAATCGCACAAAACCGTCGTCGGCGATCACGTCCGGGAAGCGATCGAAGCGGGCACGGCCGGCGCGCGAGAGGGCGTAGACACCGGTGCCGACCATCGTCTGGTTGTATGGCAGGCACGTCCACACCTCGTAGTAAGCCCGCACGAACCAAGACGTCTGCGACAGGTCCATCCGCAGCTTTGGGGCAGCGAGCAAGGCGCTGGGCGGCTCCAGCGCCACAGCCATCCGGCGGACGCTGTCGATGTTCAGCCGGACGTCCGCATCCATGTACACGCGTGGGAATGCTGTCGCCAACTCCTCCGCCGCGTTGAGAGCGGCAGTCTTCGACGCCTGCCGAATCTCCAATACCTGCACCGGCGCGCCGAAGCTCCGGGCGATCTCGGCTGTGCGGTCCGTGCAGCCATTGCAGGCGACGATGACCTCGAGTTCGCGCGGCTCAGCGCCGGCGAGGAGATACTCCAGACCGCGGCTCATCACGGCCTCTTCGTTATGGGCAGGAATAATGACGGAGATCATGAGGAAGCTCTCAGCTCTCAGCTATCAGCTATCAGCCAAAGGGTCTAAGCCGACAGCTGTCAGCGATCAGGCAGCGGCTCTGAGTTGTCAGTGCTCAGTTATCAGCGGTCAGGTATCAGCCAGCGGGTCTAAGCCGACAGCTATCAGCGGTCAGCGGTCAGCTATCAGCCAGCAGGTCGAGGCCGGCGGCTCTCAGCCGCTGGCCGCGCACTGGCGTGCGGGGTTCCGATCAGCCAGCGGCTCTCAGCGATCAGTGTTCAGGCTACAGCGCGGGGATTGCAGCGCGACACCCGTGCGCTTATTACCTGCCGGCCCTGGTCGAGGGTACCAGAAAAGGAGTCACGAATGACATCGGATGCAAAAATCGAAGCGAACCGGCGGAACGCGGCCAAGTCGACCGGACCGAAGACGGCGGAGGGCAAGGCCAGCTCGAAGATGAATGCGCTGAAGCACGGGCTGCTCTCGGAAGCCGCGCTACTGCCCGACGAAAACGAGGACCAGTTTGACGCTTTCCGCGAGGGCCTGCTGCGGCAACTGAAGCCCGCGGGCGAGCTCGAAGAACTGCTCGCGGACCGCGCGGTCGCCACCGCATGGCGGCTACGGCGGGCCGCGCAGATCGAGACGCAGCTCCTCGAACGCAGTCAACACGACGTGCCGCGGGCCGACCTCATGGCGAGGCACGGATACCATGAGGACGTGGGATATGCATTCCTCAACGACGCCCGCGGACCGGATTGCCTCGGCAAGCTGTCGCGGTACGAGAGCGCCCTCGAGCGGGGCTTTTACCGGGCGCTGCACGAACTGCAGCGGCTCCAGTCCGTGCGGGCCGGCGAACCCGTGCCGGCGCCGGTGGCCGTGGACGTGACCGTCAACGGTGGGTTCGTTTCGCAAAATCGGCCGGTGCCCGCAGAGCTGGCGGACTTCTTGTAGCGAAGGCGGTTGGACAAGCCGTCAGCCGTCAGCGTACGGGTTCGAGGGGCCAAGGCCCGGGCGGCGGTCTTGGGGGCACGCCGCCGAAAAAAACGGGGACAGGCACCGCGGGAATGCTGCTCTTGCACAGCAAACGGCGGCGGCGCGGAGCCAGTCCCCGTTTTTTTCTCACGCTCGGCCGGCGCTACACAGGGAGTCGACGCCAGTGGTGTTCGTTGGCCACAGAGGGCCAACGCTACTTGCGGCGGCGCCGAGGGTTTACGTTAGCCACGGAGGGCCAACGCTACTTGGGGCGGCGCCGATACCCAACCCTCACCCTGCCCTCCCCCTAATAGGGGGAGGTGTTTCGGTTACGGCCGGCGGGAACGCGGGCCGCGATTACAGGGACGCACCATGACTGGTGATGGTCGCTGCGCGTTTTGCCCAGCCTTCCGCGGCTGGGCATTAGGAGCACTCCGTGTCGGGCCAACTGCCCGGATACCAGGCAACATTTCACCGGTCGCGCTTGAGGGCGCGAGCCGGGTCCGGGCACGCGCCGACACTCTCTAGAAAGGTGGACACTCGTTGAATGAGCCTGGCGCGCTGTGGGTTGCGATCTGTCGGCACAAATTGACGTAACCTTTGGACTTGGATGAGCAGCTCTTCTTCATCGTGCGCGAGCAGAATATGGCCCGCGCGCGCAAAGTGCTCAGCCAAGGCGACCTGGTGATCGTTCACCACCTCTCGAAAATGCGCCAGGCGGGGGAGCGCGAGCAAGGGTTTCCGCGCTTGCAGCGCCTGAGTCAGGATTCCCATGCCAGCGTGGCTGATGATCGCGCTAGCCTCCCGCAATTGGGCGTCAAAACTCGACTTTTCCAACGTCGCCACAGCCGTGTAGTGCGCAGGCCGATATGAACTGTGACCCAGCTGGGCATACACATCCTCACGGATCAAGCCGCGCTCGAGCGCGCGGTCCACCGCCTGGGCCAGGCGATCAAACGGGTGCGTTGTTCCGACTGTGAGGAAGATCATACGAGTTCTCCCGCGTACTCGATCCGCCGGGTCGCGGAAGCAAGGTGAGGCCACTGCGTTAGGCAAAGGTCTGCGAAGTGACATGCGAAGCGACCGCTCATCGAAAGCCGTTCCACGTTGGTAATGCTGTCGATCCAGATCACGCGCGCCCCCCCCAGCTTCGCCAGCAGTGCGAAGATGGCCATCGGCATTGACCCGGTCGTCAACACGACCTCCGGGCGTTCAGCCAGGACAACTTGCAGTGAGCGCCACGCTACCGCGAGCGCCCGGAGTGGGTGAAACCGGTTGCACTCGCCGATAATGTACGTTCGCCCGCGCCGCCGCAGTTCCGGCGCGACGATCGCGAGAGTGGATATGAGAACCGGCGTGTGCTCCTCCCAGCACGGTGCCAGCTCCAGCAGTTGGGTGAGGTGTCCCCCTGCCGAGGCCCCCACACAGCAGCGAAATCGCCGAGTCAGTTCCACGTTCCCTTCAACGAATGGTCGACCCGCGCCCGGCTCGGCAACTGAGCGGAGGTACGACCGATGAGCGAAAACGCGTTTGAACGATCGACATGATGTTCGCCCCCGCCATACCTATGAGGACTGAGCCACCGGCCGGGCATCGCGCACGCCTCCCTTCTCGATGAGTCGTTGGAACTCCCGCATATGGGCCGATGAGGAGGCGCCGAACATCACGCTACGAATCGCCGGAAACCTCGTCACATACTCCACGGCCTCGCATGCCGGAACCGCACCGGCGGCAAGGACGGACATAGCCGTGACCGGGTAAGTGGTGACTGCCAGCGCACGCTCGTATGCCGCAACGTCCGGATTCATTTGAAAGCCGACCTTGTTTACCGCCGCACACACGACCGCATCTGTGACTTCGCACTGTTCCAACGTGTCGATCAGTCGCGGAAGATTAAGCGTAATGAACCCCGGGCGCGCCCCGTGCCGCTCCCGAATGTGCTGCGCAAATGCCGTCAATATCTCTCGCCATCCCAGACCCAGCAAAAGGTCGGTCACGATATTCTGTAGGAAGACGACCTCCACGCGCAGTCCTCGGAACATCTGAAGTTCCGTATCCACCACCAGCGTCATTAGCTCGACGGGGTCCCGCGTGAGCACCGCCGTCCCACCACGGACGAGCATCCCAAACGCTGAGGACACCTGATTCCCTGCGAAGAGCACATCCTTGATGGCCCCAAGAACGCCTTTCTCGGCCACCGCATGCGCATACTTGTGTGCATACGGCAGCGCCGGATACAAGCGCAGCTGGCTGTAACGCTGCGGGTCGCTACGGAAGTGGTCACACAACGCGCGCACGCGCTCGTGGGTGCTGAAGCTAAACGCTTGGATGCCGAGGTCGTAGGCTGTGTCGAGGACCTGCAGGATGGCCGCGTTGTCCTGAAAGCGCACAAGCTGCGCCATCCCCCTTTCCTCGGACATGTGATTCACGCCGAAGAACTGATTATCACCCAGAATGAGCCGATCCACATTGCACCTCGCTGCCCGCGGCATCTTCTTCGATCATCGCAATCACTCGATCCGTCTCGTACGCGGCCGTGAACGGGCACAGTTGCTCAGTCGCCGGATCTTCTATGCACGCGATGAAGTGGTCGAGCTGTGCCGTGAATTCAGTCCCGCGGATGTCAAAGCGCACACGGCGCGCCACCTGTGGCAAGCACGTCACATTCCACCCGGCCCTGAGTCCAGGCTCACCGGGCGGTCGCCGTAAGTACAGGCGACACTCCTGGCGGTCCAAGATCATCCGGCCATTGGTGCCGAAGATCTCCACCCGGTTGTATGGGCGGCGATAGGATTCATCGCTCCAGTTCACCGCCAGCGTTCCCGTGACACCCCCTTGATGGGTGAGCGACGTGTAGACGGCATCTTCAACGGCTTCGGAGTAGACGTTCTTGAGGTGGGTGCCGCCCACGTGTGTCGTCGGACCGAACAGAAAGTGCCCGAGGTCGATAGAATGTGACGCGAAATCGAGCATGCAGCCGCCCCCCTCCATCTTCTTGCCTCGCCAGCCGCCCGACGTGCGATGCAGGACTGTTCGGCCGTACATCTCATTCTTGTAGTGCACGAGGTTTCCAAGATATCCGCGCGCGATGTACGCGCGGGCGACTTCGACGAGTTCGTTGAAGCGGAGAAAATACCCGACTTGGTTTACGAGATCGGTCTCAGAGACAAGCGCGACCAGCCGGCGCGCTGCCGGTTCTCCCAAGGCCAGCGGCTTCTCGACAAATACGTGCAAGTGCGCAGCGAGTGTCGCTTCCACTACGTCGGCGTGTGATGCCGTCGGAGTGCAGACCAGAACGAAATCAAGCTGCTCTTTGTCAAGCATTGTAGTAACGTTGTTGTAGAGTCTCGCTTCTGAGAATCTCTGAATGCTTTTGAGAGTAAAGCTGGAGGAATCGCAGACCGCGACGACCTGCACTTGGGGGTGCGTGTTGAGTATGCCGAAATGCGTTGCGCCCATGCGCCCAAAACCCACGATTGCGCCGCGGAGCATGCGGTTACCTCCTATTGCTAATCAGTACAGTACATGTGTCAGATACGAAAATCCGTGCGGTACACTTCAGAGATGAAGACCTGCGAGGCACGCTTTCTCTCGCTGGGCATCCAGGAAGAGTTGCGCTTCCGCGGCGGGAGAGAGAAGAGCGCCGCGGCACGTAACCTTCGGTGTCTCGCGCAGCTCGATCGACCGCTAGCTGGCGAAAGTCGAACTCGGCAGAGTCACCCCTCTGAATTCCAAGCCGCGCGGCTGGTCCAAAGGTACAGCCCAGCGTCGCCCCAGGCCGCGACCACCCGTCACCTGATCACCGACCGCTGCCCAGACCAAGTCAAGCTGCCTTTCGTGTTGTGGACGCGGGAGGCGGTGCCGCAGCTTCTGGCCGAGCGCTCCCGCCCGGAGCGGTCAGTCTGAACCGTGGGCCGCTACCTGGCACAACGGGGCCTCACACCGCAGAAGGCACTCCGGCGGAGCGCAGGAACGTAACCCGCTGGCGGTGCAGGGTTGGCTGGACGAGGAATAAACGCCGTGCTTTCCCACCACATGTGGCTTTGCCTGTTGCAGCTTCCGGCTGTTCTGAATGATGCCGCCGCGGAACAAGTCGAGCCTCAGAATGGGTCTTGGATGGGAGCGCGCAGCACGGCCCGGACTCTCATCGAGTGTGCGGCTATGCGCCGGATGCGTTCACGCGCGACGCGATAACCGATCTTGAGACGGCGAGCATACGGGTTGCCGCGTAGGCGCCAGCGCCACTTGTAGAGCACCTCGGCCGGCAGGGCAGAAAAGACTTTGGGCTGGTACAGGACGAGCTCATAGCTGTGGCGCGCCTCGGAGGTCCAGAGGTCTTTGTGGGCCTCATCTCCGCGCATCAGGTCGAACTCGCGCAGGCCCTGATCGAAGGCATCCTGGATGACATGTTGTGTCACCACGCTGCCCACGGACAGGACGCGATACTGCTCACGGAAGCCGGTGCAGTAGTAGTAGTACTTGCTACCGAATCGGAAGCCGAAGGCGAAGGCGGCCGGCTGATCATTCACCCGCAGGAAACAGCACGTCGTCGTTCCGGCGGGCAACATCGTTCTGAGAACGGCCCGCCAGAAGGCCCGCTTTTCGGGACGGAACATCGTGCGTCCCTGTGTGGCCTTCCAGGAATCCTGTTGAATCGCGCCGATCTCGGTTTCGATCGCCTCCGGCGTCAGGCCAGGCTCCTCCGCGTAGCAGAACTCCACCTTGCCGCTCCGCAGACACTTGTTCACAGTTTGTCGTAATCGCTTGAACCGTTCCTTGCGCTGCTTGGTGAACTCGGTCCACGTGCAATTGATGGAAATGTACGGACAGGTTTCACTCATGCGCCACGCACTCAAGATGCCGGCAGGGCAGTGGGCGCGGCAGAGCTCGAGCAGCTCCTGATCGATGTCGCGGAACTGGGCGACGTCCCACTCCGAGCGGACGTTCCAGATCCAATCCAGGAGCTGCGCGACGACGGATTCAAGATCCCCGGGGAGTGCAAGTATCCCGAGATAGTCGGCATCCTCGCTGCCGATAAAGCGCAATGTGCGCAGGCCCAGGTTGCGACTCACGACCAGGGGCGCGATTGCGGCGAGCCGGGAGCCGTCGTGGAAGCAGAGTATGCGCAGGTCACCGTCGCGGCTGAACGCCTCGCACCAGGCGGAGCACCACGGGTGCGTCAAAAAGACGTTGCGACTGCCGGTCGCGGCCACCAATCCCTCCCAGGCACTGCAGAGAGCGGAGAGTTCTGCGCGCGTGCGATGGATCGTCATCGTGAACATGGCTCTACTCTCGTGGTTGCGTTATGGCGAAGACCAGGACAGCGATTGGTATCGCGAGTGCCCGGCTGCCAGTGCTGGCTAAACTCGGCCCGCTCCCATGGGGCCGTCGGGGTTCTTGTCGAGATGCGCGATACCATACTCGGCGTTATTCGTACCGGGAAGTCGGTCGCGCAGCCACGCCCGCCATCGGTTCACGAGGCGGCGCCAGGGGTACAGCCAGGCATAGGCACCGGCGCACGTGAGCAGAAACTCAACCGGCGAGGCGTCCGGTGACATGGAGAACCGGCCCACGACACCCAGGGGGGGTACGTGTGGATAGCAGCACGGGTCCAGCGTGTACAGGCGCGCGTAATCAAGGGAACGGGCGTCCATAACAGCGGCGTTATCGTATGCGCCGTACGGAAACGCTAGGTCGACGACAGGCACCCCAAGCATGCTCTCAAGCGCGGCCTTGGACTCGGCCATTTCCGCGTGCGCGGCGGGCGCCGGGAGGAACGTGAGGGGCTTGTGGATGACCGTGTGCGATCCAAAGCGACATCCGAACTCACGCACCGCACTCCGAACCTCCGCTGCCGTCATTACGGTCTCCGCGGCATCCGGGTGTCCGGCTGCCATGCTCCAGCGAGGTGCCTGCCCGAGATTGCCGGTCACGGCGAACACGGTCACAGGGATTCTCAGGGCGCAAGTGATGGGCAGGGCGTTCTGGAGCAGGCAGGCGAAGGCGTCGTCGAACGTGACGCAGACGCGCGGTGAACCGCGGCGCGCCGCCGTCGCGCGCGACAGGTCGTCCACCCCGATCGCCCGCCGCGCGATGCGCGACATTTGCCAGCGGAAGCGTGGCCGCTGTGCAGCCGTTACGCCATGGTAGCACAGAACAGCGACCGACCCGCGCCCCCAGCGGCCGAAGCCGGTCCCGACCCACCAGACGACTGCGGCGACAAGGTAGGCCAGCCGCACGGCGCGCCCATGCTTCGCGTACACGTCTGTGCACTCTTCGCTTTCGCCCGACGGAGCGTGTGTCTCAAGGCAGTTCGCACAAGGGCCGGGTCGTCAGCCCCTCGCTCCGCGCGGCCTGCAATAGCAAGCGCGTCGCTTCGAGTACGAAACTCTGCCTCGCAGGCTCCCGATCAAAGTCGTGCATCAGGACCACGCCACCCCCGGCTCGCCGTACGGCATCCACGCAGGCGTGTGGACTGGGGAGCACAATACACGTGTCGCCGGAGTCTACGGTCCACCATCCCACCGGCGCGCCGCGCCGTCGCACTGCGGCCCAAGTCAGGGCCGTCAGCCGGCCGCGAGGCGGGCGGAATGGGGCCGCGTGTCCGGCCCAATGTGACAGTGTCTGGTAGCCGTCTCGAATATCAGCGATCGCTCTCCACGGCCACGTTGTCCAAGCGTTGAGATGCTGCTGAGTGTGGCACCCGATCTCGTGCGCTTCGGCGCGGATTCTGTGCGCAATGGCGGCGTGTGTGCGCAGGCGGCACCCTAGCAAGAAAAAGGTGGCCTTGACGCCGTGCGCGGCGAGCATATCCAACAAGCGCGGCGTGACTTCGGCACCTGGACCATCATCGTACGTCAGAACAAGCGAGCGGCTGCGGGTGCAGCGCTCTCGTAACCGGCGCACCTGTCGCCACCTGCCGAGATGTGGCAACAGATACACTCCTGTGGCAAACACCGCCCCGGAGACTGCTACGAGCGCAGAATTCAGGATCATTTCCGACGGTCCAGGAGGGCGCCGACCGACCGGCCAATGCCGTTCGCGCGCGACCGCTCCCATTCGCCGCGGCGGCGCCAAACCGCACGCCAAGTCCGGTACCTCTCCACATACACTGGTCGGATCAGCCGCAGGAGCATGAAAGCGGCCATCCGAGATAAGGCCCATAAGCGCAGCATGCCTTCGCCGAAGCGCGCGGCGCCAGGACTCCAGTGCTGCTGATAGAGAATTCGCTTGGTCTGGAATAGGCGCACTAGCTTGTCCGTCTGCACCGTTGCGGAGGCACCGCCATAGTGGATGATCTCTGCGTCTGGGCAGAACAGGCATCTGATTCCCAGCTTGCGCGCCCGAAGGCAGAGGTCGAATTCCTCACCATACATAAAGAAGGAGGGATCGAATCCCTGCAAGCGATCCCACAACTCTTTGCGGATGAGGAGCAAGCACCCCGTAACGATATCCACTTCGCGTACGGTATCGCGATCCCAGTCACCCAGCACTTCGGGGTCAAACCAACGGTGGCCCTTGAAAAGCGCCGACAGCCCCATGGTGCGGCAAAATACGCTCCACGGGGTCGGCTGACCCCAGCAGGACGTGGGATCCAGCACGCCCGCGCCAGAGTACGTGCGCCCCCCAATAATGCCCGCCTCTGGATGCCGCTCGGCAAAGTCGTACAGCTTCTGAATCGCCCGCTCAAGCACCACCGTATCCGGATTGAGCAATAGCAGATACTTCCCAGTCGCCTGCCGCGCCGCGAGGTTGTTCGCGGCACCAAACCCAAGATTTTCGCGCAACGCGAAAAGCCGGACCTGCGGGAAGCTGGCCGCGATGGCCGCGGCCGAGCCGTCGGGCGAACCGTTATCCACGACCAGTATCTCGAAGGGGACGGCGCCTGTTTCGCGGTACACCGAACTCAGACATTCCAGCGTCAGGTCGCGTGTCCCATAGCTGACGACAAGGATCGAGAGTTGCGGGTTGGTCATGGAGGGCTCTCAACGAACTCCGACCACGAGCCTGTCCGCCTTCGGACGGGGCACCTCTGCTCTTCGGGCATTCGACCAGTAGCTCGCCTGGGTGCGAACTCCGAAGCAGCTCCTGCGGCCAATGCACGTCAGCCAGCCGGAGTCCAAAAACACCTGCTCGTGGGCTGGGTTTAGGTAGGCAAAACGGACAACGCGCGGGTACTCCGTAACCGAAGTGTAAATGCGTTCAAGCACCCGTCTCAGCGTGACTTCGCCGAATGGATTGCACAGTACGTAGATGGTCGCGTCGCCGCAGTCCATCTCGGCAGCATCCCCGGTATACACCTCCACCGGACAGCGACGGCCGCGAAGGCGGCGTAGATTCTCGCGGGCCTGCTCGGCGAGCTCCGGTACGAGTTCGATGCCGACCACCTTTCGCATATTCATGCGGGCCATGACGGCCAGCACGCGACCGGCACCGCAGCCCACGTCATATGCGCAATCCTGTGGCCCAGGGTGCAGCGCTTTCACATACCTGCGGACAACAGAATAGGAAAAGGACTCGTACCAATAACCGTCATTGGCCCGATCTTGCTTACGTTCGCGCGTTTCTAGCCGCGAGATCGTGTCAATATGCAACCAGCGTTCCATGAGGGCCGTTTCACAGTCGCGTACGAACGATAGCAACCAGCGAGCCCTAGCAGCCATCAGACAACCTCCGCAAGCGAATTGCGCGCCGGTCGGTTTGAGGAAGCACGATGTGACGGGAGCGATCCGAGACCACACCCACAGCTATGTCGTCGCGCGGAGTCGTTCGCGCCACGTCTTCTTGAGCTTCTTGAGCACACCCAGTCGGGCCGCCAGGAACCTCGCCGCCTGCGCCGTTACGGCAGAAACCTGCTCCAGCAGGTGCGCGAGTCGCGCGCGCGGTGTACGACCGTAGATCCGCAGGACGGCCTCGTCCTGGAAATTGGTTCCATATGCCCGCTTGTACTCGGCGTCACCAAACCCATAGTCGACTGCGGTCACCCCCTCTGCGCAGCATCGCTCGAAAACGCGCAGCAGCAGGTACTTGCCCGGGGAAAACCGGTTGTACTCCGGGAGATGAGCCAAGGCCTCCAGGACGAGCACCGACCCATAGATGCTTCCGATGTTAAAAGCGATCGCGCTATCCCCGCCGAGCAGAAAGAAGGCCCGCAGCGTGCCGCGTTGCGCCTCGAGCGCAAGCTGGGCGCGCCAGACCGGCGTGTCGGCAAAGACGTTCGCGATGCGCGCGTGGTACGTCCGCGCGATGATGCGGCCCGCCTGCTCGAAGATCTGATCGAGCTCGTCGGTCGAGCCCAGCACGGCCACGCGCGGTCGCTCCGCGAGCTGGTCCGCCAGCCGTCGGCCCTCCCGATCAAGCTCATTGCGGCGCTTCTTCGAGAACGTGCGGAGCGTCGCCTCGAACGAGCCAGGCGACAGGCAAAACGTCCAGTGCGGGTCCACCGTCTGGAGTCCCAGCAACCAGCCCCGCCTGATCTCGGTGAGCAGTGCGGCGTGCAGCATGGTCTCGGTCGGCAGGTGGTTGATATTCACCTGGTCGATCACTCCGGCTTTCAGGAGCGCACGCAGGTGACCAATCACCGCCCGGCATGACCGCTCATCGTCGGCGTACAGTCCGCCGTAGACGACGTCTAGGCATCGCAAAGTTGGGCCACGCATAGTGAGATAACCAATACGATGTGTGACGGCATGGCGACTGATCCGCCCGATTATGCCGCCCTTTGTGCCGTCGGCGGTGCGAAAAAACGCGACGTAAGGGCTGACGCCCATACCGAGCGACGCAACGGTGGCCGTGAAACGGTCCGGATCGGCGTTGGGCGCTGTCAGGCTCCAGCGCTGCCGAAACTCAAGCCAGCTTGGCCGAAGATCAGCCAATTCCGCGAGCGACCGGGCCACGAGCGGCTGTATGCCTAGCTCCGACAGCGCCAGCGACGGGATGTGGAGCTGCCCGACCGAACGCACTGGCGGTGTGCTGGGAATCGAACTCATCGGGCAATAATGCTCACGGAGAACTGCCCGCGCGAGCATGTTTCCCGTATTGACACGAGGGCGTGGCACCGAGGCGGGCGTGCCCCCGCGAAGGCGCCGATACGCCGTCGGGGTCTGGAACGCGGGCGTCTTTGCCTGCGGACCCCGGCAAAGGTGCAAGACTGCCGATCACGGCCAGTGTCAAGTACCACACGAGGATCATCTGGCCAAAATACGAAACCGCAAAGTAGTTCATGCAATGGACGAACAACGCCACTCCGAGTGCCCATGAGACGACCAACCGGCAGCGGTCTCGCGCGCAAGCACGCAAAAGGCGGCCGACAGCGGCAAAGGCCTGGACAATCGTCGCGACGAACAGCGCAAGGGTGATCACGCCGCCGTTGACGCCTTCAAAGACGTACTGGTTCGTGATGTCATACATTCCCCAGACATCCCAGTGGTAGGTCGATTGAGTTCCAATGAGCCACCATTCGTCAAGGTGCTTGATAGCCTCATCAATCAGCTTATAGCGGTGCCAGCCCGTGGAGCCGCCCACCAGGTCGACGCGAGCCAGGAGGTGCCAAACCGGCGCTTTCATGATCAAGTGCAACCCGGCAAGCCCCAGCACGATTGCCCAGCGGACGGGCCGCATCCGCGTCCGCAATGGGAAAACACAGGCCCCCACGCCTGCAAACAGCAGGGCTGTGAGGGGCGTGCTAGAGGCGCAGCACACGATGATAACGCAGGACATCGCGAGTCCCAGCACTGCCCACGGCCGACTCCGGACGCCGTACCACCACAGACTGGCCATCAGGGGAGCTAGGCTGGCCCAGAAGCAGCCCGCAAGGATCGGGTGTGCAAACGCGCCTTGACAACGCAGGCGGTCGTTACGCACGGCGGTAAACTCGGGTACACCCCCTAGAAAGGCGAAGGCGTTGCGGCCCGTCTGATTCTCGACCAGAAAGGCCGCTGCCACGGGGACGCTGATGACGACCGTTGCATACAGGACTGACCCCACGTCCTCCCAGTTCCGGATCAGGGCACGGAAGAGGAAGTACATGCCCACGGCGTTATACGCGTAGCCGAGTCGGTTGATGAAGGCCTCCATGGTGCCTATGAGAAACGTGTGCACGGTTACCGCGCTTGCAGCGAAGAGCAATAGAGATGTGTCAAGCGGCTTCCACTGAAAGTCTGCCCACTCACCCCGCGCCGCCAGGCGGATGTAGCCGAATACGACCATCACACGCAGCAGGTCGAAGTTGAGCCCGAGAATCATGACGCGCTGTGCGGGCGCGATGAAACACGCCATGATCAGCATTGGGATGGTGGCAAGTCGGCGGGGCAGAACCACCATCGCCACACCAAGGACGATTACCGCCGCCAAGCCAACCGGATGGAGAACGGTGTGTCCAACATACTCCCCACGACCGAAATTCTCCGGAATGTCCTCGCCAATCATTGGGCACCCACGGCACCAGACCGCAAAAGCGCATCCGTGAGCACCGGAATGGCCCCGGCCGAATGGTCGCACGTGCCAGCAGGGCTCGCGGCGCCGGCGCACCAGAACGTCACTGGATAGTCCAGACCGACGGAGGGACGCGGCGACCAGCGCTCGACGAGTTCCCAGCCGGCAGCGGGCAGGGTCGACTCGCACTCCGGGATGACGTAGACGAGTCGGCTGGCGCGCGGGTGAGCCTGAAGCGAATCCCTGACCCGCGCGAGCACTCTCCCCAGTGTCTCCCGTCGAAACGGGTTAAAAAGGAACAAGATGGTGCTGTTCCCGTAATCCCACTTTTGCGTGTCAGCGGTGACGATCGTAACAGGAGTACGTCGTCCGCGCAGCCGCTTCGCGTTGCGCTGCGCGATGGTGCACAGCGTTGGCGAGATATCGAGCCCGTAGACCCCGGCCAGCAAATACCGCGCTGCGCAGCAGACCAGACGTCCCTTCCCACAACCGATGTCGACGAATACGTCCGTGCAGCTCGGCGCTAGATGGCGCAGAATGCTGTTGATCCCCGCGTAAGAGATCGTTGCGTAGTCGTGCGCGTCCGGGGTCTGGATGGATGTGATCCCGCGCGTTGAGGTTCTCAGCCACAGCTCCCATCCGCAGTTCTCGATCTTTCGCAGACCTCGCCGTGCGAGGTGCGCCAGAGAACGCGTCTTATGCGCCAGACTCACGGCGCAGCGTCCTGCGCAGCGTCGAGGTTGTAGGGTACAACGGGGCGTCGCATCCAAAGCCGGCGCCGCAGCGCACGCCGCACCGTCCCGAGCACCGACCTCGCTCTCGGCGCCCAGTCCAGTTCCAAGAGCCAGAAACGGAAAAGAGGCACGCCGCGATAGCGCGGGGTAGGGATCCCCAGCAATCGCAGGGTGTGGAGACGGCCCCACAGGGAGCCGCGGCTGCGCAACAAACCAGGCTGCGAGTCAGGCAGGCTTTGCGGGCTCACTCGCGTCATGCTCAGGCAACCTGCGGCCATGGCTGTCTGCAGATAGGCGCGGCCGCGCTCGGTGCGCACGACGGCGAGCGAAAGGCCGGGCTGCCAGTCCGACCGGGGTCGATGCCAGGGATCTCCGAGCGCCAGATCGGCGAACTCGCCAGTGTGATCCGGACAGATGTAGCAGCGCCAGAGCCGATGCCCCTCAAGGATCTCGCCCCACGTTTGCTCGTAGGACAGCTCCGCCGTGTGGGCGCCGTTGCTGTTCCGACACGTCGCCGTGGCCCGGCCCGGCCAGCCGTTTCCGCGGTAGCGCAGGCTCGTTACCGTCGCTGGGTCGGCGATGCCCATGCGCATCAGCAGCGCTTGCGTGCCCGCCGTGGACGGCGTGCCGGCGCAAAAGATCGCGATGGTCAGGCCGACCTTGGCGTCGAGCGCAGGCCGAATCTGACGGGCTTTCTGCACGGCCGCCACGTCACAGGGCTTGCCGATGAAGACACACGGTCCGGGGGCATCCTCGATCAACTGAAGACCGTCACAAGGGCTGGCGGGAGCGTAGCGGGAGCCAGTCGCGGCGAGGACCTCCGTGCGTGTGCGGCTCAATACCGTGTGGTTCAGGTAAGGCGCATCGGGACGGGCGGCGATGTGAAGGACGCCGTGAAAGCCGAGCTGCTCGATACAGAAGAGGGCCAGGGCGCTGGCGGCGCCGCCGCTGGAGCCCGCGAAGCGGATCTCCGGGTCGGCCGCGTACCCTTCCCAGACTTCCAGGATCGGACCCCAACCGGCCTCCAACTCACGGATGAGGCCGGGCAGCTTACGATCGTACGTGTGCCGCAACTCGATCCCGGGGCAGACGCGCAACGCCTCGTCAGACCGCGGGTCCTGCGGAGCGCCATCCCGCAGCAACGGCCGGTGACCGTTATCGAACGTATCGACCATCCGGATCTCAGCGGGGCTGATATAGGCGCACACGCCACAGCCGCAACACAACTGCCGCTCGGCCACATCACGAATCGTCATGACGCTGCTAGACACAGCTGAGTCGCGATAAGCGCCCGACCGTTTCGCGCGTTGCCTCATTGACGAACGCGTCGAGCACACCGATAAGGTCTGGAAGCGTTTTCAGCCACCACTTGGATCGCCGCACAACCTCTTCCACGTCGGGTTGAAAGCGCCGGTGGATTACTCGCGCAGGACTACCGGCAACGACCGTAAAGGGTTCGACATCGTGGGTGACCACAGCGCCCGCTCCTACCGCCGCGCCGTCACCGATTGCGCGACACCTAGGAAGTATGACCGTTTGATGTCCTATCCACACATCGTGCCCGATGTGTAAGGGGTTGTCTTCAGCTGCCGGTATCGTATCGCAATCTAGCAATCCGAGTTTGTGGTTGAAGAAGAAAGGGTGTGAACTAACCTGCTTCAGGGGGTGGTTGCGACGATATATGCGCATGACGCTTGAGACAGTGCTGTAATTCCCGACAGTGGTACCAGTCGGGAGGTATCCCGGTCGTAAACAGCCCCCGTAGCTATAGCGTCCGACGGTTACGCCATGATAGATCCTTAGAATATCGCGGAGAGTTGCAGAAAAGAACTGTCCGCTCTCCAACCTCATCGCTAAGGATAAGATGGGACGTCGCAGGTAAGGGAGGCGGTAAAGCGAACAGAGGTAGGGACTCAGAGGGCTGCGAGCCCGCGACTCAGACTGACGTGCCCAGGCGGCCGCCCTAGCCGGACCAAAAAACGCGCGTGAATGTCGCTGGCCTGTGGTCTGGAGTTCGTGCAGTTGGTACAAGAGGGTCACACTGTTCTCACTCACAAGCACGTCTCTCTCGCTAGGAGTCAAGTCTGCCATGGCGCGCTGCTCCACTGGTCAGAACTGCCGACGCGTGGTAGTGGGCGGACTTCCGCGGGCGCGACGAGCGGTCGCAGCGCCGCGGGATGAACGACCGGCCGGAGGAAGTCCGGCAGCTCGCTGCGAATATCCTCGATCGAGCACTCCCACCAGCGCGACTGCTCGATCTGCCGCTGCACCGACTCCGGAAAGCGGAACCGAATGAGGTGCGCCGGATTACCGGCGACCACGGCGTAGGGCGGCACATCCTTCGTCACGATGGCGCCAGCGCCCACCACCGCCCCATTCCCGATGCGCCGCACGTTGGACGTGATCAGAGCATTGCGGCCGATCCAGACGTCATGACCGATCACAATGCGGCTGCGCTGAACCGTGTCATGGGGCACGACGCCGAGTGTGGGATTGTCAAAGAATGGGTGCAGCGAGATGCGCTCAAGCGGGTGGTTGGCGTTGAAAATCACGGCGCCGGAAGCAAAGGAACAATAGCGCCCCGCTGTGGTTCCGGCCGGAACGTCTGACGGGCGGAAACACCCGTAGCTGTAGAGACCGACGTGGACGTCGTGATAGGCGGCGAAGATTCTCCTTAGGGTCAGCGAGAACATTTCTCCGCCTTCGATCCGGCACGAAAGGCGCAGAATCAGTCGTCGCCATCGCGAGGACGAAGCGCGGTACAAGGGATATAGCCACGCAGCGCGCATCAAGAGGTCACGAGCCTTCCGGGGCCCGCATGGCTGGACAGCGCGGGCAGTTCCAACTCGGCCAGACTGTCGAATACCCGGTCCTGAGCGGGCGACAGCCGACGGAGGAGTGCCGCTCGAATGTCGGCGCGGCGATCGTAGACCGACAGCACGTGCCGGGCGGCCTCCGCCGACGTGCATACGTGCAGATCCACCACGAGATCGGGGACGCCGACGGTCTCGAATACGCCGACAAACTTGCGGCTGTACGCGAGCGCGACCGCCGGGATGCCCTGGGACAGTGCTGCAATGCAAGCGTGCATCCGTGAGCCTACGAAGAAGTCGGTCTGGCCGATTACATACTTGATCTCGCAGGCGTCGTACGTGCCCTCGAGGAGGCGCACACGATCGGGGAAATCCGCCTGTAGTTGCGCTTGCACACGGCGGCCCGCATCCACGTCGCTTTCGACGTGACCGGGCGGGGTGAGTACGTGCGGCACGAATAGGATACTCACCTCAGGTCGACCAAGAAGCGCCCGCGCCACTTCGGCGACCACCGCCGCGTAATCCGCTCGCAGCCCAAACATGTTACAGCGCGTATAACCGCCATTGTACAGCAGTCCGCTGACATTCATCCCGACCCGAGTTGTGCTCGGCCGGGGCGGCAAAGGCGCGGGACTGATCGTGATGTTTCGCGGCTGGATCGAGTTCAGCACAAAGGCGACGTCCGGGCAGCACCGCGGCTGGGCGCGCATCCGCCGTGGCCCCATGAGCTCGCGGATGACTTCCAGACTCCGCCGGTCGCGCGCGAGCACGATCGCGGCACGGGCCAACACATAGCGGGCGAGCCAGCACACAACGCGGTGCCGAAAGGGGCCGTACGTCTGCGGCAGCAGCACGAGGTCGGCGCCGGCCATCAGGACCAGGAGCTTGGCGAGCGTGCCGAGCAGGAAGCGCCGCAAGCCATAGATATCACTGAAGCTGTCGCCGCCGGTGATGTCGGCCACGCAAAGGGCCGATACGATCGCGCCAAGGTACTGATTGCGCTGCAGCACGCGCTTGCGCCAAGCCATAGCAGGCAGCAGCCGCAGCAATGTCGCTATACAGAAGAGCCGCAGCAAGTGGTTGGGCCGCCAGAGCGTTTTGTTCCTCCGGATGCCTAGACACCCCAGGCGCACCACCTGTCCGTCGCCGAATCGCACCTCGGCGCGGCTCGATCCAGGGTTACCCTCCAACAGCCAGATGCTGGCATTCGGCCAAATCCGGAGAATGCACTTGACCGTGGCGGTCAGCAGCGCGCTGACGCCCAGATTCCCCGTATCCAGGCTGGCACCCATGACGATGACCCGTGTCCGTGAACCTGGCGCACTCATGAGTCGGTTGCCACGCAGACCGTGGGGGGAACGATCCGCGGCCCGCGATCCTTCTTGTGGAGCAACCAGCCGCCGACCGCCCAGGCGACGCCGCAAAAGGCCGCGCCCAGGAAGAGCTCTGTGCCGGTCTGCAGCGGCCATACGCGCGCCGCCACGATGGCCGGTACCACTGCTACACTCCCGCTTACGAGCCCGATCCCGGCCGTGGCGAGGTAGGTACGCAGGGGGAGCGTCAGCAAGCCGTCGAGGTTGCGCAGCTGGAACACGTTGGCCAGCGCTGTGGAAACGAGAAGTGCGGCTGCAGCACCAACCGGCCCCCACCCGCGCGACGCCGGATAGATCAACGCGCTGACGAGCAAGGCACGAATGATTGTGAACCGTCGGTGGAGCGCGGGGCGACCGACAGCCAGGTAAGCCGAGGCGATGATTACGCCAAGCAGGGAGAGAAGGAAGTATACGCACAGGACGCCAAACGCGTCGCTTACCGCGCTATACGTAGGGCCGTAGGCCAGCGCGAGCATAGGCCGGCCAAAGATCACAAAGCTGGCCGTCAGGGGAATACCGAAGGTGAACAGGAGCCGCGTCATCCGCAACACCGTGTTGCGCAGTGCCGGCAGATCATCCTGCGCGCCCGATAGCACCGGCAACAAGAGTGGCTGGAACACACGTGAGAACACGGTCTGCGGTATATTCGCCAGCGCCAGCGCCAGCGAGTACATGCCCAGTTCGGTACTCGAGCACACCTTCCCGAGAACAAACACATCAGCGCTCATGACAACGAACGTCAGCAGCGGCAGGCCAATCATGCCACGCGTGAAGGCGAGCAGTTCCCCCAGGCACGCCCGGTCGATCCCAAGCCGCGGCCGGATGGGACAGAGTATGAACGAGGCCAGACAGCAGAAGGCCGCCTCAGCCACGGCCCCCAGGACTAGGGCCCGCACATCGCGGACGAACACCACGAGGCCAAGCGTGACGAGCGTGCCAGCCAGACCGGCGCCCTGCATGACCCCGATATAACGCCCAAACTGCAGGTTCCTTTGTAGGACGGCCAACCCGGTACTGGTCAGGCCGTTAAAGAGCACCGTTAGAAAGGCCACGCGCAGCAGCGGGGTCAGTGACGGCTGCGCGTAGAACGCAGCCACTTGGGGGGCGACGATGATGCCGACCAAGTAAAGCACGGCGCCCCGGAGGGCGGAAAGCCACCACGCGGTGTTCAGGAAGGTCTCGGTCGCGCCGCGCTTGTTCTGTATGATCGCCGGCCGGATGCCGAGTTCCGTGATGGCCTCGAACAACTGGCCGGCGGCCAGAATGATGGCCATGATCCCGAATTGGTCGGGTGCAATCAGCCGCGCCAGGATCACATTGCGTATGAATCTGGCACCCCGCTCGGCGACGGTCCCGACCGCGAGCGTGGCGCTGCCGCGGGCACAGCGGGCCGCGAGACCATCGGATACCAGAACTCGTCTCACATGTTTCCAGATCCTGCGCAACGCGAAGCGCCCCTGCCGGATATACGAGCACCGCGAGCCATTTGGCGGCAGCCGCGCGCAGGGTATTATCCGTGAGTGTGCACCGGCACCCCGGCGCCACCTGCTGGTTGCGCCTTCCTGCGCCGGCTCCGGGCCTCGGCCCGCAGGCGGCGGACTCCGCCCCAAAGTCGGTAGGGCCAGCCGCGTAGCCAGAAGAGGCGGCAAGGCTCAGGCCGACTGCTCTGTACGTACCGGGCGGTGTCCTCAATGGACTTCTGCCATTCGCGCACCGAGACAATGTGATTCTTGACGGCGGTCAGCGGCGCGTACCTCTGCATGTCGGCATCGGTCCTCAGCAGCGTGTGCGGCGAGCGCGGGTCATCCATGTGATCCACAAGGATCAATGGATAGTACAGTCCATTGATCCAGCCGGACCACGCCAGGCGCATGCAGTACTCCGGGAACGACTCCTCGAATCTCAGCAGCCCCTGCACGTCGATGCAACGCCGCTTCATCAAATAACTGCTGCCACCCACCCACGGGTGTTGCAACAATCGGTGACCGGCGGGGAACTCGCGAATCTTGTGTGCCGCCAGGACCGGATCGAAGTCCTCCGGACGGAAGAAGCCCCAGCATCCGATTGCCCCGAAGCGCTTCACGTCGCCGTGTGCGCGGCGGAGCGTATCCGCCCAACCATCCGGCACAAGGCAGTCGTCGTCGACCTTGCCGACGAGTTCCCCGGTGGCGCTGCTCCAAAACCAATTCGTGGCCACGCGCAGCGGCACGTTTTCGAGTGAATGCTGAAGGCGGTACAGGCACGGATGGGCCCGCATGGACTGCACGAACTCGAGTGTCTCCGGGTCATTGCCGTTGTGCCAGACCCAGACGCGCATACTCTGGTTGCACGTCGCCAGCAACCGAGGGAGAGACAGCCGTGTATACTGCGGCCGATTATACGTGACCATCAGGATATCGGTCGCAAACATACCTGCGTCCGCTCCAATGGGGCCGGCTGGCAATGCGCGACCAGCTAGGTGTGCCGTGCGTCATTGCAGTCACACACCGGACGCTCTCCGTCGCAGCAACGCCGCGTGCGGCTCGCGTCGGACATCGGCGGCTACTGACTGCGTTTACCGCCGGCGATGTCCAGCCCTCGGACGACAGCGGTGTGCGGCAGATCAACGTACATGACTATACTCGAGCGGCCGCTGAAATCGCCACAATTCCGGCAGTAACTGCTCAAGCGACCTCTCCCACCACCGTGACGCGAGCAGCTCCGCGATGACCGATTCCGAGAACCGGTAGCGGACGATCCGGCACGGGTTTCCGGTGGCCACGGCATAGGTGGGAACGTTCTTGTTCACAACTGCACCAGCGCCAATCACGGCCCCATCGGCGATCGAGGATACCGACGGCAGAATGACGGCGTTGTGACCAATCCAGACATCGTTGCCAATCGTGAGCTGGACGTGTGGAATGATCACGTTTTGGGTGAAGCCGAGTTCCGGATTGAAGAAAAGGGCATGTGATGACCGCACGTTCATCGGGTGGTTGCGCGTAAAGGTGCAAGCAGTCGCCGCAATCGAGGAATAGCGACCGATTATCGTCCTGGGTGCCATGTTTCCAGGAACGAAGCAGCCGCCGTGGGAGTAGAGACCGACATCGACTTGGTAGTATTCGCGAAAGATCCGACGCAACGTCTGGGAGAACATCTCGCCACCCTCGGTGCGCGTGACTAGGCTGCGCAAGGTGGAGCGCCACTGCGCCGACTGCCAGCGATAGAGTCTCACGAGCACATCGGCTAGCGGCGTCGGCAGGTGCCCCCGCGGTACGCGGTAGCACGCCTTTGCAGTCGGCAATGGGTGCGAGACCGCCGCTCGCTCAAGCCGTGACGACTCCTCAGACACCGGAGCGTTACCGTCAGCAATCACGTCTGCAGACTGCGACATGTCTCAGTCCTGCATTACCTCGAATGTTCCGTTCATCGCGGCCGACGGTGACTCGTTCATTAGCAGCGCGAGTTGGTGCAACTGGCGCGCGAGTTGTCGCTTCGCCGCGAGGTCGCTGTACGCTCGCGCAACCTGGGCCGGGGTCAAATGGACCGTGGCGGCCGCAGCTTCCGCAGGCAGCGCATGTTCATGCGCATAAAGCAGCAAATCAAGCTGCTCCGTCGGCAACCCGAAGAAAAACTCCGACTGCGTCTGCGGCAGGCTGTAGGTGCCGGTGTCCGGGGCGCGACTACAGATCTCGTCCGGCACACCCAAGTGACGAGCCAGGGCATACACCTGCGTCTTGTACAAATGGGCGATCGGCTTTACATCGGCCAGTCCATCGCCGCCGCGGACGAAAAAGCCGAGCTCATACTCCAGCCGGTTCGGCGTGCCGACCACCGCGTAATTCAGCCGCTCGGCATGGTGATACTCCAGCAACTTCCGCGTGCGCTGCTTCATGTTCGTCGCCGCGAGGACGCCCAGGTACACCGGCAGCGGCATGCGCTGCCGCTGCTGCACGCCCGCGGGCGAGGCAACGGTCAGATTGAAGTAATTGACGCGGGCCTGCTTCAGCAGCCCCTCGGCCAGCGAGATCTTGCAGCGCCAGTCCGGGCCGAAATTCGGGAACAGCGCGCGGATCGCCGCATCGCGCCGCTGGTAGCAGCCCAGCGCAGCCAGCATCGGGGTGATGTCCTCGATGACGTGCTTGATGCCGAATGTCTCGCATACCCGCAGCCCGCGGGCCGTGTCGTCTGCCGCCGAGTCCTGCTCGGGCAGTAACAGACCGAAAACGCGCTCGCGACCCAGCGCCTGAACCACGAGCGCCGCACACACGGCGGAATCCACACCGCCGCTGACGGCCACCACGGCGCCGCGGCGGTGCAGCTCGCGTCCGATCTGGTGCCGCAGCACGTCGGCGATCCGCCGGACCTCAGCCGCGCAGTCCAGGTCGAGCACGTGCGGCCCGAAGGCCGGTCGTGCTTCGGTCGGGTGGACGGAGGATGTCGCCATCATGTCACGTACGCTCCCGGAAGGTTCAACCAGCCCGCGCGGCGAATTGCGGTTTCGTTGCCGGTGCGCGGTCCACGAGGACGCGCGGCATTTCGGCCCGCAGCGCGGCGCGTGCCTCCGCCACCCGCACGGCGAACCGCTCGAGATAGTGATGGGCGAGCAACTGCAGGGTCAGCAGCCCAACCAGCGCCATTTCCTCGCGCTCGCCCGTCATGTGCCCGCGTCGGGTCCGCGCCTTGTCCACCAGGCGCTCCGCCGCGCGCGCATCGACCAGCCCAAACCGTCGCAGGTACGCGGGCGACACCAACTCTTCCACATAGTCGTCACGCCGCACGTCGAACAGCGCGTTGGTCATCGGCGCGCGGTACGGCCGCTTCGGGCGCTTCCAGATGTCCGGCGGTAGACTGCGGCTGGCCATCGCCCGCAGAGCCACCTTGTCGTGCAGACCGCGCAGCTTCAACCGCGCCGGCAGGTGACAGCAGAACTCGACAACCTCCGGGTCCAGGAAGGGATACCGGACCTCGACCCCGTGGGCCATGGCCACGCGGTCACCCTGGCTGCACAGCAGGTATGGGCTCAGGAAACTCGCCATCTCGAGGGCCTGTGCCCGCGCCAACGGGTGCCAGCGTTTCCAGGCCGGCGGAAGGCACTTGCCAATCTCCGCCGCAAAGCGGGCGGGAGCAAGCGCGGCTCGCAACTCCTGCGCAAGGAAGCGCACCCCCCAGTTAGTGTTCGCCCACCGGATTCGGTGCGAGTAATACGGATCGTCGACGTCCGCCAGCCCAGGCCGGAAAAACTCCGACCACATATGTGCCTGTTTCTGCGCGGGGCCGACGTCCGCGTACAACCGCGACAGCAGCGCAGCGCGAGACTGTGACTCCGGTTGGCGCGCCCAGAACCGCCGCAGCTTGTCTTCTTTGAAGATGTCGTAACCGGCCAACAGCTCGTCGGCGCCCTCGCCGGTCAAGACGACCTTCATCCGATGTCCGCGCACCAGTCCCGAAAGCAGGAAGAGTGGCGCAGGGGCCGTTCGCAGCAACGGCGTTTCGCAATGCCAGATTACTTCCGGCAAGGCGTCCCGAATCTGCTCCGCCCCGCAGAGGATTTCGTGGTGCTCCGTACCCAGCAGCTCAGCCATCCGTCGTTGCGGCTCGGTTTCATCGAACGCCGGGTCCGCAAAGCGAATAGCATAAGTCTGCAGAGCGCTGCTGTCGGCGCCGCGAATCAGCCGCGCGATCACCGAGGAATCAAGTCCGCCGCTCAAGTACGCCCCGACGGGCACGTCGGCGCGCAGGCGGAGCTGGACGGCCCGGCGGAGATGCGCCTCCAGCGCCTCGGCAGCCTCGGGCACGCCAAGGCAGGCCAGCCGCGGATCCTCCGCCAGATCGAGCTGCCAGTAGCGCGCGCTGTGCTCGCTGAGCTGCGTGTCGAAACAGAGGGTACTGCCAGGGGCAACGCATCTTACGCCAGCGAAGACCGTGGTCGGAGCTGGCGCCGCCCAGCCCGTGAACACCTGGGCGAGGCCCGCGGCGTCAAACTCAGGTGCGAGGTGGCCGCTCGCAAACAGGGCCTTCGCTTCCGACGCGAACAATACTCTCCCGCCAACGCGGCTATAGAACAGCGGCAGGATTCCGAGACGGTCGCGCACGAGCCATAGCTTTCGCGCCCGTCGATCCCACAGCGCGAAGGCAAACTGCCCGTTGAAACGCTGCCACGCGTCCTCGCCGTACTCTTCATAGCTGTGGACGATGACTTCCGTGTCGCTCCGGGTGTAAAAGCGATGGCCGCTGGCCTCCAGCTCCTGGCGCAACTCGAGGTAATTGAAGATCTCGCCGTTGAACGTCACCCAGATCGACTCGTCCTCGTTGTGGACCGGCTGGCTTCCGCCGGCCAGGTCGATGATGCTGAGCCGCGCGTGGGCCAGGCCGACGCGCTCGTCGCGGTACAGGCCGTATTCATCAGGCCCGCGGTGGCGGAGGAGGGCGATCATCGACCGCAGCTCGTCGAGGGTCGGTGGGCCGAGGTCAGCGCTGGTCAGGATGCCGGCGAATCCACACATGGCCGCACGGTCCAAACTAACCTTAGCTCCATGCACATGATGCAAGCCCCCACGCGCGTTAGACTGCTTTCAGCGAATACGGATCCCAGCGGTCAGTCTGGTTCAGGGTTCCACAGTACCGAACGCGAGCTGAAACCTCCCGAGATCCACCATGTCCGCATCCGAATCGTCGTCGAAGTCGAAGATCCAGCATTCGTCAGGACAGCCACTTGTCGGACCGGTCAGGCACAAAGAGCTAAACGCTTCAAAATCCGCGAAGTCGACATCGCAGTCGCGGTCGAAGTCGCCGAGGGACATGCCATCCCAGCCCGCAACCCGCGCCATCAGGACCCAAGCCGCTTTGCCCAACCGTAGACAGCCGTTTTCACCGATGTGGCAGCCGCCGTGGCCACCATCGTAACTGCCGGCATTGGCGGGGTGGATGCGCGGGTACTCGTGGCCTTCCCAGGTCACGGTATACAGCTCCCCAGCGTCGTTGTGGCAGAGGATATCCTCGTAGTCGAACACGTGGTCGTCTTCACTCGCCGCGACCCAGTCGCGGATCGCATTATTCTTCAGCCAGCGCTGGTAGCCCTTGCAACCCGTGGCACCGTCCGCGGGCCCCGTGGTGTAGACGATGGCCGAATTGGGGTGCCCGGCAACATAGCCTGCCCAGACGGTGAGATAGTCGAGCAGACACGGTGACGTGCTCTCGATATCCCAGTAATCCGTGTACGTGGTCTTGGCAAAGTCCGTGTAGACGCGACCCGCCCAGCCGTTTTCATCACAGCCGTCGGATTGCCATTCCATGTCCCAGCACCAAGCCCAGGCAAAGGCGTCAATGGAGTTGCCCAGGGCGCTGGCACAATAGGTCAGGTGGTTGTTGATGCGATCAACGGCTGCCGGATGAGTCCAGGTGTCCTCCTCGCCAGCGGACGCTGACCACGACGCCCCGGTAAAGTGCGCCAGAAATACGCGGAGGTGCTCGTCGGTAGATTCCTCGGGCGCTCCGGACCAGACGACATGGACGGCGAAGCGGTTGTCCAGGACGGCAAGCAGGTCAAGACCGTAAGGCAATCCCCGACCGTGGGATTCCCCCGGGTAGTTCAGCAACATCGTCTTTACCGTAGTGAGCCAGCATGCGGGGATAGTGTCGTACTTGTCCACCGACGTGTGGTTGATGATAATCGGACCCTCCGCAGCGACGATAGCGGTGAACGACAGCGCCGCGGCGGCACATACCAAGCGCAAAGAACGTTGAAACAGCGGCGTCGCGATGGGACACCTGTTCAGCGCCCTTGTCTGTATGGCACCGTCAGCCCCGTGGCCGAACCGTAATCGGTGGCAAGACACTGCACGCCCGCGCTGCGTGCCAGAACAGGCTTGCGCCGCCATACTTGGTCTCCTCATCCGCTCACGGCCGTCTTCTTGATCTTGCCGGAGTCCGTCTTCGGCAAAGCGTCGCAGAGAACAACGAACTTCGGAAGCATGTAGTTCTCGAGATGCGCCCGGCAATGCTGGCGCAGCTGCTGCTCGGTCAGCGTGCACCCAGCGCGGGGCACGACCAACGCTTTGATCGCGTGGCCGTCGAGGGGGTCCTCGACCCCGATCACCGCCGCCTCGGCGACCGCGTCGAGTTCGTAGAGCACCGCCTCGATCTCCTTCGGGCTGATCTTCTCACCCTTGCACTTGAAGACATCGTCCTTGCGCCCGACGAAGTACAGGAAACCCTGCTCGTCCATGTAGAACAGATCGCCCGAGTACAGCACCTTCTCGCCCGGAATCGGGCCGGCGCGCAGGCGCTCGGCCGTCGCTTCCGGCTTGCCCCAGTAGCCGCGCATCACGTTGGCGCCGCGGATGACGAGCTCGCCGATCACGCCCGGTCCCACACGCTTACCGTCTTCGTCTACGATGTAGGTCTCCGCGTTGGGCAGCGCCTTGCCCACGGAGTTGATCTTGTCGCCGAGCCGCGCGGGATCGAGGTAGCTCACGCGCGTGCACTCGGTGAGACCATACATGGAGTAAATCCGCGCGTGCGGAAAGACCTGCTGCAGTCGCCGGATGTGTGCCGGCGGAAACGCCGCCGCCGTGTTGCTGATATAGCGCAGCGCAGCCAGGTCCAGTCCCTCGAACGGCGCCGACTGCAACAACGTTGCGAAAATGGTCGGGACCCCGGGCAGACCGGTCACTCGACGCTGCTCCATGCGCTTGAGGATCTGGTAGGGGTACGCGAACGACCGCTCCAGCACCACCGTGAACCCGACGCGTGCGCCGGTCAGGACTTGATACAGCCCATAGTCGAACGATAACGGCAGTACACAGATGACTACGTCGTCCGGCGCATTCTCCAGGTAGCTGGAGATCGCCCACGTGGTGTTCACCATATTGTGGTGGGTGAGCATTACCCCTTTGGCGGCCCCGGTTGACCCGGACGTGTAGATGATCGTGGCGAGGTCGATGTCGATCAGGTGCGGATCGGTCGGTGGCACGTGGGGCCCGGTCAGGATGTCTGGAAACGCCCGCCCCGGCGGCGCAATCTCGGGCGGCGCATCCGACCAGAGCAGCACGATGAGCGACGGGGCTTGCGGCGCAACCTCTGCCACCGTCCGCGCCAGAGACGGCTGGGACATTAGTGCTCGCGCACTGCAGTCGTTCAGGAGGTATGCGAGCTTCTTCGCCTTGGTGGTCGGATTCACGATGACAAAAACGGCACCAGCCTTGAGGACGCCGAACACGGCCGCCACCAGTTCGGCGGAGTTCTCCATGAAGATGGCGACGCGATCACCACGCGCGATTCCCCGGCGTTGAAGTTCAACGGCAAGCTGGTCACTCGCCCGGTCGAGCTGTGCAAAGCTATGGACTGTCTCTTCGCAGATCAGCGCCGGTTTGTCGGGGAAGCGTCGTGCGCTGCCCGCCAGGAAGTCATGAACGAGCTGCAAGGTCCACCTACCCGGGAACCGACTGTGCGACGGCCGCTCGCCCCGTCAGCTTACGCTCAACGAACCGCAGGACGTTCGCAATGCTATCCAAATTCTCCGGCAGCATCTCCGTGTCCGCCACCTCGATCCGGTAAGTCTCCTCCAGGAACATGACGAGTTCCATGATGCCGGTCGAGTCGATGACCCCGGTCCGGAGCAGCGACTGCGAGGAATCCAGGCCGGAATCGTCGCCAAGGAGGAAGTTCTCTACGATGTAGTCCCGAACTGTCTGCTCGATATCCATGGTTGCGCTCTCCCAACACATCCCGCAAGTCTGCGAGTCGCCTCTATTTTCCCCTCCGGAACACTCTCTTAAGCAACATATACCCCCGCGCCCCGAACAGAAATAGGACTCCGGCTTTCGCAAACGTCCGCACGGACGCGTCGGCATGCAGGGCGGCGGAGACATGCCGCCATCCTGACCGCCGGTGTCCCTGTTGGCATAGCGCAATACCGAGCGCGTACTCCGCCTGCGCCAGGTACCGTCGCGCGGCGCCGCGTTCGGCCGGCGTCAGCTCGGGTCGGGCCAGAATGCGGCGGTAGATGCGGACCGTGCTCGCGTGGGCCGCTACGGGCCGTCGTACGATAAGACCCATCAGGTTGTCATCGGCGCGACCCCTTCTCAGGAACCGCACGAGGGGCTGCGGCCATGTCGACCAAGGTCCCGCAAGCGCTACGCGCGACAGGAACTCCCGGTCCTCCAGGAACCGCAGACGCACGTCGAACAGGCCGGTAGTGGCCAGCACGGAGCGTCGCACCATCACACCTTGAACAAAGAACCACACCCTCAGCAGATCGAGTAGCGGGCGCTCAAGGCGCCGCGGACGAGCGGCCAGGTCGGGCCGCCGGTTGAGCGAGAACAGGTCCCGTATCGGCCGACCTGGCGCCACGATTAGGATGTTGGTCACGTGGGCCACGAGGGCCGGGTCAGCTTCCAGTTGCTCCACTTGGACCGCGAGCTTGTCTGGCAGCCATTGGTCATCCGAGTCCAGAAACGCCACGTACTCGGCGCGCGCCGCCCGGACTCCAGTGTTCCGCGCCGCGCTCACCCCCGCGTTCGGTTGCCGGATGTACCGGACTTCGTCGCCGTACCGCTGCACCACGGCCGGCGTCTCGTCGGTCGAGCCGTCGTCTACGACGATGATCTCACGTTCGCGCAGCGACTGGGCCAGCACGCTTTCGATCGCCTCGCCAACGCAGTAGGCCCGATTGTAAGAGCCTATCCCATAACCTCTGCGGCCCGCAGTGTGATGTACGCGCAGGCCAA
>CAZWYT010000044.1:0-42926 GCA_964638325.1 uncultured Planctomycetales bacterium
GCTCCGCGACGGGCGGGTGAACGCGATGTATGCGAGCAAACGCTCGCTGAGCGCTTCTTCGCGGTGTGGCGGCAGGACGGTCAGGCCAGCCTGGCTGAGCGCTTCGCGTTCGGTCGTGCTGAGCAGCAAGTCCTCCGGCGGGCGGGCGGGGAAAACCCCCTCATTGAAGGCCAGCACCCACGCGTGCTTGATGTCCGGATGGCGGCTGCGCTCGATGGAGCTCACCAGGACCTGGTCCAGGGTCGGCGGCGCCAGGCCAAGCGTCAGCTCGCCCAGCGCCGAGCGAATGATCGCCGTCAAATCGCCCACCGAGACGACGGTCTCGCCGAGCGCGTCGTGCAAGTCCTGCAGCAGGTCGCACAGGGCGCTCCAGGCGAGGCGGTGCGTCTCGGCGGCCTCCCAACGTCGCGTGCGGCGGGCTTCGGCCACCCAGCCTTCAATCTGCCGCGGCACGTCGAGTTGCTGGAGCACCTGGTACAGCGTCTTGGCCCAGTCGGCTCCGGTGATGCCGGCGTGACTGCCGACGAGTGCGCTTAGTGGTTCGAGCGCCTGCGTGAGCTGCATCCGCTGCGGGGCGAACGCGGGCACGGGCGGCGCACCCGGCTCGAACTCCCAGCCGGGTCGGCGCCAGGCGGCCAGGCCACGTACCTGCTGATTAACGACGATGTTCTCAAGCTGCTCGGTGTCGTCCCGGGAGAGGGGCAGCAAGCGGGTGCGCAGCAGCCGCACCACCGGCTCGACGTCGAAATCTGCCGCGGTTGCATCGAGCAGGGCAGGCAGCAGACGGGCGAGCGGGTGGGCCCGCAGCGGGCGGCGACGGTCCAGGAAGTACGGGATCTCGTACTCCGCGAAGACCTCGGCGACAACCGGCGCGAACGGCTCCAGGTCGCGCGCAATCACCGCAAAGTCGCGAAAACGCAATTGGCCCTGTGAGTCTACCACGTGCGCCCGAATCCAGCGGGCGGCTGCCCGCAGCTCGTCGCGATGCGTCGCGCACTCGCAGAGCCGCACGGCCGCGGGAACGGAATCCGGGGTCCGCGGCTCGGTGGTTCTGGTTGCGGAGCCCGTGTCCCCGTGGTCGTGCGCGTCGAGCGGGGTCGCCAGTCCGGCTTCGAGCGCGGCGAGCGTCGGAGCGGCTGAAAAGCGCGGCAGGGCGGGCGGCCGCAGCTCGACCGGCGGTGCGACCGCAACGCCCCCTTCCGCGAAAAGCCCGATCAGGCGCTGGTACGTCAGCTCGGTACGCTGGAACAGGCCCAGCGGATCGGGCGGCTGCCGCGGATTGCGCACGGCCGGGGCTGCCGGATCGAGGAGCAACGAGATCGTTACCTCGCGCGCCCGCCGCGCCAGCTCGACGAGCGTCCGCGACTCCTGTCCGGTGAAGCCGGCAAAACCGTCCACCCAGACGGACGCGTCGGTCAGCCACGCCACGCGGGGCAGCCGCTCGCGCAGCAGCGCAAAGCGTGCCGCGGCGTCGATCCGCGCGGGGCCGAGCCAGGCAAGATACTCCGCGTACGCCCGCGCGATTTCCTGGACCTTGTCCGCAGAGGCCGCGTCGGGCAGACGCTCGGCCGCGTTTCGCAGGGCCGCGGGCGATACGTCCTCGCGCAGCAGCTCCTCAATCAGGCGGGCGAGCTCGGTGTAGAAGCCCTGCGTTCGCGCCGCCGCACGCACCGCCCGCCACGATTGGGCCGAGTGCGCGATGACGTGCCGCAGCGCGAGCGCCCGCGCCTCGCGTCCGACCAGGACGGGCTCACCGCCGGTTTGCTCAAGAACGCGCTGCGCCAGGCGTGAGAAGCTAAGGACCTCGGCGCGCCAGTAGCCGCCGCCCGGGGCCTGCGTGGCCAGGGCGCGCTCCATCTGAAAGCTGGCTTGCTCCGGGACGAGCAGGATGAGCCGCCGGTCGTCCGCGGGGCGGGCCAGCTCGCCGAGGATCGCGCTGCGGCAGTAGTGCGTTTTCCCCGCGCCGGCGCGCCCCAGGATGAACGTCACGGCCATGGCCGCCTGCCCCTCAATCGCCCTGGTACTTCTTGAGCCGCCGCCGGCAATCGTCGCGCTCGCTCTTGTACTTGGCGGCCTTCTCGGTCAGCCGGCCGTTGTCACGTTCGAGGTACTCGATGTTCTGGTACGCCTTGACCAGCTCGGCCCGCGCCTCTTCGAGCGTCGCTGGCTCGGGGACCCGACTGGCGTCAACCGGCGGCGGCCGGTCGCTGCCGACATTGACTTCGATGCGTTCGGGTGCCTTCACGCACCCCACTGTGCCGAGCAGTATGCCAGCGACCAGCAGGGCGGACCTGAATGTGCGCATGCCAAGCTCCTTCGGTAGTTGACCCTGTCAGGCGCGTATGATCGACCACCGTCCCGGATCGGTCAAACTCGCGGCGGCGGCGGGGCCCACGTGTACTTGCCGGTCGCACGCGGGCCGAAGTACAACCCGCGTTGTGGAGAACCGCGTCATCGCCATTCTGGGCTGCACCGCATCGGGCAAGGGCGCGCTGGCGCGCGCGTTAGCGCAACACGTGGGCGCCGAGCTGGTCAGCATCGATTCGATGAAGGTCTACCGCGGCATGGACATCGGCACGGCCAAGCCGTCGGCCGCGGAGCGGTCCACGCTGCCACACCACTTGATCGACATCCTCGATCCCTGGGAGCCGTTCAGCGCGGCCCGCTTTGTCGAGTTGGCGGATCAGGCCGCCGCGGACATTCACAGGCGCGGTCACCCGGCGGTCGCCGTCGGGGGCACGGTGCTGTATTTCAAGTGTTGGTACGAAGGCATTTTCGAAGGGCCGGCCGCGGACCCGGACATCCGGGCCGCCATCCGGCAGCGGGCCGCTACGGAGGGGTTGGACGCCTTGCACGCGGAGCTCGCCCGCATCGATCCCGAAGCCGCGGCGCGCATCCATCGCCGCGACCTGCGCCGCATCGAGCGGGCCCTCGAGGTCCACCAGCTCACCGGGCAGCCGATCAGCGTGTTGCAGCGGCAGTGGGAGCGCTCGACCCCGCGGCGTGCCGATTGGCACTGGCTCCTGATCGGCCTGCGTCGCAGCCGGGAGGAGACCGGCCGCCGTATCAACCAGCGCGTGAAACGCATGATCGAGGCGGGGCTGGTCAACGAGGCACGGCGGATATGGGCCGATCCGCGCGGCGTCGGGCCGCAGGCCCACCAGGCCGTCGGTTACGCGGAGCTGTTCGAGCATTTCGCCGGCCGGTGGTCGCTGGAAGAGGCGCTCGAGCAGATCAAGGTCCATTCCCGGCGTCTGGCCAAGCAGCAGCGCACCTGGCTCAAACGCCTGGCGGATGTACAGTGGGTGGACGGCGAGGGCGTGGAAGATACCACGGTCCTGCTGCCGGCAGTCCTCCACTTACTTGGTGGCAGCCCCTGAGCTGCGGGAGCTCGATCCGGCGGTCGCATCGAACGCCCGCCGCGATTCGACCGTCGCGGTATACTAAGTCCGGAGCGCCCAGTATGGCCGCCAACCTGACGCCGCAGTATCTCGAAGCCGAATCCAAGTATCGGGCGGCTAAGACGCCCAACGAGCAATTGGCCGCGCTGGAGGAGATGTGGCGCGAGCTGCCGAAGCACAAGTCCTCGGAGAAGATCCAGGCCGAGCTGAAGAAGAAGCTGTCGGCAGCGCGGAAGGCCGTCCAGCAGGGCAGCAAGCGCGGTCCCGCGAAGGCCGGTCCCTTCGCCATTCCGCGGTGCGGCGCGGGCCAAGTGGCCCTGGTCGGCACGCCCAACGTCGGCAAGTCGTCCATCGTCGGCGCGCTGACCCACGCGCACGTGAAGATCGCCGACTACCCCTTCGCCACCGCGGTGCCGGTGCCCGGGATGGTCCCGTATGAGGACATCCAGATTCAGCTCGTTGACACGCCGCCGGTCACCGCCGAGCACGTGCCGACCGGCTCCCCGGGTTTGTGGCACGCGGCGGACGCGCTGCTCATCATCGCGGACCTCGCGGCCGATTCGTTTCTCGACGATACGGAGACGTGCCTGCGCCATTTGACCGAGCGGCGGATCGAGCTGACGGAGGGCAAGCGCGAGCATCCACGCGAACCGGGGGCAGCGCTGAAGGTGCCCGGCCTGGTGCTGGCCAACAAGCTCGACCTGCCCGGCACGAGCGCCAACCTCGACCTGCTGCGCGAGCTGCTGAGTCCGCGCGTGCGGGTCGAGCCGCTATCGGCGCGCGACCCGGCCAGCGTGATGCGCCTGCCGGAGCTCCTGTTCAAGCTGATCCACGTCATGCGCATCTACGCCAAGCCGCCGGGCCGCAAGCCGGACCTCGCTGAGCCCTTCGTCCTGCCCGCCGGCAGCGACGTGCACGAGCTGGCCCGCCGGGTGTTCCGCGGACTTGAGCACCAGATGAAGTCCGCCCGAATCTGGGGTCACGGCGTGGCAGACGGGCAGAATGTTCAGCTCGACCACATCTTGCACGACAAGGACATTGTCGAATTGCATGCCTGAGCGGGCGGCATGACCGTTGCTTTCACCATCGCCGCCGTCTCGATTCCACCCAGGAGAGCTCATCATGCGCGTCGTTTCGTGTCACGCCGGACATGCCCGTGTCAGCCTGTCGCTCACCCTTACGCTATTCTGGGCTGTTTCCGCTTCGGCCGATGAGGCGGCCCGCGCGGTCTTCAACGTCAAGGACTACGGCGCGCGGGGGGCGAAGGCCGACGACGCGCGGGCCGCGATCCAAAAGGCCATCGACGCCTGCGCCGTGGCAGGCGGGGGCACGGTCTACTTTCCGCCGGGCGAGTACACGTCCGGAACGCTGCATCTGCGAAGCCATTTGCGCCTCTACCTGGAAGCCGGCGCGACCATTCTCTCGATCAAAGAGAAAACGGCGTTTGACAAGGACGCCCTGATCTTCGGTAAGGACCTCGAGAACATCACGATCGAGGGCCGCGGCACCATCGATGGGCAGGCGGAGTACGAATGGCGGCCCGACGACATCGAAGACGACTTCATCCGCCCGAACAAAGAGCTGATGCTCTCCCTCGGCAGGTTCATCCTGCGCTCGTTCCCCAAGAAAAACCAGTTCGGCAAGCTGATTCTGCTCCTCCGCTGCAAGGACGTCCGGATCGCCGGACTTTCGCTGCTCAACGCGCCGTCCTGGACGATTCACCCCTATGGCTGCGAGCGGCTCGTCATCGACGGGGTTTACATCCACACCAGCGTGAGCGAGGGGGTGTGGGCGGACGGCATCGACCCGGACGGCTGCAAAGACCTGCGGATCTCCAATTGCACCATCGAGACCGGCGATGATGCGCTGGTCTTCTACTCGATGAACTGGTTCGGGCCCGCGCTGCCCTGCGAGAACATCACCGTGACCAACTGCCGGCTGACCTCGGCCTCGAGCGCTATCAAGTTCTGCGACGGCAACATGAACTGCATCCGTAACGTGACGATCGACAACTGCGTCATCACCGGCGCCAACCGGGGGATTGCGTTTATGAACTTCGACGGCGGTTACGTCAGCGATGTCGTGCTCTCCAACCTGACCATCGAGTGCGTCCGCCACGGCTGGTTCTGGTGGGGCGATGGGGACCCGTTGCACTTCAACATCAAACGCCGCAGTGAGGTCCACCAGAGCATCAAGCCGGGAACCGATGCCCCGGCCGGTGCCATCCGCCGGGTCCTGATCAGCAACGTGATCGCGCGCGGCAAGGGCTCGAGCCTGTGCAACGGGCACCCGGAAAGCTGGCTGGAAGACATCACGATCGACAATCTCAAGCTCTACATTTCATCCGATCCGCAGGCGCCCTACGACAAGGCCGTGCATGGCCTGAAGTTCCAGTACGTGAAGAACCTCAAGCTCAAAGATGTCGGCGTCTTCTGGGATCAGCCCGAATCGCCCAAGTGGGAGAGCGCGCTCTATTGTGAGGACGTCAAAGGGCTTGTCCTGGACAGTTTCACCGGCCGGCCGGCCCGGGCGGACGCGCCCACTCCCGCCGTCGTGCTGAACCGGGTCGAGGACGCGCTCATCCGCAATTGCCGACCGCAGACCGGGACGCAGACCTTCCTGCACCTGGCGGGCGCGGGCACCAAGGAGATTGTCCTGTTCGGCAACGATTTCCGGCAGGTCCAAGTAACCTACACGACCGGCGACGGCACGCGCAGCGACGCGGTTCGCGAGTTGGCGAGCATCCCGCGCACGCAGTAGCATCCGCCCGGCCGCACTACATGCGCTCGATGACCTCGATGCCCAACAGGCCGAGGCCCAGCTTCAGCGTTCGCGCGGTCAGATCGCACAGCCGCATGCGGCCTAGCCGCGTGGCGTCGTCTTCCGCCGCCAGCACCGGGCACGACTCGTAGAAGCGCATGAACTCCGCCGCCAGCTCGTACAGGTAGGTGCACAGCGTGTGCGGCGTGAGGCTGCTCGCCACCTCGTCGATCGCCTCGCGCAGCCGGGCCAGCCGCAGCGCCAAGGCGCGCTCGGTGGGATGCGTAATGGCGACGCGGACGGCCGGGGCGTAGACGTCCGGCGAGCCGAAGCGCTCGGCGGCCTTGCGGTAAATCGAGCGGATGCGGGCATACGCGTACATCATGTACGGGGCGGTGTTGCCCTGCATGGCGAGCATCGTGTCCCAGTTGAAGACGTAGTCGGCGTTGCGGTCGCGGCACAAGTCGGCGTATTTCACGGCGGCAATGCCGACGCGCTGGGCGATCGCGCGTTTCTCCGCTGCGCTGAACGGCACGGCCGCAACGTCCTCCCCTTCCTGCCTGCGTGCCTCCGCGCTCTCGTCCCTGTTTTCCAACAGCGCATACGCCCGCTTCTCCGCCTCATCGAGCAGCTCGCGCAGCTTGATGTTCTTCCCCTCGCGCGTCTTGAGCGGCTTGCGGTCCGGTCCAAGGACGCTACCGAATGTGACGTGCTCGACCTGGACGTCGTCGCCGATCCAGCCGAAGGCGCGGGCGGCGGCGAAGAACATTTCGAAATGCAGCCTCTGCCGGGCATCGGTGACATAAATGACCCGCTGCGCGCCGACGCCGGAGCGGAACGGAAGCTCCTTCAGCCGGAAGCGGATCGCGGCCAGGTCGGTCGTCGCGTAAAGGAAGGCACCTTGGTCATCCGCGAGCGATTTCTCCGGGGTCTTCTGGATGATGAGCGGAAGCGGACGGCCTTCCGTCGTTTTGAACTGCGGCTGGCCCTTGTCATCCCACAGAAAGGCGCACACCGCGCCCTGGTCTTCGCGCACTTCAGGCCAGCGACGGCCAAGCATGTTGGCCGGGTTGCGCGGCGGGAACTTCTTGCGCAGCTCCGCGACAAGCGGCGCGAGCGCAGGGTGATAGTAGCTCTCGCCGCGCACGTCCTCGGGTTTGAGCAGCACGCCGAGGCGATCGTAGATGTCCTGGCAGTACTTTAGGGAGATTTCGCGAGCTCGTTGAAAGGCACGTTCTTCGGGTCGATTGATCTCGACGTTCCCCTGCTGCATCATCGCAGTGACCCGCCGCGGAATGTTCACAAGCTCATTGACATGCTCCTCGCCGCGGCGCTCGTAGCGCACCGTTGCGCCGGTGCCCTGTGCGACGCCGACGAGCGTCTGCACGAAGATGTACGCCGTTTCGAGGTCATCGATGTCGAAGTCATCGTCCTTTGGCTCGTCGAGGTCCTCTATCTCGAGGTCTTTGGTCCACTCGCTGCAAAGCGGGCGCAGCCACTCCTGGCGCACTTCCGTCGGCTGTCCCTGGAGCGCGGCCAGTTCGGCTTGCCGCCGTCGAATGTCCTCGGCGGTCTCGCCGCGGCGCTTGCGAGCGCGCAGATACCACAGGCCAGTTATGACCGCTCCCAGGCTCGTCCCCCAGTCGCCGACGTGGTTCTGGCGGATGACTTCGTGCCCCTCGAATGCCAGCACGCGGGCGAACACGTCGCCGATGATCGTGCTCCGCAGGTGCCCCACGTGCATCTGCTTCGCGATGTTGGGCTGCGAGTACTCGACCACGACGCGCTGCGGCCGCTCGACCGGCTGCAACCCGACGCGGTCGACAGGGAATCCGCCGGGTGCCACTGCTCTTTGAGCAGTGGAGTAGGGCTCCTCGGCCATACTGCGTCGGCCATCCGCCGCGGCGGAGGCCGACGCTACATCCTGGCCCGTCGCTGCCGCTCCGGGTGCTGACGGCAGCGGCGGAATCTCGCCCAGGTACTGCGCCAGAAACTCGCCCCTCAGCCGGATGTTGATAAAGCCGGCTCCGGCAACCTCCAGCGGCTCGACGATCTCGCTCAGCCCCGGCTCGACCCCGGCCTTGATCCGCGCCGCCACATCGCGCGGCTTGGCCTTGAGCGACCGGGCCAGCGCCAGCGCCGCGTTGCATTGATAATCGCCGAACTTCGGATCGCCCGCCGGCCGGATAGCGGGATCAACCTGGTCCGGCGACCGCTTCGCCACCTCGGCGATGGCCGCCGCGAACCGCGTACTCAGAAGGCTCTGAAGGGTGTCATGCTCCATGATGAGCTAAGCGTACCGGGTGCACGACCGGCGTGGTAGCCGCCGGGGGCGGGTGTGGCCCAGCGGCCCTCGGCCGGGCCGCACGGACATTCCGGGCTAGTGCCTCGCGGACGGCGGGCCGTGCCGCGACCGTGGACCCGGGGTCCGTTTCTCATCCGTATTGATCGCATGCACGACGGCGAGATCGTCGGGGAAGCGGGCCCGCAACGTCGGGAGCGCCGCGGCCAAGGCCTCCTTCTCGACCGGGCGGAGGCCGGGTGTGACGTGGTCGACATTGGCCAGCCACGCCGCCCATTTCGTGAGCGGCACACGGATGTCGCTGCCCACGGTGCACAGGCGCACCGAAGCTTCCTCCACCGGCCGCTCCGGATTGACCGAGACGTAGACCCGTTCGTCGTGGTACACGCTCCACCAGAACGGATTCTTGCGATTCGCGTTGATCCACGCCTGCACGTAGAGCCGGGCAAATCGCGTCCGCGCCGGCCACTGGGCATAGCACGACCAGTGCAGCGGCACGTTGCAGAACGGAACCAGCGGATCGGTAGCCGACAGGAAATCGCCCGACGCACGGAAGAAGTCACCCAATGCGTCGATTGGTCCTCGACACAGGGCGCAGGTCAGCTTCAGAAAGAACGACGCCATCCTTGAACGTCCCCGCGAGCAGCGACCAGACTCCGCCTGGCGGATCCGCGCCATCGCCGCCCGCCCGATCCTGAGTCCAATTATAGCATGACCCACGTGCAGGAATCAGGGGCCGGGCGTTTACTCACCCCACCCGCATCGGCAAAAAAAGAGGGCACCGAGCGCCGTGCGGCAACCCGGTGCTCTCCGGAGGGGAAAGAAGCAATGGGGAATATACGCGCGGTCGGAACGGTGTCAAGCCCCTTTTTATCGGTCTATCTGATTTTTTTGTCCGGCCCTGACCGCCTGCTCCAATCGACGGACCAAGACAAGCGCAAGTACTTGTAAATACGTCGTTTATATTGTGTAAACCCCTGGTGCGGTTTCTGCGCCGGCACGTGTCGCCGCCACGCTCGGACCGAGAATCAGGCCGTTTTCACCCCCGCCGGAGCGGTCCAGCGCGCGGCCGTTGCCCGGTCCACGACAGCGTGTCGCGCCGCGCGATCCTCCGCTTGACAGCGATCCGCGCGCGTCGTGTAGTTAGCGCCGCCGCGGATGCACCGTGCACCCGCACTGCGGCCCTCCGATCACGCAGCGTCCACGGGCCGAAAGGAGACTGCGCATGCCGTTCGTTGATCTGCGCCCCCAAGCGATCCGCCGCGATCCGCCGCAATTGCTCAAGCACCTCCAGTCGTTCGAGCTGGACCTGAAGTTCTCCGCCGGCATCTGGTTCTTCTCGCCGCCGAACAGCCGCTTTCACGACAAGTACGGCGATGAACTGAACATCGAGCAGCGCCTGGAGCGGGCGGCGACGCTGGCGTCCTACGGGCTGAAAGCGCTCGAGGCGCACTACCCGAACGAGATCAACGAAGACAACGTGGAGATGTGGAAGAGGTTCTCGGCGGAAACGGGCCTCCGGCTGATCACTGTGATTCCGCTCTTGTTTTGGGATGACCACTTCGAGTGGGGGTCGCTGTCGAACCCGCTCGACCAGCCGCGCAAGCTGGCGATCGAGCGGACCAAACGGGCCTTCGCGCTGAACAAGCAGCTCGACACGGACTTTGCCATCGTGTGGCCAGGGATCGACGGGTATGAGAACCCGTTCGGCGTGGACTTCGTCGGGATGCGGGCCCGCTTCGCCGAAGGACTGGCTGAGGCGCTGGACGCGGTGCCGGGCGTGCGTGTCGCGTTCGAGCCGAAGCCCTACGAGCCGCGTGGGCACATTCTGTACGGCACGACGCCGGAAGGGCTGCTGCTGGGGCACCGGGTCGAAGCGTTGCTCCAGCATCCGGAGAATCGAAAGCTGCTCGCTCAGGGGCATGCGCTAGTGGGCCTGAATCCTGAGATCGGACACGTGCTGATGGGGTTCGAGGATTTGGCCTACGCGTATAGTTGGCCACTCTCGGAGGGGCGGCTGGCCCACACGCACTGCAACAGCCAGCCGCTGGGCAACTATGACCAGGACTTGAACGTCGGCGTGGTCGCGCCGGAGCAGCTCGAAGCGTTCTTGTATACGCTGAAGATGTACGGGTATCAGGGGTACTTCGGGATTGACATCAATCCCGAGCGCATGCCCGTGGAGACGGCGCTGCGGAACAGCATGGACGCGCTGCGGGCAGCCAACGACCGCATCAACGGACTGGATCACGAGGCCATCCTCCACACTCAGACGCACCCGGACCAGGCCCGCGGCTGGCTGGAGGCCTATCTGATCCGCGCCCGCGCACCGCACCCGCAGCGCCTCCCACCCCTGCCGAAACTGCGGTAGTACCATAGCTTCGCGGGCCTGGCGCCGTACGGCGCTTTCTCGATCGGTGCGTCCCAGCGTGCGGCCACGAGCGAGTATATTGGGCATTTGCCCGAGCATCACCGCCGGCAAGCGTTCGAGGACGGGTACCGCGCGATCCTCAGGAAGTGCGACATAGGATACGACGAGCGCTATGTTTTTGGCTGAGCTCAGCCGTCCCTACGGGACTTCGCGCGCGGCGACGTGCGGGCGCTGCCCAACGTTTCACCCTGGGCTACTCTCGCGCCGTCCGTACGTGACGGCCCCGATTGTCGTCTGCACCATCGGAATCCTGGCCACCACCGCTTGCTCGCGTCCGCCGACGCCGGCCAGTGCGGCTTCACAGCCGACCGCGCTCGGCCCGCGCGCCACGCTCGTCCGACTGCTCAACCTCCGCACCAACCAGCAATACGCCGACATTTCGCCGCTGATCCTGCCCCCGCACGGTGCGAGCGTCGTCACGTTTCTTACCGCGGTCGATGAGTTCCTGGCCGCGAACCGGCGGCTATGCGGCTGGCTGCGCGATCACGCGGGCGTGGGGCTGTCGCAGACGATCGACCAGTCGTATGTCGCCGACGATCTGTCCGTGTACGCGGGCGAGGATCTCGGCGTCTTCAGCCAACACGTGGAGTTGCTGGACGAGGCCGTCGTCACGGACCAGGCCACGGTGATCTACACGGTGGAGAATCGGTTGCCCGCCAAGCGCGTGAGGTTGCGAAACGTGCGCGGCGCCTGGTGGTTCGATCCCAGCCACACATGTCCCGACGAGCTGCCGGCCGCGTTTCGCGACATGGCCCGCGGGCTCGAGTCGCTGCTGGCCGAGTTCGAGCATGGCAGCATCGACGTCGCCCCGCTGCGCGACGACCCCAAGTTGCTGATGGAGAAAGTGAAGGCGCGCCTCCGTCGCGGCGTGAACCTGCTCTCCAAGGCCCAAGCGGCCGCAGGACCGCCCGAATGACTGCCGCACGCCGACTGCTGCTCGTGCGGCACGGACTGCCCGACTATCGCGGCAGCCAGGCGGGAGATGAGTTTCCAGGTCCGCCGCTGTCGGAGATCGGCCGTTCTCAGGCCGCGCAGGCTGCGGCGATTGTCGCGGCCTTCCATCCGTTGCGCCTGTACAGCTCACCCCTGGTCCGCGCCCACCAGACCGCCGAGCTGATCGGTCAACAGCTCCGGCTTCCGGTGCGCGTGGACGGCGATTTGCGGGAGTGGCAGCACACGGAGCACCTGTACGAGGTCAGCGTGCGCTTGACGCGCTGGCTGGTGCATTGGCTGCGCGGCGACGAACCGTGCGCTGTGGTCGTGAGTCACGCCTCGCCGCTGCTTGCTATCCTGCGCTCCGCGCTGTACCTCCCGCACGTCCGCTGGCACAAGTCGGGTGCAGCCGAGGTGCTGGAGCTGTCGAGCGCGGACCGGTTCGAGGTGTCGATGGCGTCCGTGTTTGAGGTGCTCTTCGAGCCGCGGACGGTCGTGGCGCGCTGTGTATTCCATCCGCGACCGCGCATCCACCACTTTCGCGCGGGACTGGCCCGCCCAGGGCTCCCTTGGCCGGTGCCGGGTGGCCGCGAAGGCCCCGTGGTGCGACGAGCAAACTGGTTGCACATCGTCGGCTACAGCGCGTGTTCCGGTCGCCGGTAGACGATGTGCCCGGACTTGATCACGGCCCGCACCCGCGGCCGACCCGGCGTATAAAACCACGCCTCGAGCGCCGGCACATCGAGGATCGTCAGGTCGGCGTCGTACCCGATGGCGATCGCCCCCGCCTGGCGATGAACATCGAGGGCGGCCGCCGCGTTCGCCGTGCACGCCACCAGCACTTCGGCCGGCAACATCCGCAGCTCGCAGCACGCGATGTTCATGATCCACGGCAACGCTTCGATCATGCACGAGCCCGGGTTGTAGTCGGTGGCCAGCGCGACCGGCAGCCCGGCGTCGATCAGCCGCCGCGCGCTGCAATGCGGAATGCCCAGGTAGAACGACGTACCGGGGAGCACCACCGCCACCGCACCAGCGGCCTTCAGGGCGGCGATGCCGGCATCGTCGATCTGCTCGAGGTGGTCGGCGGACACGGCGTGGACCTCGCCGGCCAGCGCGGACGCGCCGATCTGCGCCAACTCGTCCGCATGCAGCTTCGGCCGCAGACCGGCGGCCACCGCCCGCTGCAACACCCGCCGCGCCTGCTCGACCGTGAACGCCCCGCGGTCGCAGAAGATGTCGCAGAACCGCGCCAGTCCACGGCGGGTGATCTCCGCCAGGAACTCGGGACTGGCCACGGTCGCGAGGAAGTCGTCCGGGCGACCGTCGAACTCGTCGGGTAGCGCGTGCGCACCGAGGTAGGTCGCCTCGAGATCGATCGGCTGTTGGCGATCCAGCTCGCGGATGGCCTCGAGCTGCTTCAGCTCGTGCTCCGGCGATAGGCCGTAGCCGCTCTTGCACTCGACGCGCGTCACGCCGTACTCCAGCATGCGGTGCAAGCAGGGCAAGTTGGCGGCGACGAGCTCGTCGAGGGTGGCACTGCGGACGGCGCGACAGGTGCTGCGGATGCCGCCGCCGCCTTCCATGATGGACAGGTAGGACTCGCCGGCGAGACGGCGGACGAACTCGCCACTGCGGTCCCCGACGAACGGGATGTGCGTGTGCGGATCAATGAGGCCGGGGATCACGCAGCCGCCGTGGGCGCTCAACACGACGGACCCCTCGTCGAGCGGCGCCTGTCGTGCGGGGCCAAACCAGGCGATGCGGCCGTCGCGAATGAGCAAAGCCGCCTCGGGGATCACGGTGACCTCGCGCATGCGCGGGCCCGGCACCGGCCCCGGCGGCACGACCGCGAGCGTTCCGATCTGGGTCACCAGCAGCGACGCGGAGGCGGGGCGCACGGCACCCATGGCGCGGCTCCTTTCGTCAGTTCCCGCAATATGCTACCACGTCGGCCGGGCGGAAATCGACCACTACAGCGCCTCACGCGCGGCGCGGCGAGCCGCCCCGAGCCGTTACGAGACGCGGGCGCCCGGTGCAATCGGCCGCTCCGTGGTCAGCAAGATGACCTGCGCTTGATCCTCGCTGGTCGCGGCCAGCAGCATCCCCTGGCTTTCCACGCCGCGCATCATCCGCGGGGCCAGATTGGCGACCACGATGATCTGCTGGCCGACCAGGGCCGCCGGCTCGTAGTGACCGCGGATGCCCGCGACGAGCTGGCGCTTCTCGCTGCCCAGGTCGACCTGCAGGACCAGCAGCTTGTCGGCCTTGGGGTGCAGGTCGGCCTGCGTGATGGTCCCCACGCGTATGTTCAGCTTGAGGAAATCGTCGAACTGGATGACTGTGGGTGGCTCTGCCATCGGGTGCTCTCCTCTGCGGGATGCTCAATTCTTGCCGAGGAACCGGTCGCGCATGAAGGCGAGGTACTCGCGCTCGACCGTGTCCAGGTCCTCGCTGATGAAGTTGCGGAACAGGTCTTCGCCGAGGTTGAACGTCGGCCGCTCCGACCAGATGTACGACGCCCGGGCGTGCTGCTCGACGTCCACCTGGTCCAGGCTGCTGAGCAGGCGCTGGAACCCGGCGGCGTACTTGCCGTTGGCCCCTTCCCGCAGGAAGAGCATCAGCGCCCAGACCTGCGCGTAGTACGTCGCCACCGACTGGTTGCTGCCCTCGATGATCCGGCCGGCGTCGGTCTCCAGGAGCCGGTGCAGGGCATGCAGGCGGTTGCCCGCCAGCGCGGCCGTCAGGTCGTTGCGGCGCATCGGATTGTACCAGGGGTCGAACTCCTTGATCGTCTGCGAGCCCCAGCGCTGGCCCTCGCAGCACACCGCCAGCCCCTCATTCAGCCACGCCGGAATCTGCGAGCTCACGTGATGGTACAGGTATTGATGAAAGCCCTCGTGCGCGAAGAGCGGGAACGTGATCGCGTGGGCCACGTACTCGATGACCGAAACGCCGCGCTCGGAGTATCCGCCGTTGCGCACCTGGAGAAACACCTTCGCGCGCGGGCCGGTGAAGCGTCGGGTAAAGGCCTCCCATTGGGGGCGCGCGGCAAACAGGTAGATCTTCATCCGCTCCGCGGGGGTGTGCGCCGACGGCACGAGCCGCGCGTAGTTCTCGTAGGCGGCCTCCACGAACCCCGGCAGCGCGTCGCGCAAGACCTGATCGCGCAGCGTCGTGCAGATTTCGTAGTGCTCCGTCGTGATTTTGTAGCCCGGTACGTTGGCGAACTTCCAGGGCTCCGACTCGAAGCGCACCGGGGCGCGCTCCCGGGCGCCGCCGCACCCGGCGAGTACGATGAGCCCGAAGACCACACTAAACACCGCTCGGGTCATTCAGCCGAACTCCACGCGACCACGCCCCCGCACGACGCGGCCGATCACGAACGCCTGCTCGCCCGCCCGCGTCAGCCGCCGGACGACCGCGTGCACCGACTTCGGCCGGACCGCGAGCACGAAGCCGACGCCCATGTTGAAAACCCGGTACATCTCGTCTTCCGCGATCCCGAGGTGCTCCAGCAGGCCGAAGATCGGCGGGATGGGCCACGAGCCACGGCGAACGAGTGCGTCGCAATCCTCCGGCAGCATCCGCGGGACGTTGCCCGGCAGCCCGCCGCCGGTGATGTGGGCCATCCCCGTGATCAGCGGCCGCTCGCGGTAGCACCGCAGCGCATCGAGCACCGGGCGGACATAGATCCGCGTCGGCCGCAGCAAGGCGTCCACGAGCGGCTCGCCCAGCGCCCGCACCGGCTTGTCCAACGGCAGGCCCGCATCCACGAGGAGCAGCTTGCGCGCCAGGGCGTAGCCGTTGGAGTGCAGCCCGCTCGACGCCAGGCCCACGAGGTGGTCGCCGGGCTGCACATGTCCGGGCGCCAGCATCCGGTCGCGCTCGACGACCCCGACGGCGAAGCCCGCCAGATCGAAGTGGCGGTTGCGGTAGAGATCAGGCATTTCGGCGGTTTCCCCGCCGAGCAGCGCGCAGCCCGCCTGCTCGCAGCCGGCCACGATGCCGGACACGATCTGCGCGACCAACCGCGGGCGAAGCTTGTGCAGGGCAATGTAGTCAAGAAAGAAAAGCGGCTCGGCCCCGCAGCACAGCAGGTCGTTGACGCTCATCGCGACCAGGTCAATGCCGACCGTGTCATGGCGCCCGCTCTGAATCGCCACCAGCAGCTTGCTCCCGACGCCGTCCGTGCACCCGACCAGGACCGGCTTGCGGTAATGGTGGGCCAGGAGCCCGTTGTCATCGTCGAGGCGGAACAGGCCCGCAAACGCACCGTGGCTGGCCAGCACGCGCGGGCCGTATGTGCGGCGCACGAGCGGCGCGATCAGGTCCTCCGTCGCGTCGGCGGCGGCGAGGTCGACACCCGCAGCGCGGTAGGTCAGCCGCGGGGATTGCGATCGGCGATTCCCGTTTTCCACAGCGCCCGTCTTACCCGAAATTGGCGACATTCTCCACCCGTTCAAGCTCCTTGCGGGCTGCATTCCGCGGAAGATAATGACCGAGATTCGGAGACACCCTTTGGGGCAGACGCATGTTCGAACGCTTCACGGACCGGGCACGGAAGGTCATGGCCCTGGCCAACCGCGAGGCGCAACGCTTCAACCACGAGTACATCGGCACCGAGTACATTCTCCTCGGCCTGTTGAAGGAAGGTTCGGGCGTTGCGGCGGACGTGCTGAAGAACCTAAGACTTGATCTCGACAAGGTGCGCCGGGAGGTCGAGAGACTCATCCAGACTGGGCCCGAGCCGGCGACCATGGGCAAGCTGCCGCAGACGCCGCGGCCGGGCTGCTCCGACAACTGATAGACGAGCTCAAGGCGCGCCGCGAAGAGGCCGTGCTGAATGCAGACTACGAGGTCGCGGCGGCGTATGACGATTTGCTTATAGACCTGCAGCATGCGGCGCACGGTTTGGACGCGATCCTCGGTAGGCAAACGCCCCCCGCCGACTGATCCCGTGCCCGCGGCACCCGGCGCCCGGTGCCCGGCGCTAGTCAGTGGGCGGCCGGGGCACTATCATCGCAGCGCCCAACAGAACCCGGCACGTCCCGGCGCGCCGGGACCGGAATTGGGCCCCGCCCTCGCGGGCGGGGTTCTGATGCGTGGCAACCCGTGCAAGAAGGGTGCATCCCGCCATGAGCCAGCCACCGCGGTACAAGCGTGCGATCCTGAAGATCAGCGGCGAGAGCTTCTGCCCGCCGGGCAGCTCCGGCGTCCACCGCGAGCCGCTCGACCGCATGGCGACCGAAATCCGCGAAATCGCCACGCTCGGCGTGCAGGTCGGCGTCGTCTGCGGCGGCGGGAACTTCCTGCGCGGAAAGCACTTCGCCGAGGACCTCGGGATCGATCGCGCGACCGCTGACTACATGGGCATGCTGGGGACCGTACTCAATGCCCTGGCCCTGCACGACGCGCTGGAGCGTCTCGGCCAGCCCGCGCGAATTCACAGTGCCCTCGCCATCGCCCGCGTCGGACTGCCCTTCGAACGCCACCGCTGCATCGACCACCTGGAGCAGGGCCGGGTTGCGATCCTCGCCGCTGGCACCGGCAACCCGCACGTCACTACCGACTCCTGCGCCGCGATCCGGGCCATCGAGCTCAAGGCCGACGTGCTGCTGAAGGGGACCAAAGTGGACGGCGTGTACGATGCCGATCCGGCCCAGAACCCGCAGGCCAAGCTGTACGCCCACGTCACGTACGATCAGGTCATCGACGGCCGGCTCCGCGTCATGGACATCGCCGCCACCGAGCTTTGCCAGCAATACCGTCTGCCCGTCGTCGTGTTCAATCTCTTCAAGCACGGGACGCTGCGGCGGGTGATCCTGGGGGAGCCGGTCGGGACGCGCCTGGACGACGCGGAATGAACGGTGTCCCGCCCCGACGCCGCACCGGCCTCTCCGATCTGCACCAATGGCGACTGTGGCTGTCGGGCCTCGTCGGCAGCCGGTATGACGGGCTGACGCATTTCGCGGTCGTTGAGCCCGGCGTGCTGCTGCGCTGCGGCCAGCCGCGGGTCCGCGAGCTCGAGCAGATTCGGTCGGAGCACGGATTGCGCACGGTCGTGTGTGCCCGGGGCGGGACGCGGCACCCGCTGCGTGGCCGGTGGTTCCGCAAGCAGCGGGCCTACTGCGCGCGAATGGGCATTCACCTGGACCACATGCCGTTTTCGGATGCGGCTTCGCCGCCGGGTGACGTGTTTGACCGCTTTCTAGCGCTCATCGCCGCGCCGCAGCGGCGGCCGGTGCTGGTCCACTGCGAGCAGGGGTTTCATCGCACGGGCATCCTGTGCGCAGCCTATCGGATTCGCGCGTGCGGCTGGCCGGTTGAGCGGGCGCTCGAGGAAATGCGGGCCTTCGGGTTCGACTTCGAGCGCCCCAAACGCCGGCCGCTGCTGGACGCCCTGCGCGCCTGGGCTGGACACGAGTCAGTCCGCAGATGACGCAGATTAGTGCAGGTATATGTAGGTCTGCGACATTTACGGATCGGACCGCGCCCCGCACGGGGCGCGGGCGCTATTCTTCGGCGACGCGCGGGGAGCGCTTCAGCACCGCCGCGTGCGAGATCTCGCCGTTGACCCGCGCCTCGAGCGGATGCTCGAGCCGGACGTGGCGGACGTACTGCGACTCGTGCGCGGCCCTTTGTGCATCCAGCCAGGGCCAGTCGATGAAGCCGTCATCCGAATGCGGGTTCACGGCGAGGTACGCGATGCCGAACGAGGTCAGGTTTTGGAAGAAATGGCTGCCCTGCGACGGCTCCACGACGAAATCCTCGAGCGTCGTCTCGACGATGGCGCGGGCGCCACAAATCTGCGACCAGTGCACCGGAATGCCCAGCCAACTGTGGGTCGTGCCCCAGCGCCCCGGCCCGATCAGCATGTACGGCCGGTTCGCCGCCATCAGCTCGTCGTTCAGGCGGCCGATTTCCTCGGCCATGGCCGGCGTGTGCGCCGGGTCGAACCGCCCGGGCTTCACGTACACCACGTCCCCCAGTCCGTGGATCAGGCCGTTCCCCAGCGCGTGCGGGCTGTAGCACAACAGTTGCTCGCGTCGCACGTCACCCAGGTCGACCCGTTCGCTCGCGCCGCCGTCGCAGCAGGGGCGGACTTGCAGGACCGCGAACTCCTGCGGGACGCTCTCCAGGTTCGCCGCAAACTCGATCTCGACCGGGCTGTTCATGCCGGTGCGGCCGAGCGCGAGCAAGCGCTGCAGCAAAATCGCCAGCGGGAAGGCGTCGGACTTGAGGATGTGGGCAAACGTCACGACGCGGACCCCGCGCCGCCGAATCCCGTCGTAGAATGCCTGATTGTCTGCGGACCACACGGAGCCCACCAGGTCTAGCGTACCGTGTTGCTCCGCGGTCTCGAGGCCGAGCCGGACCACGCAGGCCTCGCGGGCGATGGCCGACGCATCCAGCGGGACACGCAGGTCAATCGCATAGAACGTCCGCTGCGACTGGTTCAGGAACTCCTCGGCGTCGCCGAGCTGCGGCAGGACCTGGGGATGCGCCGGGCAGAACCGGAGCGCCTGCCCGCCCTCCACCACGGTGCGCCCCAGGCCGAGGGCCGCCCCCGCCACCCCGTCCTCCGGGCGCATCGCGCCGAACGGGTAGTAGTTGTACGACCGCGCCACGCCCGAGAAGTCCGGATAGTGGTAGTCGCCGTGCCGCGACCCGATCACCGGCTGGAGGATCACCGCCATCTTCTCCTCGTCGATCCGGAAGGGCGTCGCCTCCAGGTATCGTCGCGTGGCGCTGAAGAACGTCGACGCATACACGAGCTTGATCGCGCTCTCGAGTTGCGCCAGCCGCACCCGATCGTCCGGCTGGTTGTTCGGCAGCATGTGCGTTTCGTACACCCCGGCGAAGGGATGGTACTGCGAGTTCTCCAGCAGGCTCGACGAGCGCACGGCGATCGGCCCCCGCACGCTGTCCAGGAAGGCGCGGAGGTTGCCGACGACGTCGGGCGGCAAACGCGCCGCCAGGAAAGAATGCCGCATCTCCTCGTCGGCGCTGGACAGCAGCGTGCTCAGCCGGAGCCGATTGACGTCGAGGAACTCGTCGAATACGTCCGTGCCGATCACCACCGAGCGCGGCACATGCACCTGGATGTCCGCGAGCTCGTCGCCCAGGTCGGCCTCGGCGAGCAGCGCGTTCACGAACGCCAGCCCGCGCGCCTTGCCGCCCAGCGCTCCGCCGCCGATCCGCGCAAAGGTGCACCCGGCGTCAAAACGCTCGCGCGAGAAATCTTCCACCACGCCGCGGCGTTCCTGCCGCAAGGCCTCATTCAGCCCCCGAATCAGGTAGCGTCGCATCGCCTCCAGGTCGCTGAACTCGGAGACGCGGCGTGGGCGCATCCGGCGGGCCAGCGCAAACTCAGTCCGGGCCCGGAACCAGTTCGAGAAGTGGTTGTGCCGCGCGTGGTACTCGATCGATTCGACCGGGACGTCGCGCAGCACACGCACCATCGACCGCAGGTCGCCGGCCCGCGCCACCTCGTGCCCGTCCGGCATGCGAAACACGAAATCGCCGAAGCCGAAGTTCCCCAGCATAAAGTTGCGCACGTCCTCCACCAGCGTGGGCGACTTCTTGTGCAGGAAGTATGCGCCGAGCCCTTCGGCGAGCGGCCAATTGCTGGGGTCTGAGGACTGTAGCAGCGCCGGCACGTCGGGCGTCTCCTGGCGAATCTCGCGGAGGAACGCGATCCCGGCCTGGGGGTCGTGCCGGCCGCCCCGCGGGTAGGACACGTCCGAAATCACCCCGAAGATGTGCTTGCGGAAGCGGTGGAACAGCTCCACGCCCTGCTCGAAGGTCTCGGCGACGAGCACCTTGGGCCGGGCGGCCATGCGAAGCAGCTTGTCCATGTGATTCAGGCCGTCCGCCATGACCGCCCGCGTCTGCCGCACGAGCTGACTGTAGATGATCGGCAGCAGCGACGAGCGGAAGCGGACCGAGTCCTCCACGAGGATGATTACGCCCACGTCGCCGACCCGCGTGTCATGCTCCGCGTTGATGCGGTCCTCCAGCACCTTGATGATCGCCAGGATGATCTTCGCGTCGCCGTACCAGACATAGATGCCGTCCACCGCCGGCCGCGCCGCCTGCTGCGTCAGCCGCGCCAGCTCCCAGTCGTTGGCAACCAGCAGGACGACCGGCAAGCCCGGCTTGAGCGCACGCACGGCCGCGATGAACTTCGCGACGTCCATGTCGCCCAGGCGCAGCAGCGTAATGACCAGGTCGAACGGCCGGCTGCGGATGGCCGCCAGCGCCTCCTCCCCGGTTGCCACCCGCATGATGCTCGGGGCGTGCGTCAGGCTCAGGTCGAGATACTCGCTGGAAATCACCTCCGTCGAGAGCCCATCTTCCTCCAGGATGAACAAGTCGTACGGACTGGAGACCAGCAGCACTTCTTCAATGCGGCGGGGCATCAGGTGCGGGAAGCGGGCGGCGCGCCAGCCGTGCCCGCCGGGCGTCTCCAGCGGCCAGAGGCGACGTTGTGGATCGTGCAGGACGTTGTTCAGCATGGCAGCGCAGCTCGCGTACCGTACCCGACAGGAGTATACCCGCTCTGGCGCCGGTCTCAGAGTGCCGCCCGCGTCACGACCGCGCGCGGTCTCACGGCGACGTGGTTTGCGTGTATTCGACCAGGTATGCGCCGCGCGGATTGACCGTGATGCGCGCTTGTCCGCCGACCGGAACACACTCCAGCACGCCGGTCAAGCGGGTCACCGCCGGGCCTTCATCGCCGACGTGCGGCCAATGCTGCACCAGTCGCACCAGGCCGGCGGCGATCCAGCCCTGCGCCTCGCGGACGAATGCGTCATCCTGCCGGCCGGTCAGCTCGTCGGCGACGGCCCGCAGCGCGTCAATCGGCCCGGTAGCGCTTAGCCGGGCCAGCTCCGGATCCAGCTCGCCACGGAGCTGGTACGTGGTCTCCACGTGCGAGCCGAACCGCCGCTCGAGGTGCGTTGCGTAGAACTTACCCGCCACGCGACGATCGGGCGTCAGCAGCAGGACCGCCGCATCCGTCCGGCCCCAGGCATCCTTCTCAACGAAGCACACGCCGGTCGCGCTGCGCCGCGACTTGTCCTCCGGGAAGGCCGCCCGGTAAGCGCGCTGCTCCTGCCCAAGCTGAACCTGGTCGTACCCGAACTCCGCGCAGCCGACGACCAGCATGGCGAAAGGTGTAGTAAGGAAGAGAGCGACACGCATAGTGGCTATCCTGGTTCGCACCTCCCCCTCTTGGTTTTCGACAACGATGGAACGCCGCGGTTTACCGGGTTGTGCTGCGCCAGCATACGGTGATAATGCGGCAAAACTTCCGCATGGGCAAGCTTCACCAGGGCAGGAGGATTCGTCCATGTCCGGAGCGCCGCTCCCACCGTTGCCGCCTGGCGCGGGGCAACCGATCGAGTATGCCATCGCGCCCGAGAGGCCGCGCAGCGGGATGGCCATCGCGGCCCTGGTCTGCGGCATCGTCGGGATTGCCCTCACGCCCTTCTGTGTCCCCGTCGGGCTCGTCGGCCTGATCCTCGGAATCATCGCCACCGTCCGGGCGAGCCGCGAGCCGCAACGCTACGGGGGCAAGGGGCTGGCCATCGGCGGGATTTGCACCGGCGGCGCCAGCGTGCTGCTGGCCCTCGTGGCGATTCCGCTAATCGCCATTCTGTTGCCGTCGCTATCCCGTGCCCGCGGAATGGCCAAACGGGCGGTCGACGCCGCGAACCTCCGCGGCCTCGGGCAGGCCGTGCAGGTATACGCCAGCGACCACGGCAACCAGTTCCCGCCAGACCTTCAGACACTCGTGAGCACGGGCACAGTCAGTGCGACGCAACTGGTCGATCCGTCGTCGGGCAATACGCCCCCGCGCTGCGATTACTACTACGCGGCAGGACTGGTCGGCAACGATCCGGTGGGTTGGATCATCGCCTACTCGGACCCGGCCAATCACAATGGCGAGGGGGCCAACGTTTTGTATGTCGACACTCGCGTCTCATTCGAGAAGGAACCCCGCTTGACCCAGGAACTCGACCGCTTCAAGGCTGAGTACGAGAAGAAGCGGGGTCAGCCGCCGGTCATTGTACCACCCCGCTGAGCCAGACGTGAGCACGAAACCCACAATCGTCACGGTTTTCGGCAGCTCGACGCCGCCGCCGCTGAGTCCCGCCTGCCAGCTCGCCTACGAGCTGGGACACGCGATCGCCCAGGCGGGCTGGGTGCTGTGCAACGGCGGCTACGGCGGCACCATGGAGGCGTCCGCACGCGGGGCCGTCGAGGCCGGCGGTCACACGATCGGCGTGACGTGCTCGGCCCTGAATTGGCGCGGCGGGCCGAATCGTTACATCCGACAGGAAGTCCCCACGTTCGACCTGCTGACGCGGCTGAACACGCTCGTTCGCCTGGGCCACGCTTACGTCGTGCTGCCCGGTGGCACGGGCACGTTGCTCGAGCTGGCACTCGTCTGGGAGCTGCTCAACAAGGGCCTGCTCCGCCGGGCGGCCCCGCTGGTGTTGCTCGGCGATCACTGGGCCCGCTTGACGGAGCTCATTCGTCGCGAGCAGCCCGACACGCTGGAACCGGTGCTGGCGACGAGCGTCGCCGAGGTCATCGACCACGTGCGCCGGGCCCATGGCGCCGCCCACGATTCAGACGGTGAGCCGACCGCGGGTGGAAGCGTAGCATCGCCGCCAGTGCCTTGACGGTCCGGCCGCGTCACGGGTAGCATCGCGGCTGCATGTTAGGCTCGTGATGGCCGAGCGCGGCGCACGAGCACAGCGGCTCGCAAGCGCACTACCAGGTAGCGGCCCGGCATGATCGTCGATTGCCACACCCAGATCTGGACCTCGGGCATGCAGCTTGGGCGCTGCGCCGGCCGGTTCGCCGCGAACATCAAGGCCGACGAGTACCGCCACCTGCAAGCCGTCGATCCGGTGGACAAGGCCATCGTGCTGGCGTTCAAGAGCCGCTACCTCGGCGCGGAGATTCCCAACCGTTTCGTGGCGGAGTACGTGCGGCGTAACCCGGCGAAGATGATCGGATTTGCGGGCATCGATCCGCTCGATTCCACTTGGCGCGACGAGTTGCGTGTGGCGCAAGAGGAGCTGGGGCTCAAGGGCGTCGTCGTTTCCCCCGAGATGCAGAACTTCCACCCGGCCGATACCCGCGCCATGCGACTCTACGCCGAGTGCCTGCGGCGCGGACTGCCCGTGCTCTTCGAGCAAGACCATCGGCACGCCAGCGCGAAGATGGAGTTCGCCGAGCCGCGCCTGCTCGACGAGGTGGCGCGGGAGTTCCCGGAGCTGCGCCTCGTGATCGCCCGGCTGGGTCACCCCTGGACTTGCCAGACCGTGGTCCTGCTGGCCAAGCACCCGAACCTCTACGCCGACGTGGCCGGCCTGCTGCCGCAGCTCTGGCTGAGCTACACCGCCCTGCTGGCGGCCTTTGAGTACGGCGTAATGGACAAGCTACTGTTCGGGAGCGATTTTCCCTACCGCTTCCCTACGGCGTGCATCGAGGCCCTGTACTCGGTCAACCAGTGCACGCATGGCAGCAGCCTGCAGCCGATCCCGCGCGAGCAGTTGCGCGGGATCGTCGAGCGCGACGCTTTGACGTTGCTCGGGATCGTGGGGGCCGCAGAACCGAACTCCAAACCCAGGCAGGCGATCTTCGTTGAAGATGAGTAGCGTGCTGTCCCGCCAGTCCGTCGATGGATGCGGAGGCCGGCGTAGCGTCGGCCCCGAGCCTGCCCGCCGTGGCGGGTGCCCGACGTGGAAGGCGCTGGTGCTCCCCCCCTTCCACGGCCCGCACGGACGGTCGGGCCTGTGCTTGGCCACAACTCTGGCCAGCCTGCTCGCCGGCTGCAGCAGCTCGACGGTCCAGCTCGTCTCCTACAAGGACCCGTATTTCCCCGAGAAGTACCACGTGTCGATTCTGCACTGCGCGTACCGGGCTGAGCCGAGCGGCGCGATTCGCGCGGTCGGCCGTGCCGTGCAGGACACGAAACAGGGGATTACCACCCAGTACCTGTGCGTCCACATCTTCTGGCAGCCCAAACCCGGCAAGACGCCCGCCGACTCGACCACCACCGACGCGCTGCTGGAATACGTCGTGGCCACGAGCAGCGGCGTCGCGGTGTACACCGGCACCGGCTTTGCCTACCCGCAGAAAGCCCTTGACGGGTCGCTGGACATTGCGCTGGAATCCGGCCGCCTGCGCCTGCAGTCCCACAGCGGCGACCTCGACGACCTGTTCGGCAACACCCAGATTTCGGGCCGGTTGACGGCGCGCAACGATCCGGGCACGGCCGCAACCCTGATCCGCGAGGCGGAGCTCCTGGCGTCACGCTAGAGCACGCTCAGGCGAAAAAAGGGGTCAGGACCCTTTTTGCCGCGGAGCGGCCCTTTGGGCGCTGGGCACAAAAGGTTCCTGACACCTTTTTTCGTCCGTGCTACCGCTTCCGCGGCGCATTCCGCCGATGCTGGTGGGCCGGTTTCCATTCGCCAGCGTCACGGCGGCCCATCGTCGGCTCGGGGCGGGCCTTCGCCGCGGGGACCTTCAGCTCGGGCACGTCTTTCAGCTCCTTGATGTGATCCCGCAACGCCGCCGCCCGCTCAAAGTCCAGCTCTTCGGCCGCCTGGAGCATCTCCTGCTCGAGCTGCCGGATCAGCTCCTCACGGTCGTATTCGCCCTCTTCAACGTGCACGGCTTCCCGCACCCGGCGCATCGCCGCCACCTCGCCCATCAAGCCGGTGCGAATCGCCTTGCGGACCGTGTCGGGCGTGATGCCGTGCTCGGCGTTGTACTGGAGCTGCAATTCCCGCCGGCGGTTGGTTTCGCCGAGTGCCTGCCGCATAGCCGCCGTGACCTTGTCGGCATACAGGATGACGTGCGCGTCGATATGGCGGGCACAGCGCCCAATCATCTGAATCAGCGACGTTTCACTCCGCAGGAACCCCTCCTTGTCGGCGTCGAGGATCGCCACCAGCGAGACCTCGGGCAAGTCCAGCCCTTCGCGTAGCAGGTTGACGCCGACCAGCACGTCGAAGTGGCCGAGCCGCAGGTCGCGCAGGATCTCGATGCGCTCCAGCGTGTCGATCTCGCTGTGCAAATACCGCCCGCGCAGGCCGGCCTCCTGCAGGTACTTCGACAAATCCTCGGCCAGCCGCTTGGTCAGCGTCGTGATCAGCACCCGCTGCCCCGCCTGCACCCGCTCCTGACAGCGTTCCAGCAGGTCCGGCACCTGGCCGCGCGCCGCCTTCACCTCGATCGTCGGATCCACCAGCCCCGTCGGCCGGATGATCTGCTCGACCACCTCGCCTTCACATTTCTTCAGCTCGTACGGGCCGGGCGTGGCACTGGCAAACAGCGCCTGCCGCCACATCCCCTCGAACTCCGTGAAGCGCATCGGCCGGTTGTCCAGGCAGCTCGGCAGCCGGAAGCCATGCTCGACGAGCACGACCTTGCGGTTGTGGTCGCCGTTGAACATCGCCCCGATCTGCGGGACCGTCACGTGCGACTCGTCCACGATCAGCAGGAAATCCGCGGGGAAGTAGTCGACCAGCGTATACGGCTTCGCCCCGGGCGCCGTGCCGTTGAGGTGCCGCGTGTAGTTCTCGATGCCGCTGCAATAGCCGACCTGGAGCAGCATCTCCACGTCATATTTCGTGCGGGCCAGCAGCCGCTGCGCTTCGAGCAGCTTGCCCTCGTGCCGGAGCTGCAACACGCGCTCGTCCAGCTCCTCCCGGATCGACGCGGCCGCCCGCTCGACGCTGTCCTCGGGCAGCACGTAGTGCACGGCCGGGTAAACGTAGACCTGCTCGCGCTGCTGGAGCACGTTCCCGGTCAGCGGATGGATCAGCGCGATCCGGTCAACCGTGTCCCCGAACAGCTCGATGCGGACCGCGTATTCCTCGTACGCCGGCGACACCTCGATCACGTCGCCGCGGACGCGGAACGTCGCGCGTTTCAGCTCGACGTCGTTGCGCGTGTATTGCAGCCGCACGAACTTCCGCAGCAGCTCGTCGCGTTCCCACGTCTCCCCGACGCGGACGCTCACCACGCTGGCCTTGTACTCGTCCGGCGAGCCCAGGCCGAAGATGCACGACACGCTGGCGACGACGACCACGTCCCGCCGCGAGACGACCGAGCTGGTCGCCGCCAGCCGCAGCCGGTCGAGGTCGTCGTTCCGCGACGCGTCCTTCTCGATGTAGATGTCACGCTGCGGAATGTATGCCTCGGGCTGGTAATAGTCGTAATAGCTGACGAAGTACGCGACGGCGTTGTGCGGAAACAGCTCGCGGAACTCCTCGTAAAGCTGGGCGGCGAGCGTCTTGTTGTGCGAGATGACCAGCGTCGGCTGGCGGAGTCGGGCGATCACGTGCGCCATGGTGAACGTCTTGCCCGAGCCGGTCACGCCCAGCAGCGTCTGGAACCGCTTGCCGGCCTGATACGCGGCGACGAGCTTCTCGATGGCCTGCGGCTGATCGCCGCGCGGCTCGAACGGGCTAACGAGCTGAAAGTCGCTCATACGCGCAATTATACGGAAAATGGGGACTGGCTCCGAGCGGCCCCGCCGCGAGGTGCCTGTCCCCGTTTTTTCCGCGCCGCTTACCCCCGGTTTGCTCAGAACGCTTTCCCGCGGTGCCTGTCCCCATCTTCCCGTGGCGGATCGGCCGTAATACGACCCCCAAGCGCCAGCGCCGGGCCCCGTAGCGGCCGGCGGCACGCCGGCCGAGGCGTAGCGTCCGGGCTCCGCACCGGACGTCTCTTGTGGGACCGGTTTCCAACCGGCGACTGCGTGGCCTCTGCATCCTGCCAGCGAATTCTGCTTATGTGGCACCGGCAATCCTGCCGGAGGCCCCTAGTGACCCACCCGCCCCCGGCTGTGGGAATTGGGGGACCAACCGCCGGGCCGTCCGTCCCCCGCATCCGAGCTGTCTGCGCAAGCCGACGGACGCACCGCGCGTCGATCGGTACTCGAAGCCCAACCACCGGACCATCGGTCCCCATGGGCGGCTCACGCGTCCCGGCCCAGTGACGGAACCGTCCGACGTGCCATGCCGAACCCGGCGGAAGGCCCCGCCCCGCAGCCCAAGCGAGGCGCGGACTATTCCTTCGCGATGGCCACCGCGGTACAACCATCAGGCGGCGCTGAGGAAAAGGGACACGAGTGGCGGCTTGACAAGGCGACCGGACCAGCGTATGGACGCTGTTAGGTTACCGATGGACGTATGCAGGCGCCGGGAGATGCGCAACGGCCGGGCTGGCACTGAGCAGGACTGCCCTTTGTGGTGTGCGGTGGGTGCGCGCTCGGTGGAGCACTTGGTGGCGTGTGCGGCCCGTTTAGCCGGTACACGCGCGCTCCTCACCCCTGCGGAACAGCGACTCATCATCGAAGCACCGAACCCCGATCTGAAATGCGTGGAGTACTGCCGACAGCAGATACTACAAGGCTCGGACCCGCTAGGTGACATCTATTCCGGACTCCGTCCCAACCACGTCCGGCGCGCGTCCGGCGCGATCTATACCCCTAGCGCCATCGTGACGAGCATGATTGAGTGGGCCGCGCGCGCCGGGACCCCCGCGCGCATCGTCGACCCAGGTACAGGTTCCGGGCGCTTCCTCGTCGCGGCGGCCGAGCGCTTCCCGCGCGCGTCGCTTGTTGCCGTTGAAACGGACCCGGTCGCGATGCTTCTGCTCAGGGCAAACGCCGCCGTGCGCGGCTTCGCTCGCCGACTGACCGTCAACCTCGCCGATTACCGCGATATTGGCTTGCCGCCGATCGACGCTCCAACCCTGTTCGTCGGCAATCCCCCATACGTCCGGCATCACGATATTCCTGAGCGCTCCAAGGCGTGGTTCGCCCGGACAGCCGCCCGGTACGGCCTGAAGGCGAGCAAGTTGGCGGGGCTGCACATCCACTTCTTCTTGAAAACCCGGGAACTCGCCCAGCCCGGCGACTACGGCGCCTTTATCACGTCGGCCGAGTGGCTCGACGTGAACTATGGATCGGTCCTCCGCTCCCTCCTGTCCGACGGGCTCGGCGGCCTAGCGATCCATATCCTCGCTCCGCAGCTCCAGCCTTTCGCCGACGCGATCACCACCGGGGCCATCACGTGCTTCCGAGTCGGTGGCCCGCCCTCCCAGTTACGGATTCGGAAGATCACGGATTTGGCCGACCTCAACGGCCTCACGAATAGCGCCCGCGATGCCGTCCCCTGGCCAACGCTGCGGCGCGCCAGAAAGTGGTCGGCCATCGTGGGAACCACGCCGCGGCCACGCGCCGGCTTCATCGAGCTCGGCGAGCTCTTCCGGGTCCACCGCGGCCAGGTCACGGGGGCCAACGACGTCTGGATCGCAGGTCGGTATCCGGGTCCACTGCCGGAGTCGGTACTCATCCCGACCATTACTCGCGCGCGCGAGCTGTTCGAGGCCCCCGAGGTTCTCGCTTCGGCTAATCACCTCCGTCGGGTGATCGACCTGCCGGTCGATCTCGAGTCGATACCCCATGGTGATCGGGAGCTGATCGAACGTTATCTCCGCTGGGCGCAGCGCCGGGGTGCCCACGAGTCCTACATCGCTCGACATCGCGCCGCCTGGTGGGCGGTCGGCCTGCGGGACCCCGCCCCCGTGCTCTGCACATATATGGCTCGGCGTCCGCCCGCCTTCGTGCGCAACGTGTGCGGCGCGCGCCACATCAACATCGCTCACGGCCTGTACCCGCGACAGCCGCTACCCGATGCGGTCCTCATGGGCGTCATCCGTTACCTGCGGACGCATGTTCGCGTGGAATCTGGCCGAACCTACGCCGGCGGCCTGACGAAATTCGAGCCCAAGGAGCTTGAGCGCCTGCACGTCCCCAGCTTACAAGTGCTTTATGCAACACCCGAGGCAGTGGACGCTCGCTGAGCTGAAGACGGACGCAGCCACGGCCGCCGCCGAGTTTCGCCGCCAGCGACTTGATGAACCGCTCAGTCTGTACAGTAGCTTCTTCGACGCATTCTGCCCCGTTTTCCGTTCCCTTGTCGCGCAACTGCCCGCGCTCCGGGGTGACGAGCGCGTGCTCGCGGGACTCCTGACCACCGACGACGCCCGCACCGCATTCCGCTACCTCGGCGCACCGCCGATCTCTGAAGACGACCTCAAGACACTCGCCGAATCCAGACTTTCCGCCGCGCGAGTGCGCGACGACCCAGAAGAAGCTCGGCGCGTACGTGACACGGTACTGCACATCATTGATCCCCACCGCTTCCCTTGGGTTCGCGAAGATCGCAAGCCGTCAAGTCATGAGCTCGAAACCGGCATCATTGCATCTGCTGCACTCGTGGCGGCGCAGAAGGTACAGACGCGGCGGCGCAGCGACGCGAAGAAGGGGCAGGAAAGCCAGGTGAAAGAGCTGCTGAACGACCAAAGCTTCACTGAGGTTCCTTGCCGGGACATCAGGCTTCTCGACGACGCGCCCGAGCCGGGACAGTTCTGCCCCGAGAGCAAACTGGGCGACACGAAGGCGGACATTGTCGTTCGCCTTTACGACCGGCGCGTGATGCCGATTGAGTGCAAGGTCTCAAACAGCGAGGTGAACTCGTTCAAGCGTGTGAATCACGAGGCGGCCGGAAAGGCCCAGCGGTGGCTCGTCGCGTTCGGCGCCGCGGGCGTGGTCCCCGCGGCGGTCCTCGGCGGCGTCTTCAAGCCCGGTAATCTGGAGACGGCGCAGACCCACGGCCTCGCCCTCTACTGGCAACACCGCCTCAGCGATCTAGCCGACTTTCTCCGGGTCGCCCATTAGGGCATACGGTCCACTCTTGAAACCAGGTATGTCCCGAAACAGACCTTGATGAGGCCTCCTCGCTCCGGCGCGCCGGGGCGGTTCGGCTTTCGCCCCGCCCGCCCCCACTTCTGACTTCTGGCTTTTTCCACCGCTTCCCGCCAGATTCCCGCAATCCCGCACAATCCCTGCGTGCCTACGTGCCTGCGTGCCTTCGTGGCTTATACTCCCCCTGTGCCCTCATCGCTCCATCTTCGCCTGTCAGTCTGCCCTCTGCCCCCGTACCCTCTTGCCCACCCCGCCGGAATAGCGCCTACTATGAACTCTAGGATTCCTCCGCGGCCCCCTTCGTGTCTTGGTGCCTTCGTGGTTGCGTTACCCAACGTCCCAATAACCAAGGCGCTCAAATGGGGGGTGCGCAAACACGATGAACCTGATCACCTTCGCTTGGCGCCCCCGCGGCGGCGCTCCCGAAAACCGAGCCGGCCCGGTCACCGGCCGGTCGCACCGGCCCGATTGCCGGCGCCACGAACCGACCCGTTGGAAACCGGTCCCACATGCCACGGCCGGTACAGTCCGCCGCGGCGGACCGGCCGCTACAGGGCTCGGCCGACTCGGGGGTCGGCCGCTACCTGCCCTTCGTGGCTCCGTCGCTTCGATCACCCGCTCCCTCACGGTCGCGGTTCAGATCCGGCCTGCTGCGCGTCACGGAGCAACGCTTCGAACTTCGGCTGCCATGTCTCGCCGCCGAGGTCTGGCCGCCAGATACGCTCCTGCGTGATCGCCTGCTCGACGTCCGCGGCCTGTCCGAGCCGCAGCGCCAAGGCCAGCCAGTTATACCGGGCCTCCCAGTAGCGCTCCGGCGCACGCTGGCGGAGCGCGGGATCGCTCAAGAGCACCGCCCACGCGTCCTGGGCCCGCTTCAGCTCCTCCGGCGTTGCCGCCGCGCTGAGCCGGGCCGTGAGCACCAGCGCCTGAAGGTGCTGGTAATTGCCGCTCTTCGGGCTTCTCTCCAGCAACGCCGCCACAACCTCCTGCGCTGCTTCGTACTGGCCGGCGAAGTACAACATCCGGGCCCGACCAGACAGGACGGCTTCGAGACTCCCGGCCCGCCGCGAATCGGCCCGGACCCACTTGGCCAACTCGTCGAAGGTGGGCAGCGCATCGGTCGCCAGCGTGCGGGCGGTTTCGGTCTGGCCCGCGGCCACCAGACGTTCGACCTCGTCTTGCATGCCCTGGGCGAGCGCGGCCAGCGTTCCGCCGACCTGCTCGGCCGGGGCCGCCCGAAGGTACTGCGTCAGCATCCGCGAAGCCTGGTCGAACTCGTGCAGCCCGCGGTAGGCGCGAATCCGCACCGCCAGCGCACGCCCGAGCAGCTCGCTGTGCGGGTATTGCGATTCGAACGACTCCAGCGCCGCCAGGGCACCGCGCTCATCCGCCACCTCCGGCGAGACGAGCAGCTCGGCGGCGGCAATGCGGGCGCTCGTCGACCACTGGACGACTTCCTGCCACTTGGCCGCGCTGTCCGCGCGTGCCAATGCCTCATCGGCGTAGCGGGCCAGGGCCTCCGCCGCGCGGCGGGCCGCCGCCCGATACTCGTCGCCCGTCATAGAGCCCCGCGCGGCCTCGACGGCCTGGCGCCGGCAGATCGCCCGGCGGTACTGCGCCTCCTCCCCATGCGGGGAGGACTGCGGCACCCGCCCGAACTCGTCGGCCGCGTCCTCGAAGCGGCCGGCCAGTTGCAGCGCCACCGGCAGCAGCCACGCCGCCTCGTCACGCTGCGGGTGATCGGCGAAGCTCGCGAGCAGATTGCGCAGCACGGCCGCGAGTTGCAGGTAGTCCTCCTTCGCCCCGCTGCGCTGGGCGATCTGGCCCCACAACTGGTACGCGAACGTGGCAGCCTGCGCCGCCTTGGCGTGGCCGCGGTACTCGCTCGCCAGCCTGCCGAACGCCGCCGCCGCCGCCCGCTCGTTCTTCAGCAGGTGCTGGCACCGCCCCAGCTCGAACAACACGTCCCCCACCAGCTCCCGATCGGTCTGGTTGCGCGCGGCGGCCTCTTGAAGCCGGGCAAGCGCGTCGTCGTTGTGCCCGGCGTCGATCAACGTCCCCGCTGTATACAGCAGCTCGACCACGCTGAGCTCGCTCAGCGGTGCGCTGGTATCGACGCTCGCGGCGACATAGAGCTGCACGAGCGCCGGCCACGATCCGCCGCGCTGTGTCAGACGCTTCAGCTTCACGAGCCCCGTTTCCCGCGCGCGTTGGGCTTTCTGGAGAATCGCGGTCCGCGCCGGGCTGTCGCGGGCTTCGCGCCGCACTACATCCGCTTCGAGCAGGTGGCTGTAGGCATCCCACAACTGGGCCAGGTTGATGTACAGCCGCGCCGGGCGATCCTCGGGCTCCAGGTTGTCGGGGTCCTTGTCCACCAGCGGACGCAGCGTGGTCCGCGCCTCGTCGAACTTGCCGGCCTTGATCTGACAGCGGGCCAGCTCGTAGCGCAGTTGCGCGGCCACGACCGGCTCGACGTCCCCGGCCAGCGCGGCCGTGAGCGTCTTCTCGGCCTCGCCCACGCGCCCCTGCTCGCGCTGCGTCATCCCCAGGCCAAGGCCGCATTGCGGCCGCATCGGCCCGGCGCGACCGCTGTCGATCAATTCCTGGAAACTCCGCCGCGCCGCCGCCAGCGATTCCTGGCGCCGGGTCTCGTCCTCCGTGGCGAGCGCGCCCAGGTAGTAGCTTGTCCAGCCCAGATTGAGGGTCCGGTCCAGATCGGTTTGTAGCAGCGTGTCGTACAGCCCCGCCGCCAGTAACGCCTCCTCGTGGCGGGCGGCGTCGGCCAGGATCGGCTTGAGGGCTGCGGCCGCCTGTTCATACTGCTGGCGGGCCGAAGTTAGCCACTGCACGAGTGCCGCCCGGTCACCCCACTTCCCGCCGGAAATCTCGTAGTCGTCCAGACCGCTCGCCGCCGCGCCGGACAGGATCATGCCGGCGTACTCGACGCGCGCCGCGGCGAGTCGGACGATCGCGGCGACGTCGCCGGTCGTGGCGGGCGTCTCCAGCGCAGCGGTCCACTGCCGGTACTTGTCGTCGGCCTGCTGGAAGGCGCGGTCGCGCTCGTTTGGCTGGCGCAACCGGCGGGCCTGGTTGGCGTAAGTGCGGGCGAGCTGATGTTTCTCGTCGGGGGTTCGGCCGCCGTGCAGCTTGGCCTCCAGCGGCTCGACCAGGCCGTCCTGGACCATGCGTTCGATGTCGGTGGGCGCCGACTGGTTGGGTTCCTGCGCCGCGACGGGGACACCTGCCAGAAGTGCCGTGATCGTCAGCCAGAGCGCGGACCCATGCGGCGTTCTGCGGTCGGGACAGAGCCCGGCCGCTACATTCCGTTGTGCCACTGCTCTTGAGCAGTGCGAGAGGCAGTTCGCCGCCCACGTCGGCCACCCGCCGCGGCGGGCAGGCTCGGGGCCGACGCTACAACGCCCGGTACGGAGCCCGGCCGCTACACAGGCACGGTGCACCTCTCGTGCCACGAATCCGCTCCTAGCCGCCGAGGCTGCCCGCGCGGAGACTCACCGCGAACTGCACATTCGTGAATCCAGCGCGGACGGCGGCGTCCATCGCCTTGACGACGTACTTCCAGCGGACGGTCGTCTCCGCGCCGATCACGACGGGGTTGGCGGGATCCGCACCCGCCCGGCGGCGGCCCAGCAGGAAGCGATGCAGCCCCTCGAAGTCGCTGTCGGCGAGCGGCTCGTCCATGACATAGATGCGGGCACCCGCGCCCGCGCCCACGTCGGCCAGCGCGATGCGGATCAGCGGATTGATCTCGACCCGCACACCCGCGCCCGGCCCGCTGCTCGGATCAAGCTCCGTCTGCAGGACGCCCTGGGACACCAGGTCCAGCGAGGTCCCGAGCAGGAAGAAGACCAGCAGCACCATGATCACGTCGACCATGGGCGCCAAGTTCGGGACGAACTCGCTCGCCGACCCCAGGCGCTTCATCCGCCGGGCTCCTTCGGATCGCTGCCCGCATTCGCGCTGAACACCACGTCGCGAATCTGCGCGAGCCCACACGCCCGCAGGACGGCCTCCACGTGTTTGTACATCACCATCCGGTCAGCCCGCACCACGCAACGCAGCTTCTGGTTCTCGCGGATCGCCCGCGCCGCCCGCGCCTGGAGCAGCGCGTCCACCTCGCCCGGCTGCAATACGCGCTCCACGACGCGCTCCCCGTCCCAATCGACGACGACGTACTCGGCCTCGTCATCGCCGTCGTGAGCACGTCGAACGGTGATCGTCACGCGGGTTCCCAGCTCGTTGGCCTCGACGTTCCGGGCCGCGATCGCCCACGGCAGGTCCACCGGGTGGTGCTCCGCGGCGACCATCTTGCTGGCGAGCAGAAAGAAGATGATGAGGCACATCATCACGTCCACCATCGGCGCGAGGTTGAGTGTCATGCGAACTGGCTTGGGCGGACGCGTCATGAGCTAGCTCTCGGCGGGCACATTGGGGGCGGCGCGCGGGGCCGGGGCCGGCTTGGCCGGCGCCGCCGCCGAGGTCGCGCCGGCCGGTCGCGGTGCCGCAGCCGTTGCAGGCCGGAAGTACTCCAGCAAGTCGAGCGCGGCGACGGTGCCGGCGACCGTCAACGATTCGATCCGGTTGCGGCAGACGCCAAAGAACCCGATGCCGACGATGGCCAGCGCCAGCCCGAGCAGCGTGTTGACGAGGGCCTTGCTGATGCCGCCGGCCAGATCCCCGGCGCCCGCCTGCCCACCGCCGGCACCGAGGCTGCCGAACGCCTCGATCATGCCCCACACGGTTCCCAGCAGTCCCAGCAGCGGCCCGAGGTTGCCGATGATGTTCAGGTACTCGGCCTTCCGATACATTCGCCCACTCAGCTCGCCCGACTTCTCCAGCGCTGCTTCGTGCATGGCGTCGAAACCATGACGGGTGTGCTGGAGCGCCGCGGTCATCACCCGGGCAAAGAACGTCCGGCTCTCCCGCACCCGCTCGAAGCACTCCCGGAAACTGCGGGCTTCGATCTGCTGCCGCGTGCGCTGGACCTGGTCGGCGGGGGAGATCGTGGCTGCGCGCACGGTCAGGAAATGCTCCGCGAGCAGCGCGATCGTGACCACCGAGCCCGCCAGGATGAGGTAGGTCGGCACCTCAATCCCCTCGCGGATGATCTTCAGCAAGGACTGCTGCTCGCCATTGCCGGCCGGCTGGGCGAAAACCGCGGACACGCCAAGCAGCACAAGCGCGCTCGCGCAAGCTATTCGCGATGCAGTTTGACTACGCATACGGTCTCCGGTATCACCCTGCACGAGGCTGCGACAACCAACCGGCAGGCCGCCGGTCGGTCCGAGCCCCCGGGCGCGAGCCGGGGGCGGTGTTGGAGGGCCGCGGGCTCGCGCCCACGGCTCGGACACGCGACGGCGAACCGCGCATGATCCATGGTGTGAACGGCCTCGCCGCTCATTGGGTCAGGTCCTTGCCCGTCACGATCTTGGCCTTGCCGCCGTTGGCCTCGGCCACCTGCTTGAGCCGCCGGGCGCCTTCGGTCTCGCGCCGTGGCAGGCCGCTCGTGTCCTGGAGCAGCAGCTCATCGAAAACGAGGCAGTAAATCCGCGTCTGGCTCTGGCGGTTGGCCCGCTGGATCTCGTCCACCACCGAGTCCTGGAAGTAGCCGTCGGAGAAGAAGAAGACCACGTCGGGCTGCAGCGCCAGGGCGCGCTTCATTGCGTCCAGCGGCTCGGTAACGCCCATCGGCGCCTTGCGGTCGATCCAGGCGAGAAACTCCCGCCGCGTCGCTTCGTCCGCGGGCTCCAGCTTCGGCCGGAAACTCTCCGTCCGCACCTTCTCGTCCGCACCGCCACCGGAGCTGTAGAAGAGGATCACGTCGAAGGACTGCCGCGGCGTGAGCCGGCCGATGGAGCGTTTTAGCTCGCGCTTGAGCTCGTCGACGGCCACGATGATGGAGCCCGAGAAATCGACCACGTATACGACCTTGTTGGCGCGGACGTTCAGGTTCCAGATGCCGGCCTGACCGAACCGCGCGTCCCCGCCCAAACCGGAGCCCAGCCCACCAGTGCCCGGCTGCGCGGCGCCGGAGCCGGTCCCGAGCAGGCTCAGGCTCCCCTCGCCCAGCCCCAGCCCAGGACCCACGCCGGAGCCAGTGCCCGGGTCCGCATGTTCCAGGTTGCGGAGGTCCGAGGGATTAAGGGCGGGAAGGGCCGCCAGGTCCTCGAGAGAACTCAGACTCGGGAGCTCTGCGGGCGCTTGCGGCAAGCTGGCGTCGGACCACTGAAATGCGTTGCCGGGGTCCGGCGCCTCGACCACGCTGCCCTGCCACTCACCCACCTCGTTCGCCGGCCGCGACAGGGCGCTGAACGTCTTCAGCGCCAGGAACGTCAGTAGGCCCAGATGGATCACAAGGCTAACAGACACCGGCAGCCCGAGATGCACGAGCCAGCGCAGGTATGGATTCCGCGCCTCGCGGTCCGCCAGCGACCCCGTGAAAGCGGTATCGGCCGAAGGCGGCGTCACCCCAGTCACCTCTGCGCGGGCGGCACCGGCGGGGCGCCGGGGGGCGCCGCGGGGGAGCCAGGCGGTGCCGCGCCGCCGGCGAGCTGCACGAAACTCATGCGCATCTCGTACAGCACCTGATCGAGCAGCGTCTTCTCTGCCGGCGTGAGGTTATTCTGCGTCTTGTCCTCGAGCACCTGCAGCATATCGATGAAGTGCTTGGCGATTTCGAGATTGGGGGGGATACGCTCGCCGGCCGGGCCGGGCAGCAGGCCGAGTCCGGCCATGGCTTGCATTACAACGAGGTTGATGAGCTCGGCGAAGTTGGGGGCCGGCAGCGGCCCGGGGTGCTCCCCCTCGGCCGCCAGGCGCTCCTTCTCGCGCCGCGCTTCCGCCTTCCAGTCGTCATCGACGATGATCTTCTTTTCTTCATCTGGCATTGCGCACCCTTGGGTTACGGGTCAAGCACCCGGATTCTAGCCGCGGCGGGTGGGTCAAACAACGCAGTGGCAAGGCCGGTCGGCCTAACAACTGGGGGACCGGCCCCTGGTCGGTCTCCATCCGGTCACTGTCGGAGACGGCTCCTACGCCGCGGTCCCTCCGGTGCTCCGTTTGGCCGGCGCTTGCGGCGCCGGCGGCTCCCACCGCTCGGCGCGCGGTGAGCGTGCCGGCAGCCTGTGGAGCGCCCAGAACCCGATCAACCCGACGGCACTAAGGCAGATCGCCAGGAACTGCGAGATGGTAAAGCCGCCGAGCGTATCCACGGGGTTGTCGGCCCGCACCAGTTCCAGCAGCCAGCGCGTCCACGGCTCGATGAGCAGCAGCGCGCAGATGACCTGCCCGTCGCGCGTCCGCCGCCAATAGACCGCACTGAGCAGGGCCGCGAGCAGGCCGAGGGTGATCGCCGAGTAAAGCTGGGTCGGGTGCACGGGCAGTGCCGGGTACTGACGGGCCAAGGCACGCACCTCCGCGGCGCTCAGGTTGTAGCGCTTCATCTGCGCCCGCATGTCCACGTAGCGCGTGCCCGCGGCCGGCTCCGTCGCGATGTCCTTGTCCGACGCACGCAGGCTCTCGCGCGAGACCGGATATGCCGCCGATCCGTCCGGGTACATACCCTTGGGAGAGAAGACCAGCAGCTCCTGAGGCAACCCAGCGCCCGGCTCACGATCCACCCACTGCTGGTAGCGCGCCGGACTCCCGTAGGGGAAGCGCACCGCCCAGGGCAGGTCGCACACGCCGCCGAAGCAGCAGCCGTTGAGGAAGCAGCCCACCCGGCCGATCGCCATCCCCAGGGCCGCCGACGGCGCGATGATGTCCAGATACCACCGGACGGAATGCCGCCAGCCCCACAGATAGATCAGCACCGCTACCACCACCGTGATGAACCCGCCGTAGACCTCCAGGCCGCCTTTCCGCACGTCGATGAGCTGGATGAACACCTGCAGCGCCGTCCCCCCGGCGAACTGTTCCCAGTAGTGCACGACATACATGACGCGCGCCCCGATGACGCCGCCAAACAGCGCGATGAACCCGCAGTTCAGGATCACGTCCGGGTTCGCCCCCGAACGCTCCGCCCGCCGCGCCGCCCACATGATCGACAGCAAGAAGCCGATCATGAGCGCCACACCATAGCCCGGCAGCTCCAATCCGATTCCGGGGATCTTGAACACGACCGGCATCATGGCAGGTCTCCTAGGGGCCTTTCCCCGCCGGGTCAATCGTCAGGTTGTCGATCAACCGCGTGCGGCCGATGCGCACCGCCAAGGCCGCGAGTACGGGGCGCTCAATCTGCTCGACCGGCTGCAGCGTGTCCGCGTCAACAATGCTGATATAGTCGACCCCGGCCGGCTGACCCGTGTTGACGATCTGGCGCATTTCCGCGAGTACCGCCGGCGCGCTGCGCTCGCCAGCCTGGATTCGCTCCTGCGCAGCGCGCAGTGCGCGATAGAGCACGGCGGCACGTCGCCGTTCGTCCGGCGACAAGTAGGCATTGCGGCTGCTCATCGCCAGACCGTCCGGCTCGCGCACCGTCGGACAGCCGACGATCTCGATGGGCAGGTCTAGATCACGGATCAGGCGGCGGATCACGGCGAGTTGCTGGGCATCTTTCTCGCCGAAATACGCGCGGTCGGGTTGCACGATGTTGAATAGCTTGGCGACGACCGTGGCAACGCCGTCGAAGTGACCCGGCCGACAGGGACCGCACAGCGTCTCGGTGAGCTTCGCGACGTGCACGCTCGTTACGGCGTCAGGCGGGTACATGTCGGCGACCGCCGGCATGAACACCAGCTCGACGCCGGCGTCCTCGCACTTCCGCAGGTCGCCGGCGGTATCCCGCGGGTAGCGCTCGTAGTCCTCGCCCGGCCCGAACTGCGTCGGGTTGACGAAGATGCTGGCCACCACGAACATGCCGTCGCGGCGGGCCGCCTCGACGAGCGACAGATGCCCGGCGTGGAGGTACCCCATCGTGGGCACCAGGCCGATGCGCCGTCCGGCGAGCCGCGCGTCGGCGACCGCGGCGCGCGTGCTGGGGATGTGGCGGGTCACTCTCACGCCGCACATTGGAACGTTTGCCAGTGCCGCGCACAAGGACGGCCGCTACATTGCAACCCGTGGGTCACAGTAGAATACGCGAGGTCGTTGGCTCTTTCTGACCCGCGCATGCGAGGAATGACCGTGCTCCGCAAACTGATCCCGCTCACGCTCGTGGCCGGCCTGATCTCATGGGCAGCGCTCGCCGACGACCCGCCCTGGCTGGCGCGCAGCCGCACGGGCATGGTGGCCAGCGATTCGCCGGAAGCCTCACGGATCGGGGCAGACGTGCTCGCACAAGGCGGCAATGCGTTTGACGCCGCCATCGCGACATCTTTCGCAGTCGCCGTCAGCCGGCCGCAGAGCACCGGTCTGGGCGGCGGCGGTTTCCTGGTCGCGTATCTCGCAAAGGAGAAGCGCGTCGTCGTACTGGACTTCCGCGAGATCGCGCCCGCCGGCGCCACGCGCGAGCGGTTTGCCCAACTCGCCGCCGAAGCGGGCGACGGGCCGTCACCAACGATCTATGGCGGCAACGCGGTCGGCGTGCCGGGGCAACTCGCGGGCCTGGCCGAGATTCACAAGCGCTTTGCCACACGCCCGCTGCGGGACTTGATTCAGCCGTCCATTCGGCTGGCCGAGACCGGCTTTGTGGCGGACGAGCATTACCAGGGCGCGGTCAAGGAGGCGCTCGCGGACTTCGACAAATGGCCGCAACTCAAGGAGCGACACAAGCACATATACGAAACGCTGCTCGGCAACGGTGCACCGCCGGAGATCGGCGCGAAGGTCACCCGGTCGGAGCTGGCCCAAACGCTACGCCTGCTCGCCGAACACGGCGTGGACGCGTTCTACAAAGGCCCCATCGGCGAGGCCGCGGCGCGCGCTGCGCGGGCCGCCGGCGGCGTGCTCACGATGGACGATCTCGCGGGCTACCGCGTACGCGAGCGCGCGCCGCTGCGGGGGACGTATCGCGGCTACGAGATCGTGACCATGCCGCCGCCGTCGTCGGGCGGCGTGTGTATCCTCGAGACGTTAAATGTCCTCCACGAGATGGCGAGCGATTTCGAGGGCGGGCTGCGTGCGATTCACGACGATCTGTACTCGCCCATGCTGGTCTGTGCGTTGAAGCACGCATTCGCCGATCGCGCCCGCTGGCTTGGCGATCCGGATGCGACCCCGATTCCATTCCAGCGCCTGATCAGCCAGGATTATGCGCGGCAATTGGCGGAGCGCTTTTGCCCCGAGAAGAGCGCGGAATACGGCAGCACGCAAGTGCCCGCAGACCGCGGCACCTCGCACTTCTGCGTCGCCGACGAAGACGGCAACGTCGTCGCGCTGACCGAGACCATCAACGGCGTCTTCGGGTCACTGGTCGTCGCCGAGTCCTACGGGATCATCCTCAACAACCAGATGGACGATTTCGCCGCCAATCCCGGCAAGCCGAACCTGTACGGACTGATTCAAGGAGAGGCGAACGCGATCGCGCCAGGAAAGCGGCCGCTTTCGAGCATGGCGCCGACGATCGTCTTCAAGGACGGGCGACCCGTGCTCACGCTGGGGGCCTCCGGCGGCCCGCGCATCATCACGTCCGTCCTCCAAGTCACGCTCAACGTCATCGAGTTTGACATGCCGCTGGACGAGGCGCTGTCCGCCGTACGTGTCCATCACCAGTGGCTGCCGAATGAGGTTTACTTCGACCGCGAACCGCCGGAGGCCCTGCTTAACGCCCTCAAGACGGCCAACAAGATCAGTGCCGAGCGCAAGACCGGCGTCGTGCAGGCGATTCAGTTCCTGTCCGACGGCACGCTGATCGGCGCCTGCGATCCGCGCAAAGGGGGCCGCCCAGCCGGCCTGTGACCGCGGCCCCTTGTCCTGCACCGGGGAAGCAGTATGCTCGCCGGTAACGAAAGGAGTCGTGCATGAGCCTCAGGAAGATGCGCCTCTACGGGGCCGGGTTGATCGCCTTCCTCCTTGGGATGCCGCTGACCGAGCAGGCGTTCGCGCAAACCGGGGACATCGTCAGCGCGGCGATCAGCTTGGCGGGCACGATCATCGATTCGGCCGGAAGAAGCTGACGCGGCGGGTGGCACGGTCTGGCGTCGCCACGCGGTGCGCCCCCCAACGGCCGGCGAGGTGCCGGCCGCTACCCAGTGCTGAGCCCCGCGGTGAGTTGTTGCGCGAGCTCCTCCCCCCACCGCGCATAGCCCCACAGGTACTGCGTCGGATCGCAGAGGATCAACCGCTCCAGGGCACCCACGTAGCGCTCCGTGATGTACGCGATCGGGTCGGCCCGATCGGCCCAGGCAGGGCGCTTGAGCACATCGGCAACGTCGATCTCGAAGCGAAACGCCCGGCCCAGCCGCCGGATGCCTGCCACCACGACGTCCGCGTCATACCGCCACGCCAGTAGTCCGACGATCCGCTGCGCCGTCGTCGGCAGACCAAGGAACTTGATCGGCAAACCCCGCCGCTCGGCCTGATGATCGGCGACGAGCGCGATCGCTCCACCGGCGGCGAGGATCTGCGGCAACCGCTGCACCGCCCGCTCGACTGGAACCAGCTCGCAGCCGCTGCGCCCCCGAATCCGCCGGCGGTACGCGTCATACGCGGCATTCGCGTGCGGCAGGTACACGACGGCCGCCCGAATCCCGTTGTAGCCCAGGAAGACCGGCAGCAGGTCGAACGGCCCATAGTACGCCGAGAGCAGAATCACCGGCTGGCCGCGCTGCTGCGCCGCGTGCATGTTGCTCAAGTGTGGCTCGGGCACGCACCCGCCATAGCACCGATACGTACCGGTGTGCAGCAGCCGGTCCGCGAGCAGCAGGTCGGTCAGGTTCCAGACGCGGTGCACGAAGGCCTGCGCGGCGATGCGTGCGATCTGCTCCGGCGGCAGGCACCTGCCCAGCGCCGCCTGGCACTGGGCCTCGCTCCGTAAGCGGAACGGCGTCAACAGCCAATAGAGCCACCGTGCCAGCGTCCCCATGACCGCATACGCCGCCCGCGGCCCGGCGAGCGCGAAGTAAACGCCGAGCATGCGGCGATGGAAGTTCCCGAGCCACAGGATGCAGTGCACGCAGAGCCGGCGGGTCGTCATGCGGCAAGCATACCACGGCGACCGAGCCGTAGGCCGGCGTGCCCCCGTGGGAAAAGGGGGCGCGTGGGAAAAGGAAGCGGGAGTCTTTTTGTCGGGCCGGCAGCGCCCCCGGGGCGAATCAGCCAACGAAGGCGTCGGCCGCCACGGCGGACGGTATACTACACGTACCGGACCTCGGGCCACGTGGCCCACATCACGAT
>CAZWYT010000045.1:0-40452 GCA_964638325.1 uncultured Planctomycetales bacterium
TGGACGTGATCAACATCAACGACCTGGCCAACGCGCTCAAGCCGGTCGTCATGCCCGGCGAGGCCATGACGGTCCGGATCATCAAGCCGGGTGAGGAGCCCGGGCAGGGGGTGGGCTACCTCGAAGACGGGACGATGGTCGTCGCCGAGAACGCGCGCGAGAAGATCAACGAGGAGGTCACGCTCACCGTCACGAGCGTGCTGCAGACCTCGGCCGGGCGGATGATTTTCGGACGCCCCGAGGGCATGGCGATGCCCTCGCGTCGACCGCGGGCCCGCTGATGACACGGGTCAGATTCTGCTCGCTCCAGTAAACCGGCACCGGTCCCCGGTCGATTCTCACGAGGAGGCCGGATCATCGCCGGCCGTGCGCGCGCCGTCTGCCGCCGCGCGACGGTGTCGGCGTACCGCCGAGGCGCCACGCGTTCTCGGACCGCCCCTAGAATCTTTTTGGAGCGATGGCGAGCTCAGGCCCGGTTGACCGACGAGCGCTGCGGCATGATGACCACGATCTACGAACATGGGGGCTCGCTGCGGCGCCTGTTCGACGGGCTGGTCGAACAGGTTTTCATAGTCGACCTTGGCATTTGCGATCCACCGCTGACCGCCTACCTCGGCGACCTGTTGGCTGACTTCGTGCATGTCGACCACATCTACCGCCTCCGCACGGTCGACAATGAGGTGATTCGGGAGCTGTCTCAGATGGAAGCCCTGGCCAGCCTGGGGCCCGCCGTCGATGAAACTCGCCGCCGCCGGCTGATCAACAAGTACATCGGGGACTTCACGCTCTTCTGGACCGGCGTCTATCCGGAGCACTTGCGGCCGCGTCACGGCGTTATGAATCGCCTGGACCTGTATCTTAGGCAGGGCCGGCGCTCGTACGGCATCGCCAGCGAGCTAACCCGCGAGCACGACCGTCCGCCGGCGGAGGTGCTCCAACAGCTCAGCGAGCAGTTCGAGTACTGCGTGCATGGTCTGCAGCTTGTGCGCGCGAATTGGGAGCAGCTCGGGGGCAGCTTAGATCACAACTGACGGCTGCTGCGTGGGTTCGGGCGAAGAGGCCCGTGTCCAGCGCGCGGGCGGGTGCGCGGTGCCGGCAACGGGCGTACGGCGCTGGCGTGGAACAGTCACCCAAATTCCACTGAAATCATTTGCATCGGGGGTGAACTCATGCTAGACTTTCCCTACCGATCCCATAAAAGCCCATGAAAAGCCAAGTAATGGGATGCGTGCCCTGGCGGACGGCATGTTTACAGTTGGAACGCATGAACTCACTGTCGATAACAAGAATCGGTTATCGATACCATTCGCCATCCGCCGGAAGCTCAGCGACGACCAGGACGGGCAGTCCTTCTACGCCTTGCCCGGCCGCCGGCGCGGCACGTTGGCGCTCTACCCGGAGAAGTACTACGAGCGCCTCCGCTCGGGCCTGCCGGCGGATGACAACCTGTCAGACGGCGCGTATGCGTACCGGCAGTTCGAGTCCTCCCAGACGGCGCTGCTCGAGCCGGATGCTCAAGGACGGGTCGTCCTTCCTGAGCGGGTCTTGAAGCGCATCGGGCTCGAGCGGGAAGTCGTGCTGATCGCCATCGGCGATCATCTCGAGTTGTGGCGGCGCGACGACTTCGCCGCCTTCGAAGGCGGCATGTGGCCGGACTATTGGCAGCAGCGTGCCAAAGCCCACGAGGAGATGAACCGGCTGGGCCCCGACACGACAGGAGCGACGACTTAAACGCCGGGTGCCGCAGCCGAACGACGATAGATGACGCGGTAGGGTTTCGCGAGGGCGGGTTGCGGCGGTGGCGATAGCGTTGTCGTCGCCGCAACCCACACGAACGTCGGAGTCGCGAGCAGCCCCGTGGTGGGTAGCGGGGCTGATGAGCAGGGAAGCGCTCACACTCCGCGGGGCAGCAAGCAGGGCTGTCCGTTTCCTGGCCGCCCGCGCGCCATGGAGGGCGTGCGGGGGCCGCCGGTTTCACTGCCGCCCCGGCGCGAGTGCGAGCACTCTAGCAGGCGGTGGGGTGCCATGTCCAGTCGTTTTTCCTCGCGACGCGGCCCAGATGGGTCCCTGGTTGGACGAGCCCCGTGGGTGCTGGGCAGCCTGAGCATCAGCCGGTCCTGGTGGAGTACGTCCTCCGTTTGCTCGAGCCGCGCCCGGGCCAGGTGATCCTGGACGGGACGGTCGGCCTGGGCGGGCACGCGGCAGCGCTCGTGCCGCACATCATGCCCGGCGGTCGCTACATCGGCCTGGACCTGGACGAGGAAATGCTCGCGGGCGCCCGCAGCCGGTTGGCCGCGCTCGGCGCGGGCGTGGCGCTGTACCGGGCGGACTTTGCCACCTTTCCCGAGGTGCTGGCGGAAGCGGGAGTGCGGGAAGTCGATCGGATGCTGCTGGACCTCGGCGTCAATTCGGCCCAGCTCGAGGACGCGGAACGCGGATTCTCCTTCGACCGCGATGGCCTGCTCGACATGCGGTACGACCGGAACCAGGAGCTGCGGGCGCTGGACCTCGTCAACCGCCTGTCGGAGCGCGAGCTCGCGGACCTCTTCTACCACAACGCTCAGGAGACCAACAGCCGCAAGGTGGCACGGCGTATCTGCCAGGTCCGCCACGAGGGCCGGATTACGACCACGCTCGTGCTGGCGCGGGCGGTCGAGTCGGCCTACGCGGCGGGCGGCCGGCGGGCCGGCCGGATCCACCCGGCGACCCGGGTGTTCATGGCATTACGCATCGCAGTCAATCGCGAACTGGAGAGCCTGCGGACGTTCCTGCGGCAAGTGCCCGAGTTCCTGGCCCCCGGCGGCAGGTTGGCGGTGATCAGTTTCCATAGCCTGGAAGACGGGATCGTCAAGCAGTTTCTACGGACGGCGAAGGCCGACGGCGTGCTGGAGGAAATCACGCGCCGGCCGGTGGTGGCGGACCCGCAGGAGCGCAGTGCGAACCCGCGCAGTCGGAGCGCGAAGCTGCGCGTGGCCGTGCGTCCGGGCCAGCCGGTTCAGCAAGGAGGCAACGATGGCCCTGAATGAGAAGGCGGCGATGGTGATCTGCGCGGCGTTCATGGTCGGGGTGCCCTGGGCGCTGCACCGGTTTGCGGCGCCGGTGGAGGTCCCTTCGCCGCTGGTGACGGCGGCGCTTGGCACTGCGGTGGCGGAAACGGCACGGCCTGCGGTCGCGCTGCCGGGGCGGGCCATTGACCCGCGCAGCGCGTGGGTGCGCGGATTCCAACGGCAGAATGCCCTCGACACCCAGGTGGAACTCAATCGCAACACGCTGGACGCGCTGGCCTTGCTCCCGCCGGAGGAGGGCGTGCCCGGCGGCGCGCGTCTGGCGGCGCTGCCGCCCCTGGTCTATGAGCCGGCCGTGGTGGCCGCTGCAGACCCCGCGGGGTCAGAACTGCTCGCGGCGGAAGACGAGCCGGTCGTTTTGGCCAGTGCGGTGCTCGGCGACGGCGACTCGGTCGACGCCGTGCTGCCGATTGAGCCCGCGCGCTATCGGGTGGCCCGTGGCGACACGCTGATGAGGATCGCGCGGCGGGAGTGGAATTCGGACGATCCGCGTCTGGTCGCGCTGCTGGTGGAGTCGAACCCGAGTGTGCGGGATCGCAAGAACCGGATCCTGGTCGGTGAGGAACTGATCGTTCCCGACCTGGCGACGGCGCAGCGCGTGCTGCAAGGAGCGTTGCCCAGCGCCGTGGCCGTCCTGGCCCGTGCCGAGCCGACGAAGGCCGAGGTGGCGGCGGCGCTGGCCGGGTCCAAGACAGCCGACCAGCGGTGGTATACGATACAGCGCAAGGACACGCTGGCGAGCATCGCGCGGCGGTTCCTGAAGGACGGCCGGCGGTGGCGTGAGATTGTGGCGCTGAACCGCATGCTCGACCCGCACAAGATTGTGCCGGGGATGCGGATCAAGCTGCCGCCAGTGATGCGACTGGCCCAAGGTTAGCCGCGCTGCGGGGGTGACCGGACGGCGTGGCGCGGTTCGGACAGACGCGATATGACGCTGTTCCGGGTGATTGTCGTGGTGGTCGGTGGTTTGGCCGTACTGCTGCTGGTGGTGATCCTGCGCGCGGAGACGACGCGCTTGCACTGTGCGATCGCCCGGTATGAGCGCGAGGCGGACGGAATCCGGCAGGATCTGGTGGAGGCGGAATTGGAGTTGGCCCGCCTGCGGAACCCGACCCGGATTCGCCAACGCATGGAGCAGGCGGTCGGTCAGACCGCGGAGCAGCCGGCTCCGCCGGAGGCGCCCCGCCGACGGGCGCGCCATTAGCCTGTGAGAAGTGCTGGCATGCGCGGCAGCGGGGTATTGGTCACGGTGGTTGGGCTGTTGCTGGCCGGGGGCGCGGGGCGGCTCGCCTACATCGAGTTGACCGAAGGCCACGACCTGCGTGCGCGCGCGGAGCGGCAGCATCGGGCGACGCGTACGATTCCGGCGCGGCGGGGCGAGATTCTCGATACGCGCGGGCGCGTCCTGGCGGGGACCGTGCGGCATCCGTCCGTCTTCGTGGATCCGGGCCTGGTCGACAACGCGCGTTTCGCCGCCTATAGCGTCGCCCCAGTGCTTGGGCTGAACGCGGCCGACCTTGAGCAGCGTTTGCTGCAGGAGCAGGGCGATGGGTCGCGCTTTGCCTGGCTGAAGCACCGCATCAGCCCGGCCGAGCTGGAGGCGTTCGAGAAGGTCATTGCGGTGCGGCGGTTACGAGCCTTTGATGTGCAGTACGAGCCGACCCGCGTCTACCCGCAGGGCAAGGTGGCGCCGCACGTGCTCGGCTTTGTCGGGGTCGACCGACGCAGCTCTTCCGGCGACGAGTCGCCCTATGAAGACCTGTGCGGCCGGGAGGGCGTCGAGGCGGCCTACGACGACGTGCTGGCGGGGGTCCCGGGACGCCGGACGTTGACCGTCGACGTCGGACGCCGGGCGGTGCGCGCGCCGGCCGACACGTTCCGACCGGCGGTGGACGGTGGGACGCTGGTGCTGACGATCGACGCCTACATTCAGCAGGTGGCCCAGAAGGTCCTGGGGGAAACGGTCAGGAAGTTCGGCGCCGACTGGGGTGCGGCCATCGTATTCGACCCCTGGTCGGGCGAAGTCCTCGCGATGGCGACGATACCGGATTACGACCCCGCAGAACCTGTCCCGCCCGACTTCGCCGAGTTGAGTGACGCGAAGCAGCAGGTGATCCGCGAGCGCTGGCGCAACCGGGCGGTGACCGACTCGTTTGAGCCCGGGAGCGTTTTCAAGCCGTTCGTGGCCTCCTGCGCGCTCGACGAGGGCATCGTGCGGATCGACGAGGTGTTCGCGATCAACGGGCCGGTGCACGACTTCGGCCGGCGAACGATCCGCGACACCCATCCCTACGGGTCGCTGGCACTGCACGAGATCATCAGCAAGTCCAGCAACATTGGCATGGGGCTGGTCGGTGCCCGCTGCGGAATGGAGCGGCTGAACCGCTTCGTGCGGTCGTTCGGGTTCGGCGACATCACCGGCGTGGGGCTGCCCGGCGAACACACCGGCATGGTCCAGGATTTCTCGCGCTGGAATCCCTCCTTCTCGCCGCAATCGATTCCGATCGGCCAGGAGATCGCCATCACGCCGATTCAGATCGCCGCCGCGTTCAGCGTGTTCTGCAACGGCGGCGTCCTGTTGCGGCCGCGCATCGTGCGCGGCATCATCGGGCCGGACGGCGAGACGCTGGCAGACTACTCGCGGCCCATCGCGGTCCGGCGGGTCCTGGACGAGGGGATGGCGGACATGTTCCGCATGCGGGCGCTCGTGGAGACCGTCACCGACGGCACCGGAAAGAGCGCGAAACTCGACGACTACCAGGTCTTCGGCAAGACGGGCACGGCGCAGATCGCGCGCTCCGGAGCGCACGGCTACCTGCCGGGCAAGTACGTCGGGTCGTTCGTGGGCGGTGCGCCGTCGGACAATCCGCGCGCTGTCGTCGTGGTCTCGATTTACAAGCCGTCCAAAGAGGGGTATTACGGCGGTGTCGTCGCAGCGCCGGCGGTGAAGGAGATTCTCGCCGAAACGCTGGCCTATATGCAGGTGCCCCCGGAGCTGTCGGCCGATACCAGCAGTAACAATAGTCGCAGTTCGCCGGCCAAACGCCGTTGAGCCGGCGCGGAGTGCACGGATGCGAAGCGGTAGCACGGATTGCGGCGAAACCGCCGTCGGCCAGCGGACGCTCGGGGACTTGCTGCGCGGGCTGGCACCGCCGGAGACGTTGGCGAACGCGGCCGAGTTGCCGGTCACCGGGGTGTACGACGACTCCCGCCGCGTGCAGCCGGGCAGTGTGTTCGTGGCGGTGCGGGGGAGCAGCGCGGACGGGCGGCGGTTCGTTGGGGACGCGCTGGCGCGCGGCGCCGTGGCCGTCGTCGGCGAAGATCTGGAACCAGCCGGGCCGGCGTTGACGGTGCGCGTCTCCGACGCGCGGGCGGCGCTCAGCGCCCTCGCCCTGCGCTGGTATGGTCTCGCCCCGGACGGCTGCGGGGGCCTGAAGCTGGCGGGTATCACGGGCACCAACGGCAAGAGCACGGCGGCGTTCATGACGCGGGCGATTCTCCGGGCGGCCGGGCTCAAGTGCGGTATGCTCGGGACGGTGCACTACGACCTGTGCGGCCGGAGCGTGACCGCCCCCATGACAACGCCCGGACCGCTGGAGTTGGCGGCGTACCTGCGCGAATGCGCGGACGCGGGGGCGACGGCCGCCGTGATGGAGGTCTCCAGTCACGCCCTGGACCAGAAGCGGACGGACGGTTTGCGGTTTGCGGCGGCGGCGTTCACGAATCTGACCGGCGATCACCTGGACTACCACGGCACGTTTGAGAACTACCGGGCGGCTAAGGTGCGTCTGTTCGCCGGGCTGGCGGCGGACGCGGTCGCGCTGGTGAACCGCGACGATCCCGGCCACGCGGCCATGCTGCGGGATTGTCGGGCGCGGGTGGTGACCTACGCGCTCGAGCGCGACGCGGACATCACGGCCCGCATCTCGCGGAGCACGAGCCAGGGCACGTACTACCGCCTGCGGATTGCCGGCCGCGAGCTCGTGCTCGAGAACGCGGTCGTCGGCCGGCACAACGTGTACAACGCCATGACGGCGGCGGGCCTGGCGCAGGCGCTGGGGGTCGGCCCGGATGCGATCGCGGCCGGGCTCCTGTCGGTGCGCAACATCCCCGGCCGGCTGCAGCGCGTGCCCGCCGAGAGCCCGGCGGACGTGTTCGTGGACTACGCGCACACGGACGACGCGCTGCGCAACGTGCTGAGCGTGCTGCGGCCGCTGACGCAGCGGCGGCTGATCGTGGTCTTCGGCTGCGGCGGGGACCGCGACCGCACCAAGCGGCCGCGGATGGCGCAGGCGGTGGCGGAGTTTGCGGACGCCATCCTCGTGACCAGCGACAATCCGCGTACCGAAGACCCGCGGGCCATCATCGAGGAGATTCTGGCGGGGTTCGACGCGGAGGTGCGGCGACGCGTGGTTGTCGAGCCGGACCGGGCCGGCGCCATTCGCGCGGCGTTGGCGGCGGCTAGCGCGGGCGACGTCGTGCTCATCGCCGGCAAGGGGCACGAGAACTACCAGATCCTCGGCCCACAACGGATTCACTTTGACGACGTCGAGGTGGCCATCCAGGCGGCCGCGGCGCTGCGCAGACCCGCAGGCGCGGCGGCCGGTCAGGACGAGAGTGCTCAGGAGAGGCCTAGCCCGTGATCAAGCTCACGCTGGAGGAGATCGTGCAAGCGATGGGGGGACGCCCCTGGGGCGAGTTGCCGACGGTGAGTGTCGGCGGCGTCTCGACCGATTCGCGGACGGTGGCGGCGAGCGACCTGTTCTTCGCGATTCGCGGCCCACGCTTCGACGGTCATGATTACGCCGTCGCGGCGCTCAAGCGCGGTGCTGTGGCGGTGGTGGTCGAAACCAGGCAAGCCGAGCGCGTCGCCGAGCAGCTCGACACCGCGGCGCTACCGCTGCCGCGTAGCGCCGTGCTCATTGAGGCCGGCGATACGGTGGCGGCGTTGGGCCGGCTGGCCGCGTATCACCGCCGGCAGCTTGCCGCCGAGGTCATCGCCGTCGTCGGCAGCAACGGCAAGACGACGACCAAGGCGATGATCCACCACATCCTGAGTGGGCGCCTGCGCGGCCGGTGCTCGCCGAAGAGCTACAACAACGCCATCGGCGTGCCGCTGACGCTGCTGTCGGCGGAGCCAGGGGATGAGTACCTGGTCGTGGAGGTGGGCACCAACGCGCCCGGGGAGATCGCCGCCCTCGGCGCGCTCGTCGCGCCCGACATGGCCGTCCTCACCTGCGTCGGCGAGGAGCATCTGGAGGGATTGGGTGACCTCGACGGCGTGGCCGCTGAAGAGTGCTCGATTCTGCGCCAGATTCGCGGCCAGGGCTTTGCCGCCGTCAATATCGAGACGCCGCTGGTCCAGAAGTACCTCGCGCAGGACGGCGTGCATGTGACCACGTTCGGGCAAGTGCCGGAGGCCGACGTGCGGCTGACCGAGCTCGGCTACGAGCCGCCGTGGCTGCGCTTCAAGCTCAACGAGCGGTTCCCGTTCCGTCTGCGGCTGGTCGGTTTTCACAATGCGGTGAACGCGGCGGCCGCGGTGACGATCGCGCGGCGGTTGGGCCTGGATTACGCGGAGGCGGCGGTACGGCTCGAATCGTTTGTAGCCCCGCCGATGCGGAACGAGGTGCTGGAGGTCGCGGGGATCACGATCGTGAACGACGCGTACAATGCGAATCCGCAGAGTGCGGCGGCGGCGATCGACGTTCTGGAGCAGATGCCCTGCAAGGGGCAGCGGATCGCGATCTTTGGGGAGATGCGGGAGCTGGGCTCGCAGTCGGCCGACTTGCACCGCCGCGTGGCGGGGCGGCTGCGTGACAGCAGCGTGGACCGCGTGGTCCTGGTGGGTGGGGCGGCGGAAGTGATGCATGAAGCGCTGGCCAGCCGCGGGCTGTTCGGGCCGAGCGTGGAGCGTTGCGAGGACGTGGACGATTGCCTGGCGCGCCTGGCTGGGAGCCTGCAGGCGGGCGATGTGGTGCTGTTAAAGGCGTCCCGAGCGGTCGAGCTGGATCGCCTGGTCGAGCCGCTGCGCGAGCGCCTGGCGGCCCGACCGGTCGCGTGATCGATGCTATACCACCTTTTCTTCTGGTTAACGCACGGGGCGCCGTACGCGTACAAGTCTGCGTGGTTCCGCGCCACGCTCGCCGTGGTGGTGGCCTTCGGCATCGTGTGGATGCTGGGGCCGTGGGCGATTCGCACGCTGGTGCGCATGAAGATCGGCGACCGCCCCGAGTTTGACCACAAGGTCCTCAACGACGCTACGCGGAACAAGACGAACACGCCCACCATGGGCGGGGCGCTGATTGCGGTGGCCATCGCGGCCGCGGTGCTGCTGCTGGCGGACCTGACGAACTTCTACATCATGATGGGGCTGTTTTGCCTGGTGTGGCTGTCCGTCCTCGGTGGGGTGGACGACTGGCTGAAGCTGACGGCCGATCGCCGCATGGGCACGCGCGACGGCCTGCGGATGTGGGAGAAGCTGATCTTTCAGGTGGCCCTGGGCGTGCTGCTGGCCCTGTTCGTCTACCGCTGCGGGGACGCGCTGCTGGCCGATGCGCGCTGGGGCGAGGACCTCGATGCGCCCGCCGCCGCCTTTTACAACATGCTCATTCTGCCGTTTACCAAGCACACGCTGACGCTGCCGACCTGGGCGTTCGCGCTGATCGCGATCATCGTGATCGCGGGCACCTCGAACGCGGTCAACCTGACCGATGGCATGGACGGCCTGGCCAGCGGGTGCATGGTGCTCACCGCGTTCGCGTTCACCGTGTTCGCCGTGGTCGTCGGGAGCTACGATCTGGCCACGCCGCTGCTGTTTCCGCACATTCGGGGGGCGGCCGAGCTGGCGGTGCTATGTGGGGCCGTGGTCGGGGCGTGCCTGGGCTTCCTGTGGTACAACGCTTACCCGGCCCAGGTGTTCATGGGCGACACCGGGTCGCTGCCGCTCGGCGGCCTGATGGGTTATGTCGCCATTGTCACCCGGCTGGAGATCATGCTGCTCATCGTCGGCGGCGTGTTCGTCATCGAGGCCGCTTCCGTGGTGATCCAGGTATTGGTCTTCAAGGCCAGTGGGCGGCGCCGGCGGGTCTTCCGTTGCTCGCCGCTGCACCATCACTACCATCTGGGCGGCCTGAACGAGACGCAGGTGGTCATGCGCTTCTGGCTGCTGGCGGCGTTGTTCGCTGCGCTCGCGCTGCTCACGATCAAGCTGAGGTGAGCCGATGTCGTTGGCCTCGACACCCTCCCGTTCGACGCACACTTCGCCGCGCGAGGCCGGGGTCACGGTGGAACGCCTCTACGACCCGACCGTGATCCTCATCGCCGGGATCCTGATGGCGCTGGGGGTGGCGATGGTGTACTCGGCCTCGGCGACGGTGGAGGGGCCGGGATTCAACTGGCGGGAGTGGTGGAGCTCGCCGCTCAAGCAATGCGTGTTTGCGTTCGTCGGCTTTCTGGCGATGCTCGTGGCGGCCCACGTGGATTACCGCGCGCTGGCCTGGCAGCGGCCGGGCGACGGTTGGAAGGCGGTCGTGCTGCTGGTGGTCGCCGTGGGGCTGCTGGTCGGCGTGTTCATCCCGGGGATCGGACATGAGTCGCTGGGCGCGCGGCGGGCGATCCTGGTTTTTCGCGGCCCGCCGACGATCCAGTTTCAGCCGGCTGAGCTGGCCAAGGTGATCCTCGTGATCTGGCTGGCCGCCCTTCTCACGCGGCCGACCGACACGCCGCGCTCGGGCGCCCTCACGCCGCCGCGCGGGCACATCCGCCACTTTCGCAGCGGCTTCCTGCCGGCGGTGGTCAGCGCCGGCGCGCTGATCGGGCTGACGGGGATCGAGGACTTCGGGACGGCGGCACTGATGGGGGTGGTCATGCTCGCGCTGCTGTTCGCGGGCCGCGCCCGCTGGACGCACCTGCTGCTGCTGGGCCTCGTGGCGGCGGCGGCGGGGGCGGCCCTGGTGGTGATCAAGCCCCATCGGGTCGAGCGCATCAAGACCTTCCTGGCCGAGACACCCGATCCGGCCGGGGCCGGCTATCAGATCCACCAGGCGCTGCTGGCGATTGGCTCCGGCGGCTGGACCGGCCGGGGGCTCGGGGCCGGCCTCCAGAAATACGGCTATCTGCCGCAGGACAACAACGACTTCATCCTCGCGATCATCTGCGAGGAGCTCGGCATCGTTGGCGGCATCGTCGTGGTGGCGCTCTTTCTGGTGCTGTTGTGGCGCGGCTGGCGGATTGCACGCCACGCCCCCGATCCGTTCGGCCGCCTGGTTGCGCTCGGACTGACCCTCACGATCTGCCTGCAAGCCGCGATGAACGTCGGCGTGGTCACGAACAGCATTCCGACCAAGGGCATCTCCTTGCCGTTCGTCTCGGCCGGCGGCTCGGGCGTCGTGTTTCTCGGCCTGGCGGCGGGATTGCTGGCGGCGGTGGGACGCAGCTATGCGCCGCGCACGCCGGCATGACGGTGCCAGCGCCGGGCGCGCTGGTGCCCGACGGGGCCGTGGAGTAGAATCACAGTATGACCAAGGTGGTTGAAGCCATATACGCCAACGGCTTGCTGAAGCCGGTCGATGCCCTGGAATTGCCCGAGCAGCAGCGCGTGCGGCTGATCGTGCAGACCATCGACGGAGCAACGCCACCCGATCGGCAGGCCGCGCTGGAGCGCTTGACGGCCGGGATCGGCGCCATGAACTTCAACCTGCGGGGGGCATTGCCCACACGCGACGAGCTCCATGATCGCGTTTGACACGAACGTCTTGATTTATGCGTGCAACCGCGCCGATGCGGCGCGGCAAAAAACTGCCCTTGAACTGATCGGTCAGGCGAGCGACGGCGTGCTGCTGTGGCAGGTAGCATGCGAGTTCGTGGCGGCCACGCGCAAACTGGCCGTGTACGGCTTCACCGTAGCCCAGGCCTGGGAGCGCTTGGCGGAATTCTTAGCGGTTTTCCCGCTGGTCTTGCCGACGACCGGCGTTCTGGACCGAGCGCGCGCCCTGCAAACGGAACGACAGTGGTCCTTCTGGGACGCGTTGATCGTCGGTGCTTGTCTCGAGACCGGAGTGCAGCGTCTTTACTCGGAAGATCTCCCGGGGCGCGGTGTCCCCGAGCCGCTCGAAGTCGTCAATCCCTTTGCCTGAGATGTTTGGGGGCCGCCATAACGATGTCGGGATGGAAAGGCTGTTGATGCTGATGGCCCGGTTGACCAGCGTCTCTTTGCTCGTGTGCCAGGCCGGCGCCTGCGACCTGCTGGCACAAAGCTCGCTGCCGGCCGGCTACGAGGATGTCCCCACGCCGCTGGCGGTTGTGCACGACGGTCGCATCGTCGAGGCTTCGGGAATCGCGGCCAGCCGGCGCCATCCCGGCTTGTACTACGTGCACAACGACTCGGGAGATTCGCCGCGTGTATTTCTGATCGATCGCCAGGGCGCGACGCGGGCCGTGATCAAGCTGCAGGGCGCGCCGGCGATCGACTACGAGGACATCGCCCTGGCCCCCGGCGAAAAGCCGGGCACGTTCGACGTGTGCGTCGCCGACATCGGCGACAATCTCGGCCGCCGCCCGCAGGTGGTCATCTATCGCTTCGCCGAGCCGGACCTACCGGCCCGCTCCGACGATTCCGTGGACGTGCAGCCCGTCACGTATCGGCTGCGCTACGCCGACGGTCCCGCTGATGCGGAAGCGCTCGCGGTCCATCCGCGGACGGGCGACGGGTACCTCTTTACCAAGAGTCTTGAGGGGCGTGGCGCCGTGTACAAGCTGGCGGCGCCGTGGGACGCGCGCCAAGAGACCGTCGTATCGAAGCTGCTAATGCTCGAATTGCCGACTACGCTGGCGCTGTTGCGGGTCGTGACAGCAGCGGATATCAGCTCCGACGGCCAGCGGCTAGTGGTGCGCTGCTACGGCGGCGGCTGGGAATGGCGGTTGCCGCCAGGTACGGCCGACCAGGATTTCGAGCGTATCTTCAAAACCACGCCGGTGGAGCTGGCGCTGCCGGCGGAACGGCAGGGGGAGGCGATCTGCTATGCGGCGGACGGGGGCGCGCTGCTCACGCTCAGCGAGGGGGCTTCGCCGACATTATGGGAGCTGCGGGCCCTCGGTCCCGACACGCGGCCAGCGCCCTGACAGGCGTGGTAACTCGCCGGCAGATGCGACCTGCCTTACTCGCTTCACCTGTCGCCGGTCAGCAGTGCGACAAACGCGTTAATGTCGCCGAAGTCCAGCACGCCGTCCATGTTGATGTCGCGGTTCTCCAGCGGGCAACCCGGGAACTGCTGCGCGTACACGTCCGGGCTGCTCAGCGCCAGCACGAACGGGTTGATGTCGGCGAAGTTGGTCGAGCCGTCGCAATTGACGTCGCCCAGGTGCGGCGGCGTGCAGACCAGGGCCGACATCGCGAAGGCGTCGATGCCGGCTTCGGTGATCGAATTGCTCGGATTGTCAACCGCACTGAACCGCACCCTTACCTGCGCCGAGGGCGTGACGAAGTCGGCCACGTTGAACGTCCGGTAGACCCAGCCCACGGTGTTCGGGACCGTCTCGACCGTCACCCAGCTTGACCCGTTGTTGTTCGACACCTCGACGGTCAGGCGGTCCATGTCGTGGTTGTCGTTGGTGAACCAGCGCGCGTAGCCGGCCTGGTACGGCCGCCCGTCAGACAGGTTGAACGTGGGCGAGATCAGCCGCGTCGGTCCGCCGTCCAGATCGCAGTCGCCCAGACAGTTGCCGGTGACGAAGCAGGCCCCGGACCCGTCGTAGTCGGTTGTCGGGTCGCCGCGGTCCCCGGCGCCCGCCGGCACGCCGCGTTCCCAGGCGCCGTTGATGAGACTGACGTTCTGGACCTGCCAGCCCTTGTCGGTCTGGAAGTTGTCCGCAAAGACCGTGTCGCGGTACGCAATCGCCAGCGTCGAGTAATAATGAGCGGGCGCGTCGCTCGGGTCGTACAGCCGCCCCTCGCTTGATTCCAGCGCGCTGGTGTACCAGCGGTACTTGTCCATGCAGCTCGCGGCGGGGAGTGTCGCTTCGTAGTGGTTCGAGGAGATCTCCGTCATGGGGACGGTGGTCCAGGTGCCGTTGTTCAGCGAGTAGTGCAACTGACCCGACGCGGGCACCGGCACGCCGTCGTATTGGCCGCTGACGTCCACCTGGAACGTCTTCGGCTGATTGACGGGCATCTCCTGGGGCTGTCCGTCGGGGTAGGAGAAGACCAGGCCGGGCGGGATTCCCGGGTAGTCGACGTAGAGGGCGCCGTATCCGACCAGGCAGCACTCATACGCGATCCGCATGTAGCCGCCCTCACCCCAGCTTCCGCCCCATGAGTTGCGCAGGAACCACACGCCGCTGGGGCCCTGGCTGTCGTCCCAGCCCACCAGCGCGACCGCGTGGTTGATCGCGCTATTGTCGCAGGAATTGAAGACGCCGCTGGTATAGGCCATGAAGGCCGATGACGCATTCACGCACACGGTGACGGGGCCATGGTCGAGGATGGCCTGCTTGAGCTGACTGACCGTGGGCACGTCCCACTGCGGTCCGATGTACGCCCAGCTCGTGAGGCAGTACGGGTGTTCATACGGACAATTGCAGGGGGCGTCCCAGGCCTGGTAGGGGAACGCGGCCTCCATGACGGCCCCGTACCCGCCGCAGTAGTCATGGTGGACCCCGTCGCACAGCAGAAAGTTGGCCGCGTTGCCCGGCCACTCGCCCGAGCACCCGCCCAGCCCGCAGCAGCTTACCAGCCACTGCTCGGACAGATCGACGAGCGCCTGATCTTCGATCGCAATGTTGGATTCCACCGCCCCCAGCAGGCCGAACGCCCAGCAGCTTCCGCAGCCGCCCTGGTTCCGGATCGGCGTGCACACCCCCTGGGTCCGCCAGTCGTACGTCGCGGGCAAGTCACGCCTCGGCGTGCACGGGTCGAAACGCCCGTACAGACGCCAGTCCCGCGGCTCGACCACGCCGCACAACTGCTCCAGGCTGTAGTGCGTGGCCTCGTTCTCACCGACGGTGAAAGTCCAGCCTTCGCGTTCCCCGCGCGCCCGGAGCGCGGCGATGTCCTCCGCCGTGAGCTGCGCCAGCGCCGGCGGCGCCGCGAGCGCGGCCCCGATGATTCCGAGCGCGGCCAAGGTCCAGAGGCGAGCACCAATCCTGCACTGGGTAGAACGCTGCATCTTCAGACTCCTTCTAGTGTTGCGGCCATCACATTACCGCACTACTCAGTCGAATAGGGCGATAAACGGGTTGATGTCTCCAAAGTCACACTGACCATCACAATTGATGTCCCGGTTCTCCAGTGGGCAGCCCGGATACGCGTCCACATACGCGGCGGGGTTGCTCAACACCAGGACGAACGGGTTGATGTCGCCGAAGTCAACAACTCCGTCGCAGTTGACATCCCCCAGGCCGTTGGGGGGTACGCAGCCGACGGCGGTGATCTGGAAGGCGTCCACGCCCGCCTCGGTGATCGAGTTGCTCGGGTTGTCGACCGCGCTGAACCGCAGCTTGACCTGCGCCGTGGCCGCGACGAAATCACTGATGTTGACCGTCCGGTACACCCAGCCGGCGGTGTCCGGGACGGTCTCGACGGTCACCCAGGACGCGCCGTTGTCGTTGGAGATCTCCACGGTCAGGGCGTCGCCGTCGTGGGTGTCGTTGGTGAACCAGCGCGCGTAGCCGACTTGATAGTACCGGCCGTCGGACAGGTCGAACGTGGGCGAGATCAGGCGCGTCGGCCCGCCGTCCACGTCGCAATCGCCGGCACAATTGCCGGTCACGTAACACTGGCCGGAGCCGTCGTAATCGGCGGGCGGATCGCCGCGCACGCCGCCGCCCGCCGGCACGCCCCGCTCCCACGCGCCCGCGATGAGACTGATGTTCTGGACGCTCCAACTCTGGTCGGTCTGGAAGTCGTCCGCGAACGTCGTGGTCAACGTCCCCATGATCGCGGTCCACGCCGTGGCCGGTGCCCCCGGCGGGCTGAGCGCCGGGGTACCCGCATCGCCTTGCGCGCTGAGGTAGTACTCCGGCTGGGCGTCACAGCCCGCGACGGGCAGCAGGGCTTCGAAGAGCTCACCGCCGAGCGGCGTCAAGGGCCGGGTCTGAAACGCCCCCCCGTCGTAACGGTAATGCAGCAGCGCCGTCCCCGGGGCGTAGCTTTCCATGGCGTTGGCGATCTGCACGGTGAACCGGTTGAGCTCGCCGGGGGGCAGGAACTCCGGGCGGCCGTCAGGGAAGGAAATTGTCAGCGGTACGTAGTCTACAGCTAATCCCTTGATACAGAAGTTTGCGGTGTTGTTGAAGTTGTAGAGATCCTGCCAGGCGCCAGTGGCCCAATAGTAACTCTGGCCCAGTGCCGCCGCCGACTCTACCCAGACGCGCCCCGACGCACCCAACAGGACCGGAATGTCGGAGCTCCGGTCGTATGGCTGCCCGCCGGCGGACAGATACAGGTAGATGTAGAAATCATCCCCGGGGGTCACGCGCAGCGGGGTATCGAGGTCAAGCGTGTGAAACCCGGTGTAGGCGATCGTGCCAGACTGCGACGTGCGCTCGTCGAGCAACTGATCGCCCACGAAGCGGTCGTAGATCTTCACCGTGTAGTTCACATTGTCAGCCGCCGCGAAGAAGCTGACGCCCTCGAGCACCTGATCGCCGCTGGCGACAAAGGCGTTGAAGACCGTGTCGCAGTCGGTCTTGGTGTCGCGCCAGCCGTGGTAGTCGTGGTAATAGATGTACGGGTAGGCCAGCGGCTCGACGTGCTGGAGCGAGACCGCCCCCATCTCCGGGTGCTGGCCGCAGTACTTGTCGTAGTACGAAATCCAGAAAAAGCCGCTCAGCCCCCACGCCGCCCCCCAACTGTTCTTGCACAGCCAGGCCCCCGGCTGCGGGGCCTGAGTCACCTTGTTGTCGTCCCAGCCGATGATCGCAACGGCGTGATTCGGCAGCGCTGAGTTGCTCGGCGGTTGATAATGGATGTAATTCCACATGAACGCTTCGTCATAGCACATGCACGTGCCCATGACGCCCTCGCTCATGACCTTCTGCTTGATCAGGTTGATGCGCTCCAGGTTCGCCCCCGCCGTGTACCACTCGATGTCCCGCACGTAGTAGTGGTGGAAGTCCGGGCTGTTGCGCAGCGGTGGCACGTCGTAGGATTGCCCGTCGACCTCGCGGACCGCGCCTTCCCCGCGCGCCAGATACGCCGCCGTCACGCGATAGTCGCCGCCGTAGTGCACTTCCAGGCCGCCGCCGGTCGGCGGGTCGGTGTCGTCGTTGTTGTACTGGTTGAAGCCGTTCCACCAGTCGAGATGATACTCGGCGAGGTTCGGCTCGCCGTACTCGCCATGGGCAGCCCACGCTCCGGTCATGAGCAGGTTGCCCTCGATCGCGGCCATCGCACCGTGCGTCCAGCACGTGCCGCCCTGCTGGTTCTTAACCGAGGTCACGTAGTTGTGGCCGTTGAAGCTTCGCAGATCGAAGGAGGTCGGGGGGTCCGGTTGACCGGCGGCGGACGCGACGACAAGTAGAGACGCCAGTGTGAGGGCGAGGGGGAAGCACCTCATAGGCGTGTCCTTTCCGCACACCGCTTCGCACGCGCACCGTACAACTCGCCGGTCGGTCCCCGGGGACCGACTCGGATCAGGTCGCGTAGTTGCACAGGCACACCCGCAGCGCCGCCCGCGGGACGCATCGGCAAGAGCCTGACGGGGATTACCTCTACCTGCTCTGCAGGTCGCATGCGCACGGGTCGCCGCTACTGGGTCGCCAGTTCCATCTTCGCGAAGCCAGACGGGTGTTGCAAGGACTTATTTCAATCTTTAGATTCTGATCCGATTGTCGCGTGGTTATCGGACGACCCGCTGCGCCACTCGTCACCGTTCGCGCCACGCGGATTGCTCCGCGTCGATTTGCCAGTCATTCCCGAAAAAGCCCGCCGTGCGGACGCCGCCCGCGCCTGACTCGAGCATGTCCGGGCCGATCACGATCCAGTCGGGGTACGCGACGCCGGAGACGAAGTAGGGGAGGCGCTCGGTCAGACGCAGGCCCGCCAGGCCGGTGCCGCTGACCGCGCCGACGAGGGCCCGGTTGGTGCCCGCCGCGGCGGGCCGCGGGTAGATCGCGAGCACCGCCAGATCATCGCCCGCGAGCTCGCGCTCGCCGACTTGCACCCGGCCGGAAGTGACCTGCACGGGGCTGCCCGCCAGCAGGGCTGGCCACGCGCCGTTGGTCGCCGCATTGCCGTAGAGCACGACACTGCGTTCCGGCTCGGCCGCCGCGTTGAATTCGACGTCGGCCAGCACGTCGAGGGACCCGTTCCCGCGGACCCAGAACACTTCGGCGTCGTAGCGGGCCTTGCCCTGCGCCCAAGCGTTTTCTTCAGGGCTGCCGCGCGTCCCGTAGACGAGCTGCACGCGGTGCCCGAACGCTTCCTTGAACGGTCCGCCGCGGTGCGGCCCCTTTAGCCGCAAGTCCGGCGGCCCGGCGATGACCTGCCAGTGTCCGTTCTGGCGCGCGAGGCGAAGCGCGCCGGTGTCCGTCGGCCAGGGCACGTTCTCCAGCCGGTCGCCGTCGAGATCGAGATTCAGGGGTTGATTGGGCTCCAGCAGGAAATGTGGCTGCCCGCCGGTCTGCAGCGCGAGCGCCAGCCGCGCGACGTTTTCCGTTGTACCCCGCAGCAGCCGCTCCTGCGGTTCAAGCTGGAGGTCGATGCGGCTGAGCTCGAGCGACCGCGTCTGGGCCTCGATCGTGGCCCAGTCGCACGTGGCCGAGATGACGGGGTTGGCGGCGACGAACTCCACGTGCCGGACCATGTGCGTGGCCGGCCGCGTGTTTTGCCGCAGGAACTCGAACAGCGCCGGCCAGTCCACGCACTCGTTGCCCCACCAGTGCCCCGCGCCGGGCCGCTCGTAATAGGCGAAGTTGGAATGGTACTTGGCAAGCTGCTCGCGCATGGTGCGGGCCTGCTCGACGGGCACGTTGTCGTCCCGCTCGCCGTGCAGGATGTAGATGCCGTAATGCAGGTAGTTGTGCGACAGGCCGAGCGTATCGCTCGGGTTGGTTGCCCGGCGCAGGATGTTTTCGATGGGCGTAGCTTCGTTGAAACGTTCGCCGCCGGCGTAGGACCAGAAGCTGATCCAGCCGGCGCTGGGCGCAATGGCGGCGAAGCGGTCGGGGCACTGGACGCCGATCTGCCAGGTGCCGTGGCCGCCCATGGAGTGGCCGGTGAGGTAGGTTCGTTGCGGATCGGTGCCGAAGTGCCGCTCCGCATCCGCGAGCGCCTCCAGCGCATCAACGCGGCCCCAGTCCTCCCAGTCGAACCCGAACGGCCGGCGGTTGGTCGGCGCGACCACATGGCCCCACGTCTTGTTCGCGTAGCAGCTCGCTTGCCCCAGCGCCTCCACGCCCGCGCCGTGCAGCGACAGGAATAGAGCCGGTTGTGTGGGTGGCACCGGCATATTGCCGGTGGAAGAAGCAGTGTCGAGCCGCATCGGCGTGACGGCGTAGTACTGCACACTGCCGTCGATCGCGCTGACGAACGTACGCTTGTACGTCTCCGTCGGCTGACGAGCACGAAGTGGCAGGCTGGCCCGACATTGCTCGGCCCCGTGGCGGACCAGCACCAATTCCACCGGACCCACTTTCGGCTCGGCCGGTTCCTGGCCAATGATTTGAAAACCCACCTTGCGGACGCTGAGCGCCGGGATCGACGGCACCAGCGCCACCTGATCGCGGCCACCATAGCGCACCGTGAGCGACGCGTCGCGCAACGGCTTAGTAGTGGCGTTGATCACGACGACCGCCACCCACAACTTCGGCGCCTCGCCCACGAGCAGATCGGGCAGGGTCGCGTCGCTCGCGTCGAGCATGAGCGGCGACTCGGGCTCGACCAGCTTGGCCCGCAACTCGCCGCGGCCGCACGCGAACAGGAACTCATTTGTGCCGCATTTGAGCAGCACCGGGATCCGGACGAAGCCCCACTGGTACGGATCGCCCGCGCGCGGTTCGCCGTTGGCGTAGACCATGCTGTGGCCGCTGGCCTGGAGGAGCATGACCTCCTCGCGGTCCGCTTCGATCGCGGCGTAGGCATAGCCGCCCTCTAAGGCTTCATGGCGGATCACGCCATCGTCGCCGGCGGAGACGGCGGCCCACGTCTTGGACGAGCCGTCCGGCAGCGTGAGCGACTGGCCCGCCGTCGGCGGCGTCCAACGCCCGGCGATGATCTCCGCCTCGACGGCATCCGTATGCACCGCGGATCGGCCCCACTTGCCAATGCGTCCGATCGCCACCACGTCGCGGATGACGATCTCGCGCTGGGGCTTCGTCGGCTGCGCGGTGGTCGGAGCGCTTGTGGCTGCTTCGGGCGTGGCCGGCTCGGTTGCCGGCACGGACGTTGGTGCGGTTGAAGGAGCGCTCGCGGGCATCGTGGCCGGTTGCGTCGCGGCCGGCAGCGGGCCGGGCGGACCGCCGGCTTGCTCTTCCTCGGGCGGCGGCGTGAGGCCGTAAAGTACAACGTCGCCCGCGCCGCGGTCTTCCTGATCGAAGCTCAACCGGCCATCGGTGGTGCTGCGGTACGCGATGGTCACCACGCGGTCGCTCGGCCGGAGCTGGCGGCACTTGATCGCGGTGCCGCCCTCATGACTGACGTGGAACACGCCCACGACCAGCATGAGGCGCTGCGTGGGGTGTCGCGCGCGGAAGCTCGCCAGCGATTCGGCCATCGTCTGGTCCCACAGCAACTGCGACTGGTACATGCTTGCGGTTCCGCCGCGGGGTAGCATCATCGCCGGTTGCGACACCGGCGATGGCATCGGCGGCATCGCCGGCGCTGTAGCCGGCATCGACGGCAGAGGTCCGGCCGTGCCGGCCGTGGTGGGCTGCGAGGTCGGGCCGGACGCCGGTTGCGTCGCCGTCGGCGGCCCGCCGTGGCCTTTCATCAGCTCGCGGAAGCGTTCCTCGTATTCGCCGGAGATAAACGTATTCTCGGTCGGCAACCAGCGCTGGTCGGCCGGGTCGAGCCCGGCCCGAAAGGCCTCATAGCTCAGGCCGGAAGTGCGGTAGGCCCGCACGAGCTTGCGCGGCGCGTTGGCGGCGATCACCGGCACATTCATGAGGCGGCACAGCTCGATGAGCGGCCGGTGCGACAGCACGTAGCTCCGCCCTTGCCGTGTTTGCTCGCGGAACGGTTCCTCGGCGACCCGCCCGCGCAGATACGCGTCGAGTGCGGCCTGCGTGTCCGCCTCGAAGAACTCCATCGCCAGGGCGACCGGACGCGGCTGACGCGCCAACGCATACAGCAGTTGGGCCTCGAGCTGGTTGCAGACGACGTCGTTGTGCTCCTCGCCGAAGAGAATTACGTCTGCGGGGCGGCAACGGGCGACGACGTCGGCGAAGGTCAACGGCCGGCCGGTCTGCCCGTCATAGGCGCGGAATTGACCGACGAGCGCGGCACCGCCGCCGGTCTGCGGCGCAAGGTCGATGCGCTTCGGTCCCACACAGCCGCAGGCGACCAGCGAGAATGCAAACAGGGTTAAGAATCCAACGCGACGGTGAGTCATGATGGAATCTCCTGCGCTGCACCCGGGGTGCGGCCGCTACGTGGCGCACGTCACGGCTTGAGCACCAGTGTCCGCGCGTATTCACTCCGCAGCTCGTTGAGGGCCGTCCGCAGCGTCAGGAAGTCGGCCGGCGCGAGCTTGCCCCGCGACACGCGCGCCTGCCGGCGCAGCGTCAGGCCGCGCTTGTCGACGGTGACCGTCTGCTCGAGCGCGCCCCAATCGCCCCGGATGCCGGCCACGTCACCGGGCTGCACCTCAAGCTGCCACTTCTCCGGCCATTCGAGCGTGAGATCGATTTCCTCGTCGAATGGGCCGGTCAGACGCACCGCGTTCTCGCGGCGGCTCGGAGCCAGCGGCAACGGCACATCGGCGAAAAACGGGCCGTCCTGGGCGAGCAGCAGGCTGTAACGTTCATTGACCTTTTTGAGCGGCTTGCTCGACTTGACCTGCGCGCTCGCCTCGAACTCGCCGGTCGCGAGGGTTTTGACGACGAAGCTGTCGATGGTCAGATCGGGGACCAGGCGCCCCAGCAGCGCGCTCAGCCGGGCCTTCTGCGCGTCCGCGGACCGCAGACCCTCCGACGCCGCGAACAAACCGGTGGCTTGCAGCGATAGCGTCCCGGTCACGTTGCCGTCGTCCGCCAGGGTCAGCTTCCCGTGCACCTGGCAGCGGCTCTCGTCCGCGCTGGTCCACGCCGGCAGCAGCGTCCGCGGCATCAGCACGTCCGGAACCGGCAGCAGCGTGTATCCGGCCCAGCGGCCCTCGCGCGCCAGCCGGCCGTGGTGGGGGTCCCAGATCTCCGGCGTGCGCCCGGTGTCAAATGCGGCGCGCGGGCTACTGCCTTGTCCCGCACCGATCGGGGCTTTCTCGTCCGCCGTCTTGTCGATAAGCAACACGACATAGTTGGCGACCAGGCTGTCTTGCGGGACCTCGTGATTCCAAATCTCGTCGTTCACGAGGAGGCCCGGCATGACGGGCAGGTCCACCGCGCGGGCCAGAGCCAGCAGCGCCGCCGCGGCTTCTTCGGGCAGGCCATAGTTGCCCTGCATGACCTGCGAGGCTGGCCGAACCGTGGCCGGCCGCCAGGCCACCGGGAAGTCGACGAAGTTGAAGCTCGCCGCCAGCTTCTCCTGGAGGGCGCGCAGCTTGTCAGCCGGGTCGCGCTGGTCCTTGGTCCATTCAGTGGCGAGCTTGGTGATGAGCTCGGACTTGTCTGCCGCGGCATCCAACTGGTCCGTCCAATTCTTCAGCCAGGTGCTGGCTTTCCCCGCGGTACTAAAGGCCAGCCGCGGGCGGTAGTCCTGCCAGGGCGGCGACTGCGGCTCGTCGGGCGCGCCAGGGAGGTCGGTGAACGTCCAACTGCTGGCCCCGGTTTTCGTGCTGCCGCCGCCGGGGAGATTCGTGGTCGCGACGTGCACTTCGACGCCCGCCGGTACGTCCACCTTGATCGTCCGCTTGCGGATTGGGTAACGATGGTCCACGCGCAGGTCGGCCGCCAGATACGGCCGCGCGCCCGGTTTGCTGGTAAGCTCGTACTCCAGCTCAACGATGCAACCCGGCTCCACACCGCTCATCACCAGCAGGTGTTGCCGGATGTTGGCGAACGCGGGCCAGCCGGCCGCGGCGTCCGGTGCGACTTCGATGCGGGCGTACGCCGGCAGCTCGCGGAAGCTGCCGTCGGGCAGCTTCGTCCGCGCGCCGAGCACTTCCAGCCGGTCGGTGTCCGCGTTGTAGGTGATCCGCGGGTCGGCGAACTCGCCGTAAGCACGCTCCTGATTGAGCCGCACGTGCTTCTTCTCGTGGTACACGGTCGAGCCGTCCGCGTTCTGGGTCCAGTGCTGCTCCCACAGCTCGATAACGGCGTCGGGCGTCTCCGGGCCGGTCGGCTGCGCCAGCGCGTGCACCGCGCCGACCAGGCACATCAACGCCAGCAGCGCCGCACCTCCCCTTCGTGCCTTCGTGTCCGCCTGCGGCGGATGCCTCCGTGCCTTAGTCGCGTGCATGTGCACCCTCCATTCGCCGCGGCGAACAGGCCACGACGCGGCCCGTCAGCTCCTCGAACTTGTCCAGCACTTCCTTGTAGTTGGCGTACTCGCTCGGCGGGATGACCCAGCGCTTGACCACCAGCTCGCACGTGTAGTGGAGCTGGCCCGGCGTCGACTCGATCTTGAACTGCAGCCCGGCGGACGGGCCGTCGATGCTCACCGCCTCCGGGAGCTTGGTGACTTCCCACTCGGCGGGCAACTTGATCGTCTCCTCGAACCGCGCCTTGCGGGTCGCCCACAGCCGCAGGCCGTACTTCCGTTCCTTCGCCGCGGTTTGCCCGAAGAGGTCGGACAAAGTGCGGTCGCCCAGCACCGACTGGAGCAGCGGCAGCGCCAGCAGTCGCCGCTCGCCGGCGCCCAGGGCGTAGTGGTCGGCCTCGAACCGGCTTTGCAGGTTGATCGGCTGCGAGAAATCCGCTGGTTCGGTGCACGTCAGGTCCCGCGGCCGCGCGTTGGGGCTCAGCCGCTGGAACGTCGCGTCGAAGAAGTTGGCCCGGTCGTCGGGAGGCATAGCCGCCAGCGCCCGCCGTAGACGCGTCTCCGGCGCCCCACACGCGGTGAACTGCAACGAGCCGCTCAGGCCGTCGGCCCCGTCGATGACGCTTTCGCCCTGCCAGGTCGCCAGATTGTCATCGGGCGGGAAGTCCGGCGATTGCGACAGACCCTTGCCTTCGGGCAGCCCATACACCACGTGCTGCAACGGCTCCAGCGTCGACCAGTTGTCCCGGCTCTTCGGCATCCACGTCGGGTCCAGCAGAAGCAGCGAGCCGTCCGGCTTGCGAATGCACGTCACACAGTGGTTGAACTGGTCCGCGGGAATACGGTCCACGCGCTGCCGCGCCATCGTCATGACCACATACGATTCAAACCCCGCGACGCGCAGCAGCCCGGCCAACATCCCGGCCTTGTCCTTGCACACCCCGCAGCGGTCGTGGAACGTCTCTTTGCACGCGTGGATCGTGTAGCCCTCGCACATGCCGCGGCTGGTGCCGGCGTAGCGGATGTTCTCGGCGACCCAGTGGTTCAGCGCGGTGTACTTCTCCTCGTCGGTCTTGCAGGTCTTGATGATCTCGGCGACCTTGGCCCGCATGGCGTCGTCGGCCTCGAACTGCGGCTCACTGACCTGGTTCAGCCAGCGGGCTTTGTCCTCCCACGTCGGCAGCGTCGCCAGCAGCAGCTTGGTCCCCACATTCGGCCACGGCTCCATGGCCGGCTCGTTCTTGACCGGCGTGATGTCCTTCTTCTCGAACGTGTACACCAGGTGCTCGCCGTCCAGCATCACGCTGGTGCGCAGCTCGCCGTTGTAGACCTCGGACTGTAGCGGCTTGTCCTTCGGCAGGCGCACCGTGTAGCGCTTCTCGATGATCGGCGTGCTCGACCAGAAGTGCACCTCGTCGTGCCAGTTCCCCGGCACCGGCGGCTGGAGCACTTCGCCCGCGGCATTGAGCTCCTCGCCTTCCGGCTCCGCCAGATAGGCCACATTGAACCCCGTCATGTCGCTAATGGTCTCGACCGCGTCGCCCACCGCCAGCCGCGGCACCGTGACGAGGTACTGCTGCGTACCCCAGAAGATGCCGGACGCCGGCTGCGGCTGTTCGATCTTGGTCTCCAGCGGCACCTTTTCGACCTGTCCGTCGGCGCGATAGACGCGGACGGCCACCAGGTCCAGTCGGTTCGTGTGGGGGTCGAAGGGGAAGACCTGCACGGACTGGCTCCGGATCGCAGCCTCGCGGAGCACCTTCGTGACCACGTGGCTCCGCGCCGTGCCGATGCCGCTCGGCCGCACCGTGACGTCCGTCTCATCCAGAACGATGACGGCGTCGGCATTGTGCTTGGCGGCATCGCCCGCGGCGGCGATCTTCGCCTTGATGTCGTCATCTGCGCGCGCCGGCGGCGCGACCGCGAGCAAGAGTGCGGCTATCAGAACCTGGCACGCCAGTGCCGGGCCGTTCTTCAGAACCCCGCCCGCCAGGGCGGGGCCATGCGGCCGCAGCCGGGTTCTGTGAGGTGTAGTAAACAGGCCACCGGGGCTTCGACGATAGTGCATGCTGGTTTCTCCGGGACGAGTTCCTCAATAGCCCCCGAGTTTCAAGGCTCCGTGCGCGCACGGCTCCGCGCGGCGCGCAGTGTAGCCGAAGCCGGACCGCGCACGCAAATCAGAACGCCGGGGTGCCATGAGCATCGTCCGGGAGGGCGAGGCTCCCGCCGAGCCGAACGGACCCGCCACACCTGCGCCTCGGTGCAAGCCTCCCGATCCGGCGGCCCTTCCCCGCCCCGTAGCGGGCGCAGGTCAATAGCCGTGGGCGCGAGCCCACGGTCGCAGCGCCCCCATAAGCCCGAGCCCCAGCCGGGCGATTGAGTTACCCCCCCGCCCGGCAACGGCCCGGCTCGGCTTGGAGTCGTCCCTGCGCCAGCGCCGCCGGCCCAAGACGGCCCCGGGGCGGAGGAACGATGCGCCCGACAGAAACCCCTTGTCTGACGACAAGAAAAACTCCCAACCCCTTCGACCTTCCCCCTCTTCCGACCCTCTCTTCTGCCGCGGCTACGAATCTTATCTGCCCGATGACGCGCGGGTGCGGTATAATGAAGACGCAACCGCTCGAAGGTGGTAGCCGGGCGGTTCGGGAGTTGGTCACAGCGAGGACCGGAGTGTGACTTACAGAGGCCGTGCCCGCGGACGGATGATCGAGCTGGACGAGGCCCTGCCCTATCCGGAGGGCCAGCCGCTCAGCGTCTCGGTTGCGCCGGCGCAGACTGAGGCTGCGGCGGAAAACGGGCCGGCGCTCGTTCGACGTGCGATGCACGAGCCCCCGATGCTGCTTTCCGATGACGTCGATGAGCTGGAGCGCGCCATCCAGGCTGGCCGACTCGGCGTCCGTGCAGCCGGCGTATTCGACGCGGGGGCGTGAGGGGTGACTTTTCTCCTGGATACGAGCGCCTTCAGCGATCTGATGCGGGCCCACCCGGCGATGGATGCCCGCTTGGCGGCACTCAAGCCGGGCGACCGAACAATGGTCTGCACCATCGTCCGCGGCGAAGTCGCCTACGGTCTCGCGCGGCTGCCCGCAGGCAAACGCCGGGCCGCGCTCGCGGGGAAGGCCGCAGCGCTGCTTGCAGTGGTTCCATGCGAGGCGATCCCGCCGGCGGCCGGGGAGCACTACGCGGCCGTGAAGCTGGCGCGTGAGCGCCAGGGCCTGGTGCTGGATGAGAACGACTTGTGGATTGCGGCGACCGCCCTGGCGCTCGGCGCGACGTTGGTCACGCGCGACACGGATTTTCGGCAGATTGAAGGGCTGCTGGTCGAGGACTGGACCGCCGCGTAAGGACATCCGAACGCGCAGTGCCTGCAGGCGCCGCCGCCCCCGGTGTCCGAACCCCGCCCGCCAGGGCGGGGCCATTCCGTGCCGCAGGCCCCGAACGGGCCGTTTGCCAGTAGCCACGCGGCGCCAGCCCGTGGTGGCCCGCCCCGCCCCAAGCCCCCGCCGGGGGCAATTCAGGCCCTCAACCGCCGCCAACCGAACTCGGACCGGGATCATCCCTGCGCCGGTACGGCTGGCCCACGCGGTTCCTAGGCGAGGAGCCACGCCTCTGACGAAAAAGACTCCCGATCCCTTTCTTCGCCGACTTTATTCACGGCGTCGTGTAGTTCCTGGTCGTTTTGGATGGGCATAGCGCACAATGAGGTCTAATGGCCAGGCGTCACCCGCCGCCGCGTTTTTTTGCGGCGGTCGGGTGCACGCCCGTGTTAGACGGCATTCGTTCCGAACACGTACAATCGGGTCTTGAGTTCAGAAACTGTGCGAAACCGTGTTGGTTTTCTTGCTAACCTGCACAAGCGAGGACAGATTGACGAGTTTGAGCAGACCATACACCTCATCTTGTCCCCAGTCTTCGTCTAGGACGCCTTCACCTAGCAAGACATCGAAGGTCCGGTGTTCAGTGCTAGTAGGTGTTGGGTCGGGGAAGAAGAAGACGTTGGAATACGTGAAGAGAAAGTCGTCCGCTCCAGTAAGACCCGAGTCTGCTCCCCAGAGTTGGCACTTCAACTTAAAAAGCCGTGCCTCCTTGCATAACTTCATCTGGCACAGCTCCAAGGCCGTAAAGTTCACGTCGCATTTTACGACCGCACGTACCGTTCTTTTGGTGTGGTCATGCGTTAACGCGAGGGTTGCATTCGTGATTGTAGCCATGAGTGTTTTCTCCTTTTGGATTAAAGATTCGACTGGTGATTTCTACTTCAGGTAAGGTCATCCACCAACCACAAAGTAAACGCCACCTTGTTTCCACGTCGTAAACTATCTCATAGACACCAGCTCCTTTTGCCGCGAAGCAGAATGGCCGCCTAACAATGTTTATACAGCCTGTATGAAACGGGAAACGCAGGCTGTCTCGCTCTGTATAACAAGTTGTCGTCTCTTATTGCCTTGGCGCGTAATGTCATTCATATCAACAAGTTACCATCTTCTTTTCTATCAAGCGCTCCCGGCTTATACGGGTTGTAGAAACCGGCCCACAGCGCGTCAACCGGGCTGCGGACGCCGTGGCCTCCTTTGTTGAGCACGTGGGTATAGATCATGGTCGTGCTAACGTCTATGTGTCCCAGCAGTTCCTGGATGGTCCGGATGTCGTAGCCACCCTCAAGCAGGTGCGTAGCGAAGGAATGCCGGAAGGCATGACAGCCGACATGCTTGACCACTCCGGCCTTGCGGACAGATTCCTTTACGGCCCGCTGGAGAATCGTCTCATGGACATGGTGGCGGCCTTCTTCGCGGGTTCTGGTGTTCTTCCAGCGACTCTCCTGCGGGAATACCCATTGCCACCGCCAGTCGGCGGGCGCGTGGGGATACTTGCGGTCCAGGGCGTCGGGCAACTGGACGCGCCCGCAACCTTCGGCCAGGTCTTTCTCATGGATCGCCTTGACCTTTCGCAGATTGTCCTGAAGTGGGGCCTTGAGTGACTCGGGAAGCATGGTGATCCGGTCTTTCGCGCCCTTGCCGTCCCGGACGAGGATTTCGCTACGGGCGAACTCGATGTCCTGAACCCGCAGGCGCAGGCATTCCATCAGTCGCAGCCCCGCGCCATACAGGAGGGAAGCCATCAGCCACTTGTCGCCCGTGAGATTCCCGAGGACGGCTTTCACCTCCTCACGCGTCATGACGATGGGCAGACGGTTGGGCTTGCGGGGGCGGATGACCTCGCCCAAGTCCCCCACTTCACGGCCAAGGACGTGGCGATAGAGAAACAGGAGCGCCGAAAGGGCCTGATTCTGCGCTGAGGCGCTGACCTTTTCCTTGACGGCCAGATGGGTGAGAAAGGCGTTGATCTCCGGTTCGCCCATCTCGGCCGGATGCCGGACATTGTGAAAGTAGATGAAGCACTTGACGCAGTGACAGTAGGTTTCTTCCGTTCGCCGGCTGTAATGCCGGGAACGCAACGCCTCGCGAAGCTGGTGAAGTAGTTTGGGCCGGTTTTCCTGAGACGGCTGGTTTAAGTTCCAGGTCTGGACCAGACCCCACGTGCCGCCTGGCCGCTGTCGGGCCGACTGAAACCAATTCGAAGCGACGTACAGCTCATATTCATAGACGAACAGTTCCGCCGTGGCGATGCCATCCGAATCGCTGGCCTCGATCTTGAATTCGACGCTCTGGTTGTTCGCCAGGTGCAGTGGCTTGTAGCGGGCGGTCAGGGAAGTGCTCGTGCAGCCCGCGACGAGCAATACCGCGGCCGCCAGACCCAGCGGCGCGCGCCAGCGCGCCCGTGTGGTCTGTGATTCCATCACGTGCTGCTCTCCTGCCGGTGCCGGTAGTTTTGCCGCTTCGTGTCCGATGAGCGGCCCGAACACCCGGAGTCTAGCGCCGATAACGCGCACGTGTCAAGATTCGAATGTGAAATCGGCGCGGACGAGCGATCAGATCGCGGATGGCAGGGGCGTCGCTCGATCGGGGCGTCCGCCCCCGCGAAGCCACAACGTGCTGGAAGGTGGGCCAGTGCTACGAGTCGTTCCGCGACCTGGCGCGCGCGGCGGAGCTGATGCAGGTCTTGGTCGACTACGAGCGCGAACTGGGCCACCCCGCCGCCGAGAAGCATGCCGCCGATGTCACAGCCCTCCGCGCCCGCCTCAAATAGCCCCCCGCCCCGACTCCTTGCGTTCGTCGCTTCGTCCCTCCGTCCCTCCCCCCTCATCACCTTTTCACCTTATCACGTTTTCACTGCCAGTCCCCGCCACCTCCCGCCAATTCCCGCCACACCTCCCCGGCGTGCCACGCCTCCCGTAATCAATTGAAAGCCCCTTGTACGGCTGCGGCCGACGAGCTACACGGTCTTCAGCAGGTCGCTAAAGAACGGTGTAGCGGCCTGCGCCGCGCAGGCCGTAGGTGCAAGAAACGCCGCGTTTTCCACTTCCTACGGCCGGCGGGGACGCCGGCCGCTACTTCGGGACGGGATGCTTTTGCGACCGGTCAGAAAACGCGCTTGACTTTTGTTCCCAATATTGCGAACATAGGGAGGTACGGATGCCCCAGACCGAGGTGACCCTTTTCAAGGAGGACGACGAAACCGTTCCGCTGGTCGAGTGGCTCGATGAGCTCCCGCGCAAAGCACGGGCCAAATGTGTTGCCGCCCTACGCCGGCTGGAACTCCTCGGTCACGGACTGCGGCGGCCGGAAGCCGACTATCTGCGAGATGATATCTACGAGCTTCGCGTCGGTTTGCAGGGCCTCAACTACCGGATGCTGTACTTCTTCCACGGCAGGACCGCGGCCGTCCTGTCGCACGGCATCGTAAAGGAGCGCGTCGTCCCCTCGCAGGACATCGACAAAGCCGTCGCACGGCGGAAGCGGTTTGAGACAAACCCGCGGAAGCACTCGTTCAACCCAAAGGGCTACTAGCATGCCAACGCGAAGAACGCACAAGAAGAACGGCAAGAAGAGGGCGAGCTCCAAAGGCGTTCAATTCCTCTACGACCGTTACATCGGCGACGACCCGGAGCAACGGGCGGTGTACGAGGAGCACCTCGCCAACGCCGAGATCGCCCAGAAAATCTACGACCTTCGCACCGCGGCCGGCCTGTCCCAACGCGCCCTCGCCAAGCTTGTGGGCACCACCGCGTCGGTAATCTGCCGGCTTGAAGACGCTGATTACGAGGGGCACTCGCTTTCCATGCTCCGCCGCATCGCGGCGGCGCTGCACAAGCGCGTGGAGATTCGCTTCGTGCCCGTCAGACGCAAGCTCGTGCCGGCCTGAGCGAAAAAGGGGTCGAAAGAGCGGTAGGGAGTCTTTTTCCGGTTGATTCTTCGATTCCTCGACGTTTTTTCCCGCGTTTTCCGCCACCTCCCGCGAATTCGCGCCACACCTCCCCGCGCGCCTTGCCCCGCACGCATTCTCGCGCCACCCTTCTCTCGGCGGCTTGGCGCGCGCACCGCACAGCCGCCCCGCCGCGGTGACGTTCGCCGCGCGGTGTGTGTCCGGCTGACGGCTGAGAGCTGAGAGCTTGGCACGTCCGGATAACAAAGATGGCCAACGGTATCGAGCTCGGTCGGATAATAGCGTGCTTTACGAGCAGCCCGCCGAAGGCCGCCAAGAGGGGGGGTACACAAACTTGGCAATGTTGGCGACCTTCGGCCAGCGCGCTCAAAAACCGGTTTCGGCCCAGCCCGATGGCTGGCGGCAGATGCCCAAGGTGTACATCCCCGCCGCACCGTATACGATCTTGCCATGACTCCCCGCCGCGCGCGCTACGTGACCCTGCTGATCTGCACCGCCCTCGTCGGCTGCGGCCTCGGCGTCTACGACAACTACGCCCCCCTGACCGTCTTCGACAACTTCCACGTCATCGAGGACGGCGTCGCCTATCGCTCCGCCCAACTCGACGCCGACAGCCTGGCGCGCGTCATCGATCAGTACGGCATCCGCACCGTCATCAACCTCCGCGGCGAGCACGACGACGAGCTGTGGTTTCAGAGTGAGCGCGCCGCGACGGAAGCCGCCGGCGTCGAGCTGGTCAACATCCCCATGAGCGCCAACGCGCTGCCGCCGCGCGAGTCGCTGCTGAAACTCTACGACACCTTCGTCACGGCCGACTATCCGCTTCTGATTCACTGCGAGGCCGGTGCAGATCGGACGGGCGCCGCAGCCGCGCTCTGGCGAATGGTCGTGCGCGGCGATTCGCGCGACGAGGCGATGGCAGAGCTGTCACCCCTCTACGGCCATTTCGAGGCCGTTCACCCGGCGATGGACGAGCTGGTCCGCATCTTTCAGCCCGATCGAGAGTGGATCGAGAATGAGTACCCGGGTTGAGGAACCTCCCTCACCGAGGGGGACCCTTCCCTCGGCGTCCGTTGAGAAAAAGGGGACTGGCTCCGCCATGAAGGGCCTTCGTGGCAGCACCGAGTGGCCTTCCGGCGGTGCCTGTCCCCTTTTTCTCAACGGAATCTTACGCGCGGCGACGACGAAGCAGCGCGGCGCCCAGGCCGAGCAAGATTAATGATGCCGGCTCGGGCACTGAAGTGAGCAGAAACGCGTGCCGCGCCCCGTCCGGCTTGACGCCGTACCCGACGATCTGTCCGCTCGCGTTGATCCCGTAAGCCTGAGCCAGGGTCCAGCCTGTGCCGGATGGATCGAGCAGCGTGTTGAGGTCGAGCATGCCGTCGCCGGCACTCCACACGAAGGCCCGCTTGCCGGCCGCGGCGGCGCTGGCTCCCACGACCTGCCCGCTATCGTTGATGCCGAAGGCCCGGCTGGCGTCAAGCCCGCCGGCCAGATCGCCGAGGTCGGTCAGAATGCCGGCATTCCAGAGGAAAGCCCGCGTGCCCGTCGCGGCCGCACTGTAACCGACGACCTGGCCGAGGCCGTTGATGCCAAAGCCCCGGCTGGAATCCGCCCCACCCGGCAGATCGCCCAGGTCGGTCATGACGCCATTCTGCCACCGGAAGGCGTGCGTGCCGGTCGCGGTGCTGCTCGAGCCGGCGACCTGGCCGCTGTCATTGATGGCAAAGGCGCGGCTGCGATCAGCCCCACCGGGCAGATCGCCCAGGTCGGTGGTGGCGCCGTTGTACCAGAGTGAAGCGCGATCCCCGGTCGGCAGCGCGCTGTAGCCGACGACCTGTCCCAGGCTGTTAATGCCGAATCCATAGCTCGCGAAGGGGCCACTCGTGGGAGCACCCGGCTCGCTCATCACGCCGCTGTCCCAGAGGAATGCCCGCGGGCCCATCGGCGTCTGGCTCCAGCCGGCGACCTGGCCGGCGTTATTGATGCCGTAAGCACGGCTGGGATCGGTCCCGCCCGACAGGTCGCCGAGATCAGTCAGGACACCGCTGTCCCACAGAAACGCCCGTTGGCCATTGGCGCTCAAGCTGGCACCGACGACCTGGCCCAGGTCGTTGACGGCGAATGCGCGACTTGCATCGCCGCCGCCCGGCAGATCGCCCAAATCGGTCACGGAGTAGATCGTCGCCGCCGGGGCGCTGGCGCCCCAGAGCAGGGCAACACCTGCCAGGCACCAGGTCATCAAGCACATGCTGCTCGTTCGAGGCATGCTTTAGTCCTTTCCTCACAACAAAGCGTCGTCGTTTCGTAGCGCAGACCGCGCGCGGCTCGCCGTCCGAATACCGGCCCTCACTTGGGGCTTAGGACGGCTGCGGACCGAAAGTCAACGGAGCGGCGTGGATTCTTATAGGCACTTGAAGTGTTGGAAGTCTTTAAGGAGTGATCGGACTGCGCCGGTTCCCCAAAGCGCGCCCCGGGAAGACGCGGGCGAGACGCCCGCACTCGCCGGATCGTGGTGCTGGAGCGCCGCCGCCCAGCAGGTGTAGGCACGCGCAGCACCTCACGGGTATGATCCCCGGCCCGAACAACGCACGAGTCGCCGCGCGATGAACCACCCGCTCGGACAGTTCTGCGCCCTGTTGACTGCCATTATCTGGGGCTATGTGCTCGTGCTGTTCAAGCGCAGCGGCGAGCACATTGCCCCCGTTGCGCTCAACCTCTACAAGAACGCCGTCGGGTTGGCGCTGCTGATCGCGACGCTCGTCGGGCTGATCGTCACCGGTGCGGACAGTCTGCAAGCGGTGCAGCGGCAGTCGCTGGGGGACATCAGCCTCCTGCTGCTCAGCGGCGTCATCGGCATCGCGCTGGCCGACAGCCTGTTCTTTCACGCGCTGAACCTGATCGGCGTCGGGCTGATCTCGGTCGTCGACTGCTCGTATGCGCCCTGCGCGGTCGTCTTCGCGTGGTGGCTATTGGGCGAGAAGCTCACCGTGTTTCATTACGTGGGCGCGGTGCTGGTCGTGGCGGCCGTATTCATGACGTCCCGACACAGCCTGCCGGGCCAGCGGACGACCGCCCAAGTCGTCGAGGGGACGGTGCTCGCGATCGTGGCCGTGGCCATGATGGCGCTGGGCATCGTGATGGCCAAGCCCGTCCTGGAGGAGATGCCGCTGATCTGGGCGACCACCCTGCGGTTGGCGGCTGGCTTCGCTTTCCTGGCCTTGTTCGCGCTCCTGGGCCGCGACTGGCGGCGACACTGGGCCGTGTTTCGGTCGACGCAGACCTGGCGGCACGCGCTGCCGGCGTCGATCCTCGGGACCTACGTCTGCACCATCCTGTGGATCGCGGGCTTCAAGTACACGTATGCCTCGATCGCCGCCGTGCTGAACCAGACCTCGGTCATCTTTGCCAGCGTGCTGGCGGCGCTGATCCTCAAGGAGCGCTTCGGCGCGCGACAGGTGGCGGCCCTCGTCCTGGCGCTGATCGGCGTAGGGGTGGTCACGTTCGGCGGTGCGCTGTGGGCCCGGCTGGCATGAGTGCGCTCCGGGCCGGCGGGACGGGGCAGGGTGGGACCGATAACCCACAGTTGACGCCGCAAAACCAGAAGAGGCAGGCGAGACCATCGTGACCGGCTGCGCGTCGCGGTCGAGGACGGGGCTATCGGGGTGCCGTTGCCAGCAAAAGGATTGACGCCGCGGCGTCAATCTGGTAAGGTGAAAATGTGTAAACGGGTAGCGATATCCGTCACGCGGTGTCCGAGTGAGGAGAAGCAGGTCGCGGGCCACGTCGGGTGCTCCCACCAGCATCAGGGGCCGCAGACGGGCAATAGCATGTGGGATTGTGTCGCCGGGCGGGGGCCCGTGACACCGCGCGTCAGAGGGTAGGAGAGAGGCTGAGTTATCGAGTCACCTGCGCGCATGGGCGATATGACACTGAGACGTCACGGCGTTCCGTGGGGTCGGATAGCCGGCGCGTCTTGGGGAGGGCGCTTCTTGCGCCCGGCCCGTCACGATCGCTCAGTTCGAAATCAAGATTTATGGAGCACGTGCACCATAGACTGGTTTCTTCGATTGTTCTTTTCTGAAGGAGGTTAGGGCATGAGGAAGAAGAGTATTGGTAGATGGGGTCTCGTCGCGCTGTGCGCGGGTTTGCTACTGGCCGCCACCGCGACCGCACAAATCAACGACCCGAAGAGCGCTGACGTGGCCCAGACCGCCAGGACGGCCAATCCGGGGCAGCTATCGAGCGCCAGCAGCGCCCAGGCGGTTGTGAACGAAAAGGAGGCGAGCCTTCCTGAGGTGAAGCCGCCGGAAGGCCTGTCGGAGAAAGAGCTTAAACTGATGGAGGAATTCCAGGGGAAGGAGCTGCCGGACCTGGAGGAGTCCGCTTTCTCGTTGCTCCCCGTGGAAGTGGGTTACGAAGACGACCTCCGCGGGCCGTGTCTCGGCGACAAGGACATCAACGGGGCGGGGACGTTGAGCTTCACGTACATGCTGAACACGGGCTGGCATGACCGGCGGACGACGTCGATCTACCTGGCCTCGGAGTTCGGGTGTGACGGCGGGCCGATCAACGGCATCCGGTACTACGTGTCGACGGTGCCGGGGATGATGTTCACGAATCTGACGATCCGCCTCAAGCACACGACGGCGACGGTGTACGTCAGCCCCTACTGCATGTCGAACACGGACTGGACCGTCTGTTACCAGGCGGACACGACGATCTCGACGACCGGCTGGTACACGTTCACATTCGCCACGCCCTTCGAGTACAACGGCGTGGACAACGTGGAAGTGGACGTGTGCTTCAACAACACGGCCTACACGGGCGGCGGGGCCATTTGGGCCTTCAGTGCGGGCACGGGCGTGTACCGCACGATGTATGCTTACACGGACAGCGGCTACGGCGATCCGCTGGTGTGGACGTGCGGGACAGGCAACCCGACCATCTACGGCCTGATCAACGTCCCGCGGGGGCAGTTCATCTTCCCGCCGCCGACCTTCGGCGCGTGCTGCGTGGACTTCGAATGCGTGGCCACGAACACCCACCCGGAGTGCGATGCGCTGGGCGGCACGTGGTACGGTGGCCAGGATTGTGCAACCTTCTATTGCCCGCCGTGGAATGACAACTGCACGGCGGTCACGCCGGTCACGCTGACGCCCGGTACCCCGGTGACCTTCACCGGCAACAACCTGGGCGCGACGAATGACTGCGGGAGCTTTCCGGGCGGCCAGGTTTGGCACGCGATCACGCTGCCGGCGGCGGAGAGCTTCTTCGACGTCTGGCTCGATTACTGCACGACCAACAACGGCGGCTTCCCGTTCGGCAACGCATGGCTGAATTGGGCCACCGGCTGTCCGTGCACGGGCATCACGACGGCCGGCACCTTCGACACCACGACCTGTGGCGACGGCAACATCACGATCAAGTGGTCGGGCCTGGCGTCGGGCACGTACTACTATCCCGTGCTGCTCGATGCGGCCAACCACGCCGCGGGCGATTACACGCTGCACGTCGTGTGCATGCCGGCCTACTGTGCGTCGAGTGCGACCAGCACGGCGGACGAGACGCTGAAGACGGTCCAGCTCGGCACGATCGACAACACGACGACGGACTGCGACAAGTACAACGACTTCACGTACCTGTCGACGGACGTGATCGCCGGGTCGACGTATCCGTTCAATATCGTCATCGGCGACTGCGAGGGCACCAGTTGCTACACCAAGTGGCTGAAGATCTACGTCGACTGGAACCAGGACTATGACTTCGACGACGCGGGTGAGCAGGCCTACACGAGCGGCGTGGCATTCCCCAACACGCCGTGCCCCGACTACCCCGTGAGCGGCAATATCACGGTTCCGGCAACCGCGACCGTCGGTTGCACGCGGATGCGAGTGATCGTGCGGGAAACCTCAGAGCCGACCCCCTGTGGCACGTACACCTGGGGCGCCACTGAGGATTACACGGTGTGCATCCTGCCGCCGGGCGAGCAGGGTGCGTGCTGCTTCGGCGTGGACTGCACGCCGGACATGTACCAGATCGACTGCGAGCAGCAGGGTGGCCGGTACAAGGGTAACGGCACGACCTGTGAACCGCTGAACCCGTGCTTCGGGGCCTGCTGCTTCTTGGATGGAAGCTGTCTGGAGACGCTGGATCTGGCGGAGTGCACCGGCCTGGGCGGGAACTATTCGGGCGACGGCACCACCTGCACGCCCAACCTGTGCCCGCAGCCGGGCAACAACTGCGCTGTGCCGAAGCTCATCACCCTGCTCCCGGGCGGGACGCTGGTCGACACCGACACGACCTGCGGTCGCGTCAACGACTATGCGGACACGTGCCTGGGGTCCTACGATGGCGGCGAGGACATAATCTACGAGCTGACCCTCCCGTACGATATGTGCGTCAAGATCTCGGTCGACGGCGTGCTCACGTGGGTCGGCGTTGCGATTGACACGGTCTGCCCGCCGGGCGCCGCGTGCCTGGCCTATGCCACCAGCTCAGCCGGCGACCCGGTCATCAGTGATCTGTTCCTGACGGCCGGCGTCTATTACATCATGATCGACACGTACCCGAGCCCGACGTGCACGGGCTTCACGATGACCGTCAGGGACTGCGCGTGCGACGTGCCCTGCCCGCCGGAAGGAATTCTGGAGCCTGAGCCCTGCGGCGAGGACACCGACGGCGGCTGCAACATGGCCGTGCCGACCTTTGCGCCGATTGCCTGCGGCGACGTGGTCTGCGGGACCATGTGGGCGAGCACGAGCCTACGTGACACCGACTGGTACCAGTTGACGACCACGGATTGGAATTACTTCACGTGGACGGCCGAGGCGGAAGTGCCGGTGTTGATCTTCATCATCCGGGGCGCGGGTCCCGACGATTGCTCCAGCTACGCAATCCTGGGCAGCGCCACCGCGCAGGAATGCACGCCGGTCAGCTTAACCACTGACTGCCTCTCGCCCGGGACGTACTGGTTCTGGGTCGGGCCGTCGGCTTTCCAGGACTCGCCGTGCCCGAAGGACTACGTCGTATCGCTGGAGTGCGCGACGTGCCCGCCGCAGTACTGCACTGCCGGCTCGTCGTACGTCAACTGCGACGAGTACATCAGCCGCGTGCAGGTCGGGACGATCGACAACGTGACCGCCTGCTCACAGCCGGGTGGCTACGGCGACTATACGGCTCTGTCGACCGACCTGCCGTACACCGTGGGCGTGCCGATCATTGTGACGAACGGCCACCCATACAGCAGCGATCAGTGCAAGGTGTGGATCGACTGGAACCAAGACCTCGACTTCTATGACGACGGCGAAGGCATCACGATGAGCGGGTCGCCGGGCAATGGGCCCTACACGGCGAACATCACGGCGCCGCTGGATGCCCTGTCCGGTCCGACGCGGATGCGCGTGCGTATCACGTACACCGGCGCGCTCGATCCGTGCGGCATTACGACGTACGGCGAGGTCGAGGACTACACGGTCAACATCGTCGAAGTCCCCGGCGCCTGCTGCTGGGGCGATGGCACGTGCACGATGGCGCTGCCGTCGGAGTGCACCGGCTACTATGGTGGCCCGTTCAGCCAGTGCGCGGGCGAGGACTGCCAGCCGAACGGCGTGGACGACTTCTGCGACATCGCCAGTGGTTACAGTGAGGATTGCGACAGCAACGGCATCCCGGATGAGTGCCAGCCGTTCGAAGACTGCGACGGCAACGGCATTGCGGACTTCTGCGACATCGCCCAATGCGACGGCAGCCCGTGGTGCAGCGATTGCAACGAGAACGGCGTCCTGGATGTGTGCGACATCGGCAACGGCACCAGCCAGGACTGCCAAGGCAACGGCATCCCGGATGAGTGCGACGTCGCCACCGGTGGTCCCGGCGTCCTCTACCTGTATGACGACGGGACACACGAGAATTCAATTGGTCTGACCAGCGGTGGTTACGTCGCTTGGATGGTTCACTTCGTCGTCCAGCAGGGCGGTTCGACGATCGGCAAGGTCCACATCGCCTACGGTATGGTGACCGATGGGACGCCCCTGACGATCTACGTCTGGAGCGATCCGAACCAGGACGGCAATCCGACCGATGGGCAGGTTGCTGCACAGGCTGCGGCGGTCGTGGCGAACTCGGACCTGGACGTCTTCAACGAAGTCGATGTCCCCGACGTCAACATCGGACCGGCCGGCACGCACTTCTTTGCGGGCGCCATCATTCAGCACCTGGCGGGCGAGTATCCATGCTCGCTCGACGAGACGTCCTCCGCGGGTGAGAGCTGGATTGCGGGCGATAGCAGCGTCCCGGTCGACCCGAACAACATGGGTGCTGCCTCGCTGCCTCCGCTCGTGATCGACACCTACTTCCCGGGCAACTGGCTGGTCCGGGCGGAGTCCGTGGGCGGCGGTGACTGCAACCAGAACGGAATCCCCGATGCTTGCGACGTGCCGCCGATCTGCCAGGGTCCGGACTGCAGCCAGGACTGCAACGGCGACCTGGTCCCGGATGAGTGCCAGTTGGAAGGCAACGACTGCAACGCCAACGGCCGTCCGGACGATTGCGACATCACCGGCGGCACGAGCTTGGATTGCAACGGCAACGGCATCCCGGATGAGTGCGAGCTGGAAGGCAACGACTGCAACGGCAACCTGGTTCCCGACGAGTGCGACATCGCCAGCGGCGTGAGCCAGGATTGCCAGCCCAACGGCATCCCGGATGAGTGCGACATCGCCGCGGGTAGCTGCGACTGCCAGGGCGACGGCATCCCGGATGAGTGCCAGTTGTTTACGGCGCGCACGCTCATCTGGGACAACGGTCCGTTGGCTACCGGCCCCGGCTGCACCGGCGAGATCAGCGTACTCCAGGACACGCTGGGTCTGGGCACCTACGGTTGGGGCGCTCAGCAGAGCGCCAGCAACCGGATTGCGGATGACTTCACGCTGGACGTCGGCTGCCAGATCGACACGATCACCGTCTACACGTACCAGACCGGTGCGACGCCGCCGACCATTACGTCGGTGGTCATGCAGATCTGGAACGGTCCGCCGAATGCGGGCGGCGCGGTTGTCTGGGGCGACCTGACGACGAACCGGCTGGTCAGTTGCACGCCGGCGTACATCTTCCGGACGTTGCCGACCATCGACTGCACCCGCCACATCCAGACGGTCGTGGCCGCAGTCAATGTGCAGCTCCCTGCGGGCACGTACTGGGTTGACTACTCGTTCGCCGGCAGCGGCACGTCCGGTCCGTGGGCTCCGCCCGTGACCATCCTCGGTCTGACCGGCAAGCCGGGCGCGAACGCGATCCAGTGGGACAACTCGGTCCCTGGCTGGGTCGCGGTGGTCGACGCGACCTACCCGCAGGACTTCCCGTTCCTCGTCGAAGGCACGTGCGGCGCTCCGCCGAACGACTGCAACGAGAACGGCATCCCGGATGAGTGCGACATCGGCGTCCAGTGGGGCGGCTTCTGCACCGGTCAGGGCGGCTGCTGGCCGACCGATTGCGAAAGCGATTGGAACAGCAACGGCATCCCGGATTCGT
>CAZWYT010000046.1:0-40396 GCA_964638325.1 uncultured Planctomycetales bacterium
TTGATCATGTTCGGCTGCGCCGGCTTCTTCTCAATGCCCATGTCCGTGAGCACGACGTGCACGTCGGCTGTCAGGCCCGCCTGCTCCAGCACCTTGCGTACGCAGTGGTCCTCGCAGCCGTCGATCGCGATCCGCTGACCGGCTTTCCGAGCGCGGTCCATCTTTTGCTCAATCCCCGCCGCGACCGCCGCGATGCAGAACAGGCTTCCAGCGCCCTGCTCCATGAGCTGTACGCCGGCGCGGTTGGCGACTTGTCCGCTGTACGCCGCCCCCGCACACGTGAAGATCAGCTTCTCACCGTTTCCGCCACAGCAAGCGCCTGGTCCTGATGACATTGGAAATCCTCGTTAGGCAATCAACCGAACGCGCCGTACAGCAGTCCCGCCACCGTGGACAGGACCACCACCAGCGCCACGTAAACCAACATTTTCTGCGTGCCGACGATCGAGCGAATCACGAGCATGCTCGGCAACGACAGCGCCGGCCCCGCCAGCAGCAGCGCGAGGGCCGGTCCCTTGCCCATGCCGGAACCCATCAAGCCCTGCAGGATGGGCACTTCTGTGAGCGTGGCGAAGTACATCAGCGCCCCGGCAAAGGCCGCGAAGAAGTTCGCCCACAGGCTATTGCCGCCGACCGACTGCTCGATCCAGCGGTTTGGGACGAGCGCTTCCTGACCGGGTCGGCCCAGCAGCACGCCCGAAACGAGCACGCCGAAGAACAGCAGCGGCATGATCTGTTTTGCGAACACCCACGTGCTGCCGACCCACTGCTTCAGTTCCGTTCGAGTAAACCAGAGCTTGAGCATGAGCGCCAACGCGACGAGCAGCACGGCGGTAATTACCCACTTGGCCGTGAATAGCGCCTCCCACATGACGTTCGGCGTGGCGGGCTTGGCCCAGTTCGCGAACACAAGGATCCCGACCATGACCGCGAAATATGCGGCTGTTTGCCACAGCGGCCGCGCGCGCGCGCCCTCGGGCAGCACAAACCCGCCGTTGGCTTGCGCCTCTTCGGCCTTGGCACGTTCTTCTTTGCGGTAGATGAGGTGCATCGCCAGGCCGATGATGAAACTGAAGCCGATCGCGCCGGCAGCGCGCGCAATGCCGATCTCCCAGCCCAGGACCCGCGCGGTCAGAATGATCGCGAGCACGTTGATGGCCGGGCCAGAGTACAGGAACGCCGACGCCGGCCCGAGTCCCGCGCCGCGCGTCCAGATGCCGGCGAACAGCGGCAGGACGGTACACGAGCAGACGGCCAGGATCGTGCCTGAGACCGACGCCACCGAGTACGCCAGGAGTTTGTTTGCGGTCGGCCCGAGGTACTTCATCACCGCGGCCTGCGACACGAAGCACGAGATCGCTCCCGCAATGAACAGTGCGGGCACGAGACAAAGGAGCACGTGCTGCCGGGCGTAATCCTGGAGCATCAGCAGCGCTTCGCGTCCGGCGAGCGTGACGCGCGTGCCGGTTGCGGGCAACGCCGCGAGCGGCAGCGCGTACGCGAGCAGGAACACGGCGAGCATGGCGGCGAGGATCAGCGCCGTCCGCGCCGCCACGCTTGATGGCCGTATGGCGAAAGCGCCATGAAGCCGCGCAAAAAAAGACGGCGCCGCGGCTAGCCCCGAATCGCCGCCCGCTGCGTCCGCAGGTTTTCTTTCAAGACCGACTCGATGCATTGCCAGAATCCTTCGAGGCAGCACACCTTGATGCGGTAGAACGTACGCACATCCTGCTTGCGGTCGTCCACGATGCCGGCCTGCTTCAGGATGGCGAGGTGCTTGGACACGGTGGACTGATCCGCGCCGACGATCGCGGTCAGCTCGCAGACGCACCGCTCGCGCTTCTGCAGCTCGTCGAGGATCAGCAGCCGGGTGGGGTGGGCCAAAGCCTTGGCCACCCGGGCCCGGACTTCGTAGCGCTGCCGCATCGGTTTCGCTCTGCTATCCATGGTTGTATGGCAATTCTGCCATATGAATCGGCGAAGTCAAGCCCCGCGCTCAAATCCGACGACGGAATTCGGGCGTGCCCCGCAGCGCCGGACGAGCGTGAGAAAAAAAACGGGAACTGGCTCCACGCCGCCTACCTCTGGTTCGCACGAAAGGCCCTCCCGCGGTGCCTGTCCCCGTTTTTTTCGCGCCGGCGCCGCGCCGGCCGTACCAGGGCGCGACGTTTGGCACGGCTACATCGGCCACGAGTGGCGGGCACCACTGCCGTGCGCTGAACCGAATCGGGGTCCGTATCAGGCCCGTCGCCGGAACTCGGCCGTGCCCGCCGCCGCCAGGACCTCGCCGAAGTACACGCGGTGATAGTCGCCCGCGTAGTTGGGTGCGATAAAATCGGTCAGAAAGTGCGCGGGATCCAGGTCGTCGAAGTAGGTCTTGCGGCATTCCAGGATCAGCTTCGCCTCCGCGAAACCGGGGCACGCGATGCGGCTGAGCGCGATCGGCGTAAGGCCGCACTCCGTCATCTTCCGCGAGTCGCGTCCCGAGAGCGTGCCCAGCAGATTGAGGGCCGGGCGCTGCGCCTCGTCGAAGGCACACAGGCTGAACGTGTCGTACTGCTCCATGAACTGGCGCGTGTAGCGCTGCGGGCGGACCACGACGACCGCCAGCGGCCGGTGCCAGATCACCCCCAGTGCGCCCCACGACACGGTCATGCTGTTGTAGCCCCCCGGCCGGTTCTCGCCGGCGGTGAGCACAAACCACCCAGGCTCCCACGCGCTGAACGCGGGCATGTGCAGCTCGTTCAGCGGGATGGCGTCGCGCTGCATCTTGGTCTCCTACGCGTCAGCGACATGGTGCGGCGGTTCGCTCGCCAGTTCAAGCCCACCGGCCGTCTTAGCAAGGGAGGGCGAGGCTCCTGCCGAGCCACCGTGGCCCCGGCCCTTGGCGTCCGCCGTAGGAGCCGTCTCCGACGGCGATTCGTGCTGGTGCGACAATCGCTTCTCGCGCCCACACGCCGGGGACTCTTTTCCCCGGCGCAGCCCAGCGCGGGATTAGGAATCCTGCCCGTCACGGTGCGAGCTAGGAATCTTGCACAAACCGGCCCGTAGCAGGAGTACCGTCGTTTGTGCGAAGCCCAGCTTTATTCGGCATGACTGACGGCCTCGTCGCTTGACCCATTGGTCGAGTCCTATCCACCCGCCTCGTCCACCAGCAGGTCAAGCCCCCTCGGAATAGTCGCTGTCGAGTTTCCTCACTGCGTACGATTTGTGTTCGGCCACGCCTACGCCGTGGTCGATCATGAGTTCTGCCAACTCCTCCCCGTCGATGAGAACGACCTTCACTGTGGCTTCGGCGGCCGCGCGGCGGACAGCCCGCTCGGATTCTCGCCCCCGCCTTCCAGCGGCCGGGGGTCATGCGCCAGGAACCGTTGGCGGGGGTGCGCAGGGACCGTATACTTAGGACATGAGCGCCGCCGAGCTGCGCGAGATTCTGGAACGCGAGCCCTTTCAGCCGTTTCGCGTCCGGCTGACCAGCGGCGATGCCTACGAGGTTCACAACCGGCATCTGGCCGTCGCGATGCGGAATCGCCTGTTCATCGCGTGTCCGGATTCCGACCGCTGGACGCTGGTCCCTTACCTGCACATCGCCGCCGTTGAAGGGATCGCCGATGGCCGGCCCCGCAGGCCGCCGCGCCGCAAGCGCCGGCAGTGATTCCGCTGCTCTCAGGATGGCGCGGGCGTCGCGTCCGCGATGCGATCGGCAAGATGCCCCTACCACCCCTTCAGCGGGTATCCACCTGCTACGGGACACCACACCCGCGCATCAGAGTTCGGCCGCGACTTTGCGGAAATGATGCCCGGTGATCGCCAGGTTCATCGCTTCCCCGAACGCCCGCGGGTAGAACAGCAGCGACCGGGCCACGTACTTCCAGTACGCCCGCCGGCCGCGCGTGCGAACCCCCAGCACCCACAGCGAGCGCGCGAACGCCCACAGCTCCGTGCGCGTCACCCGCACCCGTGGCGCGTGCGGCTGATACCACTTGAGGAACGTGAGCGCCCGGCGATAGTACTCCCGCGGCGCATACAGCCGTTGCACGAGCCGCCGGTAGCCGGCGACCAGGGCGTCGCGGTCCATGCGGGGCACGAAATTGAGCACGGCGTCCAGGTTGTTGCCGGTGCTTTCGCCGAGCAGCCGGCCCTCCTCCTTCAGTCGCGCGAAGAGCCGCGTGCGCGGCAGCGCGTTCAGGAGACCGACCATCGCCGTCACGACGCCCGCCTCCTCGATGAACCGCTGCTGGCGCTTGAAGATGCCGTGCCGGTCGTTGTCGAACCCGATGATGAACCCGCCCATCACCTCGAGGCCGGCGCGCTGCATGGTGCGGACCGCTTCGAGCAGGTTGCGCCGCGTGTTCTGGACCTTACCGCACTCCGCCAGACTGTCCTGATTGGGCGTCTCCAGGCCGACGAACACCTTCTTGAAGCCGGCCCGGACCATCAGGTCGAGCAACTCGGGGTCGTCCGCCAGGTTGAGCGAGGCCTCGGTGATCAAGGGCACCGTGGCTCCGCGGCGCTCCTGCCAGGCGATGAGCGCGCGGAGCAGCGCCTTGGCCTTGCCCTTATGGCCGATGAAGTTGTCGTCCACGATGAAGACCGTATCCCGCCAGCCCGCCGCCCACAGGGCGCCCAGCTCTGCGAGCATCTGGTCCGCCGATTTCACGCGCGGCGTCCGGCCGTACATCGCGACGATGTCGCAGAACTCGCAGTCGAAGGGGCAGCCGCGCGAGAACTGCAGCGACATGGTCGCGTAGTCGTTCAGGCGGATGAGGTCCCAGCGCGGCGGCGGCGTGTCACTCAGGTCGGGCTTGCCGGCCGCCTGGTAGATCGGTTGCAGATGACCCGCCGCCAGGTCTGCGACGAGCGCCGGCATGACGCCCTCGGCTTCGCCGAGGACGAAGTGCCCGATCTCCGGGAAGCGCTCGTGCCCAGTCGTGAACAGCGGGCCGCCGCCGAGCACGGGCTTGCCGTGGGCCCGGCACCGCGCGGCGATCTCCCGCACGGACTTCTCGTGCACGATCATTGCGGAGGTCAGGACGTAGTCCGCCCAGGCCAGGTCGCTGTCGCGCAGGGTCGACGTGTTCAGATCGACCACGCGCAGGGACCACTCCCGCGGCAGCATGGCGGCGACGGTCAACAGGCCGAGCGGTGGATACGCGGCCTTTTTTGCCACGAAGCGCAGGACGTGCTTGTAGCTCCAGAAGGTGTTCGGTGTTGCCGGCGAGACAAGCAGGAGATTCATCACACCCTCATGCCGTGGTGGGTATTCTATGCGCCCGCGGCCGAAGTGCCAGCGTGTTTCCGGGTTTGTGATGAGGGGGCGCGCGTCCTGGAAGCAGGTGGCGCGGCCCAGCCAACCCGGGGCTGCGCACAGCGGAGGGCCGCTGTGCCACACCGCTCGCTGGTACGAGACTCTGGTCGCGCACCCCGTCTGGCGGAATCCCCCTCCCGCTATGCCGGCCTTGGCGGGAAGGGATTCCCGGCGGAACTGATGCGAGAACGGACTCGCGCACCACCTGTTCGCGCACCAGTGCCGGCCATAGACCGTGAGGCGCGACGTGATGCTCACTGCGGCATGAACTGCGCCAGGTCGCAGAGGCCGAGCTGTTTCTCGGCGCTGTCAATGTGGCCTGCCTGACGGTGATCGCCGGCGTGACATGGTGCCTGGCGCGCTCCGCGTTCACCGATGTCTCGATCGTGCTCATCGGTGCCGTCGGCGCGGCCCTGCTGCTGACGACACGTATGAACCCAGTGTGGCTGATCCTGGGCGTGGCCATTGCCGGACGCCTCGCCCCACATCCTGAACTCTTGCCGCCTCCCCGGGGATGGAATAATGTAGCACCGTCGCCGTGCCCCTTTGTACGCGACGCCGGTGTTGTGACGAACCGGACGGCGGTTTCGGTTCACAAAGACGCGTGGACGCGCCGCGGCGCGGACCGTGCTTGCCCTGAGCGATCGAGTTCTGCAACGGCATGCTGGCGGTCTAACCGGTTTAGGTCAGCGAGCCAGGTCCGAATCGTAATGGAGAGGTGCCCGAGTGGCCTAAGGGGCACGCTTGGAAAGCGTGTGTGCGGCTAACCCTGCACCGGGGGTTCGAATCCCCCCCTCTCCGTTTCACGTCTTGGTCGAAACGCCGTAAGCCCGCCCCGCGGCGCGGCTTGCGTTGGTTCCCGCGGCGAGTCGGTGGACCTCCTGGTGCATGTGTGGTGCACACAACGTGCACCTCAGGAGGTACACGATTGAAAAAGGCACGGGCACCTCGCTGGAAGTGCCACCACACGGTCGAAATCGGACTGCAACTCGGAGCCAGTCCCTTTTTCAGCGGGCGGTCGCCGGCCGTGCCAGTAGCGGGCCTCATGTTCGTACCGGACCTTGGGGGCCGACACGGGATTTAGCCCGCGTTCCGGGCCTCCGGCACCGCTTCCACTTGATTACCCCCTGACTCCTGGCCTAGGACTTGGTGTAGAGGGGTTGGACCACCTCTACGAAGGAGACCTGCTTCTTACGGACGGAGGTCGGAGAGAGAAAACCCATGCGCAGCGTCAATCTCGCAGTCATCGCCGTGCTCGCGCTGGCGGGAGCAAGCCCGGCCCGGGCCGTTCTGATCTGGGATAACTTCCTGACCGCCAATCCGCCCAGCGATGGCGGATTCGACGGGCACTCCTTTTTCAGCTCGGAGCGGAATGCCGCGGTCGTAGATTCCTGGGCCGCCGACGACGCGGTCTGGACCGATAACGTCACGGTAGAGGGCGTGAAGTGGGCCGGTGGTCGCGACCCGCGTTTCCCGTACGGCAACGTGGAGCTGATTGTCCTGAACGAGCAGGGCGGCGGGCTGTCCGTCGTCCAGCAGTATTCGCTGGGTCAACCAACGATCCAGGGGACTTTCGGAACGTTCGACGGGTTCCAGGTCTATGACGGCTATATTGAGTTGCCTCCCGGTGGCCTCAACCTCGGCCCGGGACACTACTACTTCGGCGTCCGACTCGTGAACGGGGCGAACGGCGACGAGGACGGACGAAACGTGATGCTCACGACCGGCGACGGGACGATCAACGGCGTGACGATGGGGCTATTCCAGAGCGACTTCTTCGGGTACCCCGACTGGACGTTCACCGCAGACACCTCGGCGGGCATAACGACGGATTTCGCGTTTCAGGTCTACGGCGTCATCCCGGAGCCGGTGAGCCTGGTGCTGCTCACCGCCGGGGCCTTCTTGGCGCGTCGCCGATAGCGGTTTCGCGGAGTTTCAATACAGCGCGCGTGGGGCCGAACGTCCGCCGTTCGGCCTCCGTTGCTTAGTTCGACTTTCGCACTTTTTCGAGGCTACTGGTGGGGCCTCCGTAAAACAAGCCGAGCCTCCGGCAACATGGGGCCGGTTTCGAGCAAGGGTGACCCCATGAAGCAAAGAGGCTCATGGTGGAACTTGTACCGTCTTTCGTGGATAGGCGACGCGCTAACGGAACACGGCACGCCAGGATGTAAGAATGCCCAAAGACAGCAAGAAGATGGCGGCGGCGCGCAGCCGTTCGCGGATGGGTGGCAAGAAGGCAAAGGCGGCTGGGCGAGTAAAGGCGGTTCGCCGCGCGGTTCGCGATGTACTGTCGGAACGCCAAACCAAGCGACGGAAGCAGCAACAGCGGGGCAGGCCCGGGCGGTAGGCTACGTCTGAGTAAGCACGGAGGATCAGGCGACATCCGGCCTGGGCAGCTCATCCGCGGGCCGAGGGCCCAATAATACGGTGGGCTGCGCGGCGAGGGCCGAAGGATGCCAAGATGGCCATTTGTGCACCCCCCCCTGTTGGCAACCTTTGTTATCGGGACCTTGGGTGTGTGGGATGCGGGCTTGGGGAGCAGGCGGGTCACACGGGCGTTGGGTTCGTTGCAGCGACGCATCGGGCGGTCTCGCTGGGCGGTCCGGCCACGATTCTATGATAACATGATTTTATAGAAAATCAAGTGCCGCGGGGGTGCGAAGCCGGGACTGGTGGGCGGTGTTCACCCGGCGGTCCGGGCGCTGGCCAGACGAGGCACTACGCGAAATGGTGGGTCAGCATGACCGGGAAGAGGGGGGCGTGGAGAGAGACGGCTACCGAGACGATAGGGGCGTAAGCGGTCGCTCGCTTGGCCCGTGCAGTCCAGCCGTGGTAGAATGAGGCTCGTATGGCCCGCGTCTATCTGGAAACGAGCTTCTTCAGCGCCTGCGTCAGCACCCGGACCAGCGCAAAAAGCGTGGCCTGGCGCGAAACCAGTATCGAATGGTGGCAAACGCAGGCGGCGCGGCACGAGCTTTACGTGTCGGATGAGGTCGTGGCCGAGCTGTCCGACCCGGATTTCGCCCAGGGCCCAGCCGCGCTCGACATGCTGCGTGGCCTGCGACTTCTGGAACTCGGCCCGGAAGTGCGGGGTATGGCCGAGATCCTGGTCCGGGAACAGGTGATGCCGCGCCCCGCGGTGTCCGGCGACGCGCTGCACGTCGCGGCGGCGACGGTCCACGGGATGGAATACGTACTGACGTGGAACGTGCAGCACATGGCGAACCCGAACAAACGGACGCACTTTGCGACGGTGTGCCTGCGGCTAGGCCTGGTTCCGCCGCAGATCGTCACGCCCGACTTACTGGTGGAGGCCGACGAATGAGCAGCATGAAACCAGCGCGGCCGAAAACCGAGGACACCCCCGTAGACGACGTGCGGCGGGTCCGGCGGAAGCTCAGCGAGGAGACGGGGAACGACGTCGGCCGTCTGGCCGATCGTGCACGGGAGACCGCCGCGAAGCTGCGCGAAAAGCTCGGGCTGAAGCCGCCGGATCGCTGACGCACGGCGCGGACGCTGGCAAGACGGGGCATTACTATGGCAGGGTGGGTCAGTACGACGGACGAGAGGCCTGACGTGTGCCACTGCTCTTGAGCAGTGCTATTCTGATTGCACGGTCGCCTCCCATCGTCCCACCGACCCGGCCGACTCTGGGAGCGGTAAACGCAAGTGCCTCTTGGCATGGGTGGCCGGTTCGCGTGAGAATCCCCGCTGCTCAAGAGTAGCGCGACACCGTCAGTGCCACCCGTCCTGCCCGCTCGAATCAAGCGGGCGGGGCCTGGGCCGCCTTGGGGTTATTGTTGTTTGCGGGGTCGCTCGGGGCAGCGGGAACGACGTACCGCACGCGAAGCTGCTCATGAGTTTCCGTGAGGCTCCAGGGCTGCAACGCGCGAGAATTGCTCGATTGCCCGCCCGTGGTTCTCGACAGGAGCATGCAGTTCGCGATGAGGCGGTCATTCCGCAAGGCCATTTGCCGGAAGTTACTGGCTTCCTGGGTGGCGACTCCGTCATCCCTCGGCCATACGCGCGCCGCATGCGCACCGATCTTGTTTCGATGCGCCAGGACGACCGGAATGACTCGCCGACGGTAGTCGGCTTCGCTCTCGACGGTGACTCCGCAGCGTTTTGCTATCCAGCCTGTCAATGAAACAAGATTGCATGCGCTCACTGAATACCAGTCAAAGAAGCACGCCACCTGACGGAGAACCTGAAGCGGCACGCCCGGGATGTTCCCCCAGGTGATACTGATGGAGCCCGTTAGATTATTCGGAGCAAGCTGCGTTTCTAGACGGCGCGTTTGACCGTACAGCAACTCAAGTCCCGACCACAAACTCTCGCGCGCGTTCAAGTCGTTATGAAACCGAGAGGCGTCCTTCGCAGAAATGCCGAGCTTCTCGGTGACATCGATAGTCGCGGCTGGCTGCACGCCTTGCGTCGGCGACATTTCCATCTCCACTCTACTGCCGCGGGTTGGCAATCGCGTCGACATGGCACGACGCGCGAGTCGCGATGCCCCGTTCCAGTTCTACCGCCTGCATCGCGGTCGGCTTCGAAAATCCCGCACCGAGAAAAAACACGCACTGCAACTCCCTCATAGCTCGTTTTTGCCGACGGCAATTGTAACAGGATACCGCCGACTCAGGCGAGCTGACGTCACTGGCAGTCGATACCCGCACGCCGTACCCGCCGATCTTTGACGGCGCGGACGCTGGCAAAACAGCGCGCCGCATGCTACGCTGGTTCAGCGCGACCGACGAAAACGTGGCGCGGAGCGAGACGCCCAGCGACGATCAGGGCGCAAGCAACGACGACGACAGGGCGGCCCCGCTGCTTCGTGCCCGACGCGCCACACGTAGAGATCGGTATCTGGTCGGCGCCGCGTAGTAGTTCTGCTGTTGCCCTTGTTCACGGTCGCTCGTCGTCGAAAACCCCCTCGAACATCAGACCTATGCAGCCCTCGCGGTCGCATCCTATCAGTCGCGGCACTGCTTCTATCGCATCCTCGATGCCGAGTGCCCTTCTTCCCTGAAGGACGGTGGACCGGTTCTGACGGCACACCTTACATGTCCCCGGTTCCGCAAGCACCTTGACCCTGCGTATGCCCGCGTTCTGACTCTGGCGTAGCCGGCAAACCTCGGCACGCTGCAAGGCTGGCGCGGGATCCCGCCCGGATCGTCGAAGCCAATCCGCCATGCGGAAGTGTACCGAGAACTGACGCCCATACTCATTGCCAGCATCCGGTTTTGCCGGTCCACGTACAGCATCCCTCCAGAAGGAGTCCGCGATCTCTACGCTTGTGGGACTTCGACCCAAGGAGGCTCGCAGATCTCCCTCTCTCTTGCTCCAGGACTCCTGGGCTACTCCGAGCGGTTTCAAATGATGCAGCGCTTCCTGAATCTCGGCGTCGTGGAGGATGTCTTCTCGCAGGCTGTCGAGCACTTCGTCGGTTGACGGTTCCCGCGCAAGTGCCGCGCGCAACTGCTCCTTCCGGTCAGCATATCTGTGGTACGGATCACCAAGCAGGGATGGCACACCGGCCGCCCACAGGTGGCGCAACTCCTCGCGCTGTGCCTCGGTAATCATGGTCGATGTGAACAGCGTTTGGCGATCCTCGACCACTATGGGCTGCCCGCATGCTTTGCACTTGCCGCGTGCTCTGAGCCGCTTCTTCAGCCCGGCTCCACAATGTGGACACGTAGGGCAGAACTCGTCATGGCATTCTCGGCAGACGGCCTTGGTCTGGTTGTCGATCAAGAAGAGTGGCTCGAAGCGAGGCATTACCTTGTGACAGTGTTGGCACTGCTCGGGAGGCATGGGGAATCCTGGTTCGATGCTGCTCCTTGGCTCCTGTGGCTCCGCCCAACCGAGTGCGCAACGGCGAAGCATCGGACGTGGCGGTCATTATACAGCCATGGCGGGTGGCACACACGCCGTCACGCGGGTGGGACTGTCGGGGTGGCACTGCTTTCAAGCAGAGTGGTCCGGGGGCGGTCGGGGGCGCGGTGCTCAGGAGCAACGTTTTCCAGGGACCGAGGTCCCTGGCAACAGTCGTGCGCCCTCCGGGCGGAAACGGGAAGATCGTCCGCGCTCCGGACGGACGACGTTCACTTGAAGACGTTGCTTTCCTCGAAGTCGATTCCGTGCCGGCGAAGGAGCTCGAGAAACTCGGTCTTGAAGTCCTGCCGCTGGTGGTGCTCCTTCTGGCGCGCGATGTAGGCCTCAACGTCCGGGAGAACGGACTTGCTGACCGTGAACCCCCCATAACCTTCCTGCCACGCAAAATGACCCAACTGCGGGAACGAATCGTTGATCCACTTCGAGGAGCGGCCCTTGATCTGCTGTAGCAGCTCCGAGTGCGACAAGTCTGGTCGGTAGCAGACCAGCAGGTGAACATGGTCGGGCATGCCGCTGACCGCCAGAAGCGTGCAGCGCAGGTCACGCACAATGCCGCCCACAAACGGGTACAGCCGTGCCTCCAAGTCCGGCGTGATCAGGGGCGCACGATGCTTCGTGCTGAAGACAATGTGGTAGAAATTCTGCGTGAATGCGCTCGGCATAGCTCGCCTCCGCTCCAGGGACCAAGTCGTCCAGGGACCAGGTCGTCGTCCAGGGACCAAGGTCCCTGGCAACGATCGTGCGCCCTCCGGGCGGAAAGGGGAAGGGGGACGAGTGCCGTCAAGCAGTGTGGTCCGGGGGCGGTCGGGGGGCGCACGGCTCAAGAGCGGCGGCACATTGCCCCTCGCTGGCGCTCGGGCTCGGATTACGCGTCGGCCACGGGAAAAAACGGGTACAGGCACCGCGGGAGGGCCTCTCGTGCGAGCCAGACGTAGCCGGCGCGGAGCCAGTCCCCGTTTTTTTCTCACGCTCGGCCGACGCTACACGCTTTTGGAAACCGCGCTAGAAACTCGTGGCACGCCTGACGGCTCAGGCGCAGGTTGCTGCGATAGGAGAGATTCCCCGCCAGCGTGATCAGGGGCTGGCGCCGTTGCCAGAAGCTGCGCCACACGCGGCGCAAGATGTTCCAGCGGGAATAGAACACGCCGTCGCAGGTCTCCATCTCGCGGAGAATGTCCGCGCACGAGAAGTGCCGGTAGCGGGCCACCGGAAACGTCAGCGTGTAATACTGCCAATCCTCCGGAAACGTGTTGGTGACGATGCCGGCGTGTGATTCCATTTCGTCCCACAGGCGCGTGCCGGGCAGCGGCGTGAGAAACAACGTGTTGAGGACGTCCACGCCATAGCGAATCGCGGCCTCGGCGATCCGCCGGCCGATACCGGGCCCATCCGTGTCCAGGCCCAGGATGAACGAACCCGCCACCAGGATCTTGTGCCGCTGGATACGCCGGACGGAGGCCGCGAAATCGCGGCCGTCCAGGAGGTGACGCTTCCCGCCCAGCGCGCGCAGGCCTTCGGCGGTGACCGATTCAAAGCCCACGAAGACGCCGGTGCAGCCGGCCTGAGCCGCCAGCGCCAGCAGCTCCTCGTCATCGGCCAGGTTGATCGTCACCTGGGCGATCCACTGCTTGCGCAGCTTCGCGCGGATCAGGGCGCGGAACAGGTCCTTCGCGCGGGCGATATGGTCCGGGCGCGTGCCGATGAGATTGTCGTCCACGATCAGAACGCGCTTTTCCCGGATCGCGCCGAATTCCCGCACGACGTCCGGGATCGGCCGCTGCCGGTAGCGATGACCGTTGAACGCCGTCACGCTGCAGAAGCTGCAACTAAGCGGGCAGCCGCGGGTGGTCTGAATCGCGCCGCAGGCGTAATGGGCGGTGAGCAGGTCATGGCGGGCCGGGGGGACCTTATCCATGTCCGCATGCGCGCCGTCGTAGCGGGGCTGTAGAACGCCTTGGCGAGCATCGGCGAGCACCTGGGCCCAGATCGGCTCGGCCTCGCCGGTGACGACCGCATCGACGCGCGCCGTGGCCTCTTCCGGGCGCATGGTGGCATGAATGCCGCCCATCACGACCGGCACGCTGCGGCCGCGGAACTCGGCGGCCACTTGGTAGGCGCGGTTCGCCTGCGAGGTGAACGCGGTGATGCCCACCAGGTCCGGGCGCGGGACGGCCCCGTAGTCTGGCACGCAGACGTTCTCGTCGAAGATCGTTATGTCCCAGTCGGGCGGAGTCAAAGCCGCCAGGACGGCCAGGCCGAGCGGCTTCCAGACGCGGTAGTGGTTCCAGTAGCTCTCCCGGACGTGGGTCAAGCTGACCAGCGGGTTACGCGGATTGATGAGATATAGGCGAATGGGTGCGGTCCTCTCAGCCGATGTTTCCCTTTGGCCGCGGCGGCGCTCACCATCGTAACTGCGTGGGCCGCTGCGTCGCAAGCCGGCGCGCGGTTGGGGCAGGCTTGCCGCCTGCCGGGCCATGCCGAAGAATATTCGCCGGCGCCCTATCGCTCGCTCGTGCGACCGGCTACAATTTTTACGGTTGGTTTGCTGAACCGGGTCGTACGCGACGTTTTGCCAGTCCCGCACCTCCTAGATCGCCCGCCCACCTTCACGGCCGGAACTTCGGCCGCTTTCACACGCGATCCTGAAAGCAAAACCGCGGGTCGCAGTCAGCTTTCCGGAGCGAGAGCAGCAATGGGCAAGAAACTGTATGTTGGAAACTTGGGCTACAATGTCACCAGCGCGGACCTCCAGCAGCTCTTCACGCCGCACGGAGTGGTGCAGAGTGCTCAGGTCATCGAGGATCGCGACGCGGGCCGCAGCAAGGGCTTCGGCTTCGTCGAGATGGGCTCGGACGAGGAGGCGCGCACGGCGATCGCCGCGCTCAATGGCCAGATGCACGGCGAACGCGCCTTGACGGTGAACGAGGCAAAGCCGCGTGTGCCGCGGAGCAGCTCCGGCGGCGGCTACGGCCAGCGCTAGGCGATCTGCTCTGCGCCGGGTGGCACCGCGCAGGTGACATCGGCAAGCTGCGGATAAGCGAGGAATCTAAGGCCTCCCGCTAGCGGGAGGCATAGGCGAGGCATGGGGAGGCGATTCCCGCGAAAGCGGAGATCGCCCCCCGCGGTCTTTGCGCGGGCTGTACCCCGGTTGGCGTGAGGACCTGAGGAGAAGCGGATGCCCCCGAAATGGTCCGCGAAGTGGAACCTGCCGAAGCATTGGCGTCTGCGGGCCACGGCTGCCGATGGCTTGGCCGTGACACTGGGTCGCTACGAAACCGCAGAACAGGCGCACGAGGATTGCGGCAAGTTGACGGAGCGAGGTGGCTATCGCGACCTCACCGTGCAACCGATCGCTCCCAGGCCTGATCCGGCGCCGGCCCACATCGGCCCACAGTAGCGGGGGCCGGCCTTCACCAACTGTGTGACGGTACTCGGCAGAGTTCCAGCCGAAGCTGGCCCGCGTGTCCAGATCGTCCAGCCGATGTGAGCAGTCATCCCGATCCCACCAACAGCCGTCGGGCGGAGGATAGTACCACAACCCCCTTGTTTGGCGGCAAGTACGTGCTCGGGCACTCCAGCAGCCGGGCGTGCATGGGCACCTTGCGATTGCGCTTGACGAACCGGTTGATGCCTGGGTGGGCCAGCGTCTTGTCCGCGCCGGCTGAATCGCTCCAATAAATAAAACCAAAATACCCGTTAATCCAGTTTTTCTTTGTTGACAGCCGGACAGGCCGCCGTGAAAATATGATGGTCTCGCTTAAGGTCAACAAGCCCCGACCGGCCGAACAATCCTTCCGCATGGGCCGGGTTCCTCAAGCCGTTTGTAGATAGGCGACGATCAGGTCGTGCGCGGAGCGCGCTGGCAGCCGTCAAACAGCGTGGGCGAGCGACGTAACGATACTTGGGTGAGGCGTTCGCCCCCCATCTGCGCAAAGATAAGCCGCGGCTGCTGGTCGAGATTGGCGACGCGCGGCGATCGATCCAGGACGAGACCAATGGTGTTTGTGAGGCGATGAATGAAGCGACTCGGAAGGCCCGCCGGCGCACCATTCCCTGGACGCACTATTGCATTGATTGCGCCAGGAACCGTGAGCGCTGGGTTTAAACAAGGACGACACGAAATGGCCGGTTTCCAGTCGATGGCCGCCAATTCCGGCGAGCGCCAACAGGGGCCGGGCTCAGCGCTCGCTGGCGATCTCTGGATGATTGACCACGCCGGCTCGACCGTGGTGCGTTGCCGTTGTTTGGCAGCCTCCGCCACGGGAATGCGGTTGTGCGTCCCGGCTGGCTACGGCGTGGCCGTTGGCCAGCGCTACGAATTGCGCGGGCGTGTCCCGGGGGAGCATCCGTCGGCAGTGTCGCGGGCCATCGTGGCGTCCTAGGTGACCGTCGTGCAGACGCAGAACATGACGGATGAGGACGGAGATCGGTTGGATGTGGGTGTCGCTGCCGATCCGGTCGAACCCACGCCGCTGTGCACTGTTCGGCCGGTTGCCTCACGCGGTGTGTGTCCGACAAGCTGCGATCCGGCGGCGTTTCCCATCGCAGGGCGTCGCTGGAAGCTCCCCGCAGCGGTTGGGCCCGCAGCGTGTCACAGACGAGAAGTCGCATTGGGAAGCACATGATGGAAATACATGCGATGTCACGAAAACGCGCCTCGCTCTCGGCGGGTGGACAGACAGCGGTTCACGGTGACCCCGACCAAACACGCCTGTGTGTCGACGACTGCGAGCCATGCGAGTACGAGATCCGGCAACGGGCCTACGAGATCTCTCTGACAAGCCCCGGAGCTCGGCCTGACCCGCAGTCCGACTGGCTTCAGGCCGAAACCGAACTGCTCGGTCGTTGCATCCTGGGGCTGACGTAACCGCAGGGCGGCCATCGAGCCGGTGTCCCCGAAGGACACGGGTCTTTGACATAGACCAACAAGCCAGGGGGTTGGCGGTATGGACGCACACAAAGTCTATGCGGAACCGCAACGAGGACATGTTTCTTTGGGACGGCCGCTACGGACAATCCTCTTCTTTGTTCCTGTCATCATTCTTGGCGTCGTACTCTTGTTGAGCCTGGGGCGCGGAACCGACGTGCAGAAGCTCGCTGGGGGCGTGACCGAAGTCATCTTTGCGGTCCTGTGCGGCATTCTTGTCTCCGGGATCCGCGTTGCCGCGCAATGGGAACGGGGCGTCGTACTCCGACTCGGCAAGTTTCGGTCGGTCTAGTTCAGGACTTCGCCTTTGCCATCGCCCAATACGCGCAGGCTACATTACGGGACGTCGTGGGCGGGCTCTCGCTAGACGAACTCTTGGCAGAACGCGAGCAGATTCAGAGGCGGATTGCCGAGGTTGTGGAAGAACACGTACGCGGTTGGGGGTTGCATATTGATTCCATTCATCTTCAAGACATTGAAATGCCGGAGGACTTGAAGCGGATCATGTCCCGGCAAGCCTCGGCAGAACGAGAGAAGCGGGCCACGATTACCAAGGCGGAGGGCGACAAGATTGCGGCGACGAATCTGGCTGCCGCGGCAGTCATCATGGAGCAGACCCCCGGGGGCATGAGACTGCGCACACTTCAGACGATCGATAGCCTAGGGGCTGGTCCGGCGAATACGGTTGTCATGTTTCCAATGGAACTCACGGAGGGCGTCAACAATATCGTCAGGTCCGTATGGAAGAGTAAGGACACGATGGTGGTACAGGTGCAACACCCAGGAGAAGCGCGTTAGTGAACGACGTGGAGTGCCGATCCGGGCGCACTAGGCGACGGGTGGAAGCTGTGCCTGAATGCGAGCGTCCGCGGGCGAGCATCTACCTGTCCAATATCAGGCCAAGCGGCCGATTCGGGTGCCATGCGATGGCGGCGGCAAATGGGAGATCTCGGCGGATAGAACACAAGATGAGGTTTTGGGGAGGAACAGGAGCGGCGTGCACAGCTTCGAGCCAGGCGGCTGTTGGTGCCGCCTTATTCGCCCGCCCGTACGCCGGATTGTCGCATCGCCTTGAACCTATGGGGATTCCGCGGATAGAATAACGTGAGAGCTGCGACGGGTTCCGTTTCGTCCGCGCCTCTGCGTTCCGCACCACCTCGGAACCGAGTGTGACTACGAAGGAACGCGATGCCGTCTTCCAACATTGGCGGTCGGTGATGCTGCGCGAAATTCGGGATCTCGCTTCGCTGGAGTGGATTGGCGCGCGTGCGCTGGAAGACCGGGACGTGCGAGCCGATGCGACGCTGCAGAGCCTGATCCGCGCCGACCTCGAGCAACGCCGTGCCGAATTCGCGCGGGAGCAGCAAAGCCAAGAGGCCTCGACCGCTGCCCGGCAGTCCCGACCCAAGGTGCGACGGGATGCCGATACTGGCTGGCGAAGCACCCCGACCGCCGCCCGGGCGCCCCAACCCCAGGTGCGGCCAGTGCCACCGCGTCCGATTCCGCCGCCGCCGGAGCCGGCTCAGGTGGCCTTCGACCGGCTGGCTCAAGCCCTCAGCGGATGGTTACAGCGCAACGACGAGAGTGAGGCCCTCGCCGTCTGGGGACAAATGCGAGCCCTCCAGGAGGAGAGCCACGGAGTCATTCCCGCCGCCGCACTGCAGCAATACGAACAACAGCTCGGGAAACTGCGGGCGCGTCTGGAGCATTTCAGGGACCAAGTCGCGGCGCTGGTGCAGCAAGCCATCGCGGCGTCCAGGCAGGGAGACGAGCAGGATGTGGCGAAGCTGATGCGTCGGCTCACCGCAATCCACGTAACCCACCCGCGTCTGCTCGATGAAGCCCAATTGGAGGATATCCGCGCCACGATCGTCCTCGCCGGTGAGGAGTGCGAAGACGGCGTGACGACCCGCAAGCTGGTCGAGCGCGAACGGGCCGTCGCCGCGGAGATCAAGAAGGTCGCCGCCGCCGTCCATGAGTTTCATCGAGTGGTCTGCGCAGTCCCGGACACAAGCGAGGAGTTCCGCAGTGCCGAGGCGGCGTACCTTCGCACTCTCCAGGAGGTTCGGGCTCACGACACGGAATGGCTCGCGGGGTTCGTCCTCGAACTGGCCGACTTGCTGGCGGAATGGACCGAGCCGCCGCTGAGGGCAGCAAAGCGGATCGACCACTTCTTGGAGAGCATCCGCTTGGGTCTGAAGCGGATTCACGCGGAGATGGGTAAAATCGACACCCGGCGGGGCGAGCCGTAAAGATCATGAGGGGAACGAGGGGACTCAGGCCGTAAGAAACTCTTGGCCGGCGCGCATGGCGAGCGGCCCGGGGACGCGGCGCGTCACCCACTCTTCGGCCCGTGGCGGCCAGGGGGTAGACTACGGGCTCAACGAGGTGTCGTCGTGCCCAGCCTTCCCGTTCGAATGGTCAAGCTCGCTCCTTCGATTCTGCTGCCGAAGCACCTTTTCGCCGCGATTCGCCACCAACAGCCACCGGTCCGCGTCGCGCCCATCGTTGTCGAATCGGCAGCGTTGGCGCCCGAGATCGTGCACCAGCGGCTGGGCAGCCGCCCGACGGGCCTGACGGCGGACGAGGCGGCCACCCGACTGGTCGAGCACGGCCCCAACGTCGTCGCCGGGGACGCGCGCAAGAGTATCTCGCTGTTCTTGTGGCACGCCGTGGTGAATCCACTGGTACTGCTGCTGGCCGTGCTGGCGACGATTTCCTTCGCCACGGGCGATGCCCGGTCCGGAACGGTCATGTCCCTCATGATCGCCATCGGCGTGGGACTGAAGCTGATCCAGGAGGCGAAGGCCGACAGCGCGGCGACCAAGCTCAAGGCGATGATCTCGGTGACGGCCACCGTCCTCCGCGATGGTCAGCTCCAGGAGACGCCGGTCTCGCACCTCGTTCCCGGCGATATCGTCAAGCTCGCCGCCGGCGACATGATCCCGGCGGATGTGCGCGTCGTTTCCGCCAAAGACCTGTTCGTGATCCAGGGCTCGCTGACGGGCGAGTCGCTTCCGGTCGAGAAGTTCGAGACGGACCGCGGGCCGCCAGACAAATCGCCGATCGAGCTGGCGAACATCGCCTTCCTGGGCACCAGCGTGGAGAGTGGTTCGGCCCTGGCTCTGGTCGTGGCGACCGGCCGCGAAACCTACCTCGGCGGCATGGCCGCGTCGCTGACCGAGCAACGCCCGCAGACCGCGTTCGATAAGGGCATCTCCCGTTTCACGTGGCTCATGCTCCGGTTCATGCTGGTCATGGTGCCGCTCGTGTTCCTGATCAACGGCCTGACCAAGGGCAATTGGCACGAGGCGTTCTTCTTTGCCCTCGCCGTGGCGGTGGGGCTGACGCCCGAAATGCTGCCGATGATCGTGACCGTGTGCCTGTCCAAAGGGGCGCTCGCGATGGCCCGCAAGAAGGTCATCGTCAAGCGGATTAACGCCATCCAGAACCTGGGCGCGATGGATGTGCTGTGCGCCGACAAGACCGGCACGCTGACAATGGACCACGTGATACTCGAACGGCACTGCGATGTCGTGTTGAAAGAGGATGACGGCGTGCTGGCGCTGGCGTACATGAACAGCCACTTTCAGACGGGCCTGAAGAACGTGCTCGACCGCGCGGTCCTCAAATACGAGGAGATGCACGAGCACGCGCGCATCCCGGAATATGCCAAGGTGGACGAGATCCCCTTCGATTTCAAGCGCCGCGTCATGTCCGTGGTGGTCCGCACGCCCGCGGGCAAGGACCGGATCATCAGCAAAGGCGCGCCCGAGGCGGTCTTTCCCCGCTGCCGGAACTTCGAGCTCGACGGCGAGTTCTACCCGATGGACCACCTGCTCATCGACGAGCTGAAGGACGAGTACGAACGGCTCAGCCGGGACGGTTTTCGGGTGCTGGCCATCGCCTCGAAGGACTTGGAACCCAAGGGCAACGGGGTGGCCTACGGTCGGGACGACGAGCAGGACCTGATCCTGAACGGCTACGTTGCCTTCCTGGACCCGCCGAAGGACACGGCCGCGGCGGCGATCCGTGCTCTCCAGCAGCATGGTGTGACGGTCAAAGTCATTACGGGCGACAACGAGCTGGTTAGCCGCAAGATCTGCCGGGAGGTCGGCCTGCCGACCGAGCAGGTGCTGCTGGGCACGGACATTGATCCGATGACCGACGAACACCTCGCGGACGCGGCCGAGCGCGCGACGCTGTTCGCCCGCGTCTCTCCGGCTCACAAGCAGCGGATCATCAAGGCCCTGCAGGCCCGCAAGCACACGGTTGGGTTCATGGGGGACGGGATCAACGACGCACCGGCGCTGCGGACGGCGGACGTCGGGATCAGCGTGGATACGGCGGTGGATATCGCCAAGGAATCCGCGGACATGATCCTGCTGGAGAAGAGCCTGATGGTGCTGGACGAGGGCGTACTCGAAGGCCGGAAGGTCTTCGCGAACATCCTCAAGTACGTCCGCATGGGCGCCAGCAGCAATTTCGGGAACATGTTCAGCGTGCTGGGGGCCAGCATCTTCGTGCCCTATCTGCCGATGACACCGATCCAGATTCTGAGCAACAACCTGCTCTACGACATCTCGCAGACGGCCATCCCTACCGATGACGTCGATCCCGAGCAGATCACCAAGCCGCGCCCCTGGGATATCGGTGCGCTGACGAAGTTCATCGTCTTCATCGGACCGTGCTCGTCGATCTTCGACTACACGACCTACCTGATGATGCTGTTCATCTTCAACTGCTGGGCGGTCGAGAAGGCGCGCCTGTTCCAGACCGGCTGGTTCGTGGAGAGCTTGCTCACGCAGACGCTGATTATTCACGTGATCAGGACCAACAAGATCCCGTTGTTCCAGAGTCGCGCGTCCTGGCCGCTCATGGTGATGACCGGCGTGATCATGCTCGTCGGCGTCCTGATTCCCTTCTCGCCGCTCGGGCCGTACGTCGGGTTCACGACGCTGCCACCGCTGTACTGGCCACTGCTCGCGCTGACGCTGCTGTGCTACGTGGTGCTCACGCTAGTCGCCAAGGCGTGGTTGCTCCGGCGGCGGTGGGTTTAGCTCACGGTTACGGAGATTCTGGCCCGTGGCCTGCTCCCCAAAACCTGATCGAGGCGGTGTGAGAGTCCATTGCCCGGCAGCGGCGTATCCGCTGTTTGCGGAGTTCTGCGAACGAGTGTTGTACGCACGCGTCGGCGCATGATCCGCCGCGCGGAGACGCCATGCGGAACCACGACAATGCGCTGATCACAGACGCAGATGAAACTTCGGATCGGTCCGCGCTCGCGGTTCCAACTGCGCATCGGCTGGCGCTGTGGGTGTTGGCGGCCTTCGTGTTGACCTTCATCGTAGCGCGCATGCTCGTTTATCTGATGTCGTCGCAGGCGATCCCCGATCTTTTTCTGTACGTCGGCGGAACGCATGTGCATCATTTGAACTACGGGATCTTCCTGCTCTCCGGCGTCGGGGCGTTCTTGATCTTTCGGCGACCCGCAGGGCGCTGGATGATCGCTGCGGCAGGCGTTTACGGTATTGGTCTGGGGCTGACGTTCGACGAATTCGGGATGTGGCTTCACCTGGGCGGGAGCTACTGGCAGCGGGCCAGTTTTGATGCCGTTGTTGTCATCGCATCTTTGCTTGGCTTGGTCGCCGTGGCGCCCTCGCTGAGGCGATTTCGCCCGCGTCATTGGGCGACCGCCGTCGTCCTCTTCATCGCCGTTCTGTTGTTCGGCGCAATGATTGCCCGTTCGGTGAGTTACGCCGAGAAGAAAGTCGGACCGCGGCTTGAGCGACTTGACGCCCAGGCCCGTCCGTAGCTGGAGGCCTGGCTGCGTGGTATCGCTCGAATTGCCGATTGAAAACTACGGCTATGCGGCGCTCCTGGTCGGAACATTTCTGGAGGGAAAGACGAATCTGGTCATCGCCGTATTCGCGGCCCATCGTAGCTATCTGTCGCTACCCTGGGCGATTCTCATTGCGTTCGTGGGCTCGCTGGCTGGCGACCAGCTCTGGTTCTATGTAGGCCGCCGAAAGGGGAGCGGGTTCATCGCCACCCGGCCCCGATGGGCGGGACGCGCCGAGCGTGTGCGGGCACTGCTCGTACGCCACGAGGGGTCCATCGCGATCGGGTTCCGATTCCTGTACGGACTGCGCAACGTCACGCCGTTCGTACTGGGCGCAAGCAGCTATGGCGCGGGACGCTTTGCGATGCTGTGTGACTGTGCCAGGCAGAATGTGAGTAGCTGATGCCCGGAAGTAGCGGAGAGTTGCCGGGACGGCTGGCGATGGTGAGGCGCCGTGACGGCCCGCGAGCCCGCGATTTGTTGCCAAAGAATTTCCAAGGATTCGTGGCAGATTCGTGGCAAGAGCAGCCTGAAAACAGTCCCGAAGCCAGCGCGCAAGCAGTCCGAAATCAGTGCCTAAGCCACTTCCTCGTCGGAACTTAAGTCATTATTGCATGGTGGGTTAGGTTCGGCCTGCTCCGGCTTCCCAAGCTGGATGTCGGTTGCCTGCCCGAGGTCATCGGTTTGGGCTCCGCGGCGTCTAACCCAAAGGTCGCCGCCCCCCACCCCGGCTCCGTCGCGCCCCAGCGTCAGGCGTTTGGCGTGCATGCATCCGACGACGTCCAGCCGTTCAGGCTGGCAGTCGTGGCGAACAACCCGGTGGGCGACCGAGGTGCGGCCTCAGAGGTTGCCCGAACCCGGAATTGCGGGCTGGCGGGGTCTTGCTCGGACGCTCGCGCGGTAGGCCACATTGGTACGGCGCGTTCCGACGGGCACGACTTTTCGTGGGCAGCGTCACCGGTCAGAATGCGCTCGCGGCGCGCACGGGTTCCCGGTGCCCGGATCACAGGTCGGGCGCACGCGGCGGCCTGGACCAGTTTTGCCGGGCTGAACGTCCGTGCGCGGCGTTAGCGGCGGCTGTACTGCGGCTCAGGATCGCAACGAGGGAGGCGGCGATGCTCGCTCGTTACAGAATGTACCGGGGCAAGCGGCCACCATGGGACCCGCTGCCCAATGGGATCCGGCAAGACACGCGGTACCGAACCAAGCACCCGCTGCGGCCGGCGCCGGAGATGGTGGAGCAGTATCTCGCCTCGCCGAACGAGAACGCCTGGCGCAAGTTCCGCAAGGCGTATCTGGCCCTGTTGGAAGAACGGTTCCGCAGGGATAGAACACCGTTTGAGCGGCTGGCGGGGCTGGCCACCGAAAACGACGTCTTCCTGGGCAGATTCGGCCTTGATGCCTTCTTATCGGTCGTGCGACGGCCGCAGGTGCTGTTGATCGCCGCCGCGGCGCACACCACGGGAGGGTTTCTACGAGCCTTTCCGGTCAGTTGGCGGCCAGGCACGGGGGACTACGCTCACGTGGACGTTGGGCCAGGCACCCCGGTGTATGGCGTCCAGCGGTTCGTGTCCGACAAGGACGTCTTTCTGATCGCGACCGGCGTCAGCGAGAACGTTGCGCTTAAAGGAGTGCGTTTCCAGCCGCGGCACCTGGCGACGACCCACACACTGGTTCTACGTTCAAAGACCAAGACCATGCGGTTCATAACCAACCAACACGACCTGAAGGTCAAGCAATTCCGGATTTACGGCGAGTGCGACGACTGTGAAGAGATCATCGCCGAACTGAAAGGCCGGAAGGAACGTGCGCACGATGGGTGAAAAATGGTCAGGGGCAGGTTGCGTCGCGGACGCGGGCAAACGACCTCGGATTCACATGGTTGCGTCCGCGACGCACCCTCCCCCAAGCACCTGTCTGCGGCTCCCCGATTCGATGCCGTCGCGCAACCTGCGTGCAAAACGCCCTAGGCCGCCACTGCACGTTCCAAAGCCGCGGTGCGCACAAAGTCCGATATCCCCTTGAATCCGCAGCGCTGAGCGGCCTCCTCCAAGACCAGTTTCTCCTCCGCGCTCAGGCGAACGTTGATCTGCAATTCCCGCTTGCGCTGCAGCGCCGGGGCGGGCGGACGTCGACCAGCTTCGATCATGGTCGCGACCGCCAGCGTCAAAGCGCGTCGAGTGGATTGGACACACTCCTCGGCCGTCGCTCCGCGGGCAACTGCGGTCGGAAACTCGATCGCGCTGCCCAGGTACCCGCCTTCCCCATCCGACTCCAAGATTAGCCGATACTGCGCGGCAAGCTCGGTGGCGCTTTTCAAGACGCTGGGATCAAAGGGACGCTCAAGATTCTGGGGCCTCGTCGGGCTCTTCGCCGAAGAACTCTCTGATTTTGCGATAGGTCGCATCGTTTACCTCCAGGTTCTCGTCAACCTCGATCAGCCAAGGCAACTCCTGCGGGTGGTAAGGAACATCCCAGAAGATGCGATAAGGCTTCTCTATCCGGACCAAGCGCCAACCGTGCGATTCAAACAACTCCAGCACCGTCCTGAATCGGACCGGCATCGGTTCCTCCTGGATCGAACGTCCAACGAAAGTGGTTTTCGGAACCACTCGGCACGCAACAAGCGCGCCAGACGCCGTCCAGCCTAGCCGGCCTAAGACGGAGGAACAACTCGCACTCTCGGCGGCGCTCTCGGCTTATTCATACCAAGTATAGCCCAAGATATACGTGACTGCAACTTTTTTGTTGCGGATGCAAGAATAATTGTCTGCGCGAACACAACGCATTATTGGACAATAAGTTATAAGAATCCTGGGGCGTCGCAATAATCGCATCTTGTCGCATCTGCTTGTGAACGGCGGTTGAAAAATGCAGCGCCTGGCGGGGGCGTCGGCCGCGTACAGCCGTGATGAGCTGATCGAGTTGACGGCTCACTGCACCCTGAAGGAGGACGACGCCAACAAGGTCGAGCGGCGGGTCGGCAAGTCCGCGGCCGCGCTGCTCCTGGTGTCGAGGATCGATGAGCAATTCGACGCGATTGTCACGGGCGCATCGCCGAAGGGGACCTGGGTCCGCGTGTTTCATCCGCCGGTCGATGGAAGACTGGTGGACGGCTTCGAGGGCGTCGATGTGGGCAGCCGGCTCCGCGTCCAACTGGTTCGCGCGGACGTGGAGCAGGGGTTCATCGATTTCAAGCGCGTCGGTGCGTCTGCACCTTGGCGCGAGCTGCAACTCAGCTCGTAGCCTGATGGTCGGCGGGATCTGATCAATCGTGCGGTCGGCGACTCCGTAGCGCGCTACATATTCTTGTTCAAGTGTGACGTAGCCCGCGTGGATCCGCGCGACACGCGGCCCAGCCAAGAACGTGCCGAAAGATGCGCTGCCCGAAGAATGCCAGCCGCGCTGGCTGGCCCGTGGAGCCCGTGCCCTTCTTGGTGGCCCAGGAGCTTGATTTTTCGCTGCGTTCCACTAATTTGTAGTGCAAGAATGCCAGCCCGCTAAGTAGTGCGTGGATACTGGCTGTTGGCGTAACATTCTGTTAGGTAGTGAGTTATGCGGGCGTAGCTCAATTGGTAGAGCATCAGCCTTCCAAAACGATCAAGTACTACAATTTGGTTGCCGAGTTTCTCGCAACCATCTGCGAGATAATGAGTTACAGGCTTTCCCCTCTGGCTCGCCGGGTCGATCGATCGCCCTTTGTAGCCCCAGTTCGACCCGAAATGTAGTACTAGTGGCTTCCCGAACTAATGCGTAACATACGGCGTGCCCACTTCGCTTTGCAGGGTGTTCCGGGCGAAACGTGGGTGGGGATTGTCGTGCTTGTGAGCGGCTTTTACTCAACGTAGCCACCTCCAGGGAGCGAGACAGGGCTCGCGGGAAGGGATCGCAGGCACCCGGTCGACCAAGTCATTCGCTACGAGGGCGCTGCTATTGCCTGTCGCCGCCGCATGGTGCGGACTGGCGGCGGCGAAGGCGCGCTTCTCGCCATGCACGAGGCGGGCGCAGCCGAATTCGCCCGGCGATGGAAGAGTGACCACGTGTAACTTATGATGGGCGCTGGGCTTTTGCAGCGGTGGCGTACAGATGGACGAGCGGTGGCCAAACGCGTCGGCACGGGCAAAGGACCGTTCGGTTCGGCCAGCAGACAGTGCCGGGCTCTCCCGGACGATTCTGCACTGTGCCAGCCGAGGCCTCTCCAGGACGGATTTCCTGCACGAAATCTCGAAGGCGCTGATGAGCTTCTCGGGCTGCGACGCAGTGGAGGTGCGGCTGAGCGATGGCGAGCTGCGCTATCGTTGGGAGGCCGCTCGGCGGCCCGAGCCCGGCGCGCATTTTGAGCTAGCGCGCTGGGCGCGCGGCGAGGACGGGAAGGTGGTTCCGGCGTCTCACGAGTCCACGGACCTGGAGCAACTGTGTCGGGACGTGGCTTGCCGGCGGTTCGACTCATCGCAGCCGTTCTTCACAGACGGCGGCAGTTTCTGGACCGGGGATGCTTGGGAGCGGGTAGCGCTGGACGCGCAAGCGGTAGAAGGGGCCAATCCGAAGACCCTCTGTGTCGGCGGGCACTACCGGTCGCTCGCGATCATGCGCTTCGTGGTGGACGAGGCCACCATCGGCCTTCTGCATGTAAAGAGCGAGCGACCGAACTGCTTCGCGAAAGAGGATGTCGAGTCTTACGAAGGGATCGCTCAAACGCTTGGGCTGGCGATGGCCGACTGGCGCGCCCAGCACGCCCTCCGTGAGCGAGTCAAAGAACTGACCTGTCTGTACGGCATCGCCCAGGTGGCCGAACAGGCGGACGCACCGCTGGAGGAGATGCTCCACATCATCGTGAACCTCCTTCCTCCGGCTTGGCGGTACCCGGAGATTGCAGCGGCGAGGATCGTTGTTGACGACCATTCATATACTACGCCCGGCTTTCATCCCGGCACGTACCAGCAGTCGGCGGAGATAATCGTCAGTGGGTGTCGGCGCGGCGTCGTCGAGGTTCACTATGTCGAGGAACGGCCGGAGTTTGCCGCCGGCGCGTTTCTTGGCGAGGAAGAAAAGCTGATCGGCGCTGTGGCCCGGGAGGTGGCCCTGATTGTCGAACGAAAGGATGCGGAGAAGGAGAGGGCGCAGCTTCAACAACAGCTAATTCATGCGGACCGCTTGGCCACGATCGGGCAGCTCGCGGCCGGCGTAGCTCATGAGCTGAATGAGCCGCTGGGCAGCATTCTGGGCTTCGCGCAGCTTGCGCGAAAGTGCCCCGGGCTGCCAGAACCGGCGGCGCGCGATATTGAGAAGATCGTCACCGGGTCATTGTACGCGCGCGAGGTGATCAAGAAGTTGATGGTTTTTGCCCGCCAGGTGCCACCCCGAAAGGTTCTGGTGAATCTGAATCAGGTGGTCGAAGACAGTCTGTATTTTCTGGAGGCCCGGTGCGCGAAGGCGGGCACACGCGTGGTCCGTGAGTTGGCACCCGAGCTGCCCGAGATCCACGGCGATCCGGCACAACTCAAGCAGGTCCTGGTCAATCTGGTCGTAAACGCCGTACAGGCAATGCCCGATGGCGGAACAGTCACCGTAAGGACGCGCGCGAACGGCTCCGCCACGTCACTCATCGTGGAAGACACGGGGACTGGGATGAATGAGGAGGTCCTGGGCAAGATCTTCCTGCCGTTCTTTACCACGAAGGACGTGAGCGAGGGCACGGGTCTCGGCTTGCCCGTCGTGCACGGTATCGTCTCCGCGCATGGCGGTTCGATCGACGTTCAGAGCCGACCTGGGCAGGGCACGCGGTTTGAGATCCGCCTGCCCGCGACCGGATTCGAACAGGTTGAGGAGACTGGTCCGAATGGCGAACCCGGCTGAGAAGGAACGCATCCTGGTAGTCGACGACGCTCCGGACACGCTGGAACTGATTCAGCGGAACCTTGTGGCCGCCGGTTACCAGGTGTTTACGGCGCCCGGCGCTGCGGAGGCCATTCGCCTGCTGGAAGACGCCCCAATCGACTTGGTGATCACCGACCTGAAGATGCCTCAGGTCAGCGGACTGGACCTGGCCCGGCACGTTCGGGAGAACCTCAAGGATACCGAGGTCATGATGATCACTGGGTACCCGACGATCCAGGGGGCGGTGACAGCCGTCAAGCTGGGGGTCCAGGATTACATCACGAAGCCCTTCACGGATGAGGAACTGCTTTCCGCGGTCCAGCGCATACTTCAAGTACTGAAAGCGCGGCGCAACGCACAAAATGGTTCCGAGCAGCCGCTGACGCTGGCCGGCTTTATTGGCGAGTCGAAGGCGATGCGGGAGGTATTCCAGGAGATTCGCAAGGCTGCCACGGCGCCGGCCACGGTACTAATTGGGGGCGAGAGCGGCACGGGGAAGGAGTTGGCCGCCCGTGCGATTCACTACGGGAGCCCGCGGGCTGCGGCGCCGTTCGTGCCCATCAACTGCGGCTCCATTCCGGAGAACCTGCTGGAGAGCGAGCTGTTCGGGCACGTCAAGGGAGCCTTCACCGGCGCGACGGAGTCCCGTGCTGGTTTCTTTCAGACCGCCGACGGCGGGACGATCTTCCTGGACGAGATTAGTGACACGAGCCTGGGCATGCAGGCCAAGCTGCTCCGGGTGCTGGAGAACGGCGAGATCTACATGGTTGGGTCGGCCCGCCCGCGGATCGTGGACGTGCGCGTCGTGGCCGCGACGAACAAGGACCTCCGGGCCCTGGTCAAGAACAAGGTGTTCCGCGAGGACCTCTTTTTTCGCCTGAACGTCATCACCATCACGATGCCCCCGCTCCGGGAACGAGAGAACGACGTCCTGTTGCTGGTGGCCCACTTCGCCAAGAAGTTTGCCGCGGAGCTGGGCCGGCCGGTCCCCCGATTCGCCGATGACGCCTTGCGGGTGCTGACGAGCTATCACTGGCCCGGGAACATCCGGGAGCTGGAGAACGTGATTCAGCGCGTGGTGGTCATGACCGAAACCAACGTCATTGACGTGCCGGACCTGCCTTCCGCGATGCGCTTTTCCGTGGGGCGGGAAGCGGGCCTGCATCGAACCTTGGCCGAGGTCGAGGCAGAGCACATTCGCAACGTTCTGGCCAGCGTGTCTGGCAACAAGACGCAAGCGGCCGAGATCCTCGGCATCGACCGGAAGACGCTGCGCGAGAAGCTCAAGCTCTACGGGGCCGAGCTTAGCTGAGCCGCCTGACAGCGGGGCGATTCTCCCCGGCGGTTCAAATCTCCCCGCCATCGTACTCACTTTCCGATGTTCGCTCGCCCCGCGCTCGACTCTGGCGGTCAGCGACCCTGGCCGACGTATCCTCCCGTTAGTGCGTGGTTTAGCTCGTCACCAGGCCTTGGCTCCGGCGGAGCCGGAGGCGTGGTCAGCTCGCATTTCGTATCCGGCACGCCGCATGTATTCATCGCTCTCCGGCTGGGTGGTCCGCCCGCGCGGGCGGCGCCGCCTCTCGCCCGAAACGCAAATGGCACAGGAGACCGGCATCATGATCATGCCCGAGAGCATGCAAACCATGGGTCTTTGCTTCACGTGCAACAACAGCCCCACCTGCCTTTACCGGGCCCGAAGGGGACCGGCCCAGTTCTGTGAGCTGTTTGATGATTATTTGGCGCCGGCCTCGGGCATCAACGGAAGGCAGGCTTTGCAGGCGGCCAAGCCGTCGACTGCCGTCCGCGCCGCGGCCGAGGATGTGCCGAAGTACGCGGGTCTGTGCATGAACTGCGAACATCGTCGAACCTGCGCCCACCCGAAACCCGCCGGAGGCGTTTGGCATTGCGAAGACTACGAGTAGCTGGGGGGCGTCTTCGCCGCTGGCGCGGCAGGATGAATGCAATCCGCGCGTACACGGAGCAAGCGCATGAAGACAGATGAAGTCGTGAGTATCATCGACAAGCATCGGGGCCAGGGAGACGGACTCATTTCCGTTCTCGAGGAGATCCAGTCAAAGTACAGCTATCTGCCCACCGATGCATTGAGGCTGGTGGCGGAGCGCACGGGGCGCTCTGCTGTCGACGTTTATGGCGTAGCCACGTTTTACAAGTCCTTTAGTCTGAAGCCGCGCGGCAAGCACCTCTGCTCTGTCTGCATGGGGACCGCCTGCCACGTTCGTGGATCTCCGGCGATCGCGCAGGAATTCAGGCGCCAGCTTGGAGTGGCGCCCGGCGAGACGACTCCTGACAAGGAGTTTTCTCTGGAAACGGTGAACTGCCTGGGGGCGTGTGCGCTGGGTCCCGTGGCCGTCGTTGACGGGCACTACTTCTCGAACGTTCGCTCGTCACGCGTCAAACAGATCATCAGCGACACCCGCGCGGGCCTCGACGACGCCGAAAGAAAAGCGGACCTGCGAGACTTCACTCTCAACGTCAGTTGCTCCCGGTGCAACCGCAGTCTGATGGACCCGGACCACCCCATCGACGGTTCGCCGTCGATACGCGTGACGGCGTCTTTCGAGCAAACGCACGGCTGGCTCAGGCTGTCGGCGCTCTATGGAAGCTTCACGGTCGAATCCGAATACCCGATTCGCACCGATGCCGTGGTGGATTTCTTCTGCCCGCACTGCCATACCGAGCTCAAGGGGGCGTCGAGCTGTCCGCTGTGCAGCGCTCCGATGGTTTCCATGATCGTTTGGGGCGGCGGGATCGTGCAGATCTGCTCGCGCCGGGGCTGCAAGGGACACATGTTGGATTTGAACGGCAGCGGTTTCTAGTCCCGGCGGCAGTGCCACGGTCAAACATGATTGCTCTGCGAGGATAGCAAGATGCTACGATTGTCGTCGGTGTACGACCTACAACGCTTGCGAACGATCATCCTGGATGGCAACGAGAAAGGAAAGCCTTGCGTGATCGTGTGCGCCGGCACAGCCTGCCAGGCCAGCGGATCGAACAGCGTCCACCGGGCGGTGAAGAAGTATATCATCAGTAACAGTTTGCTCGATCGACTGAATCTGCGGATCACCGGGTGCCACGGCTTCTGCGAGATGGGCCCGTTTATTCTCACCGATCCACAGAAGGCCTTCTACACGCAAGTTCGGACCGCGGACGTGCCCCGGATTCTCGATGCCGTGATGGCCGGGGAATATGTCGAGGAGCTTTTATATCGCGATCCAGTCACCGGAGAGCGGTACGACAACTTTGACGAGATCCCTTTCTTCAAGAACCAGCAGCGCACGCTTCTGGCCATGAACCAGTTGATCGACCCGATTCGAGTGTACAACTACATCTCCCAGGGAGGCTATGCCGCCTTGGAGAAAGTGCTCGAGAAGGGCAACCCGGCTTGGGTAGTACAGGAGGTCAAGGCCTCAGGTTTGCGCGGCCGTGGCGGGGCTGGTTTCCCCACCGGCCTGAAATGGGAGCTCCTGTCCAAGCAGCGGAACGGACAGGGCAAGTACCTGGTCTGTAACGCCGACGAGGGAGACCCCGGCGCTTACATGGACCGGAGCATCCTGGAGGGGAATCCGCACAGCATTATCGAGGGCATGATCATCGGCGGCTTCGGGACCGGAGCGAACGAAGGCGTTGTTTACGTGCGGAACGAATACCCGCTGGCCATCAAGCATCTGATCATTGCTCTGCGGCAGTGCCGCGAACTGGGGTTGCTGGGCGAGAATATCCTGGGAACCGGTTTCTCCTTTGACATCAAGATGGTGAGAGGCGCCGGCGCGTTTGTCTGTGGCGAGGAGACGGCCCTCATTCGCTCCATCGAGGGCAAGATGGGGGAACCGCGTCAACGTCCCCCTTACCCGGTTCAGCGAGGCATCAACGGCAAGCCGACGGCCATCAACAACGTCGAAACATGGGCCAATATTCCGTACATCGTCCGCGTCGGCGCTCAGGAGTTCTCAAAAGTCGGGACTCCGGGAAATGCCGGAAGCAAAGTCTTCAGCTTAGTCGGGAAGATCAAGAACACCGGCTTGGTGGAGGTGCCCATGGGCATCACCATCCAGGAGGTAGTCCACAATATCGGCGGCGGTCCGAAAGGCAAGGCGAAGATCAAGGCAGTCCAGACGGGCGGACCTTCCGGCGGGTGCATCCCCGCCGAGAAGTTCGATCTCCGCATCGACTATGACAGCCTGACCGAAGCCGGCTCGATCATGGGGTCCGGCGGCATGATCGTCATGGACGAGCACACGTGCATGGTCGACGTCGCCAGGTACTTCATGGCTTTTCTCAAGGAGGAATCCTGCGGGAAGTGCTTCACCTGTCGGAAGGGCACGCAGCGGATGTACGAGATTCTCGACGACATCTCCAAGGGAAAGGCGACGCTCAAAGATCTCGACCTGCTCGAAGAACTGGCCCAAGTGGTCAAAGACACAACTATGTGCGGTCTGGGGCAAACGGCATCAAACCCGGTTCTGTCGACTCTCCGTTACTTTCACAGCGAGTACGAGGAGCACATTCATGACCGGCGGTGCAGGGCGTTTGTCTGCAAGGAACTGGTCGGCGCTCCTTGCCAGGCCGCTTGTCCCATCGACACGGAGGCCTGGCGCTACGTTGCTCACATTGCGCGGGGCGAATACGAACAGGCGTACCAAGCCATCCGCGAGGCGAACCCCTTCCCTTCGGTTTGCGCGCGGGTCTGCTCCCACCGTTGCGAGAGCCTGTGTCGCAGCGGCACCGCGGGTAAGGGGCCCATTGCTATCCGCGCCTTGAAACGCTTCGTTACCGATCGTGTGGATCCCGCGGTGTACCAGCCGCGAAGAACGAAGCTGCCGGGACGGGATACCCGCAAGGTGGCCATTGTCGGTTCGGGCCCCGCTGGTCTCACCGCGGCTCATTACCTGTCTCTTGCAGGGTACAAATCGACGATCTGTGAAGCAGACGCCAGGCCGGGCGGAATGCTGGTGAGCGGAATTCCCGCGTACCGACTCCCCAGGGACACGCTGCGCAAGGAGATCGAATCACTCCTTGACGAGAACATCACTCTGAAGTGCAACACCGCCCTGGGGCGCGACTTCACGGTTGACACCCTCTTCGCCGATGGCTTCAAGGCGGTATTCCTGGCCATCGGAGCTCACAAGAGCAGGGCTTTGAACCTGGAGGGTGAGGACGTACTTGGAGTCTTTCCTGCCATCGAGTTCCTCAAAGCATTCAATCTCCGCGGTGAAAAGCAAGCCAAGGGCCGTGTGGGGGTCATCGGCGGCGGCGACAGCGCCGTCGACGCCGCGGGCGTCGCCCTGCGGCAGGAGGGAGTCGAAAGCGTCACCATCTTCTACCGGCGAACACGGGAAGAAATGCCCGCCCAGAAGAAAGACATCGACTCGGTGCTTGAGGAGGGCGTCAAGCTGGAAAGCCTGATGACCCCGGTGCGGATTCTCACCGATAAGGGGCGTCTTGCCGGAATCGAGTGCATCAAGAACCGGCTGGGGGATGTCGATGCCGGCGGTCGACGAAAGCCCGTGCCGATTCCCGGAACCGAGCGCGTTTTCATGCTGGATACTCTGATTGTCACCATCGGGGATGTCCCGGACATCGAGTTCATGAGTTCCATGGGCATCGAGGTGACCGATTGGGGCACGCTGAAAGTAGACAAGGCGACACTCTCCACAACTCGCCCCGGCGTGTTTGCCGGAGGGGACGTGGTCACGGGACCGAATACCGTGGTCGAGGCCATCGCCGCCGGCAAGAAGGCGGCGACGATGATTGGACGTTATCTGCGCGGTGAAGAACTGAAACAGCCCGGCACGCCTCTGCTGCCGAAGGTCTACGTTGAGCCGCTCCAGTTGGGTGACGAAGAGCTTGCGGAGGCCGACCGCGTCGAACCGCCCACCCTCCCAGCCGCAGCGCGCCGGAGAGACTTCAACGAAGTGGAGCAATCGCTTTCCGTCAAGGACGCCACCAGGGAGGCCCGCCGATGCTTGCGGTGCGACCTTGAGTTCACGCGGCCCAAGGAGGACGAAGCGGCGGGCCTGGCCGCGGTAGGAGGTGCGGCATGATTTCTCTTACGATCAATGGCCTGAGAGTTTCGGTGGAGGACGGCTCGACGTTGCTCGAAGCTGCCCGGTTCCTCGGCTTTCCGATCCCGACCTTGTGCCACATGGACGGCCTGTCGCCCTATGGCGCCTGCCGGCTGTGCGTCGTGGAGCTCGACGAAGGTCCGAAGGCCAGGCTGGTCAGCTCATGCACATACCCCGCGCAAGAAGGATTGAAGGTGCGGACGGCCTCGGCCCGCGTGCTCCGGGCCCGCAAGATGATCCTCGAGCTTCTGCTGGCCTCTTGCCCGCAGTCGAAGATCATCCAGGACCTCGCCTCGGCCCACCGGGTTACCCAGCAACGCTTCCGCCAAGAGCATGAGGATTGCATTCTCTGCGGCCTCTGCGTGCGAATGTGTGAAGAGCAGATGATGGCCAAGGCCATCGGCTTTCGCGGTCGTGGTGAGACGCGCAGCATCGGCACCCCGTTCGACATCAAGTCCGAGCAGTGCCGGCTCTGCGGCGGCTGCATCTACGTCTGTCCCGCCTGCCAGCTCCGCTGCACGTACACGGAACCCGACAAGGCGATTTGCGGCGGCTGCGCTAACCTGAGCCCACCTTGCGTCGAAAAGGAACAGTTCGACGACATGATGTGCTACATGAACCCCTGCGTTGCCTGCGAGATTGAGAAGGATTAGTCCACGGAGGTATCGACTCAATGTCCATGACACTCTCGAGAATAAACAGTTCGGCCGCCACTCTGACCAAGAACCGGACAGACGGTTCCGTCACCCCGAGCTCCGGCATGTGCGTGACGTGCGTCGATGGCTGCATCGGCATGTGCGAGATCGGCAAATCCGCCTATCGCGGCCACGAGGTCATCTACCCGCAGCCGTTCGGCGTGATCACCACCGCGGCCGAGAAGACCTACCCCGTTGACTACTCCCATTTCAACATCATGGGCACGGCGGTCGGAGCCCACGGCATCGAAGCCGACAGCGACAAGGCCATCTTTCCGGCGGTCAACCTGGAGGTTGTCTTCGGTCACGACCGCGGTATCAAGTTCCGCTACCCCTGGATCATCCCAGGCATCGGCTCGACCAATATCGCCAAGAACAACTGGGAGGGCCTGGCCATCGGGTCGGCGTTGGCCGGGACCGGGCTGACGATCGGCGAAAACGTCGTTGGCATGGACCCCGAAGCCGTCATCAAAAACGGCCGCGTCGTGGATACGGTCGATCTCAAGCGGCGCGTCAATCTGTACAAAGATCACCAGCGTCAGGGCTATGGCGCCATCATCTGTCAGGCGAACATCGAAGATACCCGCCTCGGCGTCCAGGAGTACGCCGTCGACAAGCTGGGCGTGGACTGCGTCGAGCTGAAGTGGGGTCAGGGTGCCAAGGACATCGGCGGCGAAGTCAAGGTCAATAACTTGAAAAAAGCCCAGATGCTCTATGAGCGCGGCTACATCGTCCTGCCCAACCCGACTGATGCGCATGTGATTAAGGCTTTCGAGCGCGGGGCGTTCAAGGAGTTCGAGCGGCACTCGCGGGTCGGCATGGTCAGCGAGGAGGCCTTTGCGAAGCGCGTCGAGGAATTGCGCAAGGCCGGTGCCAAGTACATCTTCCTGAAGACCGGCGCCTATCGGCCAGCCGATCTGGCCCGCGCCGTCCTGTTCGCCAGCAAGTACAAGTTGGATCTGCTCACGGTGGACGCCGCCGGCGGCGGGACCGGCATGAGCCCCTGGCGCATGATGAACGAGTGGGGTGTGCCGCCCGTCGAGCTGCATTCACTCCTGTACCAGTACTGCCGCCGCATGGCCGAGCGCAAATACAAGGTCCCCGCCATTGCAGTGGCCGGCGGGTTCACGTTCGAGGATCAGATCTTCAAGGGCTTGGCCCTCGGCGCGCCATATGTCAAGCTGGTCGGCATGGCCCGTTCTCCGATCGCGGCGGCCATGGTCGGAAAGACCATTGGGCGCGCGATCAGCGAGGGTCAGCTCCCGGTCTACGTGGAACGCTTCGGGAACACGATCGACGACATTTTCGTCACCGCCAGTGAGCTGCGCAAGGAACTGGGAGACGATGAGTTCGAGCGCATCCCGGCGGGCGCCATAGGGTTGTACACGTACTACGAGCGCCTGGCTCAGGGTCTCCGCCAGCTCCTGTGCGGGAGCCGGAAATTCTCGTTGGAGTACATCACCCGCGATGACATCGCCGCACTCACGCGCGAGGCCGCGGACATCAGCGGCATCCCTTACATCACAGAGGTGGATAAGGCCCAAGTCGAGGAGATTCTGAACAGCTGAGGGCGAGGATGCACGCGACTGCTTCATCCGAGGCCGGACATCCCAGAAATCTCCGTGGACGCGGTGGCCCCGCGCGCGGGACCGCCACCTTTCTCTGCAATAGCAGGGAAAGACGCCCCATCCCTTACGACATGAGGGGTGGGGCGTGTCTTCTTGTTGCCAGTCGAGCATATGGCCTACGGGAGCGCAAAGACATGACGAGCCCCACGTGACGGTGGAGAGGCATCATGGCGAATCACGACGCGATCGAGGGAATTCTGCCTGCGCTGCACGAGCGCACAAAGGAACTCGACTGTCTCTACGCCATCGAGGAGTTGGCCAGCCACGAGGAGACCCCGCTGGGCGAGGTCTTCCGTGGTGTGGTGCAGGCTGTCCCATCCGGGTGGCAGTATTCGGATGTGTGTCGCGTCCGGGTAACGTACGGTGGTGAGGTGTATGAGTCGGAGGACTTCGCCGAAACCCCCTGGGCGCAGCAGGCTCCTATTTGCGTGCAGGCAGAACCGGTGGGTATGCTCGAAGTGTTCTATACCGAGCACATGCCCGATGCTGACGAAGGGCCCTTCCTGCAAAGCGAACGCAGGCTGATCGAGTTTATCGCCGAGCGGCTCGCAAGTTGCATCACGCACCGCCGCCTGCTGGAGGGCATGCGCGATTGGCGCTCCGCGCCGCAGCAGGTCTCCGAGCACACGACGGGGGATTCGTCCGCCATCCTCGATCTGCTGCGGCGAACCGACCACAATCTGCTGCTGCGGATCACCCGCAAAATGATCAACCATCTGTGCTGTCGGGGCATCGAGGATGCTGAGCTCGTTCTGCAGAAAGTCGGCGGCGGACGGCAAGCCGAGTTCGCGGATCTGCTGAGCGAGCCCAACGAGCCACAGTGCAAGGATAGCCTGCCGACCGAAGAGGCTTTGGCCGGCGAGACGTTTCAGATCGCCGCTGCACATCTCGACGACGAAGAAATCGTGGCCTGCATCCACAAGTGGATCCGGCAGGACCGGGCCAGCTTCTTGGTCAACGTAGTCGAAGACCCACATACTTCGCTTGCCAGGGTGGCCGACGCGATTCGTCGCTACCAGCATGCTACGCACGGAGAAATCGAGCTGTCTCCGTCCACGCTGAAGGGGCTGCGCGTCTCGCTGATCCACCGCTTTCTGACCGGGCAGCTCGAGTTCATCAACGTGGCCAAAAGCTATGTGGAGATCGAGGACTTTCACAAACTGACGCAGCGCCTCATCCATCCCGGCGAGGGCCACGGCAAGATCGGCGGCAAGGCGGCCGGGCTCTTTCTCGCGCGGCAGATCGTGCGCCGCCACGGCGTCGAGTTGGGCCTACAAGATCTACGGTTTCCCCGCTCTTGGTACATCACGTCCGACGGCCTTCATGACTTCATCCAGCTCAACCACCTGGAAGACGTGATGACCCACAAGTACAAGGAGCTCGACGAAATCCGCTGTGAGTATCCGCGTGTCGTGCAGGTGTTCAAGCATTCGCACGTTTCGCCCGATGTTGTCCGCGGCCTTTCGTTGGCTTTGGACGATTTCGGCGAGCGTCCGCTCATTGTCCGCAGCTCGAGTCTGCTCGAAGATCGGTTCGGGGCGGCGTTCGCCGGAAAATACAAGAGCCTGTTCGTTGCCAATCAAGGCAGCAAGCGCGAACGCCTCGCGGCGCTGCTCGATGCGATTGCCGAAGTCTACGCCTCGACCTTCGGACCGGACCCGATTCTGTATCGCGCCGAGCGCAATCTGCTTGATTTCTCAGAGGCCATGGCCATTCTGATCCAGGAGGTCGTCGGGGCCAGGGTCGGCCACTACTTCGCGCCGGCGTTCGCGGGCGTGGCCTTCAGCCACAACGAGTTCCGCTGGTCGCCGCGCATCAAGCGCGATGACGGCTTAGCCCGCCTCGTCCCTGGCCTGGGTACACGGGCCGTCGACCGGCTCGGGGACGACTATCCGATCCTGGCGGCCCCAGGCCAGCCCGGCCTGCGGGTCAACGCGACGCCCGAGGAAACAGTCCGCTATTCGCCCAGATACATGGACGTGATCAACTTGCGGACCAACCGCTTTGAGACGGTCGAGATTCCGGAGTTCCTGCGCGAATGCGGGGCACAGGTCCCGGGCATCGAACAACTGGTCTCGGTCTTCGAGGATGGCGACCTGCGGTCACCGCTGCGCGGGCAGCTTGACTTCGAGCGCCAGGACTTGGTAGTCACGTTCGAGGGACTTCTGGCACGGACGCCGTTCCTCAAGCAGATGCGCGCCCTGCTGACCCTGCTTGAGGAGAAGGCCGGTGCCCCTGTGGACATTGAGTTTGCCTCCGACGGCGGCGGCCTCTACCTGCTTCAGTGTCGCGCGCAGAGTTCCACGCGGGATTGCGCACCGGCCGTGATTCCCCACGACCTTTCACCGGAACGCGTGGTTTTCTCGGCAAACCGCCACGTGTCCAACGGCAGCGTGCCGGATATCACGCACATCGTGTACGTTGATCCGGAGAAGTACAGCCAATTGGATAGTCTCGACCAGTTGGTCGCGGTCGGTCGCGCCGTCGGCAAACTCAACAAGCTGCTCCCCAAGCGCCGCTTCATTCTGATGGGGCCCGGGCGCTGGGGCAGTCGGGGTGACATCAAGCTTGGCGTGCGCGTCACCTACGCGGATATCAACAACACCACCCTATTGATCGAGATCGCCCGGAAGAGGGGGGACTATACGCCGGACTTGTCGTTCGGCACGCACTTCTTTCAGGACTTGGTGGAGACCGCCATCCACTACCTGCCCCTCTATCCCGATGAAGACGACGTGCTTTTCAACGAAGCGTTTCTAACGCGCACGCCCAACCGTCTCGTCGAGTTCGCCCCGGAATACGCCGACCTTGCGGACACTGTGCGCGTCATCGACGTGCCGCGTGCGGCCGACGGTCGCCTGTTGCACGTGCTCATGAATGCAGATCTCGACCAGGCAGTCGGCATGCTCGCCCTGCCGCGTTGAACCCATCCCTCCCGAACACGCTGTCAATTCTGATGTTACCCGGCAACGTATAGGGAGTTGGAACCGTGAACATCGGAGCGTCGGCACGAGTGATGATCGCCGTCGCCGGTCGTTGGTCCGCGAGGGCCATGCGGCGTCCGGCGCCGGCACCAGGAGCATTCAGCTTTCTGGGCTGGACGCACTCGAAAAAACCGCGATAATGGGCTTAGAGTGGCGTTCACAGCCAGGGAATTCGCGGTTTTGTAGTACGCCACGCCGGACAGAAATGTAGTACATCGTGGTCACGGATAATCGCTGCAAGGCACTGTGGTTAAAAGGCTTATGCGGGCGTAGCTCAATTGGTAGAGCATCAGCCTTCCAAGCTGAATGTTGCCGGTTCGAGCCCGGTCGCCCGCTGTGAATGTAAGTAACTGGCCGAACGCTGATTAGCGTGCCTGCCTGCGTCGGGCAGTGCGGCCCAGAAGTCCTCAACAAACCCGTAAAACTACGGGTTTGGCACGGACGAAGGAGCTGCACGATGCCACGACTGAAAAACACTCCGCCCGGATACTCACACCACAAGGCGTCAGGCCAAGCGTACGTCTGGCTGAACGGCCGCGAGCATTATCTCGGCAAGTATGGCTCGCCGGAAAGCCGCGCTGCGTACCAGCGGGTCGTTGGTGAGTGGCTTGTCACGAGAGCCGCACCGCTGCCTAGCGATCCCGTCAAGGCCGAGATCGTTCGGGCCGACCTCCGCATGAACGAGCTGCTCGTCGCGTACCTCGAGTTCGCCGCCGGCTACTATGTAAAGAACGGGCGCCCGACAGGTGAGCTCGCGAACATGAAGGATGCGATCAAACCGCTGCAGGCACTCTACGAGACTCTGCCCGTGTCCCAGTTCGGCCCCACCGGCCTTCGCGCGGTGCGGGAACGGATGATCGAGACCGGCCTCTCGCGCAAGGTCGTCAACGCGCGCATCAACCGTATTCGACGGGTTTTCAAGTGGGGCGTCGAGAACGAGCTCGTCGCCCCCGGAGTGTTGCAGGGCCTGCAGTCGGTCGCACCGCTGAAGCAGGGTCGCTCGGAGGCGCGCGAGACTAGCCGCGTGACGCCCGTGTCCCAGGCGCACATCGACGCCGTGATGGCTCGCGTGACAAGGCCCGTAAAAGCGATGATCGAGCTTCAACTCGTGACCGGTATGCGGCCAGGCGAAGTCGTACTCCTGCGAACCTACGATA